>CAMWKG010000001.1 GCA_947174785.1 uncultured Mollicutes bacterium
ATATTATGATATTATTATAGAATTTTTTCGAATAATAGAAAAATAAGAGAGGAAATGACACATATGAAAAAGAATATGATGAAAAGTCTATTAGTAGTATTATGCATAATATTATTTTCTGTTTTGGTAGGCTGTACTACTAAAGAACCAGATGAAAAACCACCTGTAGATGTTGTTGATACAAATGAGATTATAAAAATAGAAGCAGTTGTTGATGAAAAAGAGGTTGGTTATGTAGACATTGAATATGTCCCTCAGAATGTTGTTATTTATGCTGTATATAAGGATAACAGTAAGAAGGATGTAACAGAAGAAGCTACTTTTTCATCAAGCTCAAGCAAAATTGGTACTTCAAGAGTTGAGGTTTCCTACAAAAGCTTTTCTACAAGCTACGTTATACGTATTGTGGAAAACACGTTAGAAAGCATTTCTGTAGATATTTCCTCTGCAAAGCTTGTTTATGAAACAGATGAAAGATTAGATACATCCAATATTATAATTAAGGGAAAATATGCTAATGGAAATGAAGAGACTATATCTCATTATCGAATTGAGCTATATTTAAATGGAGAAAGTGTTTCCGATATTACCTTGCCTGGTACTTATGTGGTGAAGGTTTATGTAGATACTTTAAATCAAACTTTTGATACTAGCTATACTATCTCTGTTTCCCAAGGCTCAGCAGAAGAAAAAATCTATACACGTCTAGAATTAGATACAGCTTCTGTCAAAACAACCTTTGAAAATGAAGAATTGAATACAACTGGATTAATCGTATATGGTGTTGTTGATTCTCAAAATAAGGATAAATTAAATGCTAGCGATTATACAATTAGTCTTTATTTTAATAATAATAAAGTTTTAAATTTTGAAGAGAATGGCTCTTATGAAGTTGAGGTTTCATACCACGGAAAAATCACTTGTTTGAACAATAAAACAAGATATACTGTATCTTATAAAAATAAAAAAGTAGAGACAATTTTACCTAACATTACGATTTTATCTACAACGGAAGCTATTGTTGATATTCCAGTAAAAGGAACAGCTTCTAGTATAAATTTAATATTAACAGATGAAGATGGCAATAGTAGGAATCTTAATCAATTAGAAAACAAATTAACTGATTTAGATTCTTCTAAATTCTACAGCATAAGTGGTTCTTATAGCACTACTTTGAATGAAGAAGAAGCAACCTTTGAGATTACTCCAATCCCATTTACCACATCATCTTTTGAATATTTTGAGCAAATAGAACAAGAAAAAACAGAGGAAAATATCTCTGCAAACTCCATATCTATCAGTTTAAGTGAATTTGAAAATAATGTTCCAGCAGGCTATACTTTGGCTGGCTTTGAGGTATTAAATAGTTCTGAAGAACTGATGGAGGATATCCCATATACAGAAGAATTAGAAGGAAGTCTTTATATTACAGGCTTAGAGAATAACTCCTCTTATTTAGTTCGTCCATACTATCATTATGCTATGGCATTAATGTCTGCAAGAGAGACAACCTACACATATAAAATTAGATTTGTAGGATATTGGTATTTGACACGTGGATCTGTAAATTATCGTGTTAGAATGCGCTACAATGCTACAACACTTTATACTTGGTTTGTGGATACAGACCATCATTATACAAATGAACGCTTCTGTACATTCATTTTACCAAACGAATTAGAAGATTATTATATTGTTGGATGCTATGAGGATTTATCTCTTATTACAAAGGATGTAGATGCTGAGGTTGTTTTGGCCTTAAATGAAAATCCAAATGGGGCTTATACAGTAGCTTTCTACGGCTTTAAGGATGTTTTAAAAAAGGTTGAAGAGGTTCAACCAGGTGAATCTGCAACAGCACCTGAATTGGATAGTTCTATAGTATGGCAATCTCAAACTTACGACTTTACAAGCTTTGATAGAGAGTACACAAGTGTTTCTTCTAATCTTAGTGTTCATGCAAATTATATACTACGAGTTGTTAAAGTAAAACCTAACTATTATTGGAGCTTTAGAGTTGGTTCAGAAAGTGTATATTATATGGTGGAACTTAGAAATTCTGCATCTATTATAAGTGTAACTCACACATTAAAGGATTTAACTTCTGCCTCACCAGACCAAACGATAGATAACGCAAGATATACTAGTCATTGGTACTTATTCGATAATTTAACTCCAAATACACCTTATAAATTTATTATAAATATTAAATATGATATTAATGATGGTAATGGTGAACAAGAAATAGTAGATGAAGTAGAGTTTACTACAATTACAGCAGAAGCTACAGGTGATGTAACAGGCTCAATTGAAGAAAGAACACATTGTGATCTTACCATAAATATGACTGGTCTTGAGTCTAGCTTCATCTTTTATAGCTTAGATAATTTGAAATTCTTGGTTAATGGATATTATAATGATAAGTATAGTGGATTCTGTTTAAATCAATCTGCTCCTGGTACAGCTTATTTCTATCATAAGGTTCAGGATTCTAAGAATTCCAATATTTCTTATATGTATTTTACAGGTTTATCCTATGAGGTTCCTGAGTTTGATATCCCTGTTTTTGATGAAAATAAGACATATCTAGATCTACAAAATGGCTGTGTCCTATATATTAATGGAGAATTTACTGAAGAGCTTCATATTACAGCAAGATTCCATTATCATGTAGAAGAAATAATGAGTACTGAGACTTTACAGACAAATTTAATATGGTCTAATTATGATGAGACTTTAGGAAATGCCTATATTCCAGAGTTTGATGTTTCTAAATGGCTAGCAGAAATGTTTAAATATGAGGGTAGATTGGATAGTTTTGTAGAGATAGAATATACGATTAACGGTACATTATATTTTAAGCCATTGATTTTCAGTTTTATCTAAATTAAAAAAATTATCTTGAATATCAAAAAAAATATGATATAATTATAAAGGTCGATTTCTTTGTATATGGAATTCCTCATTCCTATACTAGGATATTCGCGTAAATTTAAAAAGGAGGAAAATACTTATGTTAACTAAGGAAAGAAAAGCAGAATTAGTAAAAGCTTATGGTAAGAATGCACAAGACACTGGTTCTACAGCTGTACAAATTGCAATCTTAACTGAAGAAATCAATCTTTTAAACGTACATTTTGAAAAGCATATCCATGATTTTCATTCTAAACGTGGTTTAATGTGTAAGATTGGTCAAAGAAGAGCTTTATTAGACTATTTAAAGAAAAAAGACTTAAAAGCATATGAAGAGCTAATTAAGAAGCTTGGCTTACGTCGTTAATGGGTACTTTATAGTACCTTTTTCTTTTGGATTTAGCGTTTATTCTAAAAATATAAGATGGAGTAACTAATTTTTACACATTTTTTGTTTATTTTAGAACTTTTTATGATATAATAAATCTGTTATGAATAAAAAAGAATGAATTTTAAGGAGAAATTAAAATGAGTGAAGTAAAACGCTTCGAATACAATTGGGCGGGACGTCCTCTTGTAGTTGAAATCGGAGAGGTTGCAAAACAGGCAAATGGTGCTTGTATGGTAACCTATGGAGGAAGTACGGTTTTATCAGCAGTTTGTTCTAATAATGTAGCATCAACCGCAGACTTTTTCCCATTAATGGTATTATACCAAGAAAAATTATATGCAGCTGGAAAGATTCCAGGTGGATTTTTAAGAAGAGAAGGTAGACCTTCTGAGCATGAAACATTAGTTTCACGTTTAATTGACCGTCCTATTCGACCTTTATTTGCTGAGGGGTTTAGAAATGAGGTACAGGTTGTAAACACAGTATTATCTAGTGATCCAGATTGCACAACCGCTATGGCTGCAATGCTAGGATCCTCCATTGCATTAATGATTTCAGATATTCCATTTGAAGGACCTATTGCCGGTGTTGTAGTAGGTAAGGTTGATGGAAAGCTAATCATTAACCCAACTCCTGATGAGCTTGAAAAATCAGATATTAATCTAACTGTAGCAGGTACACATACCGCAATCAATATGGTTGAGGCTGGTGCTCGCTTTGTAAGTGAGGATGATATGTGGGAGGCTTTAAAGTTTGGCCATGCTGAAATCCAAAAGCTATGTGATTTTGAGCGTGAAATCGTTGCAGCTTGTGGTAAGGAAAAGGTAGAAGTAGAGCTATTTGAAGTCAATAAGGAGATTATGGCTGAGGTTAAGGCTTATGCAGAAAAGCGTCTAGAAGAAGCTATTCGCATTGAGGATAAGCTTGAGCGTTATGCAGCAATTGATGCAATTAATGAAGAAACTTTAGCACACTTCGATGAAAAAGTATTTATCAAAGAAATTGAAGGAATCAAGGTCATTGATACTGAAGAAAAACAACAATACCTACGCCATGTACAATACACTTTAGATGATATTTTACATACTGAGGTACGTCGTTTGATTTCTGTAGATAAGGTACGTCCTGATGGTCGTAAGGTAGATGAAATTCGTCCGCTTTCTAGTAGAATTGATGTATTACCACGTGTTCATGGTTCTGCATTATTTACTCGTGGACAAACTCAGAGCTTAGGTACTGTTACTTTAGGTTCTTTAGTGGATAGCCAGATAATTGATGGATTAGGAGAAGAATCTAATAAGAGATTCATGCTACACTATAACTTCCCTCAATTTTCAGTAGGTGAAACAGGACGTTACGGTGCTCCAGGACGTCGTGAAATTGGTCATGGTGCCTTAGGTGAGCGTGCTTTATCCTATGTTATTCCAAGTGAAGATGAGTTCCCATACACAATTCGTGTAGTATCTGAAATTTTAGAATCAAATGGTTCTTCCTCACAGGCTACTATCTGTTCAGGAACTCTAGCTTTAATGGCTGCAGGTGTACCTATTAAGGCTCCTGTTGCAGGTATTGCTATGGGATTAATTACTTATGGGGATGACTATACCATCTTAACGGATATTCAAGGTTTAGAAGACCATTTAGGCGATATGGACTTTAAGGTTGCTGGTACTCGTGAGGGTATTACAGCTCTTCAAATGGATATCAAAATTAAAGGTATTACTTATGAAATCCTAAGAGAGGCATTATATCAGGCTAAACAAGGTCGTTTAGAAATCCTAGATCATATGGCTACAACAATTTCTGAGGTACGTCCTGAATTAAGCCAGTACGCTCCTAAGGTAGTTACTGCTAAGATAAATCCTGATAAGATTAAGGATGTTATCGGTGCTGGTGGTAAGACTATTAACGCAACAATCGAGCGTTTTGATAATGTTAAGATTGATTTAGAACAAGATGGTAGATTATATGTAATGCATGAAAATATGGACACTGCCAAGGCATGTTTACAATATATTTTAGATTCTATTCGTGAAGCAGAAGTAGGTGCTATCTACACAGGTAGAGTTACTAGAATTGAAAAATATGGTGTGTTTGTAGAGTTATGGGAGGGTGCAGAAGGCTTATGTCATATCTCTAAATTAGCTTTAGAAAGAGTTGAAAAGCCTGAGGATGTTGTATCTTTGAATGATGAGATTATCGTTAAGTGCATTGGTGTTAATGAAAAAGGTCAAATTGACTTATCTAGAAAAGATGCTTTAAGAGATGCACAGAAAAGAAACGAAAAGAAACAAGACCAATAATCTTTAAAATTAAATGAGGTATCCTTATTATGAGGATACCTTTTTAATTCCAAAGACGTATTAAATATTTTAAATAGCAAGTGAAATCAAGAAATTCAGAAGAAATATTTATATAATATTGCCAAGAAAGATAAAAAGGAGTTTAATATGGAAGATTTGAAGGATTGGTATAAGAATGTGCAAGATATCATTTCTATTATAGATGCCTGTATAATAGAAGGTGATTCAGAACTCATTACATTGAAGCACTTGGCTAAAAAATTAGGATATTCTGAGTATTATAGTTCTAGAAAATTTAGTGAGATTTCTGGGATGTCATTTCGTAATTATTTGCATTATAGAAAGCTTTCTTTTGCTTTAAAGGAGCTAAGAGATGAAGAATCTAAAATCATTGATATTGCTTTAAAATATGGCTTTTCTTCCCCTGAAGCCTTTACTAGAGCTTTCAAAAAAGCATATGGATTAGTCCCAAGTGAGTATAGAAAGCATCCTATTCCAGTTGTTTTGCGGACAATTATAAAGCCTTTTGATTGTTATCTTATGGATGGAGAAAAGAATCAAAAAGAAGAAAGTAAACTAGATGTGAAGGTATATTTCATAAGGATTCCTGCTCATAAATTCTTACATATACGAAATTATACCAGTATAGGCTATTGGGATTTTTGGCAAAAACAAAGTGAGATTCCAGGACAGGATTGTGAGACAATCTGTGGTCTTCTTGATAGTATAAGAGGTAAGCTTGATGATAACGATGGTGCTGAAAACAACACTTCTAGTGGCCAGTTAATGGCATGGATCAATGCTCCAGAAGGAAGATTATGTAGCTGGGGAATCCCTTTGGCTGAAAGCTATGGTGTTCGACTTCCAAAAAGTTATACTGGTCCAATTCCTAAAAATATGCAGCTTATGGATGTTTCTGAAGGAGAGTATATTGTTTTTGAGCATGGACCATTTGATTTAGAAAAAGAAAGTCAAAGTGTGGAGAAGAAAATTGAAACTGCAATGAAGAATTTTGACTATGCGAAATCAGGATATGCATTAGATACAACTCCAGAAAGAGTCTTTTACTTTTTTCATGATCCAAAACGTTTTTGGAAATATGTTCGACCAGTATATAAAACAAAAGCATAAATGATTTAAGGAGATTATGGCATTATTGCTAAAAGAATAATGATTGGGTAAAAGGATATTGCCTCCTTGGAAATCAAGAAAAGAAGTTCATATAAAAAGTAGATTTCTTTTCTTGATTTGTTAATAGAATAATGCTATACTAGAGGACGGTAGTTGGGTAACTGAGCCAATTGGTTAGGAAAGTCCATGCTAGCACAATCTGAGATGATTGTAGTGTTTGTGCTTAGCCAAAAAATAAGCTAAGGCATAGAGATATGACGGCGGAAGAAGCCTAAGTCCTTATGGATATGGTGTATTTCCATAACGTGCCACAGAGACGAGTTCTATAGAAATATAGAAATGAAACGTTGGTAAACCCCTCAAGCTAGAAACCCAAATTTTGGTAGGGGAGCTCTAGGAGGCAAAATGAAGCTATTCTAGGGGCAAAGAAATTTGCAGATAAATAGTTACCACCTAATTCTATTAGGTACAGAACATGGCTTATAGACTGCTAAAAGAGGATGAAAATCCTCTTTTTTCTATAAATTTACAAATTTATTAAAAAAATTGTTGACATACTATATAATACATAGTATACTATGGGTGAAAAAATAATTTTGCATATTTTTTTAGACTTAATACTATGCATTACATAGTATAAAGGAGTGATGAGATGAATGTTCAGATAAAAAAAGGAATCGTAGAGGTGTGTGTTCTTGCAAGTCTAAGAAAAGAACCGTCCTACGGCTATAAAATAATTAGTGATATTTCAGAGCTTATTGAAATATCTGAATCGACACTTTACCCTATCTTGAGACGCTTAGAAGCTCAGGATTACTTGAGAACATTTTCTAGGGACTTTAACGGAAGAGTTAGAAAATACTACGAGATTACTCGCTTAGGAGAAAAAAGAATCAAGGAATTTTTAGATGAGTGGAGAGATATGGAAAGAGTTTATGAGTTTATTAAAAGGAAGGGATAATCAATGAGAAAAAGAGAATTTTTAAGACGACTAGGTGATGAATTATCTCACTTAGATCGAGATGAACGAAATGATATTCTTGATTATTATGATGAATTGATTGAGGATACAATAGAAAAAACAGGTCAATCTGAGGCAGATGTCATCTATGATTTAGGAGAGATAGAGGATATTGCTAGAAGAGTAGACCCTTCTTATAGAAGAAAAATCCGCTATGAAGAGGAGGAGGACCGTCCTAGACGGGAAACCAGAAGAAGAGTACATGAGGTTGAGCATAGACAGCGAAGGGAACAAAGAAAGAATTCAGATACAAAAACAGGTATAGGTATCGTCTTGCTCATTTGCTTATTTCCAGTTTGGATTGTTCTATTTTCTTGCCTTTTTGCAGCAATGATGGCAATATTAGGTGCTGGAATTGGTTGTTTTGCTGGAGGAATAGTTTGTATTTGGAATGGATGTACACTATTTACTACTTCCTGGGCACATGCAGTATTCCGCATAGGAATAGGAGTTACTTTAATTGGTGTTGTATTAATTGTTGGACCATTATTATTAAAGCTTGTTTGCTTTATTGGTCATGTCATTTTATCCATATTTAGATGGTTATTTGGAGGAAGGAGAAGATCTGCATATGAAAATTAAGGGATTCGTAATTACAGGTATTATCCTTACAATACTCGGAGTGGGAGCAACTGCAGTTGCTAGTACACAAATAGATTTTAAAGAGGGGTATACAGCTTTATTTGCTGATCCTAATTTAGAGGAAAAGCAAGAAACCTTTGGAGAAATTCAAAAGGTTACCTATGATGGCTCTGATGAAAATATCGAAATCGTTTATGGAGAAGGGGAAAATACCTTTACTTACTATGAAAGTGAGACTTTAACTTATGATATATCTTATGATGAAGAGTTGAAGGAGCTTACTATAATTCAAAATCATTCCTTTACTTTCTTTTCCTTCTCCTTTGGAAAGAAGGCAACTTTAACCTTAAATTCTAGTTTAGAAGAACTACAAATGGAAGCCTCTGCTGGAAATATTGGTATTAAGGATTTAACAATCACAAAAGTGAAAGTGGATGTATCAGCTGGAAACTTAAAAATTGAGAACTCAATTATTCCTACATTAGATTTAGAATCTGATGCTGGAAATGTAAACTTGCATCATGTGACAGTTGATTCTAGTATTTTTGTAGTAAGAGCAGGAAATTTGAAAATTGAAGATTCAAAATTTGAAAAATCTGAGATTCACGCAAATGCTGGAAATGTGAATTTAAAGGATACCACCTTTAATGTGATAGATGCTAAGCTCAATGCTGGAAATCTTAAATTTAGTGGGGATGTTCTAACTCGTGCAGAATTTAAGCTAGATGCTGGAAATCTTACGCTAACCTTATCTAGACCATCTGCCTCTTACACAATCAATGGCGAAGGTGCAGGAACAACCACCATTCTTTACAAGGTTTCTGCAGGCAATAAGAATATATATTACGCAGATTAATTTGCTATAAATTCCTCTATTTTTAGAGGAATTTTTCTTCCTTTGTTGAAAATAGGAGGTATTTTTGATAGAATATATAAAGAGTTAGGAAGTGAAGATATGAAGGATTTAGAAGAAATGAAGAAGCGTCAGAAAATGATTCGTAATTTTTGTATAATTGCTCATATCGACCACGGAAAATCTACTTTAGCAGATAGAATCCTAGAAATTTGTGAATCTGTGGATCAAAGAACGATGCAAGATCAAATTCTAGACTCTATGGAATTAGAAAGAGAACGTGGAATTACAATAAAATTGAACTCTGTAAGTATGATTTATAAAGCCAATAATGGACTAGAGTATGAGTTTCATTTAATTGACACTCCAGGACATGTCGATTTTACCTATGAAGTTTCTAGAAGTCTTGCTGCATGTGAGGGGGCAATACTTGTTGTGGATGCCACACAAGGCGT
Source organism: uncultured Mollicutes bacterium (assembly GCA_947174785.1). Classification (GTDB taxonomy): domain Bacteria; phylum Bacillota_I; class Bacilli_A; order Acholeplasmatales; family Anaeroplasmataceae; genus Pelethenecus. The sequence continues at coordinate 9,650 of CAMWKG010000001.1, forward strand.
AGAAGCACAAACCCTTGCAAATGTATATTTGGCTTTAGATAACAACTTAGAGATATTACCCTTAATCAATAAAATAGATTTACCCTCTGCAGACCCAGAACGTGCAAAGCAGGAAATAGAAGATGTTATAGGAATTCCAGCTTATGAGGCAGTTTTGGCATCTGCAAAGACAGGTGTGGGTGTAAGAGACATCCTAGAACAGGTTGTTTCCTATATCGCTCCTCCAAGTGGGGATATTTTGGCTCCTACAAAGGCTTTAATCTTTGATAGTGCTTTTGATGCTTATAGGGGAGTAGTTGTTCTTGTATGTGTTAAAGAAGGTATCATTCGAAAAGGAGATACCATAGAGTTTATGGCATCAAAGGCTAGGTATCAAGTAGTTGAAATTGGTGTACGTACACCTAAAGAAGTTCAAAGAGATTATTTGATGGCAGGTGATGTAGGATTTATTACAGCTTCCATAAAGGATATTTCAGATGTAAATGTAGGTGACACTATCACCACAGTTGAAAATCCAGCCATAACCCCTCTAGCAGGCTATCGTAAGCTAAATCCTATGGTATTCTGTGGGTTATATCCAATTGATTCTAAGCAATATAATGATTTAAGAGATGCTCTAGACAAGCTAAAGCTATCCGATGCTGCCTTAGTCTTTGAACCAGAAACCTCTCAGGCTTTAGGATTTGGCTTTAGAACGGGTTTTTTAGGCTTACTCCATATGGATATCATTAAAGAGCGCATCTCCCGTGAATTTGGCATTGAGCTTATTGCTACAGCGCCTTCTGTTTCCTATCATGTGTATTTGACAGATGGTACGATGAAGGTTATAGATAATCCAAGTGGGCTACCTAGTATTCAGACAATAGATAGAATAGAAGAGCCATTTGTTAAGGCAACGATAATGTCTCCAACTGAATATGTTGGTGCTGTTATGGATTTATGCCAAAAGAAGCGTGGTATATTTATAGATATGCAGTACATAGAAGAAACTAGAGTAGTTCTTCACTACAATATTCCATTACTTGAAATTGTATTTGATTTCTTTGACAAGCTAAAAAGCTATACCAAGGGCTATGCCTCCTTTGATTATGAATTAGGAGACTATGAGGCATCAAAGCTTGTAAAAATGGATATTATGCTAAATGGAGATGTGGTAGATGCCCTATCTACCATAGTTCATAAGGATTTTGCCTATAACAGAGGAAAGATTATCGTAGATAAACTAAAGGAAATCATCCCAAGGCACTTATTTGAGATTCCTGTTCAGGCAGTGATTAATCACAAGGTTATTGCTAGAAGTGATATTAAAGCTTTAAGAAAAGATGTTTTAGCTAAGTGCTATGGTGGAGATATTTCTAGAAAGAAGAAACTTTTAGAAAAACAAAAAGAAGGAAAGAAAAAGATGAAGGCCATTGGTAGTGTCGATGTTCCACAGGATGCCTTCTTGGCTATTCTTTCTACAGATGATTAATAAAAAAGGAGAAGAGGAAAATGAAAAAAGAAAATTGTCCATATTGTAATTATGGAGAGCCACTTGCTAAATTTGGATATTTGGCATTTGAAACTGAGGTATCTGAGGTCATTGTGTTTAAGGACCAAACCCACCCTGGAAGAATGATTGTAGCCTATAAAAAGGACCATGTTGCAGAAATCCAGGACTTAAATGAAAAGGATAGAAATGCCTTTATGAAGGATGTGGCTGATGTAGCCAGAGCTATCCAAAAGGCTTATCATCCAGACCGTATTAACTATGGAGCTTATGGCGATACCTTAGGACATCTACATTTCCATTTATGTCCAAAGTATGAAGGACAGGCAGAATGGGGTGGAACCTTTGTCATGAACACTGGAAATCTTGTTGATGAGAAGGCTTGCCAAGAGGTTGCTAAGAAAATCATAGAAAATTACGAGGCTTAATTTTAAGCTTACAATACAAGAGTTAAAAAGTGTAAAATATAATGATTAAGAAATGAATTAAGAGGCGGATAAATCATTGTGCTTCCACACCTATAGGTGGATGCTTGGATCAGTTTGGCAAGCCATAATTCATTTCTTTTTTATTTTTAGAAAGCCTTTATAGCCATTAGAGGCTATTTTTTCATCTAAATTTACTATAGTTTGATATCTGGATAATAATATTCTGTACAAAAATAAAGAAAAGAAATAAAAAATATCATTGTTATTGTTTTCTTATGAAAAATAGTGTATACTTATGGTGTCATATTAAGGGGAGGCGATGAGCCTGAGAGGATAAGGATCTACCCTTAACCTGATCTAGGTAATGCTAGCGTAGGGAATAATATGAGTTATATACATCTCATTTATATTCTTTTTTATGCTTGTCCTAGCGGACATTTTTTTATTGAAAAAGGAGAAAGAAATGAAAAAACAAAAATTTAGTACAAGAGTGCTTGCAGAAGTAGCTATCTTTGCTGCCTTAGCATTCGCACTCGACGCTCTTCAGGGTGGAATCTGGAGAGGAGTATTTGCAAGTGGAGGCTCAATTGGTCTTGCTATGGTACCTATTTTCTTGATTGGATACCGAAGAGGATTATTACCAGGAATTCTGTGTGGTCTAATTGTCAGCCTAGTGCAAATGCTTGGTGGTATTTATGTAATTAATGCTACCACCTTTGAAAACGCGTTTTTACGCGTTATGGGACCATTTTTACAGGTAATGCTGGATTATGTGCTGGCATATACTGTAGTTGGTCTAGCAGGCGCTTTTGCGCGTCCTTACGCTTCTTGTGAAAAAAGAAGCAAAAAAATCATATGGATGATTACTGGCTGTACAGCTGCAGGACTTTTAAAGTATGCCTGTCATGTTGTGGCTGGTGGGGTATTTTGGTTAAATCAAGGAGCTAGCTTTATGAATATAGCTGATACATCATGGCTTTATTCCTTCATTTATAATGGAGCTTATTCCATACCAAACATTATCCTTTGTACAGCTATAATGGTTGTATTGGTTCGTTTTTATCCGCAGTTTATAGAAGTAAGTGAAAAGAAAGCTATACAGGTAAAGGAGGTAGTAGAAGATGAAGCAATTAAAGAAGAATAGTGAACTCATTAAAAGAATCCTTATAATTCTTTTATCCTTAGTTTTAATGATATCATCCATTACCATATTTGCCTTAAGTTTAGAGACTTATGAGGGTGGCTTTGATGCAGATATGGATTCCATTGTATTATTCTTCTGTGGAGTTGCCCTTCTAGTTTATGGAATTTATAGTGTATATGCACTTAAAAAAGGATGCTCTATGCAAACGATATATTATGGTTGCTTTGGAGCAATTTCAGTTCTTATGGGATTTTATCCTTTAGGAGTATTCTTTAAGGCTATGGCCAAGAATAAGCCTTTCATAGAGAATCAAGAATATTTATATATAGGAATTTTAGGCATAATTATGATAGCCTATTTAATATTTAGCTACATCAGTGAGCATAAAGAAGATACTCAAGCGTAAGGCTTGAGTATTTTTTATAATAAAAAAGAAGAGGTTTACCCTCTTCATTTTCTATTCAGCATCCTTTTTAGCTTTAGTTGTTTTAGCCTTGGTAGCAGTTTTCTTAGGTGCAGCTTCTTTAACTTTTAAGCTGTCACGAATTTCTTCAAGTAGAACAACTACAGGATCTTTAACTGGCTCAACCACTTCCTCAACAACCTCTTCAACTACTTCAGTAGCAGTTTCTTCAGCAACAGCCTCAGCTTGAGCCTGCTCTTCAGCAGCTTTTTTAGCTCTTAAGCTTTCTTCAAATGCTTTACGCTTAGCACTTAAGGTAGAAAATACCTTTAAAATAATAAATAATGTTAAAGCAATAAAGAAGAAGTTTAAGATAGATTCAATGAATGCACTCCAGTCAATATAGTTTAATACAGTATAAGCTTTACCATTTGGACCTAAAATAACTGCATCTGCAGCTGTGCTTGCATCTGCTAGCTTTGAATTAGGTAGGATAGTGTAAAGACCAGAAGACATACCAGGAATGTGCGAAAGACCCCAATTCACTACTGGCATTAAAATACTTTTATTTAATGTTGTAACGATTGTGTTGAAAGCACCACCAACAATAACGCCGACAGCCATATCAAGAACGTTACCACGTAAAATGAAAGCCTTGAATTCTTGAATTAACTTTTTCATATTTCCCTCCATTTTTATTTTCTAGTACAATTATAGACAAATTTAGCATAAAAGTAAAGGGATAAGAAATTTTTTGTTAGAAAAAAGAAGAAAAGTATGGAAGAATATGGTATAATTGAATTGGTGATTGCAATGAAAAAAATTGATGTTCATACGCACTTAATTGGAAATATCTGTGGAATTGGGTCTGAAGGAGAGCTGACGCCAATTGGAGGTGGCAAAGCTATCTATGCCAGTGGAAAGGTTATCCAGCTGATTCCCGAAAAATATGGTGATAAGAGTCTTACTCCAGAGGTACTCCTATCTGTTTTAAAAGAAAATGATGTAGAATTTTCGGTATGTCTACAAGGAAATTATGCTGGTTTTCAAAATATATATACATATGAAGCATCTTTAAAATATCCAGATAAACTGATTTCTGCAGGTACATATGATCCATTCTTTAGAAATAAACAGCTTATTGTAAAGCATTTATTTGATGATTTAGGAATTAAGGTCTTAAAAATGGAAGTCTCTAATGGCTCAGGACTTATGGCAAATCACCCAACTGTTGATCTAAATGGGGATGTTATGAATGAGGTATATCAGATGGCTCAGGCTCATCAACTTGTTTGTTTTATGGATATTGGGCGACCAGGAAACAATTGTTATCAGGTTGAGGCTTTAGCAGAGGCAATTAAGAAGTATCCAAAGATACCTTTTATTATCTGTCATTTGACCGCCCCTCAGCATGAACAAATGCACATATTAGAAGAAAATCTAAAACTTTTGAATTTGAAAAATGTTTATTTTGATATTGCAAGTCTTCCAAATAACACGAAACAACCTTATCCATTCTATGAGGCACAGGACTATATTCGTAAGGCAATTGATATTATGGGTAAACAAAAAATTTTGTGGGGTAGTGATTTTCCTGCAGCGATGAACTATTGTAGCTATCAAGAGGCCTATCGGTATATTGAAGAGAGTACATTATTTACTGAGGAAGAAAAAGAGCATATTTTATACAGGAATGCCAAGGCGCTTTTTGGAGGATTGATCTCGTGAATGGGATTTATATTCATATTCCATTTTGTAATACAATCTGTTCCTACTGTGATTTTCCAAAGCAAATTGCTAAAGAAGAGGTTAAGGAAAGCTATTTAGATTACTTGCTTCAAGAATTATCTTCCTATGAAAAAAAGGATTGGTTTAAGGAAGTTTGGTCTAAAAGGATAGAAAGCGTCTATATTGGTGGGGGAACACCTAATAGTTTGGCTTTAGACCAGCTAGAGCGGCTATTCAAGGCTTTAGAGCCTTATTTAAGGAATTCCATAGAAAATACGATTGAGGTGAATCCAGAGCTATTAACAGCCTCTCAGGTTCTATTATTTAAAAAATATAATATCAATCGAGTAAGCATAGGTGTACAAAGCTTTGATCCTGCACTAATTCAGAGTATTAGAAGAAATCATACAGAAGAAATGGTATATGAGGCAGTAAAACTGCTTAAAAAGGAAGGAATATCAAATATTAACATTGATATGATGTATGGTCTTCCAGGACAAACAATGAAAAAATTAAAAAAAGATATTAAGAAGGTTATAGGACTAAAGGTTCCTCATATCTCCTATTATAGCTTGATTTTAGAAGAAAAAACGATTCTTTCTTATCAAATGAAACATACTCAAATTGTTTTCCCTGATGATGATTTAGTTGTTGATATGGCCAATTATTTGACCAAAAAACTGAAAATGAGGCAGTTTAAACATTATGAAATCAGTAATTACGCTAAAAAAGGCTATGAATCGATACATAATCTTGGGTATTGGAATTGTGAGGAATATATCGGCATAGGTGCAAGTGCGTGTGGATATTATCATAACCATAGGATTCAAAATGATACTACACTGCATGGGTACTATGCTGGGAAGAAAATAAAGACATATATTTCTATAAAAGAACAGAAACAGGAATATATGATGTTAGGTTTAAGAAAGCTACAGGGAATCCATATAAAGGATTATTATGAAAAGTTCAAATCATATCCAAAAGATGATTTTGACCTAGATTATTTATATAAAAATAAGTTAATTGAAGAAAAAAACGACTTCATTCGAATAAAACAGGATAAAATATGGTTAGGTAATCTTGTGTTTGAAGCGTTTGTTGGAGGTGATGAGGTTGAAGGATAGAGAGGTTAGCTTTTATGAGTTTTCGGATTTTAGATATCACTTGCAAACAGATAAGCGTCTAAGTTCTAATACAGTCTCTGCTTATATGACAGATTTAGAGCTATATGGAGAGTTTTTGGTAAAATATCAAAATCTTAAGGATATTACAATGGTCACTGAGGAGCACATTAATAAATATATAGCCTCCTTAAAGCGTGCTGATATGTCCAAACAGACTATTTCAAGAAAGATTATTGCAATAAAGGAATTTCATAAGTTTTTATATTCTGAAAAGATATCAGATGAAGATCCTGCGAAATTTATTGATTTACCGAAGCCATCTAAGCCTTTACCAGTAGTTTTAAGCAAAGAGGAAATCAATCGGATGTTAGAATCTATTGAAACTGATACGCCGCTTGGTCTTAGAAATAAGGCTATGATTGAAACTCTATATGCCTCAGGTCTTCGTATTAGCGAGCTAGTGGGCTTAAGCACTGCAGATATTCACTTAAGAGAAAAATATATAGTTGTAGTTGGAAAAGGAAATAAGGAGCGTATGGTTCCTTTAGGAGATATGGCAGTAATTGCCCTAAGAAATTATATTGAAAAGGGAAGACCCTTTCTTTCTAAAAAACCTGGCAATACGCTATTTTATAATTATCAGGGGAATTCCATTTCAAGGCAATCCCTATATAAATACATTGTGAAACTTGCAAAGGATAATGGAATTGAAAAGGAGATTTCTCCTCATACTATACGTCATAGCTTTGCAACTCATTTGTTAGAGGGAGGAACAGATTTACGAATTGTTCAAGAGCTTTTAGGACATGAGGATATCTCGACCACTCAAATTTATACACATATTGATCGATTGAGACTAAAGGAAATGTATGAGCATACACATCCTTTAGCTTTAAAAAATAAAAAAGAAGGAGAATAGAAGATGTTTAAAAGAGTATTTTTAGTTGTTATGGACTCTGTAGGGTGCGGAACTGCCCCTCTAAGCCACTTATATGGAGATGATGGTGCAAATACCATATCTCATATTGCAGAGGCTACAAATGGCATTGATTTGCCTATTTTAGAGTCCTTTGGTTATGGAAATTTAACAGATATAAAAGGAGTAAAACCAAATCCAAACCCAATTGCTTATTATGGTAAGGCAGATGAGCTTTCTACAGGAAAGGATACAATGACTGGTCACTTTGAAATGGTCGGTATTCATACCACACAACCATTTAAAACATTTACAGACACGGGCTTTCCTAAGGAACTCATTGATCTATTAGAAAGTAAAACAGGTCATAAAATCATTGGCAATAAGGCGGCAAGTGGTACAGAAATTTTAAAAGAACTTGGAGAAGAACACATCAAGACAGGAGCAATGATTGTCTATACATCTGCAGATAGCGTACTTCAAATTGCTTGTCATGAAAAATATTTTGGACTTGAGGAGTTATATCGTTGTTGTAAAATTGCAAGAGAAATCTGTTTAGATGAGAAATATAAGGTAGGTCGTATTATTGCAAGACCATTCATCGGCGAAACAAAGGATACCTTTAAGCGTACTCCAAATCGTCATGATTATGCTTTATCCCCAGCTCATGAGACCACATTAGATGCCTTAAAAGAGGCCAAATTTGACGTTATTTCCATTGGAAAGATTAATGATATATTTAATACATGTGGCATTACAGAGGCTTACAAGAGCGTTTCTAACCACAATGGAATGGAAATCTTAAATGAGGTTGCAAAAAAGGATTTTACAGGCTTATGCTTTGTGAATCTAGTAGACTTTGATGCTCTATACGGACATCGAAGAGATGCCATTGGATATAAGGAATGCCTAGAAGAATTTGATAGGGATTTGGCTAGCTTTTTACCTCTTATGAAGGAAGACGATTTACTAATGATTACTGCGGATCATGGTAATGATCCTACCTGGACAGGAACCGATCATACAAGAGAATATGTACCAATTTTTGTATATGGAAAAACGCTAAAATCTGGCAACCTAGGAACCCGTAAGACCTTCGCTGATTTAGGGCAAACGATTGCCACAAATTTCAATATAAAATCACAGCATATAGGTACTAGCTTTTTAAAGGATTTAAAGTGATGAAAAACTTTCAATATTATACTCCAACAAAGATTTTTTTTGGTCGTGATGAAGAGAAGAAAGTTGGAGAGATTTTAACTGAATTTCAAGCTAAAAAAATTCTCCTTCATTATGGGAAATCCTCTGTGATAAAAAGTGGACTTTTAGATACGGTAAAGACTTCTTTAAAGAAAGCACAAATTGATTTTATAGAGCTTGGTGGAGTGGAACCAAATCCAAAATTAACTTTAGTTGAAAAGGGAATCAAGCTTGTCAAATCAGAGGGCATAGATTTCCTATTAGCTATTGGTGGTGGGTCAGTCATTGACTCTGCAAAATCGATTGCTGTAGGAGCGCTTGTTGATCATTCAACATGGCAATTTTCCACCCATGAAATGACCCCTAAAAAGGCAATTCCACTAGGGGTAATTTTAACCCTTGCTGCAAGTGGATCAGATATGTCTGATTCATGTGTAATTACGAATGATAAAACAAAAGAAAAAAGAGGCTTTAATAGTCCATTAAATAGACCTAAATTTGCAATATTAAATCCGGAATTAACCTATACAGTTTCACCCTATCAAACGGCCTGTGGAATTGTAGATATTATGATGCATACTTTAGAAAGATTTATCTCTTCAGGAGAGCCTAGCGAGCCTACAGATTCTATAGCAATCGGATTGTTAAAATCTGTATATCAAGCTGGTCAAAGGGTTATGAAAAATCCAAAAGATTATGAAGCTAGAGCAACCCTATTATGGGCAAATAGTTTATCACATAATGGATTGACCTCCTGTGGCAGATCCTTTGTTATGTCAGTTCATCAACTAGAGCATGAGGTTAGTGGAATGTTTGATGAAGTTGCTCATGGAGCTGGACTTGCAGTTTTATGGCCAGCTTGGGCTAAGCTAGCATATCCAAATGCTAAGGATAGATTCAAACGATTTGTCTATGAAGTTCTTGAAATTAAACCCACGGATTCCTTAGACAAAGATATTATAAATGGAATTGAAAAATTTAAAGAATTCTTTAAAAAAATTGGAATGCCAACCAGTTTAAAAGAATTAAATATAACAGAAGAGGACATAAAAAAATTAGCCATAAATGTTACCTTCAATCATACAAGAATTATAAAAGATGTAATAGAAATCGACGAGGCAATGGCCTTGAAAATCTATCGTGAAGCTCTCTAAATTCATCTTATAAGATAGTCCATAAAGGGCTATCTTTTTTTATGGAAAAAAATATTTCGAATCGCAACTAGTTTTAAAAACTAAATCAATTGATAAGTAAAATATCAATATAAGTTATAGGAAAAAAGATAAATAATAAATTAAAATATACATAAATAATGTCACATTTAATTGTATACTAAAAGTGGAAAAAATAGAGGATCACGCACTGGCAAACTGAAATTGCATATGTCGATTGGGCGTGATGCTCAAAATTTATAAAAGAAATTTCATGTAGAAATTCTGCGAAAATTAGATATCGAAAAGTGAGATATTTTAGATTAAAAAATTAAGAGCCTAAAAATGCGTCTGTGGTTTTGACACATTAACCTAAAACATCCAAAAAAGCAGTAAGCAATCAAAAATATACTTTTCCACACATAATCAAAATATCGCAGAATTTCAATGTATTTTAGTGGTTAACATAATATATATTATAGGAAGTAATTTGTGTTTTGAAAAAGGCCTTCTTTGGATTTGAAAAATATATTCAGCAGTATACTTGATGTTGTTTTTTAGCACCAAATGAGCTTATACGTAAGATTAAACACCACCACTTTTGTATAATTGATGTAGTTTAACAAAGAAACCTAAATTATATTAGCAATCGACAAATCATTTTATGGGTGTTTATCCACTTTGCTGTCTAAAAACCTCATATTCAAGGGATTTGCCTCTTCTTTTGTATTGTCGAAAAAAAATATACTTCTTCCACTTCTCTTTTTAAAAATGGGGGATTTCGTTTTGCCTTTCATTAGCAAAGTTGAACGTGCCCTGCCAAAAATAAAAAGGAAGATTGCTCTTCCTTAATGTTTGTCACCAAGATAGTCAAAGATACTGACTTGTCGATTATTCGGATCGAATGTTTCATCATCAATTATCCTTATCCATGTTGCGGATCGTCCAGTTCCATTTGGACGAATCTTATTTTCTTTTTTTAGATTTTCTAAAGCTCGATTGATGGTTGAATCAGATAAGTATGGATTTTTAATTCTGATTTCTTCCTTAGTGAAGACATTTCCCATCTTAAGAATTGAGCTTTCAACACTCTCAATTTTTTTGATGCTTTTATCGAAACTGTATATGGATCTTTTGGATTCTATTTCATTGTAACCTTTTAATAGCAACTGTATAGTTAAGCGATTGAGTATGGCTGTTTGAGCAAATCCTGTTTCCCAATTGAAGCTAGCAGATACTACTGCACTCTTGAATTCTTCTTCATGATTTAGATAAAGTTCGAAGAAGCTTATATATTTAAAGACATTAAATCTTTCTCTAAATAGTAAGCAGTAATATATCAACAAGCACATGAATTCATTCTCGTCATTGAAAATTCTGACATTTGAGATATCTACAAAAAGGTTTGTAGCTAGTTGAGTTCCTTCTACTTGATTGCTTTTCATAAGCTTTTTATAAAGGCTTAAAAGCTCCTCAAATGTGTTCCTTAATGACACTCTTTTTTTCTCTCTTAAAAGGTTCACCTGAACCTCTTCAATTCGGGTTCCAAATCCAACCTCTTTTATGCCTCCAAAAATGCGTTTTGCAAGTGCTAAAAATTCATTAGATGTGAGCTCTAAATCGTTCCCTCTTGACTGAAGAATTTTGAACACTTCTTTGAGGTTTGCTAGAATCTTTTCATCATTTGTTTTTGGAGTGCTATTTTTTTGAATTATAAGCCTGGATCTATTTTCTGTAATTTGTAAATTTAATACTTTTGCAGCAAAGAAAGTATCCTTTTCTATAGTGTCTTTTATGATGGTTTGCATATCAGTTTTAAAGATGTCTTCATAGTAGAAATCTTTTCCTTTAAAACGATAGAGATTGGTTAAGTCCATCACTAGATCACTTGGGTAACTGATACGCTGCATATTCTCTAGACTATACATTTTATCACTTCCTAGTTTCTCCTAAATTATAACAAAAAAAGACCCATAAAACAAGTCATTTTATATAAGAAAAAGGACGCTTCTTGCGTCCCTTAAATTAGCACTTATCTTTAGTATAGAAAATGGAATCTCCTATAAATTCTCTTATGATAGAATTACATGGAATCCACTTGTCTGAAATATCGGTGAAATACTTTAAAAATTTAACTAAACGATTGGCCTGAATAAAGTATGGACTTTCTGTATCTACAGCCTCTAAAAGTGGCAATGCATGCTTCTTTAAAACACATAGTTCATAGGATAATTCTGAGTTAAATACGAAGTCAGCATTGGACTGATGAGGATAGATCCATTTGAATTCTCCTCTTCTTACGCTAGGCCACATTTCTAGTGTCTGTTCACAACTAGAATTTCTTGTTTCAAAATCTCTTACCATTCTTCTAATCAATCGAATATCAGATAGAGAAATTGGATTATGGTCATCAATATGGAGTTGTGCCTGTGGAGCAATATATACCTTAAATTTTAATTCTGCAGGAATAGATGGGGTTAATTCATCGTTTAATGCATGAATACCTTCTATCATAATTGGCTGATGCTTACCAAGTTTTACAGGCTCTCCAAAGCTTCTAGATTGAGTTTTGAAGTTGTATTTAGGTAAAGCTACCTCTTCTCCATTGATAAGCTTATAAATCACTTCATCAAAGAGCTTACGATCAAGCGCATCAATATGTTCAAAATCTGGTTTTCCATATTCATCTATAGGAGCCATATGGCCTTGGTTATAGAAATCATCTACACTAATCATTAATGGATCGATACCTAAAGATTTTAATTGGATTTTTAAACGATTAGTGAAGGTGGTTTTTCCACTAGAGGATGGACCTGCAACTGCAATTAAACGTAAGGTATCAATGTCACGCGCAATTTTTTCTCCTAAAGCTGCAAGCTGATTATTGTGACGAGTTTCACAAATGTTGATAAACTCTAGGGCCTTTCCCTGTTCTATAATTTCATTCATTTGAGATATATAGCTAGCTGTAGTAATATTCCCCCAACGATTGGCTTCTCTTAAAGCATTTTGGAATACTCTTTCATCCTCAAATGGTGGAATTTCTCCTTTATTTTCTGCACGTGGATACTGGATAATGAATCCTGGTGCATAAAGTCTGAAATTATATGCTGTTATATAACCTGTTGATGGGAGCATATATCCAAACATATAGTTTTTATAGCCTCCACATTCATACATATGAACTGTAGATTCCTTTCTGTAGGTTAAAATCTTTGCTTTATCCTTAAATCCTATCTCATTATAGTATTGATTTGCCTCTTCTTTTGAGATGCTGAAGCGCTTAATAGGTAAATCCTGAGCTATAATGCTATCCAATTCAGCCTTTATTTTATCCAAATCTGCCTGCATAAATGCATGATTAATATTAGAAACACTTGCAAAAATGGATCTAGATACACTGTAGTTAAATATAACCTTAGCCTTAGGATAAACCTTTTGGATAGCCATAATAACTAAGTATCTAAGTGTTGATTGATATATTGTGGTTGCTTCTGTATCTGTCAAGGTTAAAAGCTCAATATTACAATCTTTATCTACAATATAATCCAACTCACGAATTCGATTGTTAATTTTTGCAGCTTGATATTGGTATTTATCTCCTTCTATAAGCTCCGATACGCGTACAGGTGCATTCTTAATTATTGTTTTGTTTTGAATTTGTATTTTCATTATAATTCCTCCTTTTCAAATTCATACTAGTTTTATAAATAAGAATTTATATTTTTTATAATCAAATATAAATTTTATAATTATCCGATAATCTAGTTTGCAACACTAGTTACCATTTGAAATTTGTTTCTTCGGTATCGTGGGTATCAATTATAGCATATTCAATAAAAAAATGCTAGCATTAAAAAGCTTGTTTTCAATTGACAGTTTATATTTGATGAAAATTATGTTTAAAAATGGCGTATTTTGAGCAATCGAGATGGGCATTCCCTCATAACCATGATTTTCGATTTGTATTTTCGCGTTTGGCTATTTTTTATGCCTGTTTCTTTCTTGGCTTAAAATTTGCTTTATTTCCATTTTTACTTGAATTCTATTATTTATGCATGAAATAGGAAAAAACGCCTAAAACGGCTTATTTTGGGCCTTATTTTCGATGTTTATGGCTCCGCTTCTTATGGAAACAAATTTAGAAGCTTTATCCTATTTTTCTATGCAAATTTATGTCAAAATCGCTTTTTTTGATGTTTTTCAGATATAATCTAGTCATAAAGAAAAGATAATAAATTTTGATTGTACAAATATAACGCTTTATATTAATATATTATTTAGTTATAAATACTAGATAGTGTTTGAAATAAAAAATCTCTCCAGAGAGAGACTTCTTATAAGATGATTGCAATTAAATTATTGTGATTAGAATTCATAATCTTATCAAGAACATTTTTAATCTTATCCTTAGATTTATCAGGTAGACCATGAATTTTTGACTTCATAGAGTCATTTACGATATCAGAAAGCTTTTTACCGAAGAATTCCTTGTTCCATAGAGCTTCTTCATCTCCATCACTATTCAAGCTTTCCATAAGCATTCTAGATTGATCCTCTGAACCGATGATTGGTGTAAAGGAAGATTCTAAGTCAACTGCAATCATATGGATGCATGATGCCTTTGCAGAAAGCTTTACTCCATACATACCATTCTTCTTGACCACTTCAGGTGGTAAAAGATGCATATCAGCAATTCTAGGCACTGAAACACCATATCCGGTTTGTTTAGCTTCTAGGATGGCTGAATTTACCTCTTCATACACTTCATTTGCCTTTTTAGACTGATATAGATAGCTGATGAAATCTTTTCTAGTCTCACAATACTTTCCAAGAAGTAAATCTACTATCTCCTTGTACTTAGAATCATCTAAGTCTAAAACAATGCTTGCTTTTCCTGTAGATGCTTCTAAAAGTTCAAGTTTAACGTCTGAGAATTGATTTGTATTTCTAAGCTCTTTACAGATATTAGAAACATCCTTGACCTTTTTATACTTCATTTCAACATCCTGGATTGTATCCATAATGTTTTTCTTTAAAGGAATGTCTTCCCCAATAGCATCAATATAATCAGGTAAAGAAATTTCTAAATCAGAAATTGGAAATTCTTCTAAAGCTCTGGATAGAACTAGATTAGCATCCTCTTGAGTCATTTTTAAAGCAGATAAGCAAACTACATTTACTTCATACTTAGATTCTAAGTCCTTTGCTAGAGCCTGTGCCTTTGGATCGTTGGGATCTTTTGTATTTAATACAATGACAAATGGCTTATTCATTTCCTTCATCTTAGGGATAAGCTTTTCTTCAATCTCCTGATATTCTCCTCTTGTAAATTCACTAAAGGATCCATCTGAGGTTACATAGATTCCTAAATTGGAATGATTGAAGATTACCTTTTCGGTACCTATTGATGCTGCCTCTTGGAATGGGATAGCCTCGTTATACCAAGGTGTTTTTACAAGTCTTGGTTCTGCATCTGTTCCAAATCCTTCAGCAGATGGTATGATTTCCCCTACACAATCCACAAATCTTAAATTCATTACTGTGTTATTCACATTTAATTCAATAGAAGTTGAGGGAATAAATTTTGGCTCTACAGTCATTATCTGCTTACCCTCTGCCGTTTGTGGTAGTTCATCTAAGATTTTATGCTTCATAAATTCATCTTCGACATTAGGTAAAATCAACAATTTAAAAAACGAATTAATTAAAGTTGACTTTCCACTTCTGCAAGAACCAACAAATCCAATAAATAAATCACTCTTCATTCTATTTGATAAGCTAATTAATGCCTCATCATTCATATAAATTCCTCCTCGTTAGTCATAGAAATCCTATGTACTAAGTATTTCAAATATTCCTATATTGAAAAGAAATCTATAATCCTTTATTAATTTTTAATAAAGAAAAAATCATCCGAAAATCGGATGACTGTGATTTTAAAGCGTGTGTGTGATCTCATGAGTAAATTGGGAGATAATATATAGTGCGAAATCACACACACTTATAATATACAACATTTTTTTCTAAAAATAAAGAGTTTTTTTCATTTTTTTTAACTTTTTTTCATTTTTTTATTAAAATCGACAGCAAAATCTCTATTTTTTCTTTAATTTTCTACAATTTCAGGCATATTAGCAGCTAAAACACGTAAAAAATTCTTATATGCAATTCGCTCGATTTCATCTTCTGTGAAGCCTTGATGGCGCATCTCTTCAAAAAGCTTAGGCATAAATGAAGCATTTTCCATACGAATATTGGGATCAATTCCATCAAAATCGCTTCCTAGGGCAATCACATCTACACCTGCAAGTCTTTTTATATATTTCATATGCTTAATGAGGCAGGAAATCGTATTTCTTCCTTCTTCCTCATCTTCATCTAAGAAGGCTGCACAAAAGTTCATTCCCATTACTCCACCATTTGCCTTTAGCTTTAGAATCATTTCATCTGTAAGATTTCTTACATGATTACATACTCCTCTAGCATTGGAATGACTTGCAACAATGGGCTTAGACGAATATTTTAAGCAATCATAAAAACCTTTGTCAGAAAGATGTGAAACATCAACAATGATTCCTAAACGATTCATTTCCTTTACCATTTGAATTCCATATTCTGTTAACCCCTCTTCTGTGTTTGGAGTTTTAAAATCAGGATGCTCTGACAATGTAAAATTGGGATGTCCAACTCCATTTTCAAAATTCCAGTTCAGGCAAATCATTCTAACTCCTAGACGATAGAATGTTCTTAAGTTGGCTAGATTTGACTCTGTTACTCCGCCCTCTTCTATAGTAAGCAGGCTAGAAAGCTTCCCTTCCTTTTGATTTTTAGCTATATCAGAGTAGCTTAATACTGGAGCTATAATTTCCTTATACTTATTGAGTTCCTCATAGTAGCGGTCAATCATCTGAATGCAGTACTCGAAGGGCTTAGGTGTTTTTTTAAGATATACAAACATCGCAAAGCATTGGAGTAGGCAATTTCCTTCCTTTAAATGCTTTAAATTGATTTGAAGAGGAGCATCTAAAAGATGAACACCTTCATCTTTCATTAGCTCTGATATCGTATCACAATGCAAATCAATGTAGTTCATTATATTCCTCCGTTACTAAAAATTGTCTTATTTCACATACAAACATTGTATGAAGATCTCCATTCGGATAGTACTGTGTCTTTATATCCTCTGGTAAGTTTTCGTAAGGTAAATCAATAGAATAGAGCTTCTTCATCTTAAAACAATAGGTAGCCTGTCTAATGTATGCTCCATCATAATCAGGATCATAGGTATAAGAAAGGTTTGCGGTTTTCATTTTATCCTCATTTTTTCCTGAGTGTGTTCCAATATATAAGACACTTTCTTTATATTTTTCATCCAGAAATGAAAGAGTAACACTTTCACTTTTCTCTAAAAAGGAATAGGTATGTCTTGATTTTCTTACAAAAAGATAGGCAACATCCTTTCCCCATAAAACACCTATTCCACCCCAGGATACAGTTAAGCAATTAAAGCCTATGGTTTTATCTCCTGCTGTTAGGATAGCATTTTTCTGCTTTAAATCGTTAAAAATATTCTCTTTATAATATGTATCTAGTTTTTTAATCATACTGCACCTCTTTGTACCATAATCGTTATAAAAGAAATTAAGTTATTGGCTAAATGGAAAAACCAAGAAGCATAAACATTTTTATTACATAAATGATAGGTTAGACATAATAAGAATCCACTAAGAGCATAAGGAATACAGATTAGAACATTGTCTAAAAAACTATATTCTGCCTCTATAAAAGTTGTTACGACATGTGGAAGTGTAAACACTAGAATGGATACAATATAGGAAATAGCTATATGATATTTCTTTAAATATTCAAAGATAGCCTTTCGGTAGATGAGTTCTTCAACAATAGGAGCACATATAACTACCGCAAAAAACATAGACACAGCCCCACCATCATGGATAAGAATCTCTATCGAGGATTGATTTACAGAGGTTTTATGAATGAGGCTTGCAATAATAGCTTCAACTCCGTAGGATATACCATATCCAGCTATAGCACATACTGGAATGAGCCAAGCTAATTTTTTATACCCTTTCACAAGCCCTTTTGCATCTTCTTTCATATAATTTCTCATAAAGAAAACAACAATAATAAATAAAAGAATATACATGAAAAGATTTGCTAAAGAATTGCAAAAAACATAAAGCTTTTTATGTGCCTCTTCTAAATCACTAAATTTTGTCGTTGAAACAACTTCAAGCAATTGATTAGGGTTTAAACCCATATTATGAACCTTATTATAAAAGAATGCTAGAATGGTAATTAAAATACTTCCTCCTAAAAGAGTTAATAAAAAATAAGCTACAACAGCAACTGTTTTATTTGGCTCAAGGATTGGGTTTTTCGTTTCCTTCATAAATATCACATCCTTTTCTAAAGCAATTATACTATATTTTCTTTAAAAAAACTATAAAATTACTTAAGATTTCCAAAAAGAAAAAGACCATAAATGGTCTTCTACTTTTTTGGTCTAAAGATAAGTGCAATCATAACAGATAAAAATATGGTAAAGGCTATACCGGCACTTGTTTTTCCATAAATACCTGTAAAGATACCAATGTAGCCTATTTCTCTAGCCTTTTCTAAGGCCGCATGAACTAGGGAGTGGCCAAAATTAGTAATAGGTAATGCAGCACCAGCACCTGCAAAATCAAGTAATCGATCATAAAAACCACCAAAATCTAAAAGAGCACCTAGACAGACAAATAAAACTGTCATATGGCCTACAGTGAGCTTAAATGTATCCTTGATGATTTCTGCTAAACCACAGATAGCGCCGCCAATTAAGAATGCATATAAATATATCATGATTCCACCTCCATACAAATCGCATGTGCAATACAAGGTAAGCTATTTTTTTGATTGATCATCGTTGGATTCATTAAAGCGCCCGTTGCACATAGGAGTACCTTCTTATAATAGCCCTCCAGCATTCTTTTCTTAATATAGGATAAAAACACTGCAGCTGAGGTACCAGGACCACTACCACCAGCTAAAACATTTTGTCTATTCTTGTTATAGAGAATAAGACCACAATCATTATAATTATTGACATCTCCATATTCTTCTTTTAAAGCCTTCAAAACAATTTCATAGCCATAGGTAGATAAATCACCTGTCAAGATTAAATCATAGTCCTTAGGGCTCGTATTTGTGGCTTTAAAATGAGAAAACAAGGTTTCTAAGGCAGCTGGAGCCATAGCTCTACCAAAGTCACAGGCATCTGTAAAGCCTACATCAATGACTTTACCTAGAGTAAAGTCTGTAAGCTTAAGTTTTCCTTTTTTATGGGACAATAAGGCACTAGCCCCTATGGTTGAGGTGAAGGTTTGTGTATCTTCTTTGTTTCCACCATATTCTACAGGATTTCTAAATTGACGTTCTGCAGATTGGTTATGGCTTGATGTGTAAACTAAGATATTTTTTATGCTTTCATTTTCTAATAGTAATCCTGCAACACCTAAACCTAAGCTAATTGTAGAGCATGCAGAATAAATTCCTATTAGACTGATAGGAAGGCTTCGAAAGGTATAGCTTGATGTAGTCAGCTGATTAGATAATTCTCCACCGATTGCCAAGGAAATATCCTCAGATTTTAGGTTTTCTTTTTCTAAAAGCATATCAATTGCCTTCGAAAGAATATCTATTTCGCTATTTTCAAAGCAGGAATCCTTACATTCATCGATAGAATCAAAATAGCTTTTTAAAGGTCCCTCTCCTTCTAATTCTCCTGCTACAACAACTGAAGATTCTAAATAAACATTTTTAAGTTTGAAGGTCATAGTAACACCTCAAAAATATATCTTATACTTGCAACTATAATTGCTGAGGTTGTTCCTAAGACAATAACACTACCTGCAAGCTTTAAGGCATTTGCACCTATTCCAAGAATAATTCCTTCCTTATGGTATTCCATTGCGGAAGAAACTGATGCGTTTGCAAAGCCTGTAATAGGTATTGCAAGACCACATTTAGCAATTTGCCCTAAATTATCATAGATTCCAAAGGCTGTAAGCATCCCTGCAAGCAAAACCATTGTAAGTGTCATATATAAAGAGGCATCCTGCTTATCTAAGTGTAATATTTGATAATACAAATCAAAAAAGAGCTGACCTATGATGGCTACACCGCCACCTGAAGAAAATGCTAAAAGAAAGTTCTTTAGCATAACCTTATAATCCTTTTTTACGGATATCAGCTCTTGATAATATTTTCTTGTTTTTTCCATAAAATCACCATCTATAGTATGACAAGATTCTAGTGATTTTATTTATGAATCAAATAAAAACTTTTTGTTTATTAAAATTTATTTATATCATTTATAATGAGGTCTATGATTTCAGATTCTTTCATTAGGTGCGTATCGATTTCCTTTCCATCATTCGTAAGAAGCTCTTCTTCATCTTCATCCATACTCAAGGCCAGATAATAGAATTGTTTATTTTTCTTATGCTTAGAGCTTATATCTACCTCAAAAATATCTCCTTCATCCCAAGTATACTCAATTTCAAGTTCTTTTTGCTTGATCAAAACTTCTATTTCTAAAATTTGATTTGTGAAGAGTTCATACATAACATGTATAGTAGAATTTAAATCTGATTTACTTTCTAACATAGAAATAAATTCTTTTCTTCTTTTTATTTCCTCCTCTTCCAATTTTTTCTCGTTATTCTTTACCTCTTTATTCATTTCCATGCGGTAAAAAATCATCAGAATAAGAACAATTCCTATGAAAATATAGACTGCCCACTGAGGAAAATCTTTAAGCGTAAATTTAAGTATTAATAAAGCAATAATCATAACTGCATTTATACCTAGTATCAGCCATTTTTTTATGTTCATAACCTCTTCTCCTTTATTCCATTTTCATAATGAGTATACAATACTTCTATTTTAAAAGCAATAAAAATGGATTAGGCACAAAAGTCTAATCCATTTTTATTGCTTTGTAGTATCACCATTTTTTTGAAAAATGAAGCTTTGTACCTTCATTAAGCTTACTTTCTACAGTAAAGGTATCACAAAACATTTCCATAATAGTGAAGCCTAATCCACTTCTTTCTTCTTCTTTTTTGGTTGAAAAAAGTGGTTCTCTAGCTTGTTCTATATCCTCGATTCCTTTTCCATAGTCAATAATATCACAGGAAACTTTTTCATCATCTACTTTGACATTCATTTCAATGTACTTATCTTCTTGGTTATCATAGCCATGAACAATACAGTTTGTTATAGCCTCACTAATTACGGTTTTCAATTCATTTAGGAAGGTTATCGTTGGATTTGCATCAACAATTAAAGCACTGACAGCATTTCTAATAATTCCTATGTTACTTCTTTTAGAGATAAACTTCATATAGATTTCATTATACATAATCATTATCCTTTCTTTTATAACCCTGTTAAGGAAATTAAGACTGCTTCTTCATTTTCTCTTATTTTACAGATTTTAGCTAGTCCGGAGATATAAATAATACGTTCTACCTTACTATTAACGTTACTGATTGTGATATCACCATTTCTTTTTCTTAGCTGATGATATCTTCCAATGATAAATCCTATTCCTGAGGAATCTAAAAAGGTAAGCTCAGCAAGATTTAAAACCAAATGATTGATTTTATAGCTATCGATATAATTAGATATTCTCGTGCGTAAATCACTAGCACTGACGTCATCTAATTCTCCTTTTAGTCTCAAAATTAAAATATCTTTTTTTACATATACGCCTACATTTAAACCCATATAATCACCTTAAAAATCATTATAAATGAAGTTATAAAAATAGTGTAGTCCTTCGACAAAACTAGTGCATAAAATCGTATGCCAAAAAAAGACAAAAGAAAAACTTAAAAACAAAAAGGTAGCCCTTTATAGACTACCTTTTACATAAGTATTCATTATCATAAAAACATATTCTTCTTTTATATAAGTCGCAAATTGAACAAAGAAATCTATATTAGTTCTTCAAAAAAGGTACTGGAACTAGCCTCATTTCTAATAAGGAAAAGCTCCATAGCTTCATCTTAGGAAGTGTATCATGTTCTTTTGTATAATCACTAAGGCCAAGTAATACAGATTCTGGTACTTTTCTATTATTATATATTTCTTCTAGTTTATAGAACTTATGATTATAATAAGCACGTATTGGAGCCATAACATAAATTTTTATACGATAGTTATCCGTTAAAACATCCTGTTGATCACCAAGCCACCAGCCACTTAAAAAACATACAAAATAAATGTTCTTATATTTTCCTTGACAACCAAAAGAGCATATGATCTCATCATCTACAGCTACTTCATATTGTTTCTGGTAATCTAGTGCAATTTGTTCTTTCATTTTATCTGAAGGCTCTGCTTCTTCAAATCCTTTATCCTTACAAGAAAACAATGCAAGAGAACATAATATAATCCCTATAAAACTAATTATTTTTTTCATTTTATTATCTCCTTTTCCAGCTTATTTTCTTTATTCTAATTATAACAAATTATATTTTATAATTCAATTCAAATTATGGTTAAAAAAGCTAGCCTGATGGCTAGCTATATAAGAAGGCTTCCTTCCTTATTTCGTTATTCATATTTTTTCACGATATCTCTTGCAACCCAAACACCGTTAGCACCGGCTTGAGCAAGTCCTCTAGTAATACCAGCACCATCGCCGCCAACGTATAACCCAGCTACTTTCGTTTCAAAATGGTCGTTTGTTACAGGGCGTGCAGAATAGAATTTAGCTTCTACACCATAAAATAAAGTATGCTCATTTGCAATACCAGGTGTGACATGGTCTAAGGCTTCTATCATCTCAATGATTGATTTCATTGTGTTATAGGGCAATACAAGTCCTAAATCTCCTGGAACAGCCTCCTTTAAGGTTGGCTTTACAAAGCCTTCCTCTAGACGCTTTTGAGTCGTTCTTCTTCCCTTACAGATGTCTCCATAGCGCTGTACGATAACTGATCCACAGGATAATTGATTTGCAAGTCTTGAAACCTCATGTGCATACTCATTTGGTTTATCAAATGGTTCAGAAAACTTATGAGATACAAGTAACGCAAAATTGGTATTCGTACTTCCTAATTTGGCATCTGCATAGGCATGGCCATTAGCTAAAATTGTTCCACTATGGTTTTCAACTACGACATGACCACTTGGATTAGAACAGAAGGTACGAACTACGGTACCTACAGAGGCACGATAGATGAATTTTCCTTCATAAAGATTCTTATTGATTTCTTCCATAACGACATCATTGGTTTCCACACGAACACCAATGTCAACTTGGTTATGCGTAAGACCAATACCATGAGATTCACATAAAGATTGTAGCCATGTTGCTCCATCTCTTCCTACGGCTAAAAAGACTTGATTGCACTCTAAAAATTCATCCTTAATTTTGATGCCTTTTACAGTATTGTCTTCTATAACAATATCGGTAACCTCTGTTTCATAGCGCATATCTATCCATTTATTCAAATCATCAAAGATACGAGCCATAATCTTTAAGTTATTTTCAGTTCCCAAATGTCTTACCTTAGCTCTCAAAAGCTTTAGGCCAACAGCGTAACCTCTTCTTTCTATTTCTCTAACCTTGTCAGTTGTAGGGTCTGTAATTGTGGTTGGGGCGCCATATTTTAAATTGATGGAGTCAACATATGAAATTAATTCCTCTACAAGCTTTGGTTCTAAATAATCTGTCATCCAGCCACCAAATTCACTTGTGATATTAA
The DNA here is from genome assembly GCA_947174785.1 of uncultured Mollicutes bacterium. GTDB lineage: Bacteria > Bacillota_I > Bacilli_A > Acholeplasmatales > Anaeroplasmataceae > Pelethenecus. Next base: position 33,023 of record CAMWKG010000001.1, read on the forward strand.
ATTTACCATCAGAGTAAGCTCCTGCACCGCCAAAGCCATTTGTAATAGAGCATGCTGGATGGCATCCAGAGTGTCCATCCTTATCCATAGGACATTTCGCAATCTTATGCTGCAAAACAGGACAGTTTCTGTGATAAATGTCATGCCCCTTATCTACTAATAAGACTTTAAGCTTTTCGTTCTTCTGATGAAGCTCGTATGCAGCAAATAAACCTGCTGGTCCAGCTCCTACAATAATCACATCATATTTTTTCATATTTTCACCCTTTAACCTACAAATTTTGATAAATTCTTTTACTACATTACTATTCTATCACAAATAAACTAAAAAACAATGAAAATAGTTTTATTTTCTTTTCTTCTTTAACTAGTTTTTTTTATAAATATATGCTATAATGATAATAGTAGCAATTTTCGAATTTTTTTGTAGAGGAGGGTTAGCATGTATAAAATAGGTGATTTTGTTGTACATAGCGGTCATGGACTATGCTCTGTACTTGAGGTTCACACAGAAGAATCTAGCTATTATAGATTAGAAACCTATCATAATAAGATGCTAATTATGTTGCCTATGGATAAAGCTCCTCTTTTCTTGCGACCAATTTTATCCAAAACAGAAGTTTATAAGGCATTAAATGATTCTGTTCTTCTTTCAGAAGATTACATAAAAGACAATAAAGAAAGAAAAATACAATTTCAACAATTAGTAACCTCTAATAATATTATGGATACTCTTCATCTATTAAAGATGATTTATCATATTGCTGAGGATAGAAGGCTTGAAAAGAAAACTTTAGGATCCTTTGATACACAGTTTCTTCAACAAGCAGAAAGAAAATTATTCAATGAGGTTGCTGTTGCTACAGGAATTACTAAGGATGAGGCACAAGCAGTTGTTTGTGAACGTTTAAAATCACAGTTAGTTTATTAATGAGGTACTTCTATGCAAAAAGTTATTATCCCATCTAAATATGACGCGTTACCTATTTCTGCAACGCTTTATAATACTGCAGAACCTAAAGGCATCGTTCAAATTGTGCATGGTATGAAGGAACACCAAATGCGCTATGAAAATTTTGCAAAATTTTTAAATGAAAATGGATATATCGTTTTAACTTCAGATGTCCGTGGACATGGTCCTGATGCTCAAGCTTTAGGACATATGGAAGGAAAAAAGCCTTGGGAGGCTCTAGTATTAGATCAGGTTACACTATCAGAGTATTTGAAAACAACATATCCAAATTTAAAATTATACTTATTTGCCCATTCTATGGGAACAATTATTTCTAGAAATTTGATTCAGAAGAATTCAGATTTATATGAAAAGGTTATTCTTTCAGGCGTGCCAGCCTATCAGAAGGCAACATTCCTAGGTATTTTTATGGCGAATTTAATTGGTCTATTTAAAGGAAATACCTATGTATCAAAGTTCTTAACTAATTTAACAGATGGAAGCTTCAATAAAGTTATTAAGCATCCTAAAACATCTGTCGATTGGATATCCTATAATGAAGAAAATATTCAAAACTATTTGAATGACCCTTATTGCAATATTCCATTTACTGTTGCTGCTTATAAGGCTTTATATCATTTAGTTTGGGGCATGCATAAGTCTGATCGTTATATCGTTATAGATTCAAATAAGCCTATTCTTCTCCTTGTGGGAAGTGATGATCCATGTCCATTAGGCAAGAAGGGCTTAAAGCATTCTGCAAACACGCTCAAAAGAGCAGGCTATAAGAATGTTACTACAAAGACCTACGACCATATGCGCCATGAAATCTTAAATGAAACTGATTATGAGACAGTTTATTTAGATATATTACATTTTTTGAATTAAGTAAAAACGCCTTTTGGCGTTTTTTTAAATAGAAAATATGTAAAAAAAAGACCCAGCTGGGTCTTTTTGATTTTTACTTTCTCTTTGGTAATGGTTTTAAATCAACAACGTTTTCAACCTTTTTAGCCTTTGCAGGAGCTTCTAATGCTTTTTGAGCAGCCTCGCATAAGCCCTTAAAGCCTTCTGCATCGTTAACTGCCATTTCAGCTAACATCTTTCTGTTAATTGCAATGTCAGCCTTAGCTAAACCATTAATAAATCTTGAATACTTCATACCATTTAATTGGCAAGCAGCATTAATACGGCTAATCCATAATTTACGGAAGTCTCTTTTCCTTGCCTTTCTATCACGATAAGCATATGCTAAAGAACGCATAACTTGTTCATGAGCTGTCTTATATAAAGTATGTTTTGAACCATAATAGCCTTTTGCTAGCTTTAGTACGGCCTTACGTCTTCTTCTTGTAGTGTATCCACCTTTAACTCTTGGCATATTCTTCTTACCTCCTTAAATTATAATAAATTAGAAATCAATGGTTTAATACGCTTAACGTCAGTCTCATGAACTAAACCACTCTTTGATAAATTTTTGTTTTGCTTGTGGGTCTTATTAGTTTTTAAATGTCCTGTATATGCATGACCACGTTTAATTTTTCCAGATGCAGATACTTTGATTCTTTTCTTTAATCCACTATGTGTCTTTTGCTTTGGCATAATCTTAACTCCTTAATCTTTTGATGTTTTTGGTGCTATTACAGCGAATAATGTTCTACCCTCTAGACGAATTGGTGATTCTAAAGTTGAACATTCAGCAAGTCTTTCTACAAAGCGCTCAATCATTTCTTTACCTAAATCCTGATGAACAATCATACGACCTTTAAAGCGTAGAGAAATCTTAACCTTATTTCCCTTCTCTAAAATCGTTTGTGCCTTACGAGCCTTTGTTTCAAAATCATGCTTTTCGATCGTTGGTGATAGTTGAATTTCTTGAACTACAACGACCTTTTGATTCTTTCTCATTTCCTTTAGCTTCTTTTGTTGTTCAAAACGGAAACGAGAATAATCCATTAATTTTGCTACAGGGGGATTGGAGTCTGGTGAAACTAATACTAGATCTAGACCACTATCCTCAGCCTCTGCTAGAGCCTTCGCACGTGGCAATACGCCTAGCTTTTCTCCCTTATCCGTAATTACTAACATTTCCTTGCAGCGGATTGCATCATTTACTAAATCCTCTGTACCTCTTTTTTGCTTATTAATAATTCCACCTCCGTAAGTGTAAAAAACAAAAGGGACGCAAAAACGCCCCTTATTATTCATTCATCATATTGTGACTTTTTGCCTACCAATTCATCAATCAGGCGAGAAACGGGCGTTTCTTCTTTCCACTTATTTTATTTACCTTTTAAATAATATCACTAATAACATATAAAGTCAAGCATTTTTTTAAGCTTTATTAAAGAAAAATCTTTAAAAAGTGCTAAGAATTACTTATATCCTTTCTTTGAAAGAGTAAGGCAGTGCCTATTCCTAATAATAGACATAAGCTACAATAGACTATTAGATTTCCATTGAAGACAAATTGACTCCCCATATATTCAAGCTTAGGGAAAAATATGCATAGGGTAGGTTTTATTCTATCTATTTTAAGCAAAATTACAGATAAAATATGCAGAATAAAAATTAATATCGGAATAAAATACGAATTGATTAAAATAGCCAGAAATTCTCCTAACAATAATAGTTCTATCATAGGGAGTGAAATATATAGAATTAAAATCAAATCAGCAAAATCTATAACAAAGCTTGGAAATACGATTACTCCAACAAAATATAATAAAATAATCTGGAATATCAAAATGGTGATAAGGATAATAAGATTTGCAAGCAGTTTACATAAAATGATCTTAATTCGGCTGGTATTAGGAACGAACATAGGATCGAATAAGGCTAAAGTAGAAAGTTCTGCTCCTACTAAAAATGCAACGAATACCCCATCAATGATTTCTAGAAAAAATATGGATTGTTCTAGATAGTTCATATGATAGTGCCTTGGTGCTCCAACATAGTTTTCCATCTCTAAAGGAAACCCAGTATTTAAAAGGAGGACTATAGTCCAAATGCCAAGTACAATTCCAAAAACAATGAAGGTAACTTTATTCATATGATAAGAAAGATATAGCTTAATTAATCTAGAAATGTTTCTATTTTTTTGCATTACAAATGCCCTCCTTAAAATGATAAACAACTGGTTTTAAATCCTTGTATAAAAGCCTGTTATGCGTACTGATAATAATGGTTTTACCTTGAATTAAGAGATCTTTGATATCCTCTTTAAATAATTGAATGGATTCTGCATCTAACCCATCTGTTGGTTCATCAAACAGGTATAAATCTCCTGTATTTAAAATTGTCTGTAGGATGCCAAGCTTCTGTTGCATTCCCTTAGATAAGCTTCCTATTTTTTTATTTGGTAAATGATACCTATTCATCCAAAAATCCAGATCCTTATCGTTGGGCTTGTTGGGCAGATAGTATTCTAAATAGGTCTTAACCATTAAAAGCTTGGGATAGCTTCTCTTATCTGGTAGATAAATCATTCGCTTAAAATCATTAATAATCCTTCCCTCTTTTACAGAATTAAAAATGACATGAGATATCAATTTGATTGTAGTTGATTTTCCACTTCCATTTTCACCTACAAATAAATAGAGTGACTCAGGCTCAATAGTTAGATTCACATTCACAAGTCCTCGATCATGATGATAGCTCTTCTTTACCTCCTCTAGTCTAAGCATAAATGACCTTGCCTTCCCTTTTCGAATGATTATAGTTTGAGATAGAAATATCATTGGCTAAATAGGTGAAATCTTCGATATAGTAGATTTTTCCATCTAGCTCTAAAAGAATACAGCCTTTAGTAAAAAGCGCTAAATTCGGGTAAGAAATGGGCAAAAAATAGTAATTTTGCTTAGCTTTTAATTTATAGCCATCTTGGGGCTTCTTTTCAGAAATTACCGAATGCTTTAGGCTACCTTCTAATCGTTCGCTGTCATAGAGCTGATCCTGCTCAATCTGCATTAAATCTACATAGGCAGGGCCGATTGAAACGTTCATAAGCTCTTTATATGCTTGGGCTAACTGTATAGTTATTCCGACCATATAAAGCTCATTTTGAATATATGCATAATTCCCATAAAGATCTTGAAAGTCCAGTTCTTGATATTCCCCTTTATAGATAGCAAGATACCCTATGAAGCATTCTAAAGTAAAACTCTCATTTTTTATCTTTAATGAGCAATCTTCAAAAATTATATTCTCATCAGAGATATTTAAAAGCCCACAAGAAATTGTGTATTTATAAAAGGTAGCCTCCTTTGAAGAATAGTCCTTTTCCTTAGTTACCTCAACATGATTTAACTGATAGCTACTTTTTTCATCTACAAGGTAGTAGCTGTTTTCTTCTACAAATTCAATGAGAGTATTTTCATTATTTCCAAAAATCTCGAAGCACATTTTTTTGTTTTCTTCATAATGATAAGTTAAAATTCTGGGAATTGTATAATACAAATCCTCATTTACAGGTACCTTATTTTTACTTAAAATAAAGATTGTTCCTAAAAGGATAAGGGCAGTCAAGGTTAAGCCGAAAATAATTTTTTTCATAGTTTTCTTTTCTCCATTCTAGGATATTGATTTACTAAAGTAAAGTATTCAAAGCCACAGCTTGCAACATTGACAAAACAGATGTAGCAAGCACAAACCCCATTTGTTACACGACCACTCCCCATAAGATAGACAATAGCCCTGCTTCCCTTTTCTACAGTTACCTTAAGCTTCTGTGTTTCCTTTCTAGAGGTCGTAGTTGTACTACTGTAATCTACTCCAACCTTGGCTGCAAGGTCAGTCTTAAAGCTTTTGATACTTCCCTTTGCAGTACCACTTAAGCTTCCTGATACACTCCAGGAGGTCTTATTAGAGACATCTACAACAACATCCAGCTCGTAGCTTACATCTGTATCTCCACGATTTTCAACATTGTACAGTGTTGAAGAAATGTAGGTGACTTCGACATTCTGATTGACAGTATAAGCATTCACACCCCAAAAGGTAGGCTTTTTGACATACTGCATATACTCCTTCATTTCTTCTTCGGTAAAATATTTTAGTAGTTTACCATCTACCATCATAATTTCGTTATAGGTTTCATAAGAATCCTCGGCATAACATTCCACCATACCACATAAGATAATACAAATGAAACATAACATAGCAGCAACAATTTTTTTCATAACATTCTTCCTTTCTTTTGTGCTTCATAATAAATAATTACCAAAAATTGTCACTTTTTATATTTTTATTTTAATTTTTTTTAAAAAAAGAGGTTTTTTATGTCTAGAAACCCAATAACTAGTCTAAGTCAATTACTTTTGTCCTTAAATCCTTATGAATACGCAACTCTAGCCTACATCATTGGTATTCTTTTAAGTGAAGGCTTAAATTATAATGAGCAAGCCTCTTTAGGAAACTTTTATAACCTTTTAGGGGAAGTGATTCAAACGATAGGTGCACAGGCACAAAACCTAGATTCTTCTCCATCACAATCCTCTAATGTAGATGATGCGATTGAAGCTTTAAAGGGGAAGATTGGAAATATTGAAGAAATTATAAATAAATTTAAGAGCTTATAAAAAAGGATACCCTTTTAGGATATCCTACTTCCATGCTTCATAGTGTGTTACATTGCTCACAACTTCCCCATCAATTTGAAGGGCAGTTGGACGATCAAATGTTACCTCAATGTGCTTAGCTTCAATTAAAGTACAATATTTTTTCTTTTTTAAATGCTCACCCTTAAATATTTTTGAGAAAGTAAGTAAAGCATTTAAACGGCAAGCCTTACGCATAATAACAAAGGATAGCTTATCAGAAAGACGATCCTGTTTTGGAGCTACCATCATTCCGCCTCCATAATATTGGCCATTCATTGCTGAGGCAAACCATACTTTCTTAAAATTCAGTTCTTTTCCATCTACTAAAATTTTAGCATTAGGACATTTGTATTTGGTTAGCAAAAGCTTAATGGCAATACTTGTATAATTGATATTCGTTTCTCCTTTAGCCTTAAGTCCATCTGCAACCTCACAAACCATTCCATCAATGCCAAATCCAATACCATTGATATAATAGGTTTCTTTTCCATTAATTTTTACCTTAGGCAAATTCTCTAGGTAAGGATTTAATAAAACAACATTCCCATTTTCATGGATATCTCTTAAGAAATCATTCCCTGTTCCAGCACGGTATAAATAGAAGGAAGCCTCTAAGCTATGCTCATTTAGCATATTGGCTAGATGATTTAATGTGCCATCTCCACCAACTAAAATAATTTTGTCTTCTGGAAGAATACTATTCATAAATTCTTCCTGATTAATTTCTAAAACATTGAGTACCTTTAAATCAGGATATTTTTCTCCTAAAGCAATTCTTGCTTCCTCTTTCATTTTTTCTCCTTGTCCATTTCTGGCAAGTGGATTAAATAATAAATAATTCATTTCTACTTTTTCTCCTTTTCTTTTTGTATGTATTCTTGAGCTTCTAAGGCTAGCTCCTTAGTATTTTTTTCTAAGACTTCCTCTTTAGGGATAATCTTTACAATCTTGAGGGTTGTTTTCGTTCCTCTAAAGGGAAAATGCTTCGCGATATAATTTGTATTTTCTATATAACAAACAACAATATCAACCTCTGCCTTTGTAGCAATTTTAAAGGAACCTGGATGAAAGGGTAAAAGCTCCCCTGTTTTACTTCTTGTTCCTTCAGGACAAATATATATACTTGCTAAATCCTTTTCTATATAGCTAGAGGCCTTTCTTACCATTTGAATACCAGAGTGAGCATCATTTCGATCTAACGCAATAAATCCTGCCTTATGAATGAAGGACCCACAAATAGGAATCTTCAGGTTTTCTACCTTCGTTACACATATTAAAGGGTAAAGACCAAGCTTGATCATCGCTAGCATTGGATCAAAGGTTGAGATATGATTTGTTACGACCAAATATCTTTTCTTTGGATCAAGTAACTCCTTTCCAATAACCTTTACCCTAGTCCTAGAAAGGAATAAAAGCTGAAAAACAGTTTGCTTTACCCAAAAATACCAAAACAGGTTGGGTTTATTTTTTTCCTTCTTTTTATTAATAAAAAGAGATACGATAAATAGTAGAATTACATAGATTCCAAAAATAGCAATATAGCATAGAGGAATTAAAAGAATGGGAACAAAGAAATAATACCACTGTTCATAAAGATGGGTAAAATAGTAGATTGCTCCTGATACTCCTATGCTCATGATTAAAAAGATAATGGTAAGAATCATCTTTTTCACATCCCTTACCTACTCATTATACCATATTTCGACATAAGAATTCGACAGAAATTGATAAAATTTTAAAAAAAGATAAAAAAAACCTACAGCAAGTTTGCCATAGGAAGTTTTTATTTATGAATTCATTTTTAAAATGTCAGCCATTTCCTCTAAGGAATGCTTAGCACCTTTAAAATCTGGCCAGGCATGGATTCCATCCTCTTCTTTTCTAGGAATGATATGGAAATGAAGATGAAATACAGATTGTTCTGCAGCCTTACCGCTTGCGTTTAATACATTTACTCCGTCATAGCCTAAATCTTCCACATAGTGCTTAGAAATAAGACGGATTGCCTCTGTCACCTTAGAAAGAGTAACAGCATCACAATCTATGATATTCGTTACATGCTTTTTAGGAATAACTACAGTATGTCCATCGACATCCTTTGCAATATCTAAAAATGCATAAGTATATTCATCCTCATATATCTTATAGCTTGGAAGCTCACCACTTAATATTTTACAAAATACACAATCCATTTTTTTACCTCTTACTTTAGTAGAGAAATCAGCTTACTAGCAGCGATATCAACTACACTAGAATCTGCCTCTTCTACTAAGCCTTGATCCACTAAATTTGCTGTATCAGGTTGGATAGGCATTTGGTCTAGTGGAGTTAAATCATAGGCTGCAGCAACCTCTTCTAGCTTAGAAACTCCAAATGGATGTAATTTTTCTCCACAACAAGGGCATTCCATATAGCTCATATTTTCTACCAAGCCAAGCATAGGTATGTTCATCATCTTACACATATTGACTGCTTTACCTACAATCATCGATACTAAATCCTGTGGTGTAGATACAATGACAACATCATCTACAGGAATGGACTGGAATACTGTTAAAGCTACATCTCCTGTTCCTGGTGGCATATCGATGAACAAGAAGTCTAAATCCTCCCATAATACATCGGTATAAAATTGCTTTACAGCACCACCGATTACAGGTCCACGCCATAAAACAGGCTTTGTAGGCTCATCAATTAATAAATTAACTGAAATAAGCTTAATTCCCACATGCTTAGAAACCTGAGGAAACATCAACTCCCCATTTCCCATAATTTGAGCATTTATGCCGAAAGCCTTTGGTATAGATGGTCCAGTAATATCGGCATCCATAATACCAACCTTATAGCCCTTCTTAGCTAAATTTAACGCAAGTAAGGAAGTGACAGTAGATTTACCAACGCCTCCTTTACCAGAGACAACACCAATAATTTTTTTAATGCTATTTTCTTTTGCAGTTTGTGCAAGAAATGACTCACGGTCATTACAATCCTTTTTAGAACAATTTGAACAATTATGATCACATGCCATAGTTATAAACCTCGATTCACAAAAATATTTTTTTAAGCATATAGTAATACTAAGGAGGTACCTTTATGCAATATTATCCACAAACAACATATTACTATCGTGGAGAGGACAATCGTAGTCTTTTACTGCCACTACTTGTAGGAGCCGCTGTTGGTTTTCCCTTTGGATATATAGCTAGTAACACAAATAAGAATAATTATAATACCTATAATCCTATGCCTTATCCTGTTCAGCCATACCCAATGTATCCAGTACAGCCTATGCCAATGCCACAGTACTATACACCTTATCCATATATGCCTTATTAGAATACACACGTATTCTTTTTTTTATTCTTCTTCCTCATGAGAAATATCTAATTTTGAGATAATCTCATTAATTCTATTTCCATATTCCAATGCTTCATCATGAACAAAAATCAATTCAGGCATTTTACGTGCCTTAATTTTTTTTGCAAGTTCACTTCTTAAATAGCCTTTACAATCCTCTAAGGCTTTCATATAGTTTTCTACTTTTCCTTGATAAAAGGTAAAGTAGATTTTCATATAAGATAAATCCCTTGTAATACGAACTTCAGTAATTGTGATGTTAGAAAGATAATTATTTTTAGCATCTTTTCTTAAAATTAGAGAAAGCTCGCGTAGAGATAAGGATTCTAAACGTTGTAAGGATATACTCATTATCGCTTCAGCTCCTTCATAATGGAGGCCTCAATAACATCCATTTCCTTAATATCATTGTAGTTTTCAATGGTAAGACCACATTCATAGCCTTGACGCACTTCCTTTGCATCATCTTTAAATCTCTTTAAAGAACCTAATTTACCCTCAAAAACAACAATGCCTTCTCGTAATACTCTAACTAAGGAATTTCTTTCAATGCATCCATCAGTAACATAGCATCCAGCAATTGTTCCAACCTTAGAATTCTTGAAGATACTTCTTACCTCAGCTTGACCAATAACAACTTCCTCATAAACAGGATCTAACATACCCTTTAAAGAAGCTTCAATATCATTTAAAACATTATAAATGATGTTATAAAGACGAATTTCAACCTTCTTAGTTGCTGCCTCATTTCTAACTGAAGCCATAGGTCGTACATTAAAACCAATGATAATTGCATTAGATGCTTCTGCTAAGGAAACATCTGTATCTGTGATTGTTCCAACAGTTGCACGAATGATATTTACCTTTAAATCCTCTATGTTTAATTTTTCTAAGGATGCCTTTAAAGCTTCAACAGAGCCTTGAACATCTCCTTTGATAATTAAGTTCAATTCCTTTGTTGTATCAGCATCAGTACGCTTAAATAAATCCTCTAATGAAGTTGCCTTTCTTGCAGCAGCATCTGCATTCTTCTTGCGGTTTGCACGTGCTTCTGCTGTATCTCTTGCCGTTTTTTCATCATTAAATACCATAAACTTATCTCCAGCAAGTGGAACGGCATTTAAGCCAGTTACAGATACTGCCTTAGAAGGAGTAACTGAGTTATAACGCTGATGACGGTCATCCTCCATAGTACGAATACGTCCCCATGTATCACCGCAAACAACAATATCTCCAATCTTAAGAGTACCATTTTGTACTAAGAAGGTAGCTAAAGGACCACGTCCCTTATCTAGCTGAGCTTCAATGACAGAACCCATAGCTAAACGCTTAGGATTTGCCTTTAATTCCTTCATCTCTGCAACCAATTGGATCATTTCTAATAGCTGATCAACGCCAGTCCCCTGTAGTGCAGAGATAGGTACAAAAATAGTATCTCCACCCCAAGCCTCTGGTACTAAATTGAATTTTGTTAATTCTTCCATTACACGCTCTGGATTTGCTGCTGGCTTATCCATCTTGTTTACTGCAACAATGATGGGACAGCCTGCTGCCTGTGCATGGGCAATAGCCTCTTCTGTCTGGGGCATTACACCATCATCTGCCGCAACTACTAGGATAACTATATCTGTGATTTGAGCACCTCGAGCACGCATTTGAGTAAAGGCAGCGTGTCCTGGTGTATCTATAAAAGTAATCGGAAATCCTTTATGAGTCACCTGATATGCACCAATGTGTTGTGTAATTCCACCTGCTTCTCCACGTGCTACACGAGAAGAACGAATGGTATCTAATAATGTAGTTTTACCATGGTCAACATGTCCCATAATAGTAACTACAGGTGGTCTTGAAACTAAGGAAGCCTCATCATCCTCAACGACAATCTCATCGAAACGAGTTACATCCGTAATGACTTCATCCTTAAGCTCATAGCCAAATTCTAAAGCAATTAATTCTATTGTTTCACGATCAATAGTCTGATTTTGATTTGCTACGATGCCTGCTTGCATTAACTTCATGATAATTTGAGCATTTGTTTTACCCATTCCACTAGCAACATCAGAAACAGTCATGCCATCCTTATAAACTAAGACGTTATCTTCCTTAGCTTGAGCTTGCTTCTTATTTTTTGCTTGTGGGATATTTGCAGTTCTTTTATCCTGCTTGTTTGTTTTCTTTGCCACAAAAATCACCCTATTTCTTTAATATTTTTAAAAAACCTTGATTCACAATCCCTATAACCATACGATTGGTTTTTCCAATTGCATGGGATAATTCATTTGATGTATAGCTTTCATCTATTTCAATTTGATAAAAGCTTGCTTTATCCTTAAATTTTTTCTTTGTATTGTCACTGGCATCCTTAGCTAAAAACAAATAATGAATCTTACCAGTAGCAATATCATTTAGGACACTATCCTCGCCACTTAAAAGTCCGCCAGCTCTTTGACATAATCCCAAATTATTTAATATTTTATCCATAATCTAATTTAAATATCCCAAAAGCTCTTCATAAATTTCTTCTGGAACATTTACCTCCAATTTTCGGTCCAATGCCTTGTTCTTTTTGGCAAGTAAAATGACATCCTTATCCTTTTTTAAGTATGCACCACGACCATTTGCCTTTCCCTTTAAATCCACGATTACAGAATGCTCAGGTGTACGAACCACACGGAAAAGATCCTTTTTTTCACATACTTCCTTAGAAACAACACATGTCCTTAAGATTTGTTTTTTTTCCTTCATCTTATAGACCTAAAATTTGAATTAATCCCTTCTCATAAGCTTCAGATGTAGGCATAATATCAATTTTCCAGCCACAAGATTGAACTGCTAAACGGACATTTTGACCAGATTTACCAATAGCTAAGGATAAATGATCATCAGGTACAACAACCTGGGAGGTCTTTGTTTTAGTATCAATATTTAATACTTTTGTAACTGAAGCAGGTTGTAAAGAATTAGCAATTAACTCCTCTGGGTCATCACTCCATTTATAAAGATCAACCTTCTCGCCACCTAAAGCATTTACAATTTCACGAATACGACTTCCACCTTCACCAACACAAGATCCGATTGCATCTACTCTTTCATCATTAGAATAAATTGCAATTTTTGTACGATCTCCTGGATCACGAGCAATTCCCTTGATTTCAATGATACCGTTCTTGATTTCTGGAATATAGTTTTCAAGTAAACGTGTGACTAAATTACGTTCCGTACGTGAAACAACTACCTTTGGTTCTTTTGTAGTTTGTTCTACCTTCTTTACGTAAACCTTAATGAAATCACCAATACCAAAATGGTCATTTGGTAATAAATCAGATAAAGGAAGTATAGATGTGACATTGAAGCCTAATTTTAAAGTTAGGAATCTGTCTCCCACATTAGAAACCTCTGCATTAATCATTTCGTTTTCAAAATCCTTGAAGTATAAATAAGCCTTTTCTCTTTCTAATGTACGAACACCTTGCTTATACATATTTCCAGCGGCTAAAATTGTCATACGGCTATAGGTTTTAAGATTTTCTTGTTGTAATACTAAATCTCCAATCTTATAGCTGCTTTTAATCTTTTTTGCATCCTCTAAAAGCATTTCAGCATACTCAGGCTCAGTTGGTTCTTCCTTAGCCTCTTCAGTAGGCACTTCTGCCTCTTCATTTTCTACTTCTTCATCGTGCTTAGAATAATCTGTATACTCTGCAACAACCTTATGAATGGAATAAAGAAGAATTTCGTTTTTATCCTTCTTAAACTCAACGCGGCAGGATGTATTTCCATGCTCCTTCTTAAAAGCCATAATTAAGGCTCTTTCCATACAAGCTAAAACTTCATCTACGTTAAAGCCTCTACTTTCTGCATCCTCTTCAGCTAGCTTGTAAAAATCCTTATTAATCATTGTTTTACCCTCCTATAATTTTACTGCTAATCTAATGAATTTTATTTCTTTATAAGGAATATGTATTGTTTTGAATCTTCCTTTAGCATTAAATTTTAGAACGAGCTCATCGCCTTCTACTGCTAAAAGATTTCCTTCATAAATCATATTTGGAACTTCAATATGCACAAAGGCTCCAATATTTTTTGTAACCTCTTCTAAGCTTTTTAGTTCCTTTTCTGCACCTGGAGATGAAACCTCCAAAAAATACTCTGGCATATCTTGATCTAATGCATCTAAACGCTCTGATAGGTATTCATTGCAAGCTGCAAGACTATCGATATCTATGCCACCTTCTTTATCTACACAAACCCTCAAAATTAAGGCATCAGCCTCTTTTACAAGTTCCATAGAATAAAAGGTTAATCCTTGTTCTTCTAGATAAGGAAGGAGTAATTCTTTTACTTTAGTCAAATCCAAAATATCATCTCCAATCAAATAAATAAGAGAGGTTTTTGCCTCTCTTTCTTAACTATTTATAGTATAACACTAATATGTAGATGTTTCAAGCAAATTTATAAAAAAGTTTAAAAAAGTGCTTCTTGATGGAAAGGATCAAGCTTTTGATACTCACCATTATAATAATAAGAATAAATCATACGATATACACGAGGTGTAATACCTGGAATATGATAGATATCCTCAAACCTTGAAATGAGGTTTTTATTTGCTTCTAGATTAGCAAGCTGAATTTCATCAAGCCTTGCATACTTTTTTAAATGCTGTAAATCAAAGCTTTGAAATGCAGAAATCATCTGAATTTCTAGGTTAGAAGGTCCCTCTATATCAAAGCAGATATAGCATTCAATAGGAAGAGGCTTCAGATATTTTTCCATAATTGGTAATACACTTACCATTCGTAAGCCGTCCTCATCACAGCCTAATAACGGAAAGGCTACCTCTGTTATTCCATATTCCTTATAATGCTTAACAAAATATTTTAGTGAATTTTCAACAGTTTCTAGGTTAGTAGGAAATGCAAAGGATTCATAGCATAGCATATTAATGACTTTAATAGAGTCCTCTTCAAACAAATAAGATTCATAAAGTTTCAAGCTTCTTTCCTTAAAGCGATTTAAATAATCCTGATACATTTTAGGAAACCTAGTTGAAAACTCTAAGCCTTCTTTGGAGTCCATATTTCCAGAAAGATTGATTTGATTAATAATCGCACTACATTTTGAATTGATACAATCACAGTTTAAATATTTGACCATATCCTTTCACCTCGAATCATAAAAATAAGAAACATCCATTTTATAAAAGTATGGATGTTTAAAAAACGTATTACCCTTTTAAGCCTTGTGTCTGGCGTTCCATATTTTCTACAACAATGTCATGAATTTCGCCTAAGGAAGCGCAATATTCTAATACCTTCCATGGTGTGTTTGTATGGAAATGAATTTTAATTAATTCATCATCGCCTACTGCAAGCAAGCAGTCGCCTTTTATATTTTCTGTAATATAATCAGAGATAACATCCTCATCTAAATCGTGTCCTGCAATCAATAATTGTGTGTCAAATTTATATTCTAACATGATATACTTCCTTTCTTCTATGCTTTGATTATAAAACAAAATCCATATTTCTTCAAGAAAAAAATGCTAGATTCCTTATCTAGCATATCTTTTATACTATTTTTTTCTAAAATAAACAACAGAATATATCCACGATAAAACCCCATAAATGAGGAAATTCTCTAAGTATCGTACTACGTAGCTCCTCTTGTGTAAAATCAGCTATTCCATCTGATGTATGAAAGATAAAATCTCCTTTGCATACATCTCCTATCGCAATATGTCCTTGGGCATATCCACCACAGGCAATATTTTTTGCAATCGCACATCCTCCAAAAGAATAAAGTCCCATAGACACACCACCAAAGGAGAAAAAACCAATTGCAATTCCACCAAAGGCCAAAGAGCCTATAGAAAAAGCTCCAAATCCTAATAGCAAGCCTAAGGAAAAACAAGCCCATGATATTAGCCCCAATGCTATAACACCCAAGGAAATCAACCCACAGGAAACAAGTCCAACTGAAATAAAGCCAGTTGCTATATTCCCTATAGCAATAATCCCTTTTGCACGATAAAGACCTGGTCCAAAGTGGATATGGACTAAAGGAAGACTGAATACCTTTCTTTGACTCACATATTCATAAACCTTACTTCTAGGCTTTACTTCTACCTTCTTTTTTTCATCATTTCCGACCAATTCATCTATAGAAATACGAAACAGCTTACTGAGATCTATTAATATATCCATATCTGGAACTGTAATACCTAGCTCCCATTTTGATATGGTTTGTCTTGTCACATGAATTTGATTTGCTAAATCCTCTTGTGACATATTAAATTCTTTTCTAAGTTGGATTAAATGTTCACCAAAAGTCATAGTTATGCCTCCTTGCTTACTTCTATTCTATAGTTTGTTTCAAAAAAATACAAGCAAAACAAGTTGGAAAATCCGCACTTTAAATTAACATTGGGATTATATAAGCGTGTTTTTAATGACTAAAAGCTAAATTTCTAACTATAACGCCACAGCAATTTATATCTGCAATTAGAATCATCAACACCATTTATCGTTATATCATATACCTTCCAACCATTAGGTGCAGAAAAGGTTACTTTTCCTGTTATATTTTTAATACTGATTACGATGTCATCATCTATAAACTCATAATAATACTCTGAATTAAAGGTAATTTTAGCTTCTGCACTTGGAGTTAAAGTGTGATGATTTGTGAAGCTGTATTCCTTTAGCTCATTAAAGTCAGGAAGGGTTGAATGATATTTCAATTTCACATAGGTTCTATAAAATGTGTCATAATCCATAGGAATTTCCTCTGAATCATAATATTCATTATTTGTGAATGTTCTTTTTATATAGGTGCTAGTATCAGCATAGTATTCATAAAACGAGGTTTCTTCTTTTTCATAGTATGTACTTACATGATACCTATTTTCCTTATTGTATAAAAAATCACTTATTGAAAACTGATAAGCTAATATAGGATCATAGCTTTTATTTTTATAGATTTCAAAGAAATAAGTTATATCTGGTATTTTTTTAGGCAATTCCTCATAAGAATTTATATTTTCTTCTGCTTCTTTGCAAAGCTTTACGAATTTGTTTTGACTGATATTTGAAGCACATGAGGTAGTTATCATAAGTAAGAGTATCGTAAGCATTGCTAATATTCTTTTTTTCATTTTATTTCATCCCCTTTTTCTTTATCTTAAACCAAAAACAAACCCCATTTTCTGTATTTTTACATCCATAACTCGCATGATGTGCCTCTAAAATGGCTCTTACGACAGCCAATCCTAAACCTGTATGATGGATATCATGCTGCCGGTTAAGCTGTGCAGAATAGAAAAATGTCCAAATAGTAGAGAGCTCATCTGCTTTTAGTTTAGGACCATTGTTAAAGAAGTCAACTGTATAATACAAGTGGTTTTCTTGAATACAGATTTGTATTTTTCCACCTTCTTCAACACTATGTATCGCATTAGAAAGAATGTTGCTATAGACAAGGATCATTAATTTTAAATCTGCTTTTAATATAGATGAACCCCCATATACATTGAACTCTATATTTTTTTCTTTCATTAATGGTTCATATTTATTCGCCGTATTATTAGCTAATTCTAATAAATCGACTTCCTCTAAATTTAATTCAAAGGCAGAGGATTCTAATTTTGAAATCTGTAGCAAATCTAAAATGAGAGAATTCATATGCTCAATTTCTGCATCGATAATCTCCTGGTATTCTTTCTTTTTCTCTTCCTTGGCTTCAGATAATGCCTCATTGTATACCTTCAATATTCCTAATGGAGTTTTCAATTCATGTGCTACAGCAGTAGATAGGGTTCTTCTTTTTTCTTCCTCTGTTTTAACTGTCTGCTCTAATTTCAATATCAATCTTAATAAAATCCATACAACAACAGGAAGTAAAAGACCAATAATAAATAAAAGTGTCCATGTATGCTGTAAGGCCTCAACAAATGGATAGGAATTCTTTCCAAATCCAGAAAATCCTTCAAAGGTCTTAGTAGATTCATATAGGATATAATTCCATTCTAGTATAGAATTCGTATTGTCCTTTTCTTCCTTTATACTCATCTCATAAGGAAAGCTTTTCCACAGCATATATTCTTCTTTTAATGCTTTAGCAACTTTATGATGTGATTTTTTTTCTTTTAGTACCAATTTCTTTAGAGGTGTCTCAATAATATCTAGAATGATTTCAGAAGCTGATGTTTCTTCAAAGGTAAAGGATAATAAGATATCCTTATACTCTTCTACAATACTTTCACCTTTATCATTTTTGATGATTCTTTGAGATATTTTAAAAACATCAAAATATGCTAAGCTAAAATATCCATCCTTTAAAATACTTCCTTTTATTGTGTAATGATGATCAATCGTATTAGTTAATTTATATATTTTACTTAATTCTTTTATTGTAAAAAAATCAAGATAGCTTAAATAACCGACATAAGAATTCTTCTCATAAATTGGTATAAGAAATAGAAAATCAGACTCGATATATACTTTTCTTTTTGTACCTACTAATAAAGCTATATCCATATTATATTCTGAAGCTTTGAGGTAAGCGTTGAGATAGTTTTCTTTTACCGAAGAGGTAATGAGTTCTTTATATAGTTCTTTTTCTGTAATTCCTCCTTCTTCAAAGGATTGGATGACTTTAGATGCTTGACTCCTAGAAGCATTTAAATACTGATTGATTTCAGTTGCATCATTTTTTTGATTCCTTATTTCTGTAGCACTTGAATATAGAATTAAGATAAAAGATAAAATAAAAATTGCAAGAATAAAAAGAAGCAGCTTTAATTTCATTTTATTATAGGATGTAACTCTTCCCATAAATATCCACCACCTATAATGGTTTTTATATGCTCTTTATAAATACCCAAATATTGTCTAAGCTTTTTAATATGTGTATCTACACTACGTTCAAAGCCTTCATATTCACTTCCCCATACGGCATCTAAAATGTCATTTCTAGACTTTAATCTACCTTTATTTTGTACTAAATAGCTCAACAATTCAAATTCTTTTCTCGGAAGATAAATCTCTTTTTCTTCTATCCATACCTTATGCCTTAAAAAATCTATAGTTAAAGTCTTGAACTGATATACTTTTACATCTCGACTATTATACCGCTTTAATAAAGCTTCTGTTTTAGCATATAAAATAGCTAACGAATATGGCTTACAAATGTAATCATCAGCACCCATTTTATATCCTTTAAGTGCTGCATCCTCATCGGATAGTGCTGTTAGGATAATAATAGGTATATTTTGTGTTTTTCTGATTTCTTCACATAAGTGAAAGCCATCAAGATAAGGAAGCAAAATATCTAAAAAAATAATATCAAATGTGGATTCTTGTATTACTTTAAAAGCTTCTTTCCCGTCCTTCGCAATAGTAACAGAAAATCCTTTATCTGTAAAGAATTCTTTTAAGAGTTCTAATAAATGAATCTCATCTTCAACAATCAATAAACGCCTCATATTCTCATCTCCTTTTAAGATTATTATAGCATGACAGTTTGTAGTTTCTATGTACATTCTATAAAAAATAAAGTTTTTAATAAAAGAAAAACTCTTCACATAATGGGAAGAGCAATTTTTATTTTGGTGGAGCCGGGGGGAATCGAACCCCCGTACGCAGCATTTGCCACTATACTTTCTACACGTTTAGTTTATTTTGAAATTTCATTTGCCCTAAGCAAATAAACAAGCCAAAGACAAACTACGCTCTATTAAAGTTCTTCTATCTAGTTAGAGTAGCACCAGATAGATATATCCTATATGAGTTGAACCCTTGAAGGAATGCTATAGGAGACAAACCTTGCAAAGTCGCTTGAATTAAATTAGCAAGCGTATGCAGCGCTCATATTGTTAGCGCGTGCAAATAAATGTGTATTTTTTGCGGTTATTTAACCTCGACGTTGTTAAAGCAGACTACTGCTACGTGCTTATATAGCTTTAATTGCCACGGCGAATCCATAAACGACCCCATGGAATTCTATAGTCTTATAACTATAGAATTAATATCTTGTTGCATCCTTTAATGCTTTTTCAATTTTTCTTTTACTATCCTTTTCTTTTAGGGCTTCTCTTTTATCAGTAAGCTTTTTACCTTTACATAAGGCAATCTCAATTTTAAGGAGTGAGCCTACAAAATATGCTTTCAATGCAACAATAGCTAGGCCCTCAAGCTTTACCTTTGTAGCTAGCTTAACCGTTTCATGTTCATGAAGCAAAAGCTCTCTTGAACGAAATTCATCATGATTAAAAATATTGCCTTGATCATATTTTGCTATATTCATGTTGATGATATAGGGCTTATTATTTTTAATTAAGACATAGGCATCATTGATGTTGCATTTGCCTGCACGTACAGATTTGATTTCTGTACCTGTAAGCTTAATTCCTGCCTCAAACTTATCTAGGATAAAGTATTCAAAGCTAGCCTTTTTATTTGTACATACGATTTTCATACGTTATACCTCACCTAAATTATAATCGTTTAGAAACATAAAATCAACCCTTTGTGTAGTTCGATCTGCATGAACAACAATTACCTCTACCTCATCTCCAAGCTGGTAGGTTGTATTTCCGTCAGTATAGCAATGCTCTTCCTCATCATAAGAAAAATATCTTGCCATTGTATCTATGCTCACAAGTCCCTCTACTCCATTATCTAAGGTAACAAAAATTCCAAATGAGGTAAGTGAGGTAATAACACCTTTAAAGGTAGCATGAATCTGCTTTTCCATATACCAAGCATATAGCATATCGTTTACCTCACGCTCACAGTCAATGCTGTTTCTTTCACTCTTTGAGTTCCTTAGTGCTAGTTCAGGTAAAATATGACTAAAATGATTTATATCCTCATCTAAATTTTTAGGGTGAAGTAAAATTTCTTTAATCATACGGTGAACCATCAAATCTGGATATCTTCTAATAGGGGAGGTAAAATGACAATAATACTGCATAGCAAGCCCATAGTGTCCTAAACAAATTTCTGAGTATCTTGCCTTCATCATACTTCTTAAAACAAGATTATGATAGATTTCCTTATGCGGAAGTTCTTCCATATTTTTTATAATCCTTTGAAGGTCTAAGGAGGAGATTTTTTTCTTTCTGTGCTCTATATCTATTCCCATAGTATTTAATTCTTGTAGGGTTTCTAATAGTTTATCCTGATCTGGCTTTTCATGCACACGATACATGCAAGGAAGATTCATTATATTCATATGATAAGCAACTGTCTCATTTGCCATAAGCATAAAATCTTCTATGAGAAGCTCGCCTTGTTCCCGCTCAATAGGTACAATTTCTATAGGTTCTCCTTCTTCATTTAGCTTAAATTTATATTCTTTGATGTCAAAATCTAAGGCTCCCTTTTTCATTCTTTTCCTTCGAATGATTTTAGAAAGCTCAAGACAAACCCTTAATGGCTCAACTAAATCCGGATATAAGGCCTCCAGCTCCTTGTTTCCATTTAGAATTTCATTGACCTTTTTATAGGTCATTCTATGCTTAGAAGAGATAACTCCTTCGACAATTTCATAATCTATAAGGTTGCCTTCCTTAGATATGCGCATTAAACAGGCTAAAACTAAGCGATTTACATTCTCATTTAAAGAGCATATTCCATTAGAAAGCTTATGAGGAAGCATAGGAATGACTCTATCAGCTAGATAGACTGAGGTTCCTCTTTTTAATGCTTCCTTATCTAGAGGACTTCCCTCTTTTACATAATGAGAAACATCAGCAATGTAAACACCTAAATCAAAGCTACCATCTTCGTTTTTCTTAACCTCAATTGCATCATCAAAATCCTTCGAATCATCCCCATCAATTGTAATAATCAAATGGTCTCTAAAATCTTTTCTACCTAGTATTTCATCCTCTGAAACATAGTCCTTTATCTCATGGATTTCATCATAAACTTCCTTTGGAAATTCTAAATCAAATCCGTATTCTAAAGCAATTTGACTAATCTCAATTCCTGGATCGTCTTTATGTCCTATAATCTCTAAAACCTCTGCCTCTATGGCAGTTCCTACATAAGAAAGCTTTCCATAAACAATCATATCCTCTTCTAAATTGGGAATTTCTTTTTTTACGATAGCTTTAACCTGGAATTTTGGATTTGAAGAATAAATGAAGGATTTCATCTTTCCCTTTTTTGTTCTTCTTTTAAAATGGCCAATAATAAATTCATGACATCTTTTACTAACCTTTATAATGGCTCCATTTGTTAAACGATGTCCACTAAAATAAGGATAAAATAAAACGGTATCCCCATTATAGATATTATTTAGGAAATCCTCTTTCACAAAATAATCAGCTTCCTCACCATCTACGGTGATAAAGCCATAGCCAGCACTCTTTATAGTGACAACACCTTCCATAATAAAGCCATAATACTTTGTTCCTTTTGGATGATAAAGTATGTCAGCTTCCACAAGTTGTTGTAAAATTAGGCTGCAATTTTTCTTTGAAATATTGGAAAGTCTTTGTATTTCATCGAATTCTGTAATTCCCTGTTTGATTAAATTGAGTATCTTTTCTTCCATACTTCATCACCTCCTTTACGGGAAAAAAAAGAGATTTCTTTCGAAATCTCAAGCTTGGTGTAAGGCAACAGATGTTATAACAGATGCTATAAACAACGCACCTAGAACAATTGTAGTTCTTTGTAGTACTAATTCAAGTCCACGAGTTTTCTGATTTTTAAATAACTCAGACTTGCTACCATTGAAGGCATCATTAATATCATCTTTAGAATCTTGCATCATAACAATAGCAATTAATGCGATTGATAAAACCAATACAATATAATCTATCCATAACATAGGCATAAATCTCCTTATATTTATCTTAAAACTTCTTAACAATTATATCATTAAGTTATCTTGTTTTCAACAACTTATTTAATTATTTTTAAAATTAATTTTGAATCTACTAAGGTTTTACTGATTTGATAAGCACTTCTTAGCAATTTTTTGGTCTCTTCTACATCTGCCTTATTTGAGTGTAGTGTAGCTAAAATGTCTCCTTTACATACCTTATCATTGACCTTTTTAGCTAAAACTATACCAACACTGTGATCGATGCTATCTCCAATTTTGCTGCGGCCAGCACCTAGCATCATTGCTGCATTGCCAATTGCAAGAGCATCAATATGACTGACATAACCATCCTCTTGTGCTACAACTTCAGTTATATACTTTGCAGCCTTAAATTTTTCTGGAGAATAAATATAGCTTGAATCTCCTCCTTGAGCCTCTACAAGCTTAGCTAAAGTATTTAAGCCTTCTTTATTGTCAATTTGCTTTTGTAAAAGCTTCTTAGCTTCTTCAATTGTATTTACAAGCTTAGCAGCAAGTACTAAATGAGCAGCTACTTCTAAGCACAATTCTGTAAAGTCCTTAGGTCCTTTTCCATTTAAGGTATCTATGGCCTCAACTACTTCTAAAGAATTTCCAACTGCAAGTCCTAATGGCTCATCCATATTGGTTAAAATGGCAGTCATATCCTTTCCACAGTTTTTGCCGATATTGACCATTAAGGTTGCAAGCTTTGTTGCATCCTCAACATTCTTCATAAATGCACCACTACCTACTTTTACATCTAGACAGATAGCATCAGCCCCACTTGCAAGCTTTTTACTCATAATAGAGGAAGCAATTAAAGGAATAGATTCAACAGTACCTGTAACGTCTCTTAAAGCATAAAGCTTTTTATCTGCAGGAGCTAGTTCTCCTGTTTGACCTACAAGGGCAATACCAATTTTATTTACCTGTTTAATAAAATTTTCCTCACTCATATTGATATCATATCCAGGAATAGCCTCAAGCTTATCCAAAGTACCACCAGTATGACCTAAGCCTCTTCCACTCATCTTAGCGAATTTAATCCCTAAAGATGCCACAAGTGGTCCTACAACTAAAGAGGTTTTATCTCCAACTCCACCTGTGGAATGCTTATCCACTTTAATTCCTTTTATAGCACTTAAGTCTAAGACATCTCCACTATGTAAAATACTTTCTGTTAAGTAAGTGGCTTCTAAGTCTGTCATTCCTCTAAAATAAACAGCCATTGTTAAGGCAGAGGCTTGATAGGTATCAATTGTGCCATTTGTGAATCCCTCTATAAAAAATTGGATTTCTTCTTTGGTTAACTCAAAGCCATCTCTTTTCTTAATAATTATGTCTACTGCACGCATATTTAAAACTCCTTTGTTATCGTATTTGTATAAATGTATTGTATCATTTTTTAAAGAAAAAAGAAAGAGGCTTTATAGCAGATTATAATAGCCTAAAATGTGAAAATTACACTCTTCTTTTTCTTCAATTTCTAGTTGTAAAGCTTTTAATGAAGCTAGTTCGTTCTGATTTAACATAAATTCTATATAAAATATATATTTTCCTATAATATCCTTTCGAGGACGGGAAAGAATTGCACTTAAATTAATTCCATGGTCATTAAAGCTTTTCAATATGGAATATAAGACACCTGGTTGATCTAATTTAGGTGTAATCACGACAGAACAGCTTAAATTACTATCTTCATGAATTTGAGGAGCTTCTTTAGATAGTAAAACAAAACGCGTTTCGTCCTTAATTTCTCCGATAATACTTCTATAAACACAAGGAAATTCCTCTAGAGAAATGTGACTTGGAAGAATTGCTCCTATATTCTTTCTTTCCTTCTTTTTTAAAAGCTCTAAGCTTTCCATATTAGATTGAGTAATAATGGGAATCAAATTGTTCTTCAAAATGAAATCCTGACACTGTCCATATGCCTTAAATTGAACATAAACTTCTTTGATTTCCTCTATATTTTTTTCATAGCTTGCAAAGTTGAAATTCACATCAAGCTTCACTTGATAATGGATAGAAGCCTTGGTTTTGATGATACCATCAAGGCTTTCCATCACAAATCCATCTAAGGTATTTTCAAATGGCACTAAAGCATCCGTTTCATTATCCATATGATGAATAACCTCAAAGATATTAGGATAATATTCGATTTGATAGCTTTTTTCTAATTTTAGGGCTGCCTTATCAGAGTATGTACCTTTTGGACCTAAAACTGCTAGTTTTTTCATTTTTTCACCTCATAGATTGGACTCATAAGATAGTTATTTTTTGAATCAAAAAAATAGACACTTTTTGTTTGGTCTTGTTTAAAAATGATGGAAGAATTCTGAAATAAAATAGCCGTATCATCTTCTATTGCATATCCATCAAATGGATAATGCTTTACTTCCACATTATAGCAGTCTAATCCATCATGATCATAGTGTGGACAGATGGTAATAGGAAGTAGCCCTATTCCTTCTACCATTTGATAGTTATAATTATGACCTTTGTCCTTATAGCTATAACGATCTCCCATACCAAATTTAGAAAATAGGATTGCTCCTGCAGAAATTCCCATAAACAGCTTTTCTGTATCTTTGTATTGTTCAAGTATATAATCTATTTTATATTCTCTTACTAACCGAACTAATTCTTCTGCACAGCCACCACTAAAATAGATGACATCTGAATTGTGGATAGCTAGTTGTACATCATCCCAAGCTTCAAATTCAGTTAAGTATTCTACAGCATATTCCTTTGGTACTAAAGCTTTAAATTTATTGATAGCATCTTCCATATCAGGATACGCAGCTAAAGGGATGAAAAGAATTTTTTTGGGCTGAAAGTTTAGGTAAGAAAAAATCTTCTCTTCTAAAGTAAAATCTGTTAGATGTGGAATACTTCTTCCTCCAATTAAAGCAAAGTATGCCATAGCCTCACCTTCTTTTTCTCGCCTCTAAACGATAGATTGGACCTAACTTAGACCATTTTTCTTCAAACTCAGTTTCAATATTAAATATCTCTTTATCCTGATGTAAATCCAAGGAGATATTAGATATCAACCAGTCATTCTCATTAAAGGATTCCAAAGAAAATTCGAATAGCTTTCTATTATCTGTTTTCTGATATATCGCTCCCTCAGGATTTAAAATATGACTATAGCTCTCTAAAAAGGTCTTATAGGTAAGTCTTCTTTTCTTATGGGCGGATTTTGGCCATGGATCAGAAAAGTTGATATAAATTAAAGATACTTCAGCAATTGCAAAAGCATCTTCAATATGTGTTGCATCAAGTAGGATTAATCTTAAATTAGGTAGATTCAAAGCTTCAAGCTTTTCTGATGCACGCAATAAAACAGAGTCATATTTTTCTATAGCAATATAGTTAATATCTGGATTAAGTCCTGCAAGCTCTTTAATAAACTGACCCTTCCCACAACCAATTTCTATATGAATTGGGTTAGGATTTTTAAAAACAGAAGCCCAATTTCCTTTATACTCTATAGGATTTTCTATAAAATAGTTTTTATTTTCTTTTAAACGCTCATAGGCATTTTTTACTTTTCTTAACCGCATATTTATTTTGTAAGCTCATATATTGCCTTTGCATAAATTAGAATGGCATTTTTAAAATCCTCTAATAGCATATATTCATCAGCAATATGACATACATCCTCTCTTCCTGGCATTAATGGTCCATAGGCAACTCCATTTTCAATAAACTTAGCATAAGTACCACCACCGATGGTCATAGGCTCTGCAGTAGTATCGCCTGTTACCTCTTTATAAACACCCATTAAAGTTGTTACTAAAAAGCTATTTGGATCTACATAATGGAATCCACCAAAGCCTAAAACATTAGCTCTTAAATTTGCTGTTTTAGCTGCTTCTTTAATTTTATCTCTCATCACATCTTCATGCTCTTTTCTAGGAACTCGAGAATCTATGCCAATTAAAATAGAACCATCCTTAATATGGACTAATCCAACATTACTTGTTAGCTCCTTCATCTCTTCATCATATAAATCATATCCAAGCTTTTTTCCAAATGGATCAAAGGTTAAATACTTCACAAAAAACTCTGATAAGGTTGAAGGCGCAGTCTCATTTAAAAATTCAAATAAAATAAAGCTTGCATTTACTCCATTTTGTGGCACCATTGCATGAGAGCCCTTCCCATAAGCATAATACGTATCCTTTTCTACTTTACCCTCATAATGATTCTTTTCTAAAAAATCAAGGTATTCCTTCTTCAAGTTCTTAGAAAGCTTCATAGAAGCAAGTGCTGGAACAACATTATATCTTGTCCCACAAGTAAACTCTGTTATGATTTCAGTATTATCTAATTTTCCTTCGAAATTGTAAGTCATATGAGCCTTTTCACCATAAATTAAAGGAAAATCTGCATCAGGAGAAAAGCCTAAATCAGGAACAGGATTTTTCTTAAAATAATGGGCAAGACATCTAGAGCCAGACTCCTCATCACAGCCCATAATCAAACGCACTTTATTCTTTGGGGTAAAGCCTTGATCCTTTAGAAGCTTCATTGCTAAATAGGAGGCAACTAATGGTCCTTTATCATCCATAGCCCCTCTACCAAAAAGCTTTCCCTCAGAAATATTTAAAACAAATGGATTCGTTTTCCAGGTTTGCCCATCTACTGGAACGACATCTAAATGAGCAAGAATACCTAAAATTTCTTTCCCTTTTCCAAACTCAATATGTCCAGCATAGTTTTTATCATTTAATGTCTCAAAGCCATCCTTTTTAGCATATTCTAATATAAATTTTAAGGCATGCTTATTTTCTTCTCCAAAAGGAGCATCTGACTTTGGATTATACTCCTCTAAAACAGTTTTATAAGAGATGAGCTTTGATAGTAACAACAAGCCTTCTTCTACATATTTATCTACATGAAATTCCATAGTATGTCCTTTCCTTGAAACGTGAAAAAGGATTGAAACAATCCTTTTAAAGTTCAATTGCTAAATTTAATTCTATAAGCTTTTGAGTTATGGCAGAAATAGCTTCTTTTTCATCTTGTCCCTCTGCAGTAACCTCAATTTCTGTTCCACCACTAATCCCTAAGGAAAGAATTCCCATAAGAGATTTAAAATCAATTCGCTTTTGAAATGCTTTAAGAGAAATCTCCGAATGAAATTTCATAACAAAGTGAACGAGTTCTGTGGCAGGCTTCACACACAATCCTTGGTCAAGGATGATTTTATATTTCTTGTTTTGCATATTATTCGCTCTTTGGTAAAGCTAAAACAGATGAGCAAATCGCTTCACTGTCATAGCTAAATAGCATTTTGATTGTTTGATTTGTAATAAAAACACCTGCGGTAGATTGTTTTTTTAATTCTTCTAAGTCTACGATTTCTAAATCTTCAACTTCAAAATGAACTCTTCCATTGATTGTTTTTACATCAATGATATTATTTCTTTTACCTAAAGCTTCTACCAAATGCTCTATAAATTCCTCATTTACTTTGATTTTTGGTTGTTTTTTCTTAATTAAAATAACTATAATGAAAGCCATAAGGGCTACACAAACCACACAAATGGAAATGATGATTGGTAATGCTGTTGCTAAAATATACATACTATACAACTCCTTTGTTTTATTATAAATCTTTTTTTTGAATGAAACAATCTTTTTTCTTAAGAATATTGGCGTTTGTCTAAGCAATTTTTCTCCTAGTATCATACTTTATGATAGGAGGTGAATTCATAATGCCAATTGAAACTGTAAATGACTGCCTAGATTGTAACTACATTAGAGAAACAGTAGCCAGAATTGATAAGCTACAAAAGGAAGTTATTACTGTAGGAGAAAACCGTTGTATCAGCTGTGACACATCTTTATTCAATCCTGCAAACAATACAATTCCTGTAGCCTTATACAGTGAATGTGGAACCCTATTTACTGGTTTAACCGATGTAACAGGAACGACAACATCCTTCTTTAGAATTGAATCAATTCGCTGTGGAAGATTTGTTACTCTTAGATTATTAACTGAAGATGGTGGAACACTAACTGCAACTCTTAGAACTATGATTCTTGATTTAGATGCTGTTAAGGGAATTCAGTGCTTTGAACCAATCACAGTAGAGCTATGTACTTCCTCTGTTACACCTCAGGCTTAAGCTTATTTATAGCCGAATTTCTTAAAGAATTCATTTTTAAAATCTAATAAGCGATCTTCTTTAATGGCTTTCCTGATTTGAGCCATTAATTTTTTTAAGAAGGCTAAATTATGTAAGGTGAGAAGTCTCATCCCAAGTATCTCTTCTGATTTGATGAGATGGTTTAAATAGCTTTTCGTATATGTTTTACAACAATAACAATCGCATTCTGGATCCAGTGGAGTAAAATCCTCTTTTAAGCTTTGATTCTTTACCTGAACCTTACCATAAGAGGTAAAGGCTGTTCCATGTCTTGCGTTCCTAGAAGGTAAAACACAGTCAAACATATCAATACCATTCATTGAGCCAATAATTAAATCATCGGGAGAGCCAACTCCCATTAAATATCTAGGCTTGTCCTCTGGCATAATTGTCTTTAGGTATTCAAGCATCTCATACATTTCTTCTTTGGACTCCCCTACAGATAAACCACCTATAGAGTAGCCTGGGAAGTCAATTTTTTTAAGTTCTTCTAGACAATATTTTCTTAAATCTTTATTTCCAGCACCCTGAACGATGCCAAACAAGGCTTGTGTTTCAGGGTTTTTATGTGCTTCCTTACCACGCTTTGCCCAGCGGATAGTTCTGTCAATAGAATCCTTTAAATAGGCCTCACTTGCATGAAAGGGAGGACATTCATCAAAGCTCATAATGATATCAGCACCAAGATTATTTTGAATTTCAATAGACTTTTCAGGAGATAAAAAGAGCTTTTCTCCAGATTTATGATGTCTAAATTCTACTCCCTCTTCTGTGATTTTACGGATTTTAGATAAGGAAAATACTTGAAATCCACCACTATCGGTAAGCAGGGCATGATTCCATTTCATAAAGCCTCTAACTCCACCAGCCTTTGCAATAAGTTCATCTCCTGGCTGTAACCATAGATGATAGGTATTAGCTAAAATCAAGCCATCACTTACCTCTTCGACCTCGCTAGGTATTAAGGTCTTAACGTTGGCCTTAGTTCCAACAGGCATAAAAATAGGAGTTTCAAAATCACCATGAGGGGTATGCAAAATTCCATAACGCGCACCTGTTTGTTTACAGGTGTGTTTTAATTCATACCATACTGCAGGCATCTTAAATCACTTCTGCTTTCTCAATCACAACAGGATGAAGAGGCATATCATTATAATTGACATCTACACCTGCAATTTTATCGACTACCTCAATTCCCTCTATTACAGCGCCAAATGCTGCATAGGCACCATCTAGATGTGGAGCATCCTTATGCATAATAAAGAATTGTGAGCTTGCTGAATCAGGAAACATACTTCTTGCCATAGAAATAACACCTCGTGTATGCTTTAGAGGGTTATCAATGCCATTTTGAGCAAATTCCCCTTTAATTTTTTCTTTTGAACCACCTGTTCCATTACCAAGTGGATCTCCACCTTGTATCATAAAACCAGCAATGATTCTATGAAAGGTTAGTCCAGTATAAAAACCAGACTCCACCAATTTTAAGAAATTTTTTACAGTTATAGGAGCAACCTTAGGAAATAATTCTAGTTGGATTGTTCCATAATCCTTCACCTTAAGTAAAATATGGGGATTTGTATTTTCTAATAATTCTTGATAATTCATATATGTACCTTCTTTCTATTCTATAAGCATAGCATCTCCAAAGGAGAAAAAACGATATTTTTCTTTTACAGCCTCTTCATATGCCTTCAAAATAAATTCTCTTCCAGCAAGTGCACTTACAAGCATAATAAGTGTTGATTTTGGCAAATGGAAATTTGTAATTTGTGCATCAATCGCTTTAAAGGAATATCCTGGATAAATAAATATTTTTGTTGAAGCACAAACCTCTTTAAAGCCATCCTGATATGCTGATTCTAAGGTTCTTGTAGAGGTTGTTCCAACTGCAATAATTCTTTTGTGCGCTGCTTTAGCCCTATTTAATGCAGCTGCAGCATCTTTAGATATTTCATAGTATTCCTCATGCATCACATGATGAGTCAAATCATCTTCCTCCACAGGTCTAAATGTTCCTAGTCCGACATGAAGAGTAATAAAAACAAGTTCTACTCCTTTGGCCTTTAGCTTATCTAAAATTTCCTTTGTAAAATGCAGACCAGCTGTCGGAGCCGCTGCAGAGCCTGGATGCTTTGCATAAACGGTTTGATATCTGCTTGGATCTGCAAGCTTTTCATGAATGTAAGGTGGAAGTGGCATTGAGCCCAATCTATCCAAGATTTCCACTAAAATCCCTTCATAAATAAGCTCAAATTTGCAGATGCCCATATCCTCTTTGGCAATACATTTTGCCTTTAATTCGCCATTTCCAAAGCTGATAATACTTCCAATTTTAACTCTTCTTTGAGGCTTAGCTAAAGTTTCCCAGCAGTTATTCCCTAAATCCTTTAGAAGCAATAGCTCTATAACAGCTTGAGTTTCTTCCTTTATACCAATAATTCGTGCAGGAATTACCTTAGTGTCATTAAAAACTAATACATCATTAGAATCAAATAAATCAACTATATCAGAAAAAATCTTATGCTCTATTGTTTGATTTTTGCGGTTTAATACCATTAGTCTTGATTCACTACGGTTAACAAGTGGTGTTTGAGCGATTAATTCTTCTGGCAAATCATAATCATAATCTGAAGTCCTTATCATGCAAACAACCCCTTTAAATATGGTATTCCAAGCTCTTCATATGCTTTTTCTGTTGCCACTCTTCCTCTGCTAGAGCGCTTGATATATCCCTCCTGCAAAAGGTATGGCTCATATACATCTTCAATCGTGGATACCTCTTCAGATATAGTTGCAGCAATAGATTCTACTCCTACAGGACCACCCTTAAAGGTATAAATAATAGCTTTTAAATATCTATGATCAGTATAGTCAAGACCATTCTTATCAATACCTAACTTGGATAGAGCTTCTGTACAAATCGAAAGCGTAATTTTACCCTCATTCTTTACATCTGCAAAATCACGTACACGTCTGAATAACCGGTTGGCAATACGAGGTGTACCACGGCTTCTACTTGCAAGCTCCTCAAGTGCTTCGGTATCAATTTCTGTACCATAAACACTTGCTGTTCTGTTGACAATCAGCTTAAGTTCATCTAGAGTATAATACTCTAAACGTAAGACAACACCAAAACGATCTCTTAAAGGGGCAGATAAATCACCAAAACGAGTTGTAGCTCCAACTAAAGTAAAGGGAGGTAAATCTACACGTATGCTTTTTGTATTACTATCTTTGCCGACCATAATATCTAGTACATAGTCTTCCATTGCACTATACAAAACCTCTTCCACAAAACGAGGTAAGCGGTGAATTTCATCAATAAAAAGTACGTCACCTTCATTTAATGTTGATAAAACTGCTGCTAAATCTCCACTACGCTCTATGGATGGTCCTGAAATTACTTTTAGACTTGTTCCAAGCTCATTGGCAATGATCTGGGCAAGTGTGGTCTTACCTAGTCCAGGAGGACCGTATAAAAGGACATGGTCTAAGGATTCATTTCTTTTTAAAGCAGCCTGAATGTAGACATCAAGCATTTCCTTAGCAGTAGCTTGTCCAATATATTCATTTAAGCTTTGAGGACGTAAGGATAAAGTATCTTCCTCCTCTACAACCTCTGGACTTACAATTCTTTCTTCTTCCACTAATCTACACCTACTTTACTAATGCCTTTAAGGCCTGCTTCACTAAAGCACCCTCATCTAAGGATTGATCTAGCTTTGGTAAAACCTTAGCAATTTCTTTTTTATTATATCCTAAAGCAAGTAATGCCTGTTCTACATCCTCAAGCTTAGTATTTTTCACTACAAGCTCCTCACCTAAATTCAACTTTCCTTGTAAATCTAAAATAATTTGCTGGCTTGCCTTTGCACCTATTCCAGGGAATTTTCTTAAGTAGGCATCGTTCCTTGCTTCTATTGCCTTTACAATTTCACTCACGGTACCAGTAGCTAGAATGGATAATGCACTTTTAGGACCAATTCCACTTACAGAGATAAGCTTTAGGAAAAGATCCTTTTCATCTTCACTGATAAAACCATATAAATCAATGATATCCTCTCTCACATATTGATAAACGTAAACTTTATACTCTTTATTCAAAGAAAAATTATATGGATTACTCACAATTAGCAAGTATCCAATCCCTTGATTTTCTACAATTATATTTTTAGGAGTTACTTTAGTAACCAAGCCTTTAATATATCCATACATCCTTAATCACCAACTTATATCATATCATATTCTTAAGAAAAATGAAAGTAAAATTCAAAGGGTTTTAAATATATATTTAAAAAAGGAAAATCTTGAACCGATTTTCCTAGCATTTCATTACATCATATATAAAAAGCTTTTCTATTGCTGCTTTCCTTCTTATTCTATAACTCAACAATATACGCCATATCAAATAATATTTTATTATTCTTCAGCTTAGAAAAAAAATTATTGAATTTAAGAACACCTGATATTTTCTGTTTCTTTTGATAATCTAATCTAAATAGAACACATATTTTTTTAATTGGCGAAGCATCTATAAGTTTTTTCAAGGCATTGTAAATTATGTTGATGTCACAATTCACTACAACATAATAATTCCCGTGTGCTCTTGAAGCTTTTTTATTAACGAAATAAAGGTCAAAAAATTCATCATTATACATTCCATAG
Organism: uncultured Mollicutes bacterium; assembly: GCA_947174785.1. GTDB lineage: Bacteria > Bacillota_I > Bacilli_A > Acholeplasmatales > Anaeroplasmataceae > Pelethenecus. Next base: position 66,622 of record CAMWKG010000001.1, read on the forward strand.
TCTCTTTTAATAGGTGTTATTTGATACCAATTTCCTTTTAACATAGAAAGAGTATCCCATGAAGCACCATAAAATGATTTTGTTGGATTTCTTCTACATACCACAGAAAAAGTATCCTCATCTATTATAGTTTTATTTCTCTCATCTAAGCATATTATATTTAAATCAGCAATCACACTCATCCATAAAACCTCCAGTATCACAGCATTCTTTCTTATACCCGTCTATATTATTCAAGCAATATATGTTCCAGCTTAGATTCTTTCTTTTTAAAATTTAATATTTTTCCATCAACACCAATATCGGCATACCATTATTCTTCAGCTATCATAATTCTATTTTACTATTGTTGTTGTCTTCTTGTCAACGATGCTTTGACTTTCTTTAAAGCATTCCCATAATTAGCCTAGCATTATTTTGAGGGATAAAAAAGAAATGAAAAATGCGTAGGATATCTACGCATTTCATTTTCAAATTTTCATCTGCCATATCTACTCTTAGGAGGCAATATGCCTGGATAAGGCTTTCCTTTAGGCTGAACGTCCATATTACCTACTGTTTCTTCTTTAGGAGAGATAGGTGGTGTAGGAAGAGGGATTGACTTTTCTTCCACATTTCCTTTCTTTTCTTCTACCTCTTCAACTCTTGGTAAAGGTTTATTTTCATAAATCTCATTAATCTTAGGATAGTACTTTTGGACAAAGCTCTCCGTATTTTCTAGAATTTGCTCAATCTCATTATGAATGAGAGGGACTTTAATTTTCATTCCACTAGCTAAGTTATAAAAATCTGTAATATGCAAATTTAAGCTCTTCAATTCTTCTAACTCAATATGATACATATTTAAAATATCATAAATGGATTCACCATTCTTAACAATATGCTCCAGCATAAAATCACCTATAGTATTATATGCTTTCTAAAACAAAAATATCTCCTTTTTGTTCTATGAGTCTCATATTCAAATCCCAATGAAGGAGCGTATCTTTTTTGATAAAGCTCACATGTGTATTGTCTCTAAAATACCACCACGTGTCTAAATCCACTCCATCATATGGCTTAGTAACTAGAATGATTCTCCCTTTAGGATTTAATAATTTTTTTATATTTAAAAGCTCTTCATAGGTTTCCTTTAAATGCTCAAAGACTTCTACAAGAATGATAGTATCAAAGGTTTGAGAAGGGAGCTTTGGAAAATAATGAAGATCATAAAACGCAGAAGGAATGTGATTTGAGGTAAGGATATCGGCCAGATAATGGATTTGACCACAGCCATAATCTAGTGTGCTCCCTTTGATATACTGCTCCAATTTGGTAAATAAAGCTTCCATATATCTCTTATACCCATCATCACATCTATGCGCATCATATCTCTTTTTTTCTTCTTTCAAAGAAATGTAGTTTTGTTTTGTTATTAAACCACAGGAAGGACAGATTTCTACAGGTACTCCTTGAATAAATGTATCCTTTTTTAAAAGCTTACAACAACATTTCATATATATATCCTCCTTTTTTCTTTGACTATTATTAAAAATAATTATATAATAGATTAGATGAGGATACAAGCCAGAAGGAGGGGTTAGAATGTCTATTTTAGAAATAATTGATAATTTCAAAATTGAATATAAAAAAATCATTCAAGATTTTTCTATCATTGACAAAAAAGACCCTATTACTTCTTCTAAGCTAGGGGATTTGGATAATTCTTTAACTGCTTGGACTACTACTCTAAAGGATTTATTTGTTAAAAATAATAAATACAAGATAGATTATGAAAAGAAAAATCTTTCTCATTTAACAAGATATCAACAAAAAATAAAAGTTTTAAACGATTCTTTGAATAAAAATATAAAAGGTATTACAAAGGATTATATTGATGCATGTCAAAAGCTAAGACAAAAAATTGAAATTGCCAAAAAGGATACAAACTATAGAATAGAACAATTTGAAGTTGAATTGGACTATTTTTTAGCTACTTCTGAACAAAATAAGATTATCCTTTCCAATGACTTCCAAGAGGCTAAAAAAAGATTTGATTATCAAAGAGATGAAGCCAAAGAGTCCTATCTTGAAATTGTTAAGAAAAATAATGCAATTTTAAAACAAATTAAGGAACAGCTATACGAAGAGTATAAGAAAGAGATAGATGAATTACTAAACGCTCAGGCTGAGGAATTAGAAAAGCTTAAGAAATTTGTGGAGATTCAAGAAATGGAGCTTTCTTCTATTACTACAGCATTAGAAAATGAAAAAAGTAATATGAAGGAAAAATATCGTCAGGAAAGTGCCAATTTGAATGAGAACATCAAGAAAATTGCTGATGAAAAAAATAAAATCATTGATACTGCTAGAGGTCAATACACAAAATCTATGAACGATGCCAATATTGAAAGAGAAAATAAAAAGGCAATCTATCAAGCACAAGCACAAGCTTTATTAAAGGAATTTGTTACTAAAATTAATGTAATTGATGAAAATACTTCTTTAATCAAAAAGGAGTTTGAAAAGAAAATCAATGGTATAAAAAGAGAATACTACTCTGATGTGTTTCAAAAAACAAAGATATTTCATCAACAGTTAGAACAGATTTATAATGCTACTTCTGCTTTAGATAAGTATACAAATCATGTAGTACGCTTCAAAAATAAACAGCATCAAATGAATATTTTCCTAGCAAAGAAGGAAAAAGAATTAATTCTTCTTGAATTGACTAAGGATAATACAATTAAGGTTTTAAACAATCGTAATGATAAAAACTTCTTAGAAATTGATAAGAACTATGCTATCAAAAATATAAATGATCAGGAACAGTTTGATAATAAATATTATCAGGAAAATGATAATATCTATGGTAATGATTTTAACTATACTGTAAAAAACGCAAACTATAGATTTTCACAACAGGCTAATATACTTCGTTGCCAGTCCCAGATCCGTACAAAGCTTTTAGAAAGAAATTATGATGGCATTAGCGCTAACTATTATAAAAAAATTGAAACTATACAAAATAAAATCAACAGCTATAAGCTAGCTATTGATGCAACTCAAAAGCTAAATAGTATTGTCCTTCAATATTTAGAAGAAACCTATAAAGCACATCTTCATCATGAAGAAACCAATAATCTTTTGGAAATTGAAAAGAATAAATTATTGAAGGAATATAATCGTACTCAATACGAGCATAATATTCAAGACATAACGCTTGCCAAGGAATATGGCTTTAAGAAAATTGATTTAGAGAATCAAAAAGCACTAGAACAAAAGAATTTAAGAATTGTTTTAGAAAACTTGATTATGGAAAAAAATAGTGTATCTGCTATTTATTCTATTAAACGTGAAGAATTGAATGAGCATTTTGCCAAAATCAAAACACAAATCATCAACAACAATGACTTAAGGGTATCTAAGGAAGAGTATGTTACTAATCTACTCGATAATGATGTGCATTATTTAGAAAATTTAGTACATTCCTATTCTACTTTTTTCAATTCCTTAAAGCGTAATTATTTAAATATTGTTGGTGTCGTATTAGAGGATATCTTTCCTAATGAGGATAATTTCCACTATTTAGAATCTTTGTTAAATAAATTCTTAGAGTTGTTTTTAATCTTTATAAGAAATGTTATCGTAGATTTTCAGGAATGTATTTCTTCTGTTTTAACAGAAAAAATGGAATATATCTATACTTTTAAGTACAAATCTTCTTTAGATTCTTTAGAAGAACAGCATGAAAAAGATATTACGATGATTAAAGAAAAGAAAAATGCGATTTTGGATGAAATAGATAGTTCTAATAAAACAATAGAAAACTTCAGACAAAAAATTTATACGCTGATTAACGATAATGAAATGCTAATTCATAACAATCAGCAGAGAAAAAAGAAATTAGATCCTGCTACACAGGTCATTCTTAAACAAACGGAGCTTAAAATTAAGGATTATAAGGAAAAAATTGAAGATTTTACTAAGATGATTCATATGCGTAATGATGACCTATCTGAGTTAAATCAACACCTTTCTTCTAAAAATTCTGAATATAAAAATGAGCTTCAAAAAATTCAAAGAATGATAAAAACAGATATTGCAATTTTTACGCAGTATAAAAACTCTGTGGGCACAAATCTAAAAACTATTGATCTTCAATTACAAGATTTTATAAATAATCATTTAATGCATGCTTCTTCTGCTAAGAAATTCTTATCTGAAACTGATGCATCACAAAAACGAATTCAAAAAATTATGACGAATGCAAAAAATATCATTCTTAGGGATTTAGATTCTTTCATTAGAGAAAGTGAGCAAGATACAGCAAAAAGAAAATTGAACTGTGCTTTAGAATTCAAAAATGAAGTCAAGGAGTTTAACCAAAAATACAATAAGGCTACCTATGATTATTTAACTGAATATCATGAGACAATAGCCACTCATGAGAAAAAAATTGAAGAACAAACCATTTTACTAAATCAAATGATGGATTTATACGACCACAAGCTTGATATTGCAAATCAGAATTTTCAAAATGACAGTAATACACTTGATGCCTACCATCAGCAAATTAGAAATCAGTTCTTTGCTTCTTATTATGCCTTAGATGACAACTATCAAAAAATATTGGATTATCATCAAAACTTGAGTCTTGAGAAAGAAAACCAATTCAAGAAGGATAAGGATGATATCCAAAAAGACAAAGTAGATCAGTTGAATCGCTTGAATTTAAAGCTAAAGCACTTTATCAAGACGAAAAATGAGGAGATTGAGCATCTTCCTATTGCTTTTAAATTTAATTCTAAAATGCTTAATAAAGAAACAAAAAAGAAAAATATCCAACTCCATGAGGATATGAAGCTTGCTAAGACAGAGTATAACCTACAGAATAAGCATATTGAGAAAAATATTAGAAGCTTAAAGACTCATTTAGCACAAGATAAATTCCAAAATGAGATGAATCAAAAGAGAAACATCGCTCGGGAAAAGAAAAATAACATTGTGAACTTAAAGCAGTCTATTAAAAGCATTAAAATTAACTTGTAAGAGCTATTTTTATAGCTCTTTTTTGTATAAAAAAACTCTATCAAATTAAATTGATAGAGTAATGTATTATTTTTTCAACCAAGATGGGAACTCTTTACGCTCCTTTGGTTCCTTATGTTCTGAAGCAGTTGATCTTGCTTCTTCTTTTTTCTTGCGTTTTTCTTCCTTTAGACGAAGCTTTGCTTGTTTTCTAGTTGATTTTATATCGAAAATCTCTTTCGTTTTATTGTATGTAGAATCATCTTCTTCCTCATCAAAATCATCCATTTCTTCCTCTTCACTAACATGAATATGATTTAATCCTTCATATTCAATATTATTTTCAGAAACGTTCTTGTAGATTTCAGAAGCTAATTCATCATAACCGTTATTTTGTGCCTTAAGCTCATATCCAGTAGCAATAACAGTTACAATCATTTCATCGCCTAAATCATTATTATAAGCTGTTCCATAAATTATATTTAAATCTTTATCACAATTGTTTCTTATTTCAGCTAAAGCAATTTCAATTTCCTTTGCAGCTAGGCTTTCAGATGCAGTAAAGTTTACAATGGCATCTGTTGCTCCATCAATAGTAACCTCTAATAATGAGGAACGAATTGCATTTCTTGCAGCCTTTAATGCACGGTCAGGTCCCGTTGCAGCACCAATACCCATTAGGGCTGTACCTGAGTTTGCCATAACATGACGAACATCGGCAAAGTCAACATTAATCATACCTGGAATAGAAATAATTTCAGAAATACCTTGAACACCTTTTCTTAAAACATTATCAGCTTCACGATATGCTTCTAGCATAGGGGTTGAAGGATCAACAATCTGTAATAATCTTTGGTTTGGAATAACAATGAGTGTATCAACATATTCTCTTAAAGCAGTAAGTCCTGCTACAGCATTATTCATACGTTCAGGTCCTTCAAAAAGGAATGGCTTTGTACAAATACCAATGGTCAAGCAACCATTTTCACGTGCACATTTAGCAATTACAGGGGCAGCACCAGTTCCAGTACCTCCACCCATACCACAAGTGATAAATACCATGTCTGCTTCGCTAACCATTTCACGAATTTCATCTTCACTTTCTAAAGCTGCCATACGTCCAACATCAGGATTTGCTCCAGCACCATGTCCGCGAGTTGTATGACGACCAATTAAAAGACGATTTCTAGCTTTGGAATATTTTAAATCTTGAGCATCTGTATTCACAGCGATAAATTCCACGCCATGTACTTCATTCTCAATCATATGATCTATAGCATTTTTTCCTGCACCACCAACACCGATAACCATTATCCTTGTTTTTGCTGCTTCTAGTGAGTCAAGTTCATCAAAAATCATTTATATCCCTCCATCTAAAAAAAATTCGGAAACCCCTTATTTATTTTACATTAAACGTCATTTTTTTTCAATATGGAAGTGATAAAAAAATTATTTTTTTTTAGTAAATTAAAGAATTGTTATTTCATATTTCAATTTAATACCAAATTCCAATTCTGCACGTCTTTGGATTAGCTCAATAAGATTCAAAATTTCACTACTTTTTGCATTTCCTGTATTGATAATAAAATTTGCATGCTTAGCACTTACAGTGGCATCATGGAAATGGAAGCCTCTCATCCCTAGAGCATCAATAACCTTCCATGCTGGAATTAAAGGATTGTTTTTAAAAATTGAGCCCATATTTTTACTTTCTAAGGGCTGTGCAATTTTTCTTGCCATAGCTCTTCTTTCTAGGATTTCTAAGGTTTTCATTTTTTCAAGCTTGAATCTAGCACTTAGAATAATTCCATCTATAAAATGAAATATACTTTTCCGATAGGAAAACGCACAATCCTTATTGCTAATGGTTATAATGTCTCCAGCGCTATTTATATAGGTAACATCAATCAAGTGGTTCTTGATTTCATCCCTATATGCTCCACTATTATTATATATTGCACCACCTAAAAGACCTGGTATTCCTCCCAAAAAGGATAAATCTCCCCACTCCTCTTTAGCCAGCTCATATGCCAGCTTAGTGGTAGGATAAAAGGCGCTACAGGAAAGAATATTGTCCTTTATTTCATAGCTATAAGGAATCTTTCTTAGATGTATCACAATTCCCTTATAGTCCTCATCCCTCGCTAAAACATTACTGCCATTTCCAAGTAGAAAATAAGCAAGCTCATGTTCTATAATATAGACAAAGGCCTTCTGTAAGGAAGCAATACTATTGGGAGTATATAGTATTTCTATTTTTCCACCACAACCAATGGTAGTTAATTCTTTAAAGGTATAATTTTTTTCTATAATACCTAAATTATTTTCTAAAACATATGCTTCAAAATTCATCTTATATCCCAATCTCTTCTATTATTTTTTCACAGCTATTTTTAACTACCAAATTGCGCTGATGATCCATCATCATTTGCATCCTCTTTCCATCATTTAATAAAAGCTCTACAACTGAGGCAATATCAGTATCCAAATCTTTTTCCTTTAAAAGCTTGCAACAGCCTTGTTCCTCAAAATAAACTGCATTTAAATATTGATGATTTTGACTTGTGTTCAGACTTGGTACTATAATACATGGCTTACCGATGCTAAAAATTTCATAGGTCGTAGAAGCTCCAGCACGAGAAATAATAAGTCGTGTCTGCAGCATAAAGCTAGGTAAGTCATGAATATAATCATAAACCTTTACATTTTCTAAGTCCTTATATTCTTCAAAATATCTTCCAGCAATTAAGGATACAGTATATTTATGATTGAGTTGTTTCGCTAAATCACATAATGGCTTTGATCCTAGGGAACCACCAATAATTAAAATATCTGTTGCTTGTGAAAGATATTTCTGATAGGAAAGATTTTGAGTGAGTGTCGGAAGACCAGTAACCCTATATTTTTTCTTCATATCTTCTAACGGATAGGTTAGAAATACCTTTTTTGCAAATCTCCCAAAAAAACGGTTTGTTTTTCCTAAAATGACATTTTCTTCTAAAAGATATATAGGGATTCTATGAAATATACCATAAAGTAGTACAGGAAAGCTTACATAGCCTCCTGTAGAAATAATTGCTGTAACATTTTTTAATTTCAGCTTTAAAAAGCATTTTATAATTCCTGGAATATGATTGTTCTTTAGATTCATTCCATAAAAATGAATTTGATGCTTTTGACAAAGGCGCTCTTCTAAGGAATTGTATGCCCCTACATAACAAACATCAGAAAGCTTTTTTGATAAAGCCAATAAGGGCATAATATGCCCACCTGTTTTTCCACCAGTTAAAACAATCATAGGTATCACCATTAAAACCTATGAATTGAGCCCAAAAAAAATACCCAATTTCTTGGGTAATTCCTTTTATTCATCGTCTTCTTTTTGATATTGTTCAATCTCTTCATCTGTTGCATCTCGTACAATGACTTTGATACGTTGAATTCTTCTGCCATCCACCTCAGCGATAGAAATTTCTAAAGCCTTGGCATAGTCCTCATATTCTTCTGTTTCTTCACTTGCCATTGTATAACAAGCAATATAAGTCATTGTAAAGCCAACCTGGGGAATACTTTCACATTTTGCAAATAACCAACCAGCTAGTTTTGAAGGTACATCCTCTGGAACATCTCCAATATGTAGGCGTTCAAACAAATCATCTACATACATTTCAGCATCAACGAGATATGTATTTTCTTCTGTCTGGGCAAAAAAGATATCATCTTCACCAGCGATATCATGCTCATCATAGATCTCACCAACAAGCTCCTCTAGGGCATCCTCCATAGTAACTAAACCAGCAACATCGCCATATTCACCACTTACAATCGCAATCATGGTTTTTGACTTTTGAAGTTCAACAATCAAGTCATCAGCCTTCATTTGACTTGAAACAAACTTCACTGGACGAATAAGCTTCTTCCAAGATAATCTAGGATTCTTTACCAAAGCTGGAAAGAAATCACGTACATATAATATACCAATAATATGATCCTTATCTTTTTTAAAAACTGGAAAGCGTGAATAGTTAACTTCCATAAGGAATTGTTTAACCTCTTCTAAAGTAGAACTATAGTCAATGGCTACCATATCAATTCTTGGGACCATTATATCTGAAACAGAACGTTCCTTTAAATCTAAAACATTTTTAATGATGCTTGCTTCATCATCCTCTATGGTTCCGCTTTCTTCCATCTCATCTATTAAAATATTGAACTCTTCTTCATCAAATGTTTTTTTATCATCTTCAGAGCCCTTTTTAGAAACTAACCACTGTAATCCCTTGAAAAACAAAACTAGTGGATAAAAAACTAGTTGTAAAGCATACACAATATAGGCAACCTTAACCACTACCGCTTCTGGACTATTTTTGGCAATAGTTTTAGGTAAAATTTCTCCAAAGATTAATAAGGTTACTGTTATAACTAATGTTGAAATTAAGCTTACCCAATCCTCTGCAACACCTAATTGTATAAAGAATAATACTGCGATAGTAGATAATGCAGTATTTACAATGTTATTACCAATAAGTAACGTTGTTACTGTCTTATCAAAAGCCTCTGCCATTTGAAGCGCCTTCTTCGCTCCACGCTTTCTGTCCTCTACTAAGCTTTTCAATTTCACAACATTAGCGCTTGAAAATGCTGTTTCAGACATAGAAAAGAAAGCTGATAAAAAGATACAGATTAACATCAATATGAAAAATAAAGTGTTAAAAGGACTGCCAGTTGAGTCCACTTTATTTGCTAAGAAAACCGACCTTTGTATATCCAAATCTCTACACTCCTATAAATTAAGCTCTACTAGAATATTTTCCTGTGTCTGTGGAGATGATAATTTTTTCTCCTTCTTCAATAAACATAGGAACCTTAACTAATAAACCAGTTTCAACATAAGCATCCTTTAATGCATTTGTCTTTGTATCTCCCTTAACAGCAGGGTCACATTTCGTTACTAATAGCGTAACCTTATCTGGTAAAATAATACCTAAGATTTCCTCACCAAATTTCTCAATTTCAACGCTCATATTTTCAACTAAGTATTTTCTTTCTTCTTCAACTAAAGCGTGAGGAATTTCAATTTGCTCATAGGTTTCCATATCCATAAATACTAAAGCACTGCCAGAGTCATATAGATACTGCATAGTTACCTTATCGATAATTGCCTTCTCTACCTTTTCTGCAGCATTAAAAGTAAAATCAATAACTGCACCTGTTCTTAAATCTCTAAGCTTAGTTTTAACGAATGCTCCACCCTTACCAGGCTTAACATGCATAAACCATAAAATTTTGTACATATGACCGTCATATAAAATTGTCATACCATTTTTAAAATCATTACTTGATACCATAAAATTCTCCTTAAAATATTTCTGTTTTGTATTATATCATATTTCTGATTGAATTTCAAATCCATATTCATATACTGATATATTGCTTGTCGAAAAAAAGGATATTTCTATCCTAATACTTCTTTTAAATATCTTAGAGCCTCAATATAACTATTTTCATGAAGTCCCTGAAAGCATTTGTCACAGACATCTCTTACCAAATTTATTCTTCTAAAGTCCTCACGCTCATCAACCTTAGACAAATGAATTTCTAATTTTATACCCGTGCATAGCTCTAATGCATCTCTAATGGCAACGCTAGTATGTGTATAAGCTGCTGGATTAATAAGAATTCCATCATAAGCAATGGCCTCTTGAAGCTTTGTAATTATTTCTCCTTCTGAGTTACTTTGGAAGAAGTCTAAATCAAAATAGCCTTGATTTTCCTCAACTATTTTTTGGTTGATTTCATCTAAGGTTAAAGAACCGTAATGCTCCTTCGGTCTTTTTCCAAGCATATTTAGATTTGGTCCATTTATGATTAAAACCTTTTTCATTTCAACTCCAGCTCCTTAATTATAGTATTTACTGTTTCATTCAAATCAAGATTCTCTATTTCCATTGTCTTAAACTCTTCATAAGCATTTTTACGCTCCAAATAAAGATCTTCTAATTTTTTACTTACAAGAAGAGGTCGCTCAATAGTTTGAGCATCAATACGTGCTTGAATCGTATCTAAATTTGCTTTTAAATAGATACAAGCACCATCCATATATTCCTTATTCTTTCTAGCTTTAATAATGCCTCCACCACAGGAAACAACAATATTCTCATTAGAGGATACTTCCTTTAAACAGTTTGTCTCTAAAGCTCTAAAATATTCTTCTCCATACAAATGAAAAATTTCATCAACAAATAACATCGCCTGTTGTTCGATATAGGTATCTAGGTCAATGAATGTATACCCTATTTTTTCTGCTAAGGCTTTACCAACGCTAGACTTCCCTACACCAGGTAAGCCAATTAAATATATTCTCATTCCTTCAACCACCTATCTATATCCATTTCTATCTTTTGATATATTTCTTCAGCTCGAGCTAAATCCATCATATAAAAATGACTATGCATTTGATTTTTAAACCAAGTTGCCTGTCGTTTAGCAAGATGTCTTGTATTTTTCTTTATCTGTTCAACAACATCCTCATAGCTTGCCTTTTTCTCAAAGTAAGGAATCCATTCTCTATACCCTATTCCCTTTGGATAGATATTTTGATCAGCTAAAGCCTTGACTTCAGCAAAGAGTCCATCCTCTAGCATTTGATCAACTCTTTGGTGTATACGATTGTATAGGAGCTCTCTTTCCATATCCAAATATACAATATAATACTCATAAAGTGCCTCATTATGATGATTAAAGCTATGAATAGATGTACCCAAATCCTCATATACCTCTAAAGCTCTTAAAACTCTTTTTCTATTGTTCGGATGAATTTTTGTCTCATCTAAATCCTTATCTAGTTTTTTTAGTAGGGCAAAAAGCTCCTCATTGGAGTAGCTTTCATATTGTTCTGCAAGATGAGCATCTCTTTTCTTAGAATGAAATTCATAATTAAATAAAGTAGCCTGAATGTATAGTCCTGTACCACCACAGATTAGGCTTAAAGGTCTTTCATCGATAATAGAGCGCGCATGCTTTTGGAAATCTGCTACACTATATTCCTCTTTAGGGTCTAAGATATCAATAAGATGGTGAACTACACCATCCATTTCTTCCTTTGTAGGCTTTGCAGAGCCGATATTCAAATCTTTATAAACGGCAATACTATCCCCACTGATGATTTCTATTCCATATCTTTTTGCAAGTCTTATGGATAGTTTCGTTTTCCCAACAGCTGTAGGGCCTACAACTACAATCACCTTATTTTTCATGATTGTATCCTTTCAAACATTTTTTCTAAATCTGTTGAACTAAACTGAATGATTGTAGGTCTTCCATGTGGGCAGGTATAAGGATTTTTGCAAAGATTTAACTGTTGTAGCAAAGAATCAATTTCCATTCTACTTAAGGCATGATTTGCCTTTATAGAGCCCTTACAGCTAATCTGCTTAGCGATGGCATCTCTAAAGGTAATCACATCGACCTTTTTATTCTCTATTAAAATTGCAAAAATTTTAGAAATAATACTTTTAGCGTCATCTAGCTTTGCCCATAATGGTACTTCTCTTAATACATAATCTACTTGAGACATCGGCTCTAAAAGAAAACCAATTTTCTTAAATTCATCTAAATGGTCTTCTATGAATAAGGCTTCACTCTTCGTAAAATTAAATAGAATAGGAACTAGTAGCTCTTGAGTAGGTTGATTTTCTTTTCCTAGTAGCTCATAATTTTTTTCATAATTAATGCGTTCTGCTGCTGCATGCTGATCCATTAAATACATTCCTGTATCATTTTGAAAAATAAGATATGTTCCAAAAATTTGGCCTACATACTCTAGATAAGGAAGCTTTTTATGTTCCTCTACAATAGGTTCCTTTCTTGCTACATAAGGAGTCGGCTCCTCCTGAAAGGTCATAGCTGGCTTTAATTCTTCTTTGATTTGGATGATAGGTTCTATTTTTGTCTCTTCTTTTCTTTCAGTTTTCTCTTCTGATACTACTGTTCTAGGAAGCTCAAATAGATTTACCTTTTCATATCCAACATTTGTATCCTTAGTATAAATCTGTCTTGTAGGAATTAAAATAGAGGCTTCTAGTGCCTTATGTATAGATTTTAAAAGCTCTTCTATGATTTGACTTTCATTGGATATTTTAATTTCAGTCTTACTTGGATGCACATTCACATCAACAAGCATAGGATCAATTTCTAAGTATAATACAGCAATCGGATATTTTCCAATAGGAAGATAGGTTCTAAAGCCTTCTATTATAGCATTCGTAATATTATAATTTTTTACATATCTTCCATTTACTAGAAGTGTAATCTCAAGCTTATTTGCACGATAAATTTCTGGCTTTACTAAAACAATTCTTCCCTTTACTCCATCGATAATGAAGCTTTCCTCTAATAAAGACTTGGCTACCTCAAGTCCGTAAATTTCTCCCATGAGAGATGAAATCTGATTGGATGCTGTTGTAGATAAATAGGTTCTATTATCATTGGTAAGCATGAACCTAATTTCTGGGTGAGCTAAAGCGATTCTATCCATAAGATAGGTAATACTAGCCAGTTCATTTTTGGCAGGCTTCAAATATTTAAGTCTGGCTGGAGTATTGAAAAATAAATTTTCCACAGTTACGGTTGTTCCTTGGTTTGATGGCGTTGGACCTGAAGAAAGCATGCTTCCAGCTTGATAGGTCACCTGATAGCCACCTTTTCCATCCATACTAGAAAGAATTTGCATCTTACTTACTGCCGCTATAGAAGCAATTGCTTCTCCACGAAAGCCTAAGGATAGAATTCGTGATAAATCATATTCTGTTTTAATTTTTGAGGTTGCGTGTGGTAGAAAGGCTAAACGAACATCCTCTTCATCCATACCCTCACCATCATCAACTACCTTAATCTCCTTAAGACCGCCTTCTTGTAAGAAAATGCGTATATTCTTCGCTTTTGCATCAATCGCATTTTCAACAAGCTCTTTAACGACACTGCTTGGCTTTTCTACAACCTCACCAGCAGCTATCATATTGGCAAGATGAGGAGACATTTTAGTAATTTTTCCCATAAATTCTCCTCCTATTCTTCTTTTAGTTCATATAAAAGTTTTAAAGCATCTAGAGGGGTTAGACAGTTTAAATCAATCTCATCTAATCTCTTTTGTGTTTTTTCAGCTCTAGTTTCCTTTTGGACTTCTTCCTTAGAATCGTACTCTAAGAAGTTAAATAAATCCATAGAAACACCTTTATTCGTATTGGATTCTTCTTCTAAGGTATCTAAAATCATTTTGCTTCTGGCGATTAAGGACTTAGGAAGTCCTGCAAGACTCGCAACATTAATACCATAGCTCTTATCTGTTGGACCATCTAAAACTTTATGTAAGAAGGCAACCCCTTGGTCTGTTTCTTTTGCTTCTACATGGACATTTTTAAGGCGCTTTAGTTTCTGATCTAATACGGTTAATTCGTGGTAGTGTGTAGAAAATAGTGTTACACAACCAATACGCTCATGAACGTATTCTAATATTGCTTGAGCTAAAGCCATACCATCATAGGTGGCTGTACCACGGCCAATTTCATCAAAAAGAATCAAGCTATCCTTTGTAGCATTTGTAATGGCATAATTTGCTTCCATCATTTCCACCATAAATGTAGACTGACCTGAAACCAAATCATCAGATGCACCAATTCGAGTATAGATAGCATCAAATATCATTAAATCTGCTGCCTTCGCAGGTACAAAAGAGCCAATTTGGGCTAGGATGGCAATCGTTGCAAGCATACGCATATAAGTTGATTTACCACTCATATTTGGTCCTGTAATCAGCATCATATTATACGTGTTAATCTCTACATCGTTGACAATGTATCCTGATTTCATTATCGTCTCCAAAACAGGATGACGACCATCAACAATAGTGATTTTTCTATTTGTATTAAATGTAGGTCTAACATAGTTATATTTAACTGCAACATCACTTAAAGCAATATAGCAATCAATTGTAGCCAAATGATCTGCAAGATTTTGTAACGATACAATATAAGAAGATGCAATACTTCTTAATTTACTAAAAATCTCGTATTCTAAGGATACGATTTGTTCATTAGAATGAAGGACAATATCCTCGTATTCCTTTAATTCCTTGGAAATAAAGCGCTCTGCATTTGCTAGAGTAGCTCTTCTTTCATAACCAATATCTTCAGGTAAGTTCGCTATTGCGCCCTTAGAAACTTCGATATAGTACCCTGTTACACGATTGTATCCAACCTTCAAGGTTTTGATACCCGTAAGCTCCTTTTGGCTTTTCTCATAATTTAATATCCATTCTTTACTATTAGCCAAAATAGATTTAATCTCATCTAGCTTCTCATCAAAGCCTTCCTTAATCATACCACCTTCCTTGATAGATAAAGGTGGATTATCCACTAATGCTTTAAACAATATAGAATATAACTCTTGATGATCTAGGATTTCTAAAGCATAGCTTTGAGCACTAACTAAATCCAAATGATGAATTAAATCTTTAATTTGAGGAATATATTGCAAGGATTTTCTTAACCAAACTAAATCTTTAGCATTGGCATTTCCAGAAGCAATTCTTCCAATAATACGCTCTAAATCGTATACACTTTTAAAATATTCCTTGATTTGAGCCTTTTCAAGATAGTGATGATTAAAGCATTCAATAAAATCTAATCGATTTTGAATAGCATTACTGTCTAAAAGAGGCTTATCTAGCCATTTATGGAGCATTCTAGAACCCATAGCTGTTTCACAATGGTCTAAATGCCATAATAAAGAACCAGACTTATTATTGTATCTTAAGGTCTCACAAAGCTCTAGATTCTTCTTGGTAAAAGCATCAATATGTAAATATTGTTCATGAATGTAGTTTTGAACTGGTTTTAAATGTGTTGGCATTTGTTTTTTTGTTTCCATAAAATAATGTAAAACTACACCAACTGCTGGATGATATTCTTCTTCAATATTGGATACCAGTCCTATCAATGTAGGTGGAATAGCTGCTTCCTCTACATGAGATAAGACAATTTGATTTTGTTTAACAAATTCAGATAGCCTTTGATTCACATATTTACTATCAATGACAATTTCTTTAATATGCAAGGATAGTATTTCATTCGCAAGTACCTCAAAGCTGTTTAATTTTGTGATATACCCTTCTCCTGTAGATAAATCACAGTAGCACAAAACAAAATCCCTCTTGATTTGAAGAATGCCTGCAATATAATTATTTTCTTTATCGTTTAATCCTGAATCTAACGTTCCAGGTGTGATGATTTTAACTACGCCACGCTTTACAATGCCCTTAGCAGCCTTAGGGTCCTCTACCTGTTCAACGATAGCTACCTTATAGCCTTTAGAAATTAATCTTTCAGCATAGGGCTCATAAGCATGAAAAGGGACGCCACACATTGGTACTCGTTCCTCAACACCAGCATCCTTGCCTGTAAGGGCAAGCTCTAGCTCCTTAGCACCAGTATGGGCATCCTCAAAAAACATTTCATAGAAGTCTCCAACTCTATAAAATAATATTGTATCTGGATAGTCTTTTTTTATTTCTAAATACTGCTCCATCATTGGAGTGTACTTTACTTCTTTTTCTTTCATAACTACCTCTTATTTAAATGCGTGTAGAATAGCAAAAATAGAGATAAAAACACCAATGAAAATAATAACAGAAACCAAAGATAAAATAATAGGCTTCAAATGAAAATTCATTTTCCTGCTTCTAAAATAAGGATTATTTTCTAATGCTGGAATATCCTTTGGACTTTCATAAGGAACGTCCATAAGAGGTCCAGCTGGGACAGGGGGCATAAAAGCTGCAGGATCACTAGATGGTTGTGGGAGCATAGCTGTTGGATAAGTATAATCTGATGTCATATATTCAGGTGGCATCTGATTATTTGTTTCGAGCTGAACTATCGTTTCCATCATTTGTTCTAAACTGGCATCTGCATAATCTGGTTCTTCTATAATCTCTTCTTCGTTTGAAGAAGGCTCAAGAATCTCTTCAATGTCCTCAGAATCCTTTGGTTCAAATTCCTCTGCATAGCTTTCATTTTCAAGATTTTCTAAAGGCTCCTTTTCTGGTTGTTCTTCAATAACAGTCTCTTCCTTTGCATCCATATCAAGGACAGGAAGTACAACCTCTGTCTCATCAAATAAACAAGTGTTTGTATTCTGATCAAAGCTTTCAACTACAAAAGTTTCCTCTACAATAGGTTCAGGAGTTGGTTCTTCAAGAGGTTGGGTTTCTTTACTTTCCTCTATCGTTTCTTCAACCTCATCTTCTTCTGGTTCAAAATTATAGGAATTATATTCATCATTGTCATCATATTCCTCTTCTTCCTCATCATAAAAATCAATTTCTTTTTTATGAACTGGCTCTTGAGCAACAAGAGTAGGCTTTTGATATGCCTTTCTTTTTGGCTTTGGCTCTGTTTGAATACGGATAATGGTTTCTATTTTTTCAGGTTCTGTCTTTTCAGGCTCTGGTGGAAGCTCTTCTGTCAACTCTTCTTCCTTAGGCGTAAAGACAACATTGTTCATCTTTAGAGTTCCATTATCTCTAAGATTTTGAATTTTTTCTAAGATTTCATCAACTAGTTTTCTATCGACCTTTGTCGAAGTTTGTTCTTTAGGAGCTTTTTGGTTTACCTTAGTGTGTTCCTGTTCTTTTTTTTTTGTTGAACTACTACTGTTTTCTTAGTAGTTGTTGTTTTCTTTGGCTGCTGAACAGATATGCCATGACTAATAGCAAGTCTTGCAGTTTCCTCATCTATATTTAAATATGGTAAAAGCTTTTGGATAATCTCTGTTACGATATCTTCTTGAGATTTCTTTTTCTTTGGCTTTACGATTTCCTCTTCTTCAACTAATTCTTCTAGCTTTTCAATAGATTCAACCTCATCAGAATCTAAATAAATAACCTTTTTAGCTTTGCCTCTTTTGAAATTATCAATTGCATCTAAATCAACTCTAAACTTAAGTGGTTCTGCAAAATCAGTACCAATAATCGTTTTAGCTTCAATATGAGCAAACTTTGCTTGTTTTACAAGGAATAAGAATAAATTAATTAGTTCCTCTTTCTTCATTACAGAAGATATACCAAGACCCTGTAATTTACAGAACTCATTCAATTGAGTAATAGTCATATTACTTAATTCTCTTCCTAATACTAAGGTAAGCTTCTTTCTTGCTCTCATCATGTCTCTAACATATGAATAAAGATCTTCCTTCTTTAGACGTACTGGAATATCAAAACCATATTTTAGACCTAGCATACGAATCTCTTCTTGGGAGAAGGAATCCTTTAATAAATCCTCTAACTTATTTGTTGGATAAGCATCAAATTCCTTTGTAAGATCTAAAGTCACACTAAAAATTGCTTTTGAATATGTTGAGAAAGTTTCCACTTTATATTTCTTCGCATTGATTAAGCGAGTAATTTCTCCATCCTGAAGATTAATACCAATATGATTGCGGATTAAAAGCTTCCATAAATTTTTACGGTAGATATAATAATCCTCTTCTGTGCCAATCTTTTCAAATAAATTTTGTAGCTGAAATTCTGTGAAATTTGCATAAGATTCTAAATTCGCAAAGGCATCCCTAGTAAGAGAGTGAGAATCTAGTGTTTTAATTCTTTCATTTAAAGCACTGGTCAAAGCCATTGCGTTAATCTTTCTTGGAATTTTAGTAGGACGTTCTGTAAAAAATTTCTTTGTCTGTTCTCCACTAAGTAAAGCAAGCTTAGTAGCAATAGTTTCTAGTCCCATTCTTTTATTGAAAACAACCACCATTTCCTTATCAGCAATATATTCCATACAATCACAACCTTTTTTAAAAAATTACTTCTTATACTATAATATAATAAAATGAGCAAAATTTCAATAACGAAACTTCTTTCTTTTCAAAAATATATCTATATTTTTTACATTTTTGTGCCCAAAAAAGAAAAAGTCAAGAAAATTTCTTTGACTTTTTACATCGCTTCGTGAATCGTACGAGCAATAACATCATCCTGTTGCTCTTTTGTAAGCTTGATAAAGTTTACAGCATACCCTGATACTCTAATGGTAAGCTGAGGATATTTTTCAGGATGCTTTTGTGCATCAAGCAGTGTTTCTCTATTAAACACATTCACATTTAAATGGTATCCTCCGTTTCCCATATAAGCATCTAGCATTTGTACTAAATTGTCAACTCTAGACATACTATACTTCTTCCTTTCCTAGAGATTGTGGTGTTACAGAGAAGGTATTGGAAATTCCATCCTTTGAATATTCATAGGGTAACTTAGCTACTGATTCTAAGGAAGCAAGTGCACCTTTAACATCTCTGCCATGCATAGGATTTGCACCTGGTGCCAATGGCTCTCCAGCCTTTCTTCCATCTGGTGTATTTCCTGTATGCTTTCCATAAACTACATTGGAGGTAATGGTCAATATGGATGTTGTGGGAATAGACTCTCTATAGGTTGTATGCTTTTTAATTTTACTCATAAAGGTTTTCACAAGCCATACAGCCAATGAATCTACACGATCATCATTATTTCCATATTTAGGAAAGTCTCCTTCGATTCTAAAATCAGATATGATTCCCTTATCATTTCTTATTGGATAAACCTTAGCGTATTTTATAGCGGATAGAGAATCTGCTGCACAGGAAAGACCTGCAATACCTGTAGCAAAAAATCTTCTTACCTTTGTGTCATGAAGCGCCATTTCTAATGCCTCATAGGAGTATTTGTCATGCATGTAATGAATCAAATTGAGCGTATTCACATAGACCCCTGCAAGCCACTCCATCATTTGTTCATATTTCATAATGACCTCATCATAGCATAATGGACCATCCCCATTTATTCCTTCAAAGAGTGGAGACACTTGGAATGGCTCATTAGTTTTTGGATCAACCAGGAGTTCATCCTTTCCACCATTTAATGCGTAAAGTAAGCATTTGGCCAGATTAGCTCGTGCTCCAAAAAATTGCATATCCTTACCAACACGCATAGGAGATACACAGCATGCAATACAGTAATCATCTCCTAATTCTATTCGCATCAGGTCATCTGATTCATATTGAATAGATGAGGTTTGAATGGAAATTTCTGCACAGAATCGTTTGAAATTTAAAGGCAGATTTTGACTCCATAAAACTGTAAGATTTGGTTCTGGGGCAGGACCTAAATTGATGAGTGTATGTAGAATTCTAAACGATGTTTTTGTGACCAAAGGTCTACCATCTACACCCATACCTCCAATAGATTCTGTAACCCAGGTAGGATCTCCTGAAAATAATTCATTGTAGGATGCAACACGCATAAATTTGATGATTCTTAATTTCATTATGAAATGATCAATAAGCTCTTGAGCATCATGCTCTGTGATTCTATTATTTTTTAAATCTCTTTCAATGTAAATATCTAAGAAGGTAGAATTTCTTCCTATTGACATTGCAGCACCATTTTGTTCTTTTGTTGCTGCTAAATAACCAAAATAAAGAGCTTGGATTGCCTCTTTAGCTGTTTTAGCTGGCTTTGAAATATCACATTCATATATTTCAGCAAGCTTTTTTAAATTTTCTAAGGCTCTGATCTGTTCAGATAACTCTTCTCTATCCCTGATTTTATCTGCAGTCATTTCCCCATCAATTTCTTCTTTATCAAGCTTTTTGTGGCGAATCAGCTCATCTACTCCATATAACGCAACACGGCGATAATCCCCAACAATTCTGCCTCTTCCATAGGAATCTGGTAAACCTGTTAAAATATGTGCCTTACGACAGGCTCTCATTTGGCTTGTATAAGCATCATATACACCATCATTATGAGTTTTACGATATTTTGTAAAAATTTCTTTGACTCTATCACTAACCTCATAGCCATACATCTGGCATGCTTGAACAGACATCTTAATACCACCATAGGGCTGCAAGGCTCTTTTAAAGGGCTTATCTGTCTGTAAGCCAACAATCTTTTCTAAGTTCTTATCAATATACCCAGCCTGATGACTGACTTGACTAGAAATAATATCTGTATCTGCATCAAGTACACCACCAGCCTCACGTTCTTTTTTGGATAACTCTAAAATTTCATTCCATAGAGTAACCGTAGCCTTTGTTGGTCCTTCTAAAAAACTAGAATCTCCCAAATAGGGTTCATAATTCTTTTGAATAAAATCTCTAACATCTATTTCACCCTCACACCATCTACCAGGCCTAAAGCCTTCCCATGCTTCTATCATTTTTCTTCCTCTTTTCTATTTTGTATTCCTAATATTTTTCTTGCAAAATCCATCTCTTCCTTAGTTGGTGGCAAAACAGACTCTAAAGGATATTCAATTCCTAAATTCTGATATTTTACCTTTCCCATCGTATGGTAAGGAAGTGCTTCTATTTTTTCAACACCATCTAGTGTATCTATAAACTGACGTAATCTCTTTAAATAGTCTTCATTTAAGGTTATTCCAGGTACGATGACATGCCTAATCCACATGGGCTTATGATGCTCCGACAAGAACCTGGCAAAATCAAGGATGTTTACATTGCTTACTCTTGTTAATTTTTTATGCTCATTATCATCAATATGTTTGATATCTAATAAAAATAAATCGGTAACCTTTAATAGCTCTAAATGCTTTGATATATTTTCTTTATCCTCTTTATGAAATGTAACACCTGATGTATCACACGCTGTATGAATCTTTAGCTCCTTCAATCTCTTAAATAGCTCAATGATAAAATCCATCTGCAAGAGAGGTTCTCCACCTGATGCAGTTACACCACCATCAGAGCCAAAATAGCTTTGATATTTTAAAATTTCTTCTATAAGCTCATCTACAGAATATAGTTTTGCGTTATCCTGTGTCCAAGTATCTGGATTGTGACAATACTGACATCTTAAAGGACATCCTTTAAAAAAGATGACAAAGCGTATTCCAGGTCCATCTACTGTACCAAAGGATTCTAAGGAATGAATTCTTGCTTTCATAGGTACTCCTTTCTTTTTTAGTATGGACAAAAATTCAAAAACTATAAAAAAAGAATTATATAAAAAATCTACATAGTTCTTGCAAAAGGGTAAGAAATAATTTATAACGTAAATGTAAACGCAATATTAAAAGTTTCAAAATGAAAAGGGTAGGCGCCAACCTACCCTTTTCGCTTACAAGGAAACTATAAACGCAATATATGAATTGTATTATATAAAAAGAACTACCTAAAGTCCTAAAACAAATAGGTAGTTCTTTTTTTTAGCATTGATAAAATTGCAAAAAGTTATTCTTATAAATTTGTTATAAACAAAGTGAGGACAACCGTCTAGATTTAGTCTTGTACCTCAATATTTTAACCTCTAAGAAGCTGATTAAAATCTTCAATAACCAAATCTACTTCCTCCCAGCTATGTAGAGTTGCTCCACAAGCAAGGTCATGACCTCCACCACCATATTTCTTGGCAATATCTACGATAGAAAGCTCTCTAGATCTAAATTCACCGATGATAACATCATTTTCCATATCTAAAGTGAAATTACACCAAATAGGAATTTCTAAAATTCCTGCCATCACACCAACCATACCACGAGAAATGTTAAAGAAATCCACATTAAATTTTTCAAATACTTCTTTTCCATTTTTTAGATAGGCAACGCCTTCCTTAGTAGTTTTAAACTGAGTTCCAAACCAGTTTTTCATTTGTCTTTCAGCTAACGTTTCTGTGTAGATATTTTTGTAGATAAATTCTTTATCTGCTCCTAAATCAAGAAGCTTTCCTGCTGTTTTTAAAGTATCTCCAGTAGTTTCTCCATATTGAAATCTACCACTATCTGTAACAATGCCACCAAATAGAGCTGTTGCAGCATCCTTAGAAATAATAAATCCCTGTTCTAAAAGTAGCTCTGTTATGAGTTCACATACAGCTATCTTTGTTGGATCACAAATAATATTTTGTGTGATGTCACTTAAATTCTTATGATGGTCAATAATAAAGATTTCTTTTGCAAGCTTATACCGTTCATCAGAAACCATATGGGATACGGCTACGTCCGTAATAATGACAAGGGCATTTTTATATGCTTCATCTTGAATCATATCCATATTTCCTAAAAAGGCATAGCGAGCACTCATATCTCCTACCATATAAATTTTTTTCTTTGGATAAGCTGCCCTTAAGACAAGAGCTAATCCCCGTTGACTTCCTAAAGCATCTAAATCAGGTCTAGAATGTCTATGGAGAATAATTGTATCATATTCTTTAATTTTTCTAAAAAGTAATTCTTTCATATTTCTTCACCAAATTCATTATAAAATAAAATAAAAAAAAATTAAAGGGCAAAGACCCTTTAATTTGTAATATTTGCAAACTTTTCAATAATTTTTCCTACAAGTGGGTGGCGAACAACATCAAAGGTCTCAAACTCTAGAACTGCTACTTCCTTTAAATCTTTAAGCATTTCAGAGGCAATCTTTAAGCCTGAACGCTTGGATGATGGAAGGTCCACCTGTGAACAGTCTCCTGTAACAATCATCTTAGAATGGAAGCCTAAACGTGTTAAAAACATTTTCAACTGATCCACAGTTGCATTTTGAGCCTCATCTAGGATGATGATAGCATTTTCTAAGGTTCTTCCTCTCATATAGGCAAGAGGTGCAATTTCTAGGACCTGCTTTTCAATTAAAGCATTCGTTCCTTCAACCCCTAGCATATCATATAATGCATCATATAGTGGTCTCAAATAAGGATCCACCTTTTCCTTTAAATCTCCTGGTAAAAAGCCTAAGGACTCTCCAGCCTCAACTGCTGGTCTAGTTAAAATAATCTTCTGAATGGCTCCTTTCTTTAGCTGGGTAACTGCATAAACAACTGCGAGATATGTTTTACCAGAACCAGCGGAGCCTATAGAAAAAATCAAATCCTTATGATCTAAATACTTTAAATATTCTGCCTGTTTTAAAGTCTTAGGATAAATTGGTTTATTATTCTGGGTATACCCAACTGCCTTTCTTGTTTTTAAAAAGCCAATATATTCTTCCTTACGATTTGCTTCTATGATTTTTTTTAAGTAAATGATGTCACGTGTCGTAATGTGGACTCCTAGGCTAGAAATATCAATTAAAGCTTCCATAAATGTTTCAAGCTTATCAATCTGAACCTGTTCTTCTAAATTGCATAAAATAGAATCCCCATGAACATCAATGACACAACCAAAAAGCTCTTCAATTGTTTTCAAATTATCGTTTTGAATTCCACAAATATTTTTAGCATCACTGGCATTTTCTATTCTACAGCGTAGCTTCAAAAAAATCACTCCTTTGCACTTAAGGTACCAATGGATTCATATTTTTTTACGATGAATGTAAAGGTATAGGAATCCTCAGTTTCTGAAGTCTTTATATTTGTAATAGCAATGATTTTTTCTAAAGAATTACTCATGTGAGCTTTAAAATCCTCTTCTATTCTTTTTTTAGCCTCTTCTAAGGCTGTATCCATGCTATACGTTTTAATTATAGCATTTTTTTTCGTTTCTGCAATTTTTTTTAAAGAAAAGAAATCAAATAAATTAAAAACAGGGTCTTCTTTTTTATCAAAGAGATCATAGGTATCCTTTTTCCCGATGGAAAAATTCAGATTGAAAAGAGACAAATCATAATAGCTAGAGGTTTCATCTGTTGTCTGTTCAAGGCTAATTTTCTTTGAAACTTCAATTTCCATTTTATCATATGTTGTTGCCATAACAAGACCTCTTACACTATTGTTTCCTTCAATTAATAGGTCTCCTTCTCTTACATATTTATTTTTAGATACCATGCTTTTGCCACTATAAACATAAAATACATCAACTACACCATCCTTTTTGGCAACAATATTTCCAATCACAGGTGTATCAATGGAATAGTTCGCTTCATCTACATTGGCAATATAAACAGATATGACATTGTTTTTACAAGAGACATTAATAAAAGGGTATTCAAAGTAGGTTTTCTGCATATCACGTGAAAACTCCTTATAGTTTAGACTACAAAAGTCAAAGCATAACAATTTCTTATAGCTAGATTTAATACGATACTCAATTTCGTGATTAATCGGTGTTTCCCGATTAAATTCAATTTTTCTTACACGATAAATATTCATATAGAGGATAGAAAATAAAAATAGAATTCCCGTAATAAGGAGACCATATCTAGAAAAAAAACGAAGCACCTTCGACTTCATACTTTCTATAATCTTAAACTCATAGTTTGTCCTTTTTAAAATATTAAAAGACCCACCCTCGATTTCAAAGGTTACTTCATCATCATTGATTACTAAATTACTAGAAATAATCTTGTTACTGATCTTAAAGTAGTCATCCTTGTTCATCTTAATCTTGTAAATCATGTCATCATTCTCCCATTTCTAATTTGACAATTACACCTTCAATTACAATACAATCCTTATCTAGCCTTAATACCTTTAAATCATGTCCTACGATATTTATTTTTTCAAGTGATATTAAATCACTATCTATTTGCTGAATTTGCCGATAATTGCTAATGGATAAAATATTTTTATAATATTCAAATTGCATACTTTTCACCTGTATTTATAATATGAAAAAAGGTGGTAAACACCACCTACAAATGTAATGATTTATGCTCAAAAGTCAAAAGCTCATGAGTTATGGGATGGAAAAAGCTTAAGGAATACGCCTCTAAAGGAAAATCATAGGAAGAAATTTTATGGCTACTGCCATATTTGATATCTCCATAAAGAGGATGACCAATACTTGAAAGCTGACATCTTATTTGATGGAATCTTCCTGTTTCTAATGAAATATCTAGAAGCGTCTTATCCTCCTTATAATCTATAGCAGTATAATTAAGAATTGCCTCCTGCCCCTTTGGATGAAGATAGCTCTTCTTTTCTTTTTCATTTTTCAATAGATATGACCTTAAGGTTTTACTTCCCTCAATATGTCCCTCAACAATAGCCAAATATTTTTTCTTAAAGGTATGCTCTTGAACCTGTTGGGTTAATCTAGCAGCAGCCTTAGAGGTTTTAGCAAATACCATAATGCCATTAGTAAATAAATCTAGTCTATGGACAAGTCCTAAATACACATTTCCTGGCTTTTGATATTTTTCCTTGATATAGCTTTTAAGAAGAGTAAGCATATCCTCCTTATCACTTCCATCAGCCTGTGATAAAATCCCTTTAGGCTTTATCGCAACTAGAATATGATTATCCTCATATAAAATCTCTATCATTGACGTTCCTTCCACTTCTTTAAAACCTTAACTAAGGCCTTTAGGGTAGGCTTATCAAAGCTATTCTGACTATATACGAGATATATTCCTTGGGAGGCTTTAAAATTCATCAAATCCATACGCTTTACATCTTTTAATTGCCCACATAGCTCCTCATACATGAAGCCAATGCCATCCTTACTCTTGATGAGTTCTCCCAATAGGAATGGGGAATTAGAATGAAAGGTAGGTACCTGAGAAATGTTTATGTTACTATTTTTCAAATGATACAATGTACCTTCACACATTCCATTGTTTGGAGCACCTAGAATGATTGGATTATTCTTTATCATATCACGAGTTACTCTTTTGATTTCCTTAAACTTACCCTCTGTATAGCAAACTGGTACAATTGCCATCGTATCTAGCAAAATACCATCAAAGGCATCATCATCATAGGAACCATCTACAATTGCAAAATCTAGTTTACCTTCCTTTAAATACGTAAAAATATCTGCTGAGGATAGAGTCATCAAATTAGCATTAGAATTATAAACCTCAAATAAAAGACTCAGTAAATTCTTCTTTGCACATAGAGCAATGGCCTCATTTGTAATTCCTAAGGCCAATGTCTTTTTTAATGATAAGGAATCTGAAATAGCCTCGGTAAGCTCTCTAGATTGGTTCATCATTCTTCTTGCGTATTCCACTAGAATCTGTCCTTGTTTGGTAAGCTCAAATCCCTTATTTCCTGTAAATAATACAATATCAAATTCGGTTTCAAGGGATTTAATATGATGTGTTACTGCAGGCTGAGTGATAAATAATCGCTGTGCTGTCTTCGTATAATTTTTTACTTGTACAAGTGTTAAAAGAGTTAACAATCTTGGATCATTCATAAGCCTCACCTCATAAATCAAATTTATAACATAAGGCAATTATATAAATAAAATTTTAGTTTGTCAACCCTCTACAATAGACAAATCGTAAGAATGACTAAAACAATTTGAATTATGTAAAAAATGAGATCAATTTGTAATTCTTTGAGGCCACATGCTTCTAAATGATGATGAAAGGGAGCCATTTTAAATAATCTTTTCCCCTTTGTCTTTTTGAAATAAAAAACCTGTAAAATGACAGAAAGAGTTTCAAAGATGAAAAGACCAGCCATTAAAACAAAGGCAGCTAAAGAATTTAAATAGATGCTAGTAATAGCATAGAACGCACCTAATCCTAAGGCTCCAACATCCCCCATAAATAGAAAGGCTTTAGGCAAATTAAAGCACCAAAAAACAAATAATGTGATATGAAAGGCAATAAGCATATAGAAAATATCAAACTTCTGTTCTTTATAAGCTATGAGCATTAATCCGATTCCAAACACAAGACTACACCCAGCACAAAGACCATCTACTCCATCCATCAAATTCCAAGCGTTCGAGCTGGCAAGCATAAGCCATAAAATGATGAGTCCAAAAAACCACTTAATGTCTAACTTAAATTGAAATAGTTCTAAGGTTGTAGAATTATTATCCTTCAAATAAAAGAAAAAGATAACACCTGCAATAAGAATTTCTACTAAAATTTTTACACCTGCAGGAAGACCATCATTTTTCCTTAATATCACAATTAATAAATCATCAATCACCCCTAATATTCCAAAGCCTAGCGCTGCAAACAAAATCATAGAAGTTGTTTTAGAGTAGGGAACAAAAAAAAGAGGCAGTACTAAGAAAATAATACCGCCCATAGTTATTGTTCCATTCTTCTTTTTATGCGAATCTAGACCTAAGGTTCTTTCTGTCTGGGATAACTTTTTAAAGCCCTTTACATATACACTATATAAAAATACTGATAAAAGAGATAAAGCTAACAGCTTAATGATTTCTAATCCATTCATGAATGACCTCCAAATCTGAATATGGGTATTTTACACCTTGAATATCCATATATTTTTCACAGCCTTTTCCTAATACAAGCAAATAATCCTTACTGGATAAGCCCTCTAAAGCAGCAACGATAGCTTCCTTTCGATTTGGGATAACCTCTACTTCCTTTTCTATGGTAGAATGAATATCAGAAATAATCGCCATAGGATCTTCAAATCGTGGGTTATCCGTAGTTAAAATAATTCTTGCATCCGTAGAGTTTAGAAGGGTACCAATCATAAACCTTTTTTCTTTTTCTCTATTTCCACCACATCCTAAAACAATATGAAGATTTCCTTTACAAAGTCTTCTTGCCTCTTCTATAACCTTTTTGGTAGCCATATAGGTATGAGCGTAGTCTATCCAAATCTGCTGATCCTTATAGGAAATCACATTCATTCTACCGTCAACAGGTTCAAAACGGGAAATAAAGTCCTGAAATTTATTAAAAGGAATATGAAATACAGTGCATAAGGCTAAGATACTTAAGCAGTTCATTACATTAAATTCTCCTAAGAGTTTTGTCTTAAAAAGAATATCTTTTGTATAAAAGGAAATTCCGCTTTCCTTATAGGAATGTATCGTTCCTAGAATATCAGCATTTTCCTTTACACCATAAGAAATTATATGTGCATCTGTAAACTTACTAAAGCTTTTGCTAGCCATATCATCTGTATTTAATATAGCATATGCAGATTTAGAAAGCTTAATGAAAGGAATTAATTTACAGAATAAATATCGATCTAATGTCTTATGATAATCTAAATGATCCTGACTGAAATTCGTAAAAATGAGACAATCATATTCTAGACCATAGATTCTATACTGATCAACAGATATAGAGGAAATCTCCATAAACACTGTGGGTATCTTTTTTCTTTTAGCTAATGAAAGATATTGATATATAGTCAATATATCCGGAGTAGTATTTTCTAATTTTCCTTCATATCCTTGATAGAAGACACCATTTGTACCTATCAGCATACTTCTTCTTCCAATGGAATTGAAAAAATTATATCCTATGGTAGAGGTAGTTGTCTTACCATTAGTACCAACGATGCCAATCATCGTTAGCTTGTTGGAAACATCATGAAAATAGGCCTTCGCTAAAAGGGCAAGTGCTTTTCTAATATTTTCTACATAGATATAATTTATATTAGAATATTTTTCTTCCTGCTTCACTTCCGTAATAATCGTTTTTGCTCCATGTGAGATTGCATCCTCAATAAACTGATTTGCATTCACACGATTTCCATGAATTGCAACAAACAAAGAATTCATAGTACAAACTCTACTATCACAGGTAAGCTTGCTTATCTTATGATTGATTTTTGCAAGGGGTAATCTTGCTTTACGTAATAATGTATTTACCTTCATAGGTATCACCAATATCATATTATGTTGAAGAAAAAATAAATATCCTACCTTTTGTAAAATAATTTCTAGATTTATGTTATATTTCGTCATTTTTTTCTAGAAGTGTACTAGCCACATCTATAAGCTTATCATAGGAATTTTCTATTTGTTTCCTCTGAACTAGTATTAATAGATAATCTAAGACCTTAGAAATTTGAGTCTTTAAATAGCCTAAATTTTCTAAATCCTCTTCTTTAATTTTTAAATTTTCAATAGAAACATTCCTATTTTTCTCCCATAAGGAATAGCATTCTTTTTCTAAATCATCTAAAATTGGAATTTCTGAATATTGGTTTAAGGCACACTGATTTGCTCGCTTAAGAGAAAATAGAATTCCTATATCTTCCTTTTGGATTTTCGAAAGGAAATCCTTTAGATTATCCTTGGATAAAGGAAGCTCAAGACAATCTAAAATATGTAAAACCTTTATTCTTAATGGCTTTGAAAAGCCATATTCTCTTAAAAATTTTTCAGCTAAAAAAATATCCTCTTTTTCCCATAAAGCTACAAGGCGAAAGGTAAGATCATTTTTAGTACAATCTAATACCTTCATCCTAAAATCATCTACTTGAAAAAATTGTGAAAAGATATTTTTATATTTCATGAAGAATTTCCCTGGGGATTCAAGACAAAGAAAGGCTTGGAAATACTTTCCTAATTCATCCTTTTTAGCCTGCTGAAATTTATCTTGATAGCTTGCTATATAGGTTATAAGTTTCTTTTCCAATGTAAAACTATATTGAGCTTGATAGAAAATGGCTTCTAAAAGAAAGAGAGGATTTCCACTTAGAACATTTGGATTGAAAATGGTGATTCTTTTTCTTTCTAAATCATCTAGGCCATGCTTTTCATCAATTAATCCATGCTTGTGATGATATAAAAGTGTATCTATTTTATAACAGCAGTTCTTATAAAAGCTTTCCTTACTTGTAAAAAAAGAAATATGGATTCCTTTTTTATGCTCTAAAATATGAACTGAATTCCCAGATTCTATTTGATCTTTAGATAAAGAAAAGAGAGGAGCAGATGTTATAATATCATACTCCTCTATGGGTCTACCTAGCATATATAGGAAAACGGATTTTCCCACAATATAGGCATCGTACCCTTGTTCTTCTATTTTATTTATATAATCTAATACATATCCTTCTACATTCATCTAATGCGCTAGAATTTGAACACCAGTCTCTGTAATTAAAACGGTATATTCAAATTGACTAGACCAGCCTCCATCATCTGTATAAATTGTCCAGTTGTTGGATGCATCTAAATAGACCTGTCTTGAGCCTTCATTAATCATTGGCTCAATAGTAAAAACCATACCAGGAAATAGGACCATTCCTGTATTCTTCTTTCCATAATGATAAATGAAAGGGTCCTCATGGAATTCTAATCCTACTCCATGTCCACCAATTTCATGAACTACGCTAAAGCCATTTGCCTTCGCATGCTGTTCTATGACATATCCTATATCTCTAAGTCTTGAAAAGGGCTTCAGGCTCTTGACAGCTAAATCAAGACACTCCTTAGAAACCTCCACCAAACGCTTAGCAATGGGGTCTACCTTACCTATCATAAACATTCTTGAAGCATCTGCATAATATCCTTGATAGATGGTTGTGCAATCCACATTTATAATATCCCCATTTTTTAGGATTGTATGCGAATCTGGTATCCCATGACAAACCGCATCATTGATGCTTGTACAGACACTCTTGGGAAATCCTTCATAGTTTAGAGGAGCACAAATTCCTCCAAGCTCCTTTGTCTTTTTTGAAACAAGCGCATCAATATCCTCTGTACTCATTCCAGCATGGATATTAGCTTCTACATAATCTAATACCTTGGTGTTAATGATTCCAGCCTGTCGAATGCCTTCAATTTGTTCCTCTGTTTTAATCATCTTTTTTGTAGGGGTTGGTATTCCTAAAGCTGTATATTTTTTTACTAATTCTTCGTAGTTCATTTATAAAACACCTCAAATAATGTTTTTCTTGCTTCACTGATAAAATGTAAGGAACCTGTAATAACGAGTAATTCATCCTTGCCTAAGTATAAAACAGCCTTATGAATTGCCTCTTGGTAATCCTCTATAACCTCAAAAGGCCTTACTGTATAATTCGTAAAATCTGAAGCACTTCCTGCTCGTTTATCTAGAATAGTTGTGAAAAAATACTCATCTGCAACACTATCCAAGATTTCTAACATCTGTTTTGATGCCTTATCCTTTAGAGCAGTAAAAACGATTTTTATCCTATAATTTGGATAAGATATCTTTAAGCTTTCACATAAAGCCCTTATACCATCAATATTATGAGCCCCATCAATAAGAATATTTTCTTTAACAAACTCAAATCTTCCTGGCCAGGTTGTTTTATCTAAAGCAAGCTGAATAAGTTCTTTTGGAAAGTCATGTTCTAAATATTCCATCACCGCAATAGCAAGACTGGCATTGTAGGCCTGATAAAGTCCCTTTAAAGAGGTTTTAAAGTCTCTTCCATTGTAAGTAAAATGAGTACCCTCCTTATCCATAAAAACATTAGAAACTGATGGTTTAATAAAATTCATATCAACTTTATTTTTCTTTCCATAGGTAGAAAAATAAGGAATTAGACCTTCATCTACAGCTGTAAAACAAGGAATCCCTGCTCTTGTAATGCCTAGCTTATGTGTAGCAATTTCTTCTAATGTATTTCCTAGCTGTACCATATGATCATAACCAATATTTGTTATAACAGCTACCTTTTTTTCTAAGGCATTGGTCACATCTAAACGTCCACCTAGACCACATTCTAAGACAAGAATCTCAATATTTTGTTTCTCAAAATAAAGAAGTGCCATTAAGAAGGTAAGCTCAAAAAAGGGAATGGTATCCTGATAGTTTTGTTGATAAAGCTTAGAAAACTCCTCTAATCTTCTTGTGTAAGATAAAACCTCTTCATCTGTTATATAAGCTCCATTAATTTCAATCCGTTCATTAAAGGATATTACATAAGGAGAAACAAATAGTCCTACTTTTTTTCCTCTTAAGAATAACATTTGATGAAGGAAGCTTGCAGTAGAACCTTTTCCGTTTGTTCCAGCAATATGAATAATAGGATAATTTGTTTTAATATTTAAAAGCTTTATGCATTCTTTAATTCTTGATAAATCTTCTCTTTTATGAGATTTCTTTTGTTCATAAAGCCATGCGAGTGCTGCTGCATAATCCTTTATCATAGATTGACCTGTGCTAAGGCAGCACATACTTCATCGTATTGTGCTTCATAATCTTTAAGCTTAGCTTTCTCAGCATCTATTTTAGCTTGAGGTGCCTTAGATAAGAAGTTCTCGTTAGAAAGCATTGCACGTGAACGAAGAAGCTCACGCTCTAATCTTTCCTTAGAAGCCAAAAGTTTAGCCTTTGCTTCTTCTATGTCTACTAAATCAGATGTTGGAATGTATAGATTTGCACAAGACAATACTACAACAACCATACCATCTACCTTTATTTCATCTAAAGTTAAAGTGAGTTCTTTAGGATTTGTAAAGCGTGTTAAATAGCTTTTGGTTGCTTCTAGCTTTTCTAAAGTATCTTTATCCTTACAGCTTATAAAGATACTGATTGGTTTAGAAGGAGCCTTATTTGCCTTTGCGCGTTCATTTCTGATGGAAGTGATAATTTCTACCAAATCATCAAAGGCTTCCTTAGCTGATTTAAATTCAAAAGCTTTATTTTTCTTTGGCCATGGTGCTATCATAATAGAGGCTTCATCATGAGGTAAAGCCTGATATAGCTCTTCTGTGATAAATGGACAGAATGGATGAAGCATCTTTAAAATTGCTTTTAGAACATAGACTAATACATTTTTTGTCATCTGTTCATTCACTTTATCTCCACTGCTTAAATCCACCTTAGAAATCTCAACATACCAAGATGCAAAATCATCCCATACAAAGCCATAAAGCTCCTTAGCTGCCTCTCCTAGCTCATACTTATCAAAATTATAATCTACCATATGGATAGTATGATTTAGACGAGTAAGGATAGATTTAGAAGCGATATTTAGCTTACTAGGATCTATTTCAGTTGGAGTATATTCTTCTCCTAAGTTCATTAATACATAACGGGTAATATTCCAAATTTTATTTAAATAATTCCATGAAGCCTCAATTTTTGTTTCATCAAAACGCAAATCTAGACCTAATGCGCCACCAGTTGTCAAGAAATATCTTAAGGAATCTGTACCATACTTAGCAATCACGTCAAATGGATCCACTCCATTTCCTAAGGATTTACTCATCTTTCTTCCATCCTTTGCACGGATTAATCCATGGATGACGATATCCTTAAATGGTGCTTTATGTGTAAATTCAATTCCTTCAAATAGCATTCTTGATACCCAGAAGAAAATAATATCATAGCCTGTAACTAAACAGCTCGTTGGATAGTAGCGTTTAAGATCCTCTGTTTCTTCTGGCCAACCCAAAGTTGAAAATGGCCATAAAGCGGAGGAAAACCATGTGTCTAAAACATCCTCATCCTGTACCCAGCCTTCTCCAGGACACTCTACTTGAACTCTAACTTCCTCATCCTTATACCAAGCAGGAATGCGGTGTCCCCACCAAAGCTGTCTTGAAATACACCAGTCTTGAATATTAGTTAGCCAGTGATTTAATGTTTGTGTAAAGCGTTCAGGAACAAAGCGATATTCTTTATTATCTAATACCTGCTTTGCTAGAACATCCATCTTAACAAACCACTGCTTAGAAAGTCTTGGCTCTACAACAACGCCAGTTCTTTCACTATGACCTACAGAGTGGATAATGCTTTCCCTTTTGATAAATAATCCAGATTTTTCTAAATCCTTTAAAAGAGCTTCACGGCAAGCAAAGCGGTCCATTCCCTCATATTTACCTGCCATAGCATTCATTGTTCCATCATCGTTCATACATAAAGTCATATCTAAATGATGACGTAAGCCTACCTCATAGTCATTTGGGTCATGGGCTGGAGTTACCTTAACACAGCCAGTTCCAAATTCCATATCTACATAGGAATCCGCAATAACAGGAATCTTAATGCTTGTTCCTGGAATATAAACCTCTTTCCCTATGATATCCTTATAGCGAACATCTTCTGGATGTACCATTATGGCTTGGTCTGCAAACATTGTTTCAGGACGTGTAGTAGCAATCGTTACAAAGCCTGTTCCATCAACAAATGGGTAGTTGAAATGATAAAATGCACCTTCAACATCCTTATGCTCTACCTCAATATTGGATAAAGCGGTACGTGCTTCAGGATCCCAGTTAATAATTCTTTTTCCTTGATAAATATAGCCCTTTTTATAAAGCGTTATAAATACATGATTTACTGCTTGGTTAAGCTTTTCATCCAAGGTAAATCTTTCTCTTGTGTAATCTAAGCTTAATCCCATAGCTGCCCATTGCTTACGAATTGTTGCAGCATAATCTGCCTTCCACTGCCAAGCTACCTTTAAGAACTCCTCTCTTCCTATATCATAACGAGAGATGCCCTGTTGTTTTAGTTTTTCATCAACCTTTGCCTGTGTTGCAATACCGGCATGGTCCATACCAGGAACCCATAATGCATCATAGCCCTGCATTCTTTTTCTTCTAATAATGACATCCTGAATGGATGTATCACAGGCATGACCTATATGAAGCTTTCCTGTTACATTTGGTGGTGGTATCACAATGGTAAAAGGTTCCTTAGATTTATCCCCCGCAGTGAAAAATCCTCCCTTTAACCAGAAATCATATTTTCCTTCTTCAACTAATTTAAAATCATATTTTGGTTCTAAAACTTTACTCATATTTCTTTTTCCTTTCATATTCTTCTTTTGTCATCGAATAAAAGCTCGCATCAATCAATCTACCATCATATAGCTTCTTATAAGAACAAAGTGTCCCATCATAATTGAAGCCACATTTTTCAGCGACTCGCTTACAGCGATAATTATCTGTATGATGTCCAACCTCTAGTATTTCACAATCTGTTTTTTCAAAAGCATAATGAATCATAAGCTTTACAGCATCAGTCATAATTCCCTGATTCCAATAGGCACTATTTAAAGAAAATCCTAAAGATTTCGCCTTATTATACTTACGTAAACCAGTATTATATAAGGAAATAGTTCCTACTAAAGAATCCGTATCCTTTAAAACGATTGCGTAGGTTTCTTTGCTAACAATTTGACCATTTAAGACTCGACTTGCTATATCCTTAGAGGGAAATGGCTTCCACCCTGCAAAAGGACCAACATTAGGATCTTTGCCATACTCAAAGTATGCATCCAAATCACTATACCTTAAATCTCTAATATTAATCTTTTCTCCAATAATACGCAAAGCTTATCCCTCCTTTAATAAAATAAAAAATCCTTAAAAGATTCCTCTTCTAAGGACGAAAAAATTTCCGTGGTACCACCCTAGTTCTATATTTCTATAGCACTCATTTTCCTTTAACGCAGGAATCTACGAAATAAACTACTAAAAATTTCACCTATTTAGCTCCCTAGCTACCTTCAATACATTTCATAAAGTCATTTCACCAAACAGACTTTTCTCTAAAATGAAAGTGAGTATCTACTCCTCTAGTTCATCGCTTATGCTAAAATTTTACAGCAGGTAAGAAATTTTGTCAAGGAGATTTCATTTAAAATTACTTTGAATTCTCATTTGTTCATAATCTAATGAAAGCAAGTAGACTTCAAGTGAATTAGAATTTTGTTTTTCTTCCTCTTTTATACTGCTATTTATCTACAATATAAATTCTATCCTTTATGGTAGACATAAAGTATACACCATAAGAACCATCTTCTAAAAATTTAAAGTCCACAAAAATACCTTGTGTTTTACGTGATTTATCTAAGTCAGTAAGAAACATTTTTTTAGACATCTCCAAAAGCAACAAAAACATCAAAATATTCCTCTATGCATTCAACAGCCAATTTTCCTAGATCTACAAAGTTATAATGTAGGAAGTTAATGTCTGAATGATGTTTTATTAGAAATATGAAAAAACAGAAGCAATATATATGCATACAGTATATAGAGAGTATTATACCTCTTATGAAATCTTCTTTCTATAATAGGTTAAATTTATTTTTGAAATTTGTTTATTTAAAGATATCACAACATTTCTAAATTAAATTTGTTAGCATAAATTTAAGAAAATTATTTATATAGCTATCTAGATATAACAAAAAATCTAGCAAAACATACAATTAAATAATGGATTGACCACATTTAGTGCAAGAAGCCGTGACGTCACCTATTGCTATATAGCCCATACATACTTCAGTTTTGGAATAACCGCATCTACAGATTGCGTTATGCGTTCTACCATCTCTACTAGATTTGTATAAATACACATGACTATGATTTTTTTCTATCTTATATCCACAATCGCTACAGATCTTATATTCATTGGATTCATAATAATTATGCTCTTGTAAAGAAAAACATCCACAACCAACACATTGGTTTTTATGATAAAAATAATCATATTTTAAAATAGTTCGAGTTATGTGATTACAAATTATAGAACCACATGGGCATAATGTCCCAGAGCATCCATTTTTTTCCCAGACGTAGTTATCACTACAGATATGTTCTTCATTTAATTCTACATAGTATGCACTATGTATGTTATATTTGTTAATATTAACTTTAGTAAGATCTTCATCCTTCCATCCAAAGTGTACAAATATTCCGCTATCATCATAACCATAAGCAACAACAGCGTGATTTAGCTTTCTACTATCAATGGAGGTATCAATTCCGTCAATTCCAATGACAACTGGATTTTTCGAATTAATTCCTTCTTTACAAAAATTTAATTTACTAGTAAAAAGGTCTATGCTATGCAATGTATATTCTAAATGACGACCTTGTAAATATATTTCTAATAATTCTTTCAATTTTGAAGAATTAGCAGAAAATTCATTTTGCTTAGTAAAACCCATGTCAATTCCTAAATTTATCATATTAGAATGAAAAACATCATCAATTCCAGGTGACCTAGGGTATAAAGAGGCATCTAATCTTTCAGTTGATGAAAATCTACGAAACATAGTTACATCGCGTGCTTCTATAATCACATCATCTCTGATTACAGTATCATAATAAGATAATACCATTTCAAGAGCAACATATGAACAAGAACCGTTAAAAGTAGTTACAGTATTTGTGCCAATATTATTTACTAGCTTTTCATAATAAAAACTATATGGTATAAAGTTAGATTCATTCGTTAAAGATGTCACAAATGTAGTAGTTTCATTTATTGCTTTTTCTTCTTCACATTTATTCTCCTTATAAATATTAGTCATTTCATCTTCTAAAAGTTTACATTGTATAATTTCATTAGATGATAAAATTTCATTATTAACTAAGTCGCTGATTTGGCCACTAGTCTCATAAAAATAATTTAAAGGTCCTATATAAATTTTCTTGAACGTTTTATTTAAATTATGATAAATTGAATTTGAATCTCGTGAATATTCAAGATAATCTAAAACCTCTCTATCAAAGATTAAATAACAGTTTTCTCCTTCCACTAAAACGTATCTATTGACTCTATTCATTCCAGAAATTATTTCATAGTTATATGTAGATATTTTTAATTTCTTAGAAACTAAATCATTCAACTGTTTTGTTTCTATGGAATTCAATTCTACAGAATACATTGAAACTGCATAAACTGGTATAACATATTTAGGTATTAATATGAAAGTGAAGACAAACACTAGAAAAACAAAAAAAATTCTTTTAATTAGTTTATACATAATTTAATCTTAACATATTCATTTTTATTGAAAATATGCTATCTCCTTTCATTATAATAAATTTTGAATAATCATAATTTATATTTAATTTTCTACCATAGTATTATTTATCAATAATATATACCCTATCCTTTATAGTAGAGATAAAATATACACCATAAGAACCATCTTCTAAAAATTTAAAGTCCACAAAAATACCTTGTGTTTTACGTGATTTATCTAAGTCAGCACCACATAAAAAATCTTGTGTCAGATTTTCTCCACTCTTCTTTTCAAAATCGTAGATTATTGATTCAAATGAATAATTTAAATTTGAAGAAAATTCAAAGATTTTATAAGGATCTGACAAATGATGAAGTTCGACTACATCTTTTCCATCTTTAACCCCTAGATAGACATTGTAATATCTATTATTAAAACCTTTACAAGAAGAATTGTATTCCGATAAAATCGGCTTATCTTCTTCTTTTATCAAATCAGAATTCAAGAGTAAATCAATTGGAAACATTTCTGTTGGCCCACCACCAAATGCAACAAAAATATCAAAATGTTCCTCTAAATATTTTGCATCCAATTTACTAGGGTCTGCATTATGTTGGGAGTTGGTGTCTAAATTATATTGTATTAATAATGTTGAAAATACAGATATAATGCATATACAGACAGTATATAAAAAGATAATTAAACTTCTTATTAAAATTTTCTTCTTGAAGTCAAATGAATTCTTGAAAGATTTCTTTATAGACTTTGAATTATTTAAATATTGTTCTGCTTCAATTTTAGAAGCGATTAAATCATAGTCAGGTTGAAATTCTATATTATCATTTACAAAATTCAAAAAACCTTTATCCTTATTCATAGGTATCACCACTTTTTCTAATTTTTTTCAAAGCTCGATGATAGATAGATAGAATTGTATTTAAGGGTTTATTATAAATTGAGGAGAGTTCTTTAAATGTAACATTATCTAAGTTATGCTTTAGTATTAAATCAATTTCTAAATCATTTAAATGTAATCTCATTTTATCTATAAGCTCATTATATTTTAATGAAGGGCTACATTCACATAGTTCTTCATTTAGAATTGCTTCATCATATATGATCTCTACCTTTTTTCTTTTTAAAAAATCAATTGCAATGTTTTTAGCCGAAGTAAGCAAATAATATTTTATATTATCTATAGGTGTTTTAGGCAAATGATTATAGAATTGTACAAA
Source organism: uncultured Mollicutes bacterium (assembly GCA_947174785.1). Lineage (GTDB taxonomy): Bacteria > Bacillota_I > Bacilli_A > Acholeplasmatales > Anaeroplasmataceae > Pelethenecus. The sequence goes on from CAMWKG010000001.1 coordinate 106,228, forward strand.
AACATCTTGAGTTAATTCTTCGGCATCACTTATATTATTTATATACTGCATAATTTTCAGATATATTAATTTGCCATATGTCAAATATATCTTTTCAAAGGCTGAGTGAATTTGAGATAATTCATTTGATTTTAAAGCATATTTAAGTGTATATTCTAAAGTCACAGTTGCTCAACCTCCCTTTCTATCTATCCTCTCATTTAATAAGACGATTTCTAGATATATTTTATTGCATATTTTTACTATTTTTTTAGAAATTAAAAACTATATTCACACTTTTTCTATTTTTGTATTTTTTTTAGCCTTTTAAGTAAGTAATAAGCTTGATGGCATCAATTGCTCTTATTCAATTTCTTATACAGATTTACTGCAATTCTCATTTGCCCATAATCTGAAGGATGCAAAAAATCTGCAGTTAAACTAGAAAAATCATCTAGAAGTTCTTCAGGTAATATATAATTATACTTTTTTATAGACCTAGCATACTCTCTAAAGGCTTGCATTTGCTTATAGGATAGACTCTCAGGCTCTAAAAGATTTCCATTATCTAATATGCTTGTAAAATATACTTCTTTTGCTTGAAAGGAATTAAGGAGCATATCTAAATGCATTTGATATTCTTCTAGACTATATAGTCCAAGTACATTGACACCAAATTCTGCAAAGGCTAAATCACAAGGGATTTCCTTTAGATAGTTGAACATAATTTCTTCTGCTTGACATGACCCTGGTATAGACTTATTTAAGACATCCATTTTCAAAAGTCTTGATAAAATAAAAGCATAAGAATTCACATATTCTAAAGATTCACTTCCATGAGATATCGAAGATCCATAAAGCAATAATGTTTTCCTTGGAAGTTCTGATTCTAAAGGAGGGCGTCTATTTCCATACGTATTTAAACCAATATAAGATACATATCCACTATAACCGATGATGATACGAATGAGCTTAGGATGATAGGTGTACTCTTTTATAGACTCTCTATACTTTAAAAATTTTTCTGGAATTTCAATGTGAAGATTTGTGACTACTCCTTCTTTTAAAGTGTATGAGTTAAACATATAGTCTCCAAAGAAGACATAAACCTTACATTCTTCTTTATCACTTCTTAGCTTTAAATCAAAAAAAAGGGATTCTGTAACAAATCTTAATTCTGCACCAATAGAACGATAGCCATAAAATCTACCTCTTGTATGTGCTGGATTCCCTAAATTCTGGATTATATTTTCTTTAAAGCGAAGTATATTGCCTTTATGATTAATCTCTTCTACATTGAAAAATTCAATATGATCATAAATCATTTTTTCTTTCCTTTCTAAAGGTAATAATCCTTTAATTTAAAATTTGCATGAATTGCATAATATTGATAGATTTCATCTAAAAGAGCCTGATAGGATAGTTTTAAGGTTAGAGCTTGATAATTTTTTGCAAAATATAACTGTTGAAAATCATATAATAGTTGATAATTCTTTTCATGGTATATAGAGCAGCTATCACATAAAGCTCCACCCTCTAGCATTGAAAAGTCTACAAGATTTGTTTTAGAACAACGAACACACTTTTTTAATTCTGGCTTTATTCCGAAAACAGCTAGCATCTTAACTAAAAAAATACTCAAAACCTGATACGAATCTTCTGTTGTTAAAAGCTCATTCAAAGTTTGAATCAAGAATACATAAATTCTACTATGATTAACTCCTTCTTCAAGATGAAAGATAACATCTAGTATAGGAGCAAGTACACCTACCTTAGTTAAATTTTCATAGATGGAATAGAAGCTCTTCTTAAGACTATATTCAGTAACTGTAGGAAGCTTACCTGATGTCATCTCAAATTCAACCTGGTTTAAAGTTGTAACAAAGCCAAGCTTTGTTTTAGTTGCATCTAAGGCCTTTACACTAAGGATACCCTGTGGTGTATATAAATACACAAGCTTTGATTTTTCTTTATAATCAATTGTTTTTAAAACAATTCCTTCCAAGTTATCACCTACTATAAACTATCTGGAGAATATCCTAAACTACTTAAATCATTAGGTCTATCCTTCCAGTCTTTCTTTACCTTTACCCAAAGCTCTAAATGTACCTTACTATTCATTATCTTTTTAATGTCCATTAAGCTACGCTCTTTAATCTCTTTAATCATTGCACCATTTTTCCCAATGATAATCTTTTTTTGACTATCACGTTCTACATAGATAGTAGCATAAACATCCTTGTATTCTTCATTGGTAGGACAAGGGGTAACTTGATCTACTACACAGGCTATACTATGTGGAATTTCTTCCTTAGTCAAATTCAAAATTTTTTCACGAATTGCCTCAGCAATTAAAAAATAATCTGAATGATCAGATGTCATATTATCTGGATAATACTTTGGGCCAAAAGGTAATACTTTAACAATATCTTCTAATAAATGGTCCAAATTCTTCTTTTCTAAAACTGATATTGGATAAACACCGGCAAAAGGATATAAATCCTTATAAATGGCAATTGTAAGATCAATGTCATTAAATTTTTTTAATTGATCCACTTTATTGATAACTAAAAAAACCGGAAGCTTAGACTTCTTTAGGTTTTCTAATATGATTTCATCTCCACGAAGAACCTCTTTTACTGGTGTTGTCATAAATAAGATACAATCCACACCACTTGTTGCATCATAAGAAGCATGAACCATCCTTCTACCAAGCTCAGTTTTTGCCTTATGGATACCTGGTGTATCTGTAAATGCTATTTGGTAGTTCTCATTTGTCAATATACCTAAAATACGATTTCTAGTTGTCTGTGGTTTAGAAGATATAATAGCAACCTTCTTCCCTACCATCTCATTAACAAACGTAGATTTTCCTACATTAGGTCTTCCTATTACAGCAACAAATCCAGATTTATACGTATCAATCTGCATTTTCTATTTCCTCAAAAGCATATGGTAAAAGCTCTTCTACAGTTGTATCTCTAAACTTTTTGCTGATAGTTGCAAGAACAATTAAAGTGTCCTTATTCAAAAGCTCTGCCATAACCTGACGGCATGCACCACATGGGCTGACAGGTAGCTCTGTATCAGCAATAACACACATTGCCTCCACATCATCCTTTGTTACTCCTGCACTTACCATTTTAAATAATGCAGTACGCTCAGCACAATTGGTTAAACCATAGCTGACATTTTCTACATTACAGCCTACAATATAACTACCATCCTTTAAAAGAATCGCCGCACCTACCTTAAATTTTGAATAGGGTGCATAAGCAAAGCTTCTTGCTTTTTGGGCAACCTCTATTAATTCAATTTTTTGTATAATATCCATATTTTTTCCTCCTTTAGCGCTTTAAGCCTGCTGCTTCTAAGATTTCTTCTTGCTTCTGACACATAATTTCTTCATCCTCTTTTGTCATATGGTCATAGCCACATAAGTGTAAATAGCCATGAACAGCTAAAAAGGCTACTTCTCTAGAAACAGAATGTCCATACTCACTAGCCTGTCTAAAAGCCTGTTCTAAATCGATGAAGATATCACCTAATTCATCATCTAATTCATTTTCTGCATCATCACATAGTGCAAAAGAAATCACATCTGTTACTCTATCTACATTGCGATATGTCCTATTGATTTCGTGAATTTTTGCATCATCCACAAAAACAATACTGAAAACCTTATCATTTTTAATAGGAGCAAAGACCTTTGAAATCAGTTCTTCATATTCTTCTGTGGGAAGCTTTCCTTCATTGAAAAAATTAATTATCATTCTTATCTCCTAATAATTTTGTAAATGTTTGAAGCTGACGTTCCTCTTTATTTCTTAAAGTCTCAAGCATTGACATATTTTCAATCATAAGCTTTACAATCTTTTCTAGGTTAGAATTTGTTGAATAGTCTGCTGCACAAACATAATTCACTCTTCCATCATCTACTAAAGGAAGTACCTTATCAATATATTGTGGCTGATATAAGGCAATGGATTTACCACCCTTATCCTTTAAAAGCTGCATACAAGGAATATCTGTAAGTCCATCTCCAATGTATATCATATTTCTATACTGAATAGCTCTGCGATCATCTGCAATTTCCATATTCAGTTTTTCCTCATCCACCTCATCTAAGGCACCCTTACTAATTCTAAAAATGTATTGTGTCTTCTGGGTATAGTTGATTGCTATACCTGGCCAAACTGCTTCCTTTGTTTGAGCATCATAAATAAATTTACACCCATAAATCTTCTTGAAATATTTGGCGATAGCACTGCCTTCAATGATTTCCTTTGTTCCAGAAGAAATGATATAGTGCTCGATATTAACCCCAACCTCAGCACCAAATTGATTGATACGGTCAAACCAAGTTTGTACACCACGGTAGTAAGTAATCTCACTACCTAACGAATTTAAATATTCTTCAGTTAGAGGAATGCCTTTCTTCTTACATTCTTCAATCATAACATACATATAAGATAAAATTTTATCCATTGAATTCTTTTTTGTGTTGATAGATGCCTTATTCCAAAACTCCTCTGGTTCCATATCTAGATTCTTAATAAAGGCATAGTTTTGCATATCTGTTGTACAAAGGGTTTTATCAAAATCATACATAATTCCAATTGTTGTTTTTGCCATAGTATACACCCACTTTTCTATAAATTATTATATCATATTTTAAGTTAAATTACAAATCCACTACTTCTTGTGGTTCATCAATACTTTACAAGCTAATTTTCCCATTTGCTCATATGCAAATTTCGAAGGATGAAGATGGTCCCCTGAATCGCATTTTTCTTGAAAACAAATTCCTTCATCGCTATATAAGCCAATTCTTCCTTCAAAATCAATATGCGCTTGTTCCCTAATCCAGTCATTTACTTCATTTTTAAGATTTTCTCTAAATGAAGCATAGGTTCTCCAGCCATATATTGGAAGTAATGTTCCAAAATAGACTTCTAGTCCTAGCTTTTTAGCTTCACTCTCATAATATTGTAATCCTTCAATAAGTTCTTCACTTGTAGGTAGATCACTCATTGGTCTAAAAATGTTAACCGCTGTTCCTACTGGATGAATGATATCATTGATTCCATGTTGAATAATGATCGTTTTAGCACCTGATACTGATGATACCTCGTGAACAAAACGATGATATCCGTGCTTACCATAAGACTGATAAGTAATACATTCATATTCTCTTAAAATACGAGTACCAGATACAGCCTTACGAACAACACTTCTGTTCATCCATCCTTTTTCTCTTAATGAAAGTAAAAGATAATCTGGCCAGTCTTGGCTAGTTATAGAATCACCATAACAAATAATGGCCTCATTCTCATCATCGGTAAAGATATCTATATTTGCTAAGAAATATACCCATGAGGTAGATTTCGATGTATTGATATCTAATTCTTGTGCTTCTGCTTGATTTCCATAAGCGAAATATCCTTTAGATAATGGTCCAACAATATCTACTCCTGATGTTAAATTTGTATATTCTTTTAAATATATAGATACTATTAAATACTTATCCTCTTCCATCTTAATATTTACTGGATCAGAAATAATAGAACTATGTGCTTCTAAAATAAACTTAGATGATCCATCTACTGTTACTTGAACGGGCTTCGCATCTTGCTTATCCGATAAACTATTTCCAATAGATAAATAAATAGAATCTATCTCAACTCTTTCATCACAACAAAAATTATCAAGTGTAATCCTAACTTTCTTCCCACTAAACGGAATAAAAATTGGATATCTTAAGGTTAAATTCTTTGCATAAGTTGCAGGTTGTGGTAATACTTTAGATTGAGCATTTCCCCATATCGTAACCCATTTCATTACATCATCTACTTTCCTATCTTCATTTTACCATAAATTGGCAAAGAATTACAATTGTTTAAAAATTTAATTTAAAACGGTTATCTAAAGATAATTTTTTATAAAATTTCTTCTAATTTTAGACATAATCATTTATAAATTTTATGTTTTTAGTAATTTTTAAAAAAAAATATTAAATTCAAAAAAAGAGCGTTGAAAACACATTTATTTTATACTTATAATAGGATTGCAAGGCATTGCCTTGGACATGGCTAGGTAGCTATCTGGAATCTCACAGGATTGTTCCTTTTTGGATTTGCCTGTGATTCAGGAGGATGGATAGTATGAATTTTCTATCTATTATTACACAAATACTTGTATTAATAAATGCAGTTGTCAATACTGTTATTACATTTTATCGAGTAAAAAAAGTAATTCAAGAAAAAGAAAATTCTACCTTACGCCGACCAAGCAAATAGGTAGAATTACTCTAATATTTCAAAACAATACCAGATAGTTTTCCTAGCCTTGTTTTTTATTACACTTATATTGTATGCTACTTCTTCTATAAAATCAATACTTTTCTAAGATTAATTTCATATAGACAACAAAAAGAAAAAGAGTATTGAAAGCACATTTATTATATGATTATAATAAGATTGCAAGGCATTGCCTTGGGCAAGGCTAGGTAGCTATCTGGAATCTTGCAGGATTGTTCCTCCTCGGATTTGTCTGTGTTTTAGGAGGATGGATAGTATGAATTTTCTATCTATTATTACACAAATACTTGTATTAATAAATGCAGTTGTCAATACTGTTATTACATTTTATCGAGTAAAAAAAGTAATTCAAGAAAAAGAAAATTCTACCTTACGCCGACCAAGCAAATAGGTAGAATTATTTAGTAGATAAACAATACCAGATAGTTTTACCTAGCCTTGTTTTTTTATTACACTTATATTGTATGCTAAATTTTCTATAAAATCAATACTTTTTGAAAAGATTTAAAAGTGCATTAGGCTTCAAAGGAAGATGCAAATTGACTATTATATAAATCTGCATAGAAGCCTTTTTTATCTAATAATTGCTCATGATTTCCTTGTTCTATAATATTACCATCTTTTAAAACTAGAATAATATCTGCATTTTTAATGGTAGATAATCTATGGGCAATGACAAAGGAAGTTCTTCCCTCCATCAGTTTATCCATTGCTTTTTGAATAAGCTCTTCTGTTCTAGTATCTACACTAGAGGTTGCCTCATCTAAAATTAACATTGGGGAATCCTCAACCATCGCTCTTGCTATCGTAAGAAGCTGCTTTTGGCCAGCAGAAATATTTGCTGTTTCATCAAAAATATAATCTAGTCCACCAGGTAAGGAATTGACAAAATGGTCCATATGACAGGCAGAAAGACATTTCATGATTTCTTCATCAGTTGCATCCATATTTCCATATCTTAAGTTATCTCTTAAAGTTCCTTCAAAAAGCCATGTATCCTGTAGCACCATACCAAATAAGGAAGCAACATTATTTCTTGTTAAATCTTTAGTAGAAATGGAATCAATACATATGCTTCCGCTATTTACTTCATAGAACCTCATCAATAAATTAACTAGGGTAGTCTTACCAGCACCTGTAGGTCCTACGATAGCTACCTTCATACCTGCCTTGATATCACAGTTGAAATTGAAGATGATTTGCTTATCCTCATAATATCCAAAATTCACATCCGTAAAGCAAACATTTCCTAAAACCTCTTCCTTAGATAAAACTGATACTTCTTCATCCAAAGATAACTCCTGTTCTTCTAAGAATTCAAAGACACGCTCGCTTGCTGCAGCACAGGACTGTAGAACATTAGCAATTTGACCTATCATTTGTAGAGGCTGATTTGCCATACGGGAATACTGAATAAACATCTGAATAAACTCAACTCCTGCAAGTCCACTGACAACAAGTATACCACCTAAAAAGCAAATTGTTATATAAGATGCATTACCGATAAAGCCCATAATTGGCATCATTAATCCTGAAGCGAATTGACTTTTCCAGGCACTGTTCCTTAAGGATTTATTGCATTCATCAAAGGATTTAAAATTATTTTCCTCTTGATGGTAGGCAATAATGACCTGATGACCAGAATAAGCTTCTTCTATGTGTGCATTTAAATCACCCAAGGATCTTTGCTGCGCTCTAAAGAATTTTTGAGAATTCTTCACAATTAAAATCAAAGAAATCATTGATAGAGGTATAGATACCACACAAATCAGTGCCATTTGCCAGGATATTGTAAACATCATAACAAAAACACCTACAAGCAAAATTACAGAGGAAAATGTACTTACCAAGCTTTGATTTAAATTTTGACTAATACTATCTACATCATTTGTTACACGAGATAATAAATCTCCATAGGCAGTTGAATCAAAATATTTTAAAGGAACTTTATTGATTTTTTCAGAAATATCTCTTCTAAGCTTATAGGAAATTCTCTGTGTAACTCCTGTTAAAATAAAGGAGGCAATATAGTTTCCAAATGCAGAACATGCATATATACAAATCAAGGCTATACCTAATTTTTTAATATAATCAAAATCGATAGGTAACCCTGCAACCCTATGCTGACATTCCTTAGTCACTTCTCCTAAAAGCTTAGGACCAAATAGTGAGCCAAGTGCTCCTACAATGGAAAGGAATATAGCAATCACAATAAAAACAAGATAAGGCTTTAAATACGGTAAGAGTTTTCCAAGCCCCTTTTTCATATTTTTCGGTTTACTATGAAGCTGTTGTGGTCTAGGCATTGTCAATCTCCTCCTTTGAAAGCTGAGAGTAGGCTATTTCTTGGTATACCTCACAATTGTGAATTAATTCCTTATGAGTTCCAGCCCCTACTATCTTTCCTTTTTCTAATACTAAAATTAAATCTGCATCCATAATTGTTCCAATTCTTTGAGCAACAATGATTTTTGTTGGATTATACTCTAGTTTCTTTAAATTATCTCTTAGTATTTTATCAGTCTTAAAATCTAAAGCCGAAAAAGAATCATCAAATACAATAATCTCTGGTTTTTTGATTAGAGCTCTAGCTATGGATAGTCTTTGCTTCTGACCACCTGAAAAATTAGAGCCTCCTTGAGCAACACCCTGATCTAATCCATCGGGATGATTCAAGATAAAATCCTCTGCCATAGAAAGCTTTAAGGCTTCCTTCATTTCTGCTTCTGTTGCATTCTCTTTTCCATAGGCTAAATTTGAGCGAACTGTACCTTTAAATAGCAAAGCCTTTTGAGCAATAAAGGCAATTTTTTCTCTTAATATAGCCATATCATAATCTTTAACATTGATTCCATCAACTAAAACCTTGCCCTCAGTAACATCAAAAAATCTTGGAAGTAGATTAATCAAAGAGGTTTTACCAGAACCAGTTGATCCAATAATAGCTACTGTATCCCCTTGTTTTACCTTAAAAGAGATATGGTCCAATACGTTTTCATTTGAATTTGGATAGCTAAAGCTTACATCCTCATACTCAACAGTACCTTTTATTTCCTCCGTAGGTGAAACTGGATTAGCTGGATTGGAAAGACTTGGCTTTACATCCAATACCTCTCTTACACGTCTTGCAGATACTAAGCCTCTAGGCACCATAATAAAAATCATAATAAGCTGCATAAAAGCAATAACTATCATCATTGTAATCTGCTGAAATCCAAATACACTACCTAAGAATTCAGGCTTCTCATTAATGATGTAAGCACCAACCCACAAAATAGCAAGTGAGGTTCCATTCATAATGAGCATCATTCCTGGATTCATTAAATTCAACATACGATTGACAAAAATATGTGTTTTAGAAACTGTGCGGTTTACCTCATCAAACTTCTTTTCCTGGTATTCTTGAGCGCAATTTGCACGAACAACACGAATCCCTGTTAAATTTTCTCTTGTTACTAAGTTTAAGCGATCTGTAAGCTCTTGAATCTTTTTAAATTTTGGTAAGACAATCAAGAAAATACTTATAACTAAGGTTACTAAAGCTATAACAGCAATTACTACGATAAGACTTAAGTTTGCAGTAGATTCTATTCTGCCTGCCTTAATGATACCTAGAATGGCCATGGTCGGAGCGGCTATAGCCATACGTAGTGTCATGATCACAACCATCTGAACCTGAGTAATGTCGTTCGTAGTTCTTGTAATGAGTGATGCTGTAGAAAATTTATCTATCTCACTGATTGAAAATTTCTGAATATGGGTATAAACCTCTTCACGCAAATTGTATGAAAATTTTGCTGCAATTCTAGCAGCTAAAAAACAAACAACGATAGATGAAACTAAGGATATACCTGCAAAACCAAACATTTCAAGACCGTTTCTTAAGATAGCATTTTGATAAGTAGTCTTTAATTCATCTGTTAGAAAGCCTTGCGCTTTAGCTGCTTCTGCCAAGCTCGCATTTGTTAAGATGTTTGTAAGTCTCGTTGGTAATTCTAGGTCACTATAAACCTGCAATATCACAAGGCCTATAACAACAATAATTAGTAAATAGGATAACTTATCCATACGTTTTAAAAGCTTAATCATAGTCTTCCTCCAAAAATCTTAAAGTGATATCTAAAATCCTACTCAAATGTTCTTTTTCCTCACCTAAGGCTTCCAAAAATAACTCTCCACGTTGTTTTTGATGATGAAATAACGCTTCTAATTTGTGCGTGGTTTCTTCAGTTAGAGTATAATATTTAATTCTTCTATCCAAAGAATCTGTACTTTTTTCTACAAACCCTCTTGCCTCTAAGGCATCTAGCTTATGCATAACTGCAGGTATAGATACATCAAAATATTTTGCAAGACTTGAAGCCTGTACCTGCTTATTCTTCATACTTGAAAAATAAATACAATTTAAAATGTCAAATTCCATTCGGGTAAGATTATACCGCTTTAGAATTTGACATAGGTTATTGATGAATTTATTTCTCATCGCTCTGAATTTCATAACAATCTCTTGATCATCCATATTATCACCTATAATACTTTACTTGATAAAGTTTATCACGTAAAGTATTATACATCATTTTCAGAATTTTGCAATAGAATTTCCTGATTTTCTAGTGCTTCTACTTCTCTTTGTTCTCTTTTGTGTCTTCTTGCTACTACTTCTTCAAAAATCAAATACACAATAAAGCTTACAAGCATTAAAAAATAATAGGTTATAAAGCGCCATAATAGTAAACCTGATGTTGCAATTGATCCGCTAATTGCAGGAATCACTGTGACAAAAAGCTGTCTAAAGGCAAATTCTATACCTCCGGTTGCACCTGGAGTTGGGATGTAACAGGTCATAGCTATAGAGAATGTTGTCATAGCTATAATCAATGCTAGCTTATCAGCTGTAACATCTATCCCTAAGGATAATAGGATAAAAAAGGGGATGGAATAATAACAAATCAAGCCAAACAGCTTCAATAAAACGCAAGTGAAAAACTTGAGTTTCTGACTCAATAATGCTTTAAAAGTAGACTGTGCTCCTGCACAATATTCATCAAATGCACTAACAAAGCGACTTAATTTTCCTTTAAATATTTTTAAATTTAGAAACCATCCAACAAATTTAGATAGAATTCTTCTTATTGTTTTTGATAAACCTACCGAACAAAAGATAGTAAAAATTAAAATATTCATCACAAGACCTACAATGATCATCGCCTGAAGATAGGCTACACCACCAGTGAGCTCATTAAAAAAGAATAAAGAGCCAATACATAATATGACAACTGCAATCTGGCAAATTACAAAATTCATAAGAATAATACCAGAGGCTCTATGCAAGCTTACACCTATCTTTCGATAAGAATAAATTTGAAATGGTTGACCACCTGAGGAAAATGGTGTAATTCCATTAAAAAAATATTCGATAGTACCAATCATTAAGGAATCTCTATATTTAATATTCCCTTCTTCCTTTGAACGTCCCAATATAAATAATGTCAAAGGATAAAAAATCATATATAAAATCAAGAAGAGAAAGGCAAAGGCTAACCAATTCCATTTTACATTTTTAAGTACATGCCCTATCTCTTTCATATCATTTAAGGATAAGATAACAATGACTACTACGATTGTAAGAATTAAAAATAATATTAACTTAGGAAGTATCTTTTTTATATTATGGTTCATTAAAATTCCCTCCTAAAAAATAGGCTTCATTTGAAGCCTACTTTGCATCATATTTTCTAATAAAGGCAATTCCGATAGGATATGGACCTGTATGAACAGATATTGTAGCACCAATTTGATCCATAAGTTCAATCTTCCTATGGAAAATCTCTTCAAATTTTGCTGCAATCTCTTTTCCTTCTTCTAAAGAATAGCCATAACCAACCTCAATTAGATAATCATCTAGATTTAAGTTATGCTTATGAACAATTCCTGAAAACTTATCAAAAATTTTCATAATAGCACGCTTCCTAGATAAAGCAATACCACCAGATTGAATTTCTCCATCCTTAGCTATAATCAAAGGAGTTACCTTAAAGATATTACCAACTACTGCAGTTAGTTTACCTATTCTTCCTCCATGCTGTAGATAGGAAAGTCCATTTATTGTAAAATAACAACGACCTGTCATTTTAATCTCTTCTATATTTTTTATCACTTCATCCAAGTTTATTCCATTTTCTTTCATTCTTGCAATCTCGCGCACTAAAAGTCCTTGAGAACAAGAAAGCATCGTAGAATCAACAATCTCAACTCTTGCATCAGAATGCTCATCTAAAAACATATCTCTTGCCATAAGTGCTGAATTTAAGGAACCGCTAAATTTTTTAGATATAGTGATACATAATATATCCTTATCTAAATCATAGGCTCTTTCAAATTCTTTCATATAATCTTCTGCTGTAGGCATTGAGGTTTTTGGAAAGACATTTGGATTATCTACTAATTTTTGATAAAAGTCTTGAACAGAAAAATCCACCTTTTCCCTTAGGTAATTCTGTTCATCATAAGCAACATAAAAAGGTACAACTCTAATCCCTAGTTTTGATACAGTTTCATCTGCTAAATCGCAGGCGCCATCTGAAATAATTTCAAAATCTTTCATTTTATCTTCCTCCTAGGTCTTTTAATTATAGCATATTCCAGCTCTTTTTCAAATAAAAACTTTTTAGTTTACCTGAAATTCAACTCCATTTAAAGATTCTAAATAAAAATCACCAAGCAAAGAAAATGATTTTACTATCACTTTATTTAAATTTTTGCAACCAATAAAGGCATTTTTTCCTACTAAGGAACAGGTCTTTGGAATAGTGATTTCCTTTATATTCGTATATCCAAAGGCATAAGAGCCAATAGATAAGGTATTAAAAAGTAAAACCTCTTCTAAGCTACTACATCCCATAAAAGTTCCACCTAAAATATCCTTAAGCGTTAGTTCCACTGCTTTTAAGCTTGTACAATTCTCAAAGGCATTTCTACCAATACTCTTGACATTAGACAAATCAATTTTTTCTAATCTCTTACAGTTCAAGAAAGCAAGACGCTCTATTTCTTCTAAATTTTCACTAAAATGGATTTCTTCTAAGTTTGATTTATTCATAAATGCTCTTGATTTAATTTTTGTTACAGGCTTATTATGAATGCTTTCCTTTATTACATAGCTTCTAGCATTTCCATAAACCTTATCTACATAATAGGTTTCGGCTTCATGATCATACCCATAGCTAATTCTAGGGATGGTAAAAAAGCATATTAAAATAATGCTTACTATCACTAATGCTCCTATGACACTACTTAGAATAATTATATGCTTTTTTCTCATGAAGCTTCACCTCCTAATCCATATGTTTATATTGTAACTCATAGAGGTTATAATATAACCCCTTTTTAGATAAAAGCTCTTGATGCGTTCCCATTTCCATAATTTTTCCCTTATGTAGAACAATGATATTATCTGCATGCTGTACTGTAGATAATCTGTGGGCAACAATAAGCATAGTTCCTACATTCATCATCTTCTCTAAGGAATCCTGAATGAGTACCTCAGTTTCTGTATCAATGTTGGCTGTTGCCTCATCTAGAATCATAATGTTTGGCTTATGAAGAATAGTTCTAGCAAAGCTTAAAAGCTGACGTTCTCCTGAAGAAAAGTTATTTCCACGTTCTAGAACCTCATAATCATAGCTATTATCTAATTTCTCAATAAAATGAGATGCATTAACATAACGACATGCTTCTATAACCTCTTCATTAGAAAAACGATCATCACGCATTGTAATATTTGAACGAATCGTGCCACTAAATAAGAATACATCCTGTAGCATTTGACCAATATGACTTCTTAAGCTTTCTAAGGCAATATCCCTAACATCTATTCCATCTATACGAATAGAACCCTTCTGAATCTCATAGTTTCTTACAATGAGGGCTAGGATGGTAGTTTTACCAGCTCCTGTTGCTCCTACAAAGGCTACAGTCTGATTAGGTTCAATCGTAAAGGAAACATCCTTTAAAATCCAATTTCCTTCATTATACGCAAACCATACATGGTCAAATTCAATTCTACCTTCAATATGATCTAATACAATTGCATCCTCTTTATCTAAGATTTGAGCCTTCATATCTAAAATTTCAAAGATACGTTCAGAGGAGGCAAAGGCAGACTGTAATTGATTAAATTGGTCTGCAAGCTGCTGAATTGGATTGAAAAATTGACCATTGTAGCTATAAAATTTAACCAAATCCTTAGACAATAGCTTTTCGTTGATGACCATATAGAATCCATTATATAAAATAATAATATGACATAGAACATATAAAACATAGATGGCTGGTCTAAAAACACCGAAAATTAAAACCTCTTTAATGCTGTTCTTTTTCAAATCACTATTTCTACTATTAAATTCTATAGTCTTCTTTTCCTCTTGATTAAAAATTTGCGTGATTTTCATACCACTTAAATTTTCAGACAAGAACGCATTCATATTAGAAACAGAGCCTCTAACCTTACGATATTGTCTTCTAGATACTTTATTAAACACTATGGTCATAACAATTAAAAATGGCATTACACAAAGAATATATAGAGTAAGTATTGGAGAGATAATAAGCATCAGCACTAATACAAATATAATGGTTAAAATATAACGTATCAAATTTACGATGACATTTGTATAAAGTTCATTGACCATATTGACATCAGAGGTTACTCTTGTTACAAGCTTTCCAACTGGAGTTGCATTGATTTGAGCAATCGCTAAGCCCTCAATTTTAACAAAGATTTCTCTTCTTACATCTCGAACAATTCTTTGACCTGCCTTTTGAAGCATCATAGAATTGAAATAATTTAAGAAGGCACTACCAGCAACTATGGCAGCATAGCTACAAATTAAAATGATAATAAAAATCATCTTTTCCTGGAAGGTCTTATCCGCATTATCTAATACGCCAATCAGCTCACCTTCTAAATAAGCTGGGGTTAAATCCACAATAACAAGTAAGGCAGTAAATAGGAAAGATAATATAAAACTCCATTTTTCTTTTCCTGCATATTTTAGCAATCTTTTTAAAACTGTTCTATCATTATAGGTGCGAATATTTTTGTTGTCATCAAACTTCTGCATTATTCGTCACCCCCATTAATTTCAGCTTCTAAGGATTGTAGGTGTACCATTTCCTGGTATAGCGGACAGCTTTCAAGAAGCTCTTCATGACCGCCTACACCAACAATTGTTCCTTCATCCATTACTACAATTAAATCAAGTGTCTTAACCGTAGAGATACGGTGAGCTATCATTATTGTCGTTTTACCCTCTCTTAAATTTCTTAAATTAGAAAGAATAGTCTCTTCTGTTTTTGTATCTACTGCAGAAACAGAGTCATCAAATATTAATATAGGAGGATTTTTAACAATTGCTCTTGCGATAGAGACTCTTTGCTTCTGACCACCAGAAAGAGTAACGCCACGTTCTCCTAAAATAGTATCATACTTCTTTTGAAACTCTAAAATATTATTATGAACATCCGCAAGCTTAGCTGCAGAGATAATGGCTTCCTCATCTAGCTTTTCATACGCAAAAGCAATGTTATTTGATATTGTATCGCTGAAAAGGAAATTATCCTGAGGTACATAGCCAATTGCCTCTCTCACCTGTTTATATGGAATATGCATAATATCCTTATCATCAATAAAGATTTGACCATCACTTAAATTATAGGTACGAAGTAATAAATCAACAATGGTGGTCTTACCACATCCTGTCTTACCTATAATACCTACCATAGTTCCTTCTGGAATAGTTAAGGATATATTGGAAAGTACTTTATTTGAACCATCTGGATATTGAAAGTTTAACCCTTTAAACTCTATCTTACCGCGTATTTGATCAATTTCAGTAACATCTGTATCTACAATTTCAATTTTTTCATCCAAAAATTCATCAACTCGATTTAAGGATGCTTTGGCTTGAGCACGCATATTGATCAATTGTGCTACTGCCATAAACGGCCATATAACTGCATCAAAATACCCAACAAATTCCCACATATCTCCAACTGTAAACTCTTTACCCATAAACCCATTCATAACAAAATAGGAGCCTCCGGCAAAAAGTAAAAGAAATATAGAGGAAATAACAACTGTTAGTAATACATTTAAAAGTGTTGCATATTTCACATAATGAATATTCTTTGCACGATTCTCTTCATTGATTTTATCAAAATGTCTGATCTCATGAACTTCCTTTACAAAGGCCTTTACTACTGCAATGCCACTAAAGTTTTCCTGTGTGAAATCAGACAAAGCCTCATAAGCTTCTTGTCTTGCCTTGAACTTTTCCTTTAGTATGCGACCAACAATCGCAGAGATTACAGCGATTAAAGCCATTGGTATAATACCAAAGCAGGATAAAATCCAATTGGTTGTAAACATTCTATATAGCGCAAAGCTTCCTAAAAATACAGCATCTATTGCCATTACAGTACCACTGCCAAAGGACTGCTTGATTACTTGTAGGTCATTTGTAAAAAGTGCCATCAAAGCACCTGTCTTATGATGCTTATAATATGCATTGGATAAAGATAAGGAATGCTTAAACATCTCCTCACGCACATCGGATTCAATCCTGGCAGCTACACCAAAGATACAGTATCTCCACATAAAGCGCCCTACAAACATGATTCCCGCAATTCCTGCAAGCTCAAGCATAAGAACCTTTATGCCATCTGGATTATTAAATAAAGAGGTCGGATCTTCTTGTGCTGTTTCACCGATACCATCAAGAATGTCTCCACAAATTCTTGGAATTTCTAGCTGAAACCAGTTTACAGCAAGCAATGCCAAAAGTCCAAAAAGGAAAAACATAAAATATTTTGCATAATACTTATTTACATTTTTTCCAAATATCATATTATTCCTCCTTCATGAGCATTTCTAAAACAGGTACATCCTTCATAATTTGAAAGTAGGTATTCTTTCCTTCCGTTTTCTTTCTGATAGATAAAATATCTTTTTCCTTTGCTTCTTTTAAATAATGAAGCTCTACATAAGAAACCTTCATTTTCTCTATTTCTTCTAAAGAAAAGCCATCAAATAAAATACGTAAATACTCTGCATTATTGACATGTCTAGAATAGTCAAGATAGCTTGAACTTACGACTAAGCTTCTTTGTTCTATACACTCTATATTCCATTTACTAAATTCAATAGGACAAGGCTTGGAAACAGGTACTAAAAAATCAATTGCCTGTAATCTCAATAACTTTCGTGAAGCTATCTGTGCGCTTAAGCATTCTACCCATGCAGTGATTCCTTCTTTTTGATTCTTTGGATGAATGTATACCTCTACGATACAAGAAAGCCTAGATTCATGTGCAACTCTGCATGCCTCTATCACTACTATTTCATCCCAAATGGGAAGTCTTTCAATCTTAAAGCAAGTCTTTGTAAACAGCCATAAGGCTTGATAGTCTCGTTTTAGACTTAAATTATCCTTATGGTAAATTCCAAAAAAACTTGCAACTCCTGCTTCTACCATCTTTAAAATTTCAGGAATTTTAAGAAAAGCATTTGTATCACACATACCATATTCAATTTTCTTTTCATATATAAACTCCATTATTTTTTACCTCTTCAAAAGCTTTTTCATATCATACGGAATATCCTTAACGATTTCCATCCTCTTATACGTAACAGGATGAATAAAGGATGCCTTATAGGAATGTAGCATTACACGAGATGCCTTATGATCAAAATTCCCATAAAGCTCATCCCCTAACAAGGGATGACCAATAGAAGCTAAGTGAACACGAATTTGATGTGTTCTTCCAGTTTCTAATACAACTTCAACTAAGCTAAAATCCTTATATTCTTTCAAAACCTCATAGTGTGTTATAGCGCTCTTTCCAGTTTTAGAAATTCTTTTTCGCTGTTGGTGGTGACGATCCTCCCCAATAGGAGCTTGAATCGTATCCTTTTTATTTTTAAATTTCCCTTTAGCTAAGCATAAATAGGTTCTTTTAAGCTCATGTGTAGATATCATTTGATCTAGTTTAGCTAAAGTTAAGCTATCCTTTGCAAAAAGGATTACTCCTGTTGTGTCCATATCCAATCTATGTGCATAGCGTACCTGATATGACCACCCTTTATTTTTATAATAATAGGCAACAATATTACATAGTGTATCTCTTTTTGATTTATCATCTGGATGAACTAAAATATGACATGGCTTATTGACTGCTAGGATATAGTCATCCTCATAAAGAATATCCAGCTTTTTTGCATCAGGAAGAAAGTCAATCTCTTCTTTAAAATCAATCAAGACAACATCATTTTCTTTTACAATATCATTAGGTTTTCCTAGCACATCATTTAGATAAATCATCTTAGAAGAAAACAACTCATGAATTTTAGGTTTACCTAAATGAAAACTTTCTAAGTACTCCTTTAAAGTTAAGCCTGTACTTTCTGCTGTAATCTTATAGCTTGTCATCATGGATATATTTGGATTCAATTAATCCAACAATACCATTATGCTTAATTAAGCTATATGGCTTTGCCTTCTTGATTACTGAAATCTCTTCTCCTTTTTTTAAATTGATAAATGTATTTGACCCATCATAGCAATACTGCTTTCCATCAGCTTCAAAAATGAATTCCTCATGAACCCAAAGCTCATCTGCTGTTCCCTTTGGACGAATCAAATAAAAATCTAAGTCCTTTGTGATAAGCTCAACTTCATTCTTACCAAAGCGCATCGTAAATTGATTTTTAGGGGTATCATAAACGATATCCTCTTCTACGATATATTTTGGATAATGATCTATCGCAAAAAAACTAAAGCCCATATCTGACAAATTATTTAAAGAAACAACATTAATCTGTCCTCCCTTAACAAGATTATTTCCTCCATCTAGACAAATTATATTCTTTCTAAAATCAAAAATAGGGTTTACACAAGGAATATCAGAACGATAATTTCTAGTAGGATTATGCCCCACAATCATAATTTTTGGTTGGACAGGACTTAATTCTAAGAAACGATCACATTTTAATACATCCAAAGCATTTTCCGGAATATGGTCAATATCCATAATTCCACCATGTACTAAAACTAAAGAATCATTAACGAAAATGACATCAGGTAGCTCATCAATAAAGGTAAAGAATTGGGGATATTTGTCTTCTATCGTTTGGATATAGTCCTCTATATCCATATCCTTGTTGATAGGATAAGAGAGTTCTGCAGCCATATCATTAATCACAGATTTTTTTAATTCTGTTGCATAATATAGAAATCTTTTTTTATCTAATGGAGGTAGAATAAAGCGGAACACCTCATCACAGTTTCCTGCCATAAAATAAACATTTTCCTGCTTGCTGAATTCTACTATATATTTTAGCATAGCTAGGTTATCAGAAGGATCCCCTTTTTCAATCATATCTCCAATGACAAAGAGATAATCAGAAGAGGTAAATTGTGCCTTTTCTAGAGCCTTTTTAAAAAGCTTGATATCTCCATGGATATCACTCATAAAAAGTAGTCTTCTATCGGTAGGAATATTCAAATGTAGGATTTTAGTTTTTTTATTTTTCTGCATTTTGATTGTTCCTTTCTTGCTTAGAATATAAGCAGCCACAATAATCTTGGCGATAGAGACCATATTTCTTTGACAGTTCTATGGAATGCTTATAGCCCTCTTCTTTTTTAAAATCGGAAAATAAATAGGCAATCTCATATTTTTCTTCAAGGCTTTTCCCTATTTCATTAATCCAACTTGTAATTTTATGTGGTGAAATAGATAAGGTCGTAGTAAAATAGTCAAACCCAAGTTCTTTAGCTTTTTTAGCAGTTTTTTCTAACCTAAGCTGGTAGCATTTATAACAGCGCTCTGTTCTTTCTCCTAAAGCTTCATACCCTTTTACTGCCTCTTCATAATCTTCTTTTTTATACACATCAAAAATCACTTTTATGCTAGAATCTATTTCCTTACAAAATCTAATCTCTTCTGCTAATCTTTTCTCATATTCTTCTAATGGTGAAATATTATCATTAGAATAAAATATAGTAATATCAAAATAATCCTTCAAAAGTAAAATCACATGTGAGGAACAAGGTGCACAACAACTATGAAGTAACAAACTTGGACGATAATCAAGTGTACTAAGAAATTCTTTGAATTCTTTATAGCTATCTAACATTCTACCACCTCACTTTTTTTAGAAATCTTTATTATTATATAATAAAAAGCAAATAGAAACAATAAAATTAGACAAATTAAAAGAAAAAAGACTATCATACTAGATAGTCTAATTGTACATAGATTCTTATAGATGTTGCAAGAAGAATTTGTGCTGGGTAATATGTTCCTAAACAAAGGATGGTTAGTATCTCCCTTATATCCTTTGAAAAGGCTCCAAACTTATTTAAAAGTAGCATACAATCGGAAAAGAAAAATAAAATACTTCCAATCAAAATGATAAGCGCTACTCTATAGTCCTGATGCTTTAAAATATTTGAAATAAAATTTGAAATTGCCTTTCCCACCATAAAAGAAATGATGATTGCATAAAACACAACGACAATTTCCATCAAGACTCCTCCAAAATCAAACATCGGAGCTAAGCTAATCCAAAGTACAGCTGGTATTGCAAGTAAACAACTACAAACTAAATCTAACCAATGCCAACGCTTTAGTCGATAATAAGAAATTGCATAAAAGATATGCCCTAACGCAAATAGTATAGCTCCTGCAATAAAGTGAATATTTAGAACTATATCGGCTATCATAGTTAATGCAAGACCTATTACCATAAATACAGGAAAGTGAATCCTCTTCTTTCTTAGGAATGCAAGGATAAGGAAATGGATACCTAAAAGGAAGAATAGAGCACTTGTAATTCCTTTGAGCCACAAGCCGCCATATAAGATATAAAGAACATCTCCGATAAGAACAAGGAGGGCAAGGAAAACACCGATGATTTCAAAAATATATTTTTTCATTTTATTTACTCCTCTTTGAAAAAAATGCTACACCAATACCACCAGGTCCAATATGAGTTCCTATTGTGCTTCCAATCTGATACTTTGGTATATTATTGGTATTCCCTTCCCATAAATGAGAGCTATCAGACAGATATTTTTTTAAAATCTCATCAGAAAATCCTGAATAAGCGGTCGCGTACGGTAAAGAAAAATCAATACCACCGCAGGTTTCTATTTTTTCAATTAAAAGATTATTTCCATTTTTAGATCCTCTAGCCTTACCTATCATCTTTACCTGTCCATTAATAACAGAAATAACAGGCTTAATTGAAAGAATTTCTCCTGTAAAAGCAACTACAGAGGAAATTCGTCCACCCTTTTTCAGATATTTTAATGTTCCAACAAGAGCTAAAAGTTCTATTGTTTCTTTTTTCTGATTTAGCTCTTCTACAATTTCTTGAATGGAATGCTTGCCTTCTTCTACAAGTCTTATAGCAAGATCACATAGAACTCTTTCTCCTATACAAGCGTTTAAGCTATCAATAACAAAAACCTTATCCTTAAATTTCTTGGATGCAGTAACAGCATTATTATAAGTACTAGATAATTTGGAAGAAATCGTAATACAGATTACGGAAGATCCATCTTCAGTAAGCTTTTCAAATTCTTCTTCAAAACGATAAGGATTGATTTGACTTGTTTTAGGAAGTTCATCACTTTCAATCAGCTTTTCAAAAAATTCATTATGATTTAAATTTACACCATCTAAATATGTCTCTTCACCAAAGCTTACCTCAATAGGTAATAGATATATTCCTTTTTCTTCTGCTTCCTTCAAATCAATATCTGATGCAGAGTCTATTAATATTTTAATCATTGCTATCCACTTTCCTTTTACACATTTTTTCTAAATTATTTCGAATGATTTCTAAACCTTCATACATAGCATTTCTTTGTTCTAAGGATAAGCCTTGAGTAGCTCCCTCAAGTAAATTATCTATTTTTTCCGCCACATATTTTCCAATTTCATTTCCTTCTTGAGTTAAATGTAAGGGACTACGGTATCTTTTCTCCTTGATTTCCTCACAAAATACTAAGCCTTTTTTTTCTAAATCATCTAAGGATCTAGAGATTAATGCCTTATCCTCATCGCAAACTTCACAAAGCTCTTTAGAGGTAAGAGGCTTTTCACTTGTATAAAGATAAAATAAGCATGAAACATGAGCACTTTTTAAATCAAAACGATTCATTTCTTCTGTCTTTATCTTATGAATACTCCTTGTTATTTTATTGAGAAGTACAGTAAAATCTTGATATCTATTTTTCATATTTCACCTCTTGTTGATTTATCAACATCTATATCATACACCCAATTTGTTGATAAGTCAACAACTTTCGAAAATAAAAAGATGCTCATCAGTATGAACTATGAGCATCCGAAGTTTATACAAAGATAACTTGATTTAAATAGTTAAACAAATCTTCATAATCTCCATGTGGAAAGATGGAAATATCCACGTTATCTTTATTTATGAGACAGTCTGTTAACAAAAATACCTGCATTCCTAGGTTTCTTGCTACCATATCCTCTTCTACATCATTTCCTATCATAAGACATTCATTTGGAGCGTATGGAAAATGACTCAGAATCTCTTCATAATATTTTATATTGGGTTTACAGTAATGAGAATTCTCATAACTAGTAATCCAAGAAAAATCACTATCCCTTATTCCTGCCCAAGCTAGCCTCTTTGTTTGAGCAATCATAGGAAATATCGGGTTGGTTGCTAAGATAAGTTCCACGTTTTTTTCTTTTAAGAATTCTATCAATTTAGAGGCACTTTTTGTGTATCCACAGGATGACTTGATTTCATCAAATTTTTCTATATAAAATCTTGTAAATAAAGGTAAATCTTTATAGGCATCCTTACCAAGCAGCAAGGAAAATGTCTTCCAAAAAACATCCTCATTGGATAGGGTGCCATCATTTTTCACCATGGCCCCTGTACCCTTCCATATTCCATGCAGCAACTCCTTGGCTTCATAACCATAAGAGGACATATATTCTCCAATTTTTTGAAAATAGGTTTTTGTAAACACTTCAATATCCATTGGAAGTAAAGTGCCATCCATATCAAATAATATTGCTTTAATCATCTTTTGTTCCTACTTTAAGTATTCTTCTAGATTTGGATAATAAGGAAGTAAGTAGGCTTTTGTATTAGCAATCATCTCTTTAAATAGCTTCTTTCCATCCTCTAAGGATAAGCAAGAACACAAAGCTTGATTCATAAAACAAGCATAAATTTGATTAAAATCTCTATTCTTGATTCCTTCATATAAAGTATCAATATTGTTTGAAGCCTTTTCTACCATATTTATTACTGCTAGAGGTAAAGGCTTTGATACAACTGGCTTTACCTGATCATTTTCGAAAATGCAATTTGTTTCTACTATAGAACCTAAAGGTAATTGTGGACATTGTCCCTGGTTAGGTAAATTCACATTAGAAATAATGACCTGATGCCCTAGAATAGCTTTCATTAAATCTGTAGCCTCTTCTCCTGATGGAACCAAATTGATTTCCTTTTTTCCTTCAGCAAGCAGAATAGATTCTTCTATTCTTTCCTTCATTTGATTGACTCTAAAATCAACAGTAGTTAAATTAAACTTCCAATCCTTTACTGTTTTAGGATCTGTTAAATACCAATGTGGATTAACAAATTCAGCCAAATGGCGATCTCCTGCAGCTGCTAAAGCTCCATAACGATTAAATAAATCCATCTTAACCTTATTTCCATAAGCAAAGCAATCCGTTCTAAATTGGAAACGATCAAAGTACTCATAATAGCCTTCCTCATAATATTTATCCATAAAGCTAGGAATAAGCTTTAATAAATCAATATCTTTGTACTTGGCTTCTGTAATCCAAGTGAAATGATTAACACCTGAAGCATCCGTATAAATATCCTTACGAGTAGCCTTGATCCCTAATTCCTTCTCTAACACTAAGCATAAAAATGCTTGGGTATGGAAGACCTCATGGCAACAACCAAAAGCCTTAATCCCTGGGAACACATCATATAAGGTTTTCACACAAATGCTCATAGGATTCGTAAAATTGATAACCCAAGCATTAGGGCATACCTCTTTAATTTTCTTAGCAAATTCCTCATAGATAGGCACAGTTCTCATAGCTCTTAAAACACCACCAGGACCTGCAGTATCTCCAACAGACTGATATATTCCATAGGCTTCAGGAGCATGAACATCACTTCTCATTTCTTCAAAGGTTCCAGGAAGAATTGAGATAACTACAAAGGTTGCATCCTTTAAACAGTCTTCAAGCTTCTCATAAACCACGTAATCAATTTTAGATAATGTCTTAGGATTTTGATTAATTCTTTCTCCTATTTTTTGATTTCTAATGGCTGCCTCTAAATCAATATCATAAAGTCCCATTTCTCCAGATAAGCCTTCTGATAAAGCCAAATCTGTCATAAAGGTTCTAGCCCATTGCTTAGAACCACCACCTAAATAAGCAATTTTAAATTTTTCCATTTTGATACTCCTCTTTTCTTAGAATATAATTTCTATCTTCAAATTTTCCAATTTTTCCGCTAAATACACCTTCACAAACAAAATGAAACCCATTTTTTTCAATCACTCTTCTGCTTTGAGAATTATGAATAAAATGAGCACAGGTAATAAAGTCTAAATTCTTTTCTTCAAATAAAAATTCTATTACTCTATGTACTGCCTCTGGCATAAGACCCTGTCCCCAAAAAGCTTTGGATAAGACATAGCCAAGCTCTAAGCCTTTTTGCTTGTCATACTCCTTATAATATTCTTCATGATATTTTTCTAAGCCCAAAGAACCAATAACTTGTTTTGTCTCTTTATGATATAATGCAAATGTTTTTTTCTCCTCCATAAATATATGTAGAATCTTCTTACTTTCTTCAATGGATTGATGATGTGGCCAACCTGCCATTTCACCAACCCCTTCTACTTTTGCATAAGTATAAAAATCGTTTAAATCCTTTTCTTCAAATGGTCTTAAGATAAGTCGGTCTGTTTCAAGCTTTATATTACTTACATCAATTCTAACATTCATACTCTTCTCCTCCAATCTTCATTGCAGTTAAAAGCCCGTCTAAACTAGCACTGATGATCCCTCCAGCATAACCAGCACCTTCTCCGATTGGATAAATATATTCTTGAGCGGCTTTTGTTATTTTATCTCTTAAGATACGTACAGGAGATGAACTTCTAGATTCTATCCCAATTAGAATTGCATCCTCATCATAAAAACCCTTTAGCCTTTGATTAAATTCTAAAATGCCTGATTTAATGCCTTCTACTACATAGTCAGGAAGACACTTTCTTAAATCTGTAAATATAAGTCCATGCGGATAAGTCGGTATAATACTACGATAGGTGCATGCAACCCTATCCTCCATAAATTCCTTCATCAAATTCGCTGGAGCAGAAAAGCTTTTAGCTATATCAAATGCCAAATGCTCATATTTTTCCTGATAAGCGATTCCATCTAAAGGTGTAGCACCATAATCCTCAGGACGAACATCTACTAATATGGCACTATTTGAATTTATCCCCTCACGTGCATAATTACTCATACCATTTGTAACAATGGTATTTGCCTCTGAGGCAGAGGCTAACACATATCCTCCTGGACACATACAAAAGGTATAGATTCCTCTTCCATCCTTATGTGTAGCTAGCTTATAGTAGGCCTTAGGAAGAAATTTGAAAAACTCACCATATTGTGCCTTATCTATTTTCTCTGCAAGATGCTCAACACGAACCCCCATAGAAAATGCCTTGGCTTCCATTGGTATCTTTTTATATAAATGTCTTATTGTATCTCTGGCAGAATGTCCTATACCCAATAACAAATGCTTGGTCTGAAAGCTAGGACCAGTAGTTAAAATCTCTATAGAATCTTCTTTGTTCTTCCAGTCTAAAAAGGTTGTATTGAAATAGAAGCATCCGCCTAACCTTTCTATTTCAAGTCTTATATTTTTTACAACTTCTCTTAATACATCTGTACCCACATGAGGCATGCTGTCATATAGAATATCCTCATGTGCTCCATGAGCTACGAGCTCCCTAAAGATAAATCCAATTAAGGGATGCTTTCTATTACAGGTAAGCTTTCCATCCGAGAAAGCTCCAGCCCCTCCTTCTCCAAACTGTACATTAGAATTAGGATTCAAGGTCTTATTTTCTAAAAAGCTTTGAACGGAAGCGATACGTTCTTCTATAGCCCCTCCACGTTCAATGATTACGGGTTTAGCTCCGCAGCGAGCCAGATATAGACTTGCAAAAATACCTGCTGGACCAAAGCCAACAACTACTGGAGAATAAGCCTCCTTCCAAGATGGATATATAGGTTGTATATCTCTTTTTTGATATAAAGAGATTGTCTTACCTTTAACCACTTCATCTGTAGTAATGAGTAGACGATAGACTAGATATACTTCACTTTTCTTTCTTGCATCAATAGATTTAGAAAGGATGCTAAGCTTAAAATTTTTCAAATGAAATTTCTTTTGGATGAGCTTTTCTAAAGGTTCTTGATTACTAGCAAGAACCTTGAAATCATCTACTTGATATTGCATAGCTCTTCTCCTATCTTGAGAGCTGAACAAAAAGCAAACATCAAATTATAGCCCCCACATATCCCATCAATATCTAAAAGCTCACCACCAACATAAATGTGACTATCCTTTTTTAAATGCATTTGCTCCGTGATTTCTTCTAAGGAGATACCTCCTGATACCACTTGGGCAAATTCATAATCATATACTCCTAAGATTGGAAAACTAAACCTATGGAGAAGCTCATTTACTTCTTCTAAAGAATGGGATTTAAAATCCTCCACTAATTTAGGTGGAATTAAACTAATTAAATCCTCATAGCTTGTTATCTTAATCTCTTTATCTGGGAGCAAATCTAGTGAGATATAACACCCACTTTTATCCTTTAATCTTGCATACATACTAGATAAATTCATAATACAGATTCCAGAAATTCCATCTAGCTTTAAAATCGCTTCTCCTACCTCAGAATAAAGAACCTTGTGATCCTTTACTAAAGAGGCCTTGCATTTAACTCTAACCCCATTCAGCTTCTTAAAATTACAATCTAGCTTAAAGCCAACAAGACTAGGTGTAGTAGGCTTTATCTTTACCTCTAAGCTGGATAAAAAATCATAAAAGCCCTGTTGCTTTTTAGGAATAAAGGAAGCAATAGATCCTGAAGCTATAACTATATAATCAAAAGGACCACGGACTTCATTTAAATAATATTTATTGTTTAGCTTGTGAATAGAGGTGATTGGAAAATTTTCTACAATATGAAGAGGTCTTTTCATCAAGCATTCTAGCACGCTCAAAGAGGATTCACTATAAGGATAGATTCTACCTTCTTCATCTGTTTTTGTATGAAGACCTATATCATTCCAAAAGGAAAAAAGCTTAGACTGATATTCTTTTACAAGGGTATATCCAAAGCTGTGATTATAGAATTCTTCCTTTACTAGAATATTTCCAATATTTGCTTTACCGTTTCCGCTAGCAAGAATTTTTCTTCCAACAAGGCTTTTTTCAAAAAGCTCATAGGAGATATGATGATTTTCTAATATGTTTGCAAGCATGAGCCCACAAGCGCCTCCACCTATAATTGCAACCTTCATACGCATCACCTCTTTTACAATATACTATTGTATCATTTTTAATGATAATTTACAAAATAAATTAAAAAAAGTCACTAAATTTATTCTTTTAGCAACTTTAATACTTTTTATATTCATAATCGGTTTTATAAAACTTACGGTAACAATTCCAAATAATTTCTTCATTTTTCTTTTTTAAAGCTTCCTTATTTTCTTTTAAAGAGCAACTGATATTAGGATAAATTGGTCTTAAAATATGAACAATGAACTTACGTTTTTCAATTCCTTCTTTAGTGAATTTACCAGTCTTTTTAAAGGTTATGAAGACAGGAAGTATTGGAACCATAAACTTGGCCGCATAGTGGAAAGCGCCCATTTGATAGGGTCTAGGCTTTTCATAGCACCACCACTCGGAAGATTCTGGAAAGAAACTAACCCAATGCCCATTATTTAGGTACTCTTCTAATTGATTTTGGAATTTTTTCATCATACTTCTTCTATTTGGAATTGGGAAAATTCCATAAGCACGCATATAGGTGCCAAGCTTGCATTTCATGTTATTAAATTCAGCTGTCGTGTAATGCAGCCTATGCTTTTTTAAAGCATATCCAATCGCAACTGAATCCAGCTTATTTACATGATTGCAAGTTACAATGGCACCACCCTTTATACCATTTAGATTTGATCCTCCGATGACTTTTGTCTTTAACCAAAAATGATTTGCGATGAAGGTATAGGGCTTTATAAGAAATACTCTTAATAAAGCATAAAGTATTTTTTTAGATAAGCATAAGGAATAGGAATATTGCTCATTTATTTCGTAATATTCTAGGCAGGGACTATCATCTAGATGGTCATTTAATCTTCCTTCTTGTTCAGCTATTTCTATTTTTTTTAATACATCCTTAGTAGTTTCACTTAAGTTCATAGACTAAACCTGTTTAAATGCACTTTCCTGAAATTCTACTCTTTGAATTGTTTTCCAAACCTTGGCTTTTCTGAAGGTAAATATTTTTATCATAATTCCAATATAGCCCATATAGTAAAAAGGATGTGTGAGAGCTATCCATATCTTAGTTCTTCTTTTCATAGGTAAATATTTTTTATCAACAACCATACAGCGAATGGTCATAACAAAAAATCCAATATAGATGAGAAAAAAGGAAAAAAAAGAAATAAGATAAAAGCCATAGGCTAAAGGGTGACCAAGAATTGAAGTAACGATTCCTAAAATGAAATTTGAAATGAGTATGATTAATAAAAAACCAATATACGCATAAACATAATAAAGACTATGCACAGCGTAAAAATTTAAGCTATCCTGTTTAGTTTTTCTGCCTCTTCTTTGTTCACTATCAAAAAGCCTATCACAATCTACAACACCTGTCATCCAGCGATTTCTTCTTAAATTTGTAGCATGGAGACTTGTCGATTCTTCAACATAGCAAATTGCATAAGAAACATATTCTGTTTTATAGCGCTTGATAGCGCAGGTTCTTTGAAGCTCCATATCCTCTGTTAAAGTATCCTGAAAAGGCCAGCCTTCCCATTCTTCTATCAAGCTTCCCTTAATCAAAAGTCCTGTACCGAGCGTCATAGTGACAATGCCCTGATCTGATTTGGCTCTATTGCCAAGCTCAGACATCAGTGTCCAGATTAGTCCATTACAATAAGAAGCCCAACTGTTTGCTTTTTTATCTTGATTTAAATAATTTTTTACAACTAGCTTAGAGTTATATACATCCTTACCACTGCTAAATGCACGATTCATTTCACATAGAAACATCGAATCTAAGACACAGTCCGCATCAATAATGAAATACCCATCGTATTCCTTTTGATGAGATTCCATTATCCTTTTGAGGGCATAATCTAAAGCATGCCCCTTGGTTTGTTGTTTTTCATCAATAAATACATTTGATTTAAGAGGATGCTTTTGAATCATCTCTATCGTAGGGTCATCTGGTTCTTTAACTACGATATAAACATCAAACAATTCCTTATCGTACGTCTGCTTGAGGATAGAATCTAGAAGCGGTAAAATCGTCTTTCCTTCATTTCTTGCTGGAATTAATATGGCAAATCGATGGAGTTCTAAGGATTCAATTCTTTCTTGGGGAGTAGAGTTTAGAAACCACCAGCTGAGTCTTCTTTTATAAGCGATAAGGAAAAGTAAAGTAGATACTGCCACCAAACAAAGCATAACAATTAAGCAAATTTTCATTTCATTTCACATTCCTTTTTTATGTATTTTATCTTTTCAAAGCTGCTTAATTTACTTCTTTTTGTCATAGCCTCATATGCCTGATTTCTTAAATCCTCTATGCTATCCGCCTTATTTAAAGACTTTTTCGGATAAAATGGTCCATCTACATAGGCTATGATTTTTGTACGATGGTGCTTTTTATGATATGTCACAGTAAAGGTAAAGGTAGGAGCATTTTCTAAATACGGATAGGTAAAGGACACCTTGCCAAAGGGTCTAATTTTTGTATAATAGGGCCAAATATGTGCCTCAGGATAAATCATAATCACAGACCTTTTTTCTATAAGCTCATGAATATAGTTTTTAAAATTTCTCATACCATTTAAATGATTGGGAATAGGAATGGCTCCTATCATTGCCATAAAATTTCTTGTTCCTTTTACACTTAAATTCTCTGAGGATACTACTACATGCACCCTTTTTGGAAAGCAAATTAAGGAAGGCATGAATCCATCTGCAGGCACATGGGTATGATTAGCATACATAAAATAACCACTTCTTCTATATTTCTTAAGAATCTTTTTATTTTCAATTTGAAAGCTAAAGCGTAATTTCATATAAATATAAGCTATTGGCTTCATAATTATAGTATAAAGCAGACTTGCAAGAATACGCCACATTAAGCTTCTTTTATACTTATAAGTCTCATCTATTTTAATCGGTTTACGTTTTATGCCACTAAAGTCATCGTTTAATTCATCCTGATAAAAAATTGTCTTTTGCATTTTTCCCTCCTTTATATACACAAATTATATGGGAGAAAGGAAAATATTTCCACCTAATGTTATCTCTAAACTCTTTAGAATTAAAGAAAATTCTATCTCTTAAAAGTAGAGTACAAAGGAAGACATTTTTTTCATCCTTTAATGCGTATACTTTTTAATATGGAAGATATAAAAAAAAGAATTGGTCAAAATTTAGCCACTTTACGGAAAAGAAAAAAATATACACAAGCAGATTTAGCAGATATGTTAAAATATTCTGATAAGTCCATTTCCAAATGGGAAAAGGGAGAATCCTTACCCGGAATAGATGTATTATATAGCTTATGCAATCTTTATGGTGTAACCCTAGATTATCTCACACATGAGGGAACCTATGAGGAGAAAAAAGCCTTTATCAAAAAGGATAAAAGCCTTGTAAACAAGATAGTTATCGTTCTTTTATCCATTTCTTTAGTTTGGTTTTTAATTATCATAGCCTATGTTTATCCTTATGTGATGACTAAAATCAACCTCTGGATATTATTTATTTGGGGTTTCCCTGCCTCTACCTTGTTATCCTTAATCTTTAACAGTGTATGGGGAAAAAGGAAATACAAATTCTTTCTTTTAAGTCTTTTTATGTGGTCGCTGATCACATCTATATTTTTATTGCTGATTTATTTAAATCAATCCTATCAGGTATGGGCAATCTTCTTGCTTGGCATACCAGCACAAATCGCTATTATACTGTGGAGTCAATTAAAAAAGCCTTAGGAAATTCCTAAGACTTCTTTTCTTTCTTCTCTTTAATAGCTAGCTCAAATACATCTTCTAATTGCTTAACACAATTATCAATGGAATATTGCTTTGCATATTCAATATATTCTAAGCTTCTTTTTTCCTTTTCTAAAGGATGCTCTATATAATATTCAATCTTTTCTTTTAAAGAATGATAATTTCCATGCTCAAATAAGTTATGCTCATCTAATGCAAATTGGTTTGTTGCAGAAATTTTACTGTCTGAAATAATTGGAACTAAACCACAGGTAAAAGCTTCCATACAGCTGATTGCTTCTATTTCTGCATCAGAGGAATGAACATATAAATCAGAATAATTAATAACATCTAAAAGTTCATTTTCATCATAAAAGCCAAAGATAAGAGGATTTGTTAGCTTTTCTCCTAAGCTCTTTAAATGACCCTCCCATGGCCCTTTACCAGCTAAAATAATTTGAATCTTGGATTCATATTTTGATTCTAAAACGGCATTTATAATTAAATCCTGGCGTTTCTCTACAGAATATCTACCAACCATTAATATTACATACTTGTCCTTAAGTGCCTCTGGCTTAGCCACTTCCTTTTTATGAAATGCAGAACTAACTCCATTCGATATAACATGAAGATTTGCCGTATATCCATGCTGGATAAGCTGATTTGCAATCATTTTAGATGGGCAATGCACATGATTAAACTTATTATAAAATTTTTTAAATTTTCTATAAATCATATTATTTACAGATTTCAGTTTATTCATATGTAAGGTGGATGTAATGTTTTCTGGCTGCAAATGAAAAGCAGCAGTTGTTGGAATACCTGCCTTATCACAAAGCTTTTTTCCTAAACGTTGACATCCAAAGGGTAAAAGGAAATGAACAACATCGCTTCCTTCTATTGCCTTTTCAATAACCTTCTTATTCTTCTTGGCGAATATAAATCCCTGAGATTTAGAAACTTGATATAATACTGGAATTTTACTTATTCCCAATTCAAAAGCACGATCTGGTTCAATGTTATCTACTGTAGAGGCTGCAATTTTAACAGTGTGTCCATGCTGCATTAAAACTTCAGCAAATCTACGTGTTGTCATAGTCGTTCCATTCGATGCTTGTGCATAGGAATCAACGATTAATGTAATAACCATAGTACTACTCACCCTTCTTTAAGACATAACCATTATACAATATTCGTTTTAATTAGACAAGTACATTTTTCGAGTTTAAGAAATCCCTAAGAGCGAATATAGTATATGCACTTTTTAGCATAAATATAAAATTGCGTTAGAAAAATCCTCTTCCTCTAAAACCATATAGGAAACAAGCTTAGTTGTTTTCCCCTCATAGATATAATCTATGTTCTTTTCTACAGCAATTCTATCAATACAATCCTGAATAGAAACTGCTCTTGCATCGCTCATAAGCTCCTGAGGTAAGCTTACTAATAGAGGACGAATATGTTGGTCTTGTAGATAATCAATAATATTACGTAAGGAACTCTCAAATTCAATTGGGTTTTCTATGTCTGCTTCTCCTAAGGCTAAAATACAATCACTATATAATTCCTTCATTGGTAAAAGCTCAATCAGACGCTTGGCACGCTCAATTTTCATTCCACCTAAAGAATAATTATCAATATTATACTCCTTGGCAAGCTTAATAACTGCTTGCATTGAGGTCGGCTCATAGCTTCCTTTTACATACTTTATATCTTCAAATAAACTACCACCAAAAATAGCGATACTCTTTTTCATAATATTCTTCCTCGTTTCATCTAGTTTATAATACTAGTTTACTTCAATAAAACAATCTTGTCAAGTGTTTTTTATAAAAAATATTGTAATTTTCAATAATTCGTGATAAAATATCAAATGTGGGGTGAAATCATGAATTCAATCAACGATATTTTAGGAAAATGGTTAGATGAGTTAAGCAAATTTTCATATAAGGACTATAAGGATCTTCCTGATATAGATTTATATATGGATCAAGTCGTTACATTTTTAGATAAACAGCTTGCCATATTTCAAACTTCTTCTTTAGATAAGCAAATCACTTCTTCTATGATAAATAACTATGTTAAGGGGGAAGTAGTCAGTGCTCCTATATCTAAAAAGTACAACAGAGAGCACTTAGCATTAATTCAAGAGGTTTGTACACTAAAGCAGGTATTAACTATAGCTGAAGTAAAACAAATTATTGATGAGCGTTATCGTAAGGAAGATTTACCTAAGGATGAAATCTTTGATCATTTTAAAACTTTAGTAAATGAAAAAAATAAAGAGGCCGTTGATTTAACTAAATCCTTATTAGATAATATCGAGCAAAACGATTTAAGAGCGTTAACTGATTTATCTGTGGATTTAGCACTAACAGCTAGTGCCTTTATCTCTATCAGTAAAAGAATCCTCTTCTTAAATCGGCTATATCAGCAGGATTTAGAGAATAAGAAAAAGGATAAATCTGATAAAACTGAAGAATAAGATTTAAAAAAATGGGCTATAAAACCCATTTTTTTAATCGCTATTTGAGGTTGACGAAAGCTTAACTGTATAATTAGAATTAAACTTTTCTTTAGCCAATCTAGTAATACTAATGAAGTTAGCCTTTGTGAGGTCTGTATCTGTGCATACATCTATGACAAGAACTTCATCCTGTAAAAGTACTAATACATCCTCAAAGTCTAAGGAAGCCATAATCATTTCTTCTAAAGCAATTTCATCCATTTTCGTTTGTCTTAGAGAAACAATTTTTGCGTTTTCTTCTTCTACCTGAGCCACAGTTAACGTTCCTGATGCAATCTTAGCCTCTGCTTCTTCAATCAGTGCTGTTACCTCTTCTATACTCTTCATTCTTGCTTCTGCAAATTCAGGATTTGTTGTGCTTGTGCTAAGGCTTGGAGAGCCTACAGGATCAGTTGTCTTATTGGCCTCATGAATGTAGAATATAGACATCATAACAACTACAGCTAAAAGTAATATTGGCAATCTCAGTTTCTTTTTCATATACTATTCCTCTCCTATAGTAAAGTATATGAGGTGAGGTTTTTTTTTATGCAAATTTTTCTATTACTTTATTCATTCGAATCGATTTTTTCCAGTAGTTACCGTATATATATTCTATGCCAAGCTCTGTAGCTTTTAGAACCTCTTCCTTAGTAGAAACATTAGATAATATAAAGGTTATCCCTTTATCCTCACAAAGCTTTGCAAGTTCAACAACAGAATCAAAGCCTTGCTTTGAAACATCATAGATATAATAAGATATCGTATTTTGATATACATCCATTAGATTGCTAGATGCAACCTTATATCCTAAATTTTTTAATCTTTTTAATTCTTTATGTGCCCCAGCCTCATAATAGAAAATCA
Source organism: uncultured Mollicutes bacterium (assembly GCA_947174785.1). GTDB lineage: Bacteria > Bacillota_I > Bacilli_A > Acholeplasmatales > Anaeroplasmataceae > Pelethenecus. Next base: position 141,325 of record CAMWKG010000001.1, read on the forward strand.
AGCGCTTAGTTGTTTTATAAAAGCTATGCTGTGATTCTACAAAAGGCACTAAATTTGATTCCATTACCTTGGAACTTAAAGTGACGAGGATAGGAAGATTTGTCTTGGAGACTTCACCAAGCATTTTCAATTCCTTAGAACAGGAATTAATTACATATTTGTCTACTAGCTCCTCTAGCCCTCTTCTAGCTATGACCCATTTCATATGAGCCTGGTCTACCTCGAAACTATCTAGAGAAACTTGGGCGACATAAGCATAAACCTCTTTTTTAGGCAAATCGATGAGCTGTTTATAGGATATTCCTAATCTTCCATGATCAATTGCTTCGCTGATATTCGTATCAAGCTGATTCTCGATAAATCTTAATTTTGCAGCTTCACTATCATAATGACTGATATGATGATTCAAATCCTTTAAGCTCTTAGCATCATATAATGCATCATAAGCATAATCAATGAGCTTACTAGGGTCTATAATATTTGCATTTTTGGATAGTCTAAATACTCCGCAATTAAAGAACAGCTTGATTCTACTACTCAAAAGATTCAAGGCTTTGGCCACCTTATCAAAGGCTTCAATTAAAAGATGGTCCACTGTTCTTTTATCATTCATATCTATGAATAGTATTGCATAGCGGTCATATCCCATATGATAAAGCTTAATTTGAAAGTTATTTGCAAAATGAGCAGTCATCTGCTGTGCAATCGCTAAAGTAACCTGCTTAGCAGAGTTGATACCGTATAAATCTTCAAATAGCTTAAAGTCATGAATATCAAATATAGCAAGACTGAGCTTACGGTTTTCTATATATTCTCCTAAATCCATAACAAGCTTAATTTCTGTATCCAGCATACTAATAGGATTGGTATAGGCTAAATGATATAGTTCTTCTTTCTTTTGTTTGTTCTTTGTGTTATCCTCAATTAAAGAATATAAGGATAAAATTCCATTTTCATAGGATGGGAAAAAGGTTTCCTTCACTTCTATATATTCTTGATTCTTCTTATATCGATATTCAATGGATTGATTAGCAGATAAATATTTATAGATTGTATCGATTAATTCTTCATATCTTGCTAAATCGGAGGCATGGATATGCGCTTTAAAATCCTCTTCACTAATATCTTCTAAGCTTCCTAAAATCGTCTTAGCTTGTGCAGAAAGATGGATGTGTCCTTCCATTAGTTCCTTTATTCCAGAAGTCATGTGTTCGTATATGAAAAACATCTTTTTATTTGATGACCTTATTTCATTTTGAGCAAGCTCATTGGATAAAACACGATGAAGCATTTGGGAGACAAGCTTTAAGGTTTCATAGACCATATCCTGATCTAAAAAGGATTCTAGTCCCCAAAAGGCAATAGAGGCAAAAGGAATGTCTTCCTTAAATAATGGTATGGCAATACCATAAGGTATATCTAAATATTGTTCCTGTGTTACAATATTCTTAAGTCCACTTGTCGAGTGCCTATTTAAATATACCTCTTGTTCCTGGGCAATAGCTAGCATATTGATCGTATCACTAGCCTTTTCATAATCTAGATGCTTATCATATGCTCTTTCCTTTTTGTAGTGTAGACCATTGTAGCCTCGATCATAATAGAGCAAATAGGCCTCATCAAAAGGAATAAATTTGGCAAGCTCAATTAAAGCTAACCGGAAAATATCACGGAATTTTACAGTATCATCTAAATTATTGATGATAGAAAACATCTTTTCAAGCTTTGTATAAGTGCTTGAAACATAAACCTCTTGAACATTCTTTGTAAGCTCATGAAGATTTGGAATAGCTTTAGAAGGCTCTTTTTCTTTGACTTCTTCCTCATTTTCTTTTATCCTTGGAACGACAATTCCTGATTTTAAAGCATCATTTTTGGCCTTAGCCTTCTTCTTATTCAAGCTATATTCATTTACCAAATCCTGATAATGTCTAATAGAAATTAAGGAATTGGTTTGCGTGTATAAGTCTAAACATGCCTTACAATAAGCCACTGCGGTAGGGGCGGAGACACTTTTCAAATACTCTTCATAATTGCTTTCAATAATGGATGCCTTACGATAATCTTTACTTTCTATATAAGCCTTTAAAAGAAGTGTAGCCGTTAAAATAATTGTTTCAGGTTCTAGGTCATATTCATTTAAAAGACGATTGCCTTCACAAATGACCTTGATATAATTACCTTCTATAAAGGCAATTTCTAATTTCTTATATTCAATATCAATTAATTTATTGGTGTTTAATGTATCTTGATAAATTTTTTCAAGCTCTAATGTAACATCTAGATAGGATTTATAATCGTGTACCTCATAATAGATATCAGCTAAGCACTCATAAGCCCAAGAGGATTCTTCTATTGTCAGTATTTCATTAGAATAGTTCTTCAATTCTCCAATTGCACGATGATAATCATGTCTTGCTATGGCAAGTCTTATTTCATCCTTCGTGTTGGATAAAGAATTGGATACCTTTAAGTGTTTCTTTTTCTCATCAATATATCTTCTAGCCTGATCAAAAAGCCGAACCTCTAAGGTAATATCTATAATGGCATCACAAACTGCAATAACCTCCTGATCCCCCAGTTTAGAAAAATCAGGCACAAAGGAATATAGAGCTTTCAAAGCATCATTGGTTTTTCCTAGAGAATGTAGGATTAAATTTCTATATGCAAAGGCCTTATAATAGTCTAAGCTTTTCTTATTACAGCCAGCCAAAAATAAATCTATTTTCTTAATAGATTGCATAGTCTTATCAAGTTGTAATATTTCATTTAAATACATTTCAATCACCACCGATATAAAACACTTTTTACTTCTCTATTACAAAATAGCTTAATTTCATCCTCTGTGATTTCTATATAACCATTCGGATAGCTTCCTGGATTTAAGAAAAGAATATCCTCTTCTACAAAACACACTTGTTGATGCGTATGGCCAAATAATGTAATCTGAACTTTGTTTTCTAAAGATTTATAGATGAGTCTGTCTAGTCCATACTTCACATTTTCCATATGCCCATGAGTCACAAAAATCTTTTTACCAAAAATCCTTAAAAACAAAGCATCTTCCCCATAAGCATCACAATTGCCCTTCACAAAGAAGACATTGTTTTTAGTTAAAGTAGAAAGGCTATTTCCATAGTCCCCACAATGGATTACTGCATCATACTCATAAAAGTCAAGGTTATCTATAGAGGAATGATGGCTATCACTCAAAACTAAAATTTTCATTCATTAACTCCTTTAGCCTTTGAATTGCTTTTGCACGATGAGAAATCTTATTTTTAATCTGAAGAGGAAGCTCTGCCATTGTTTTGCCATATTCTTCTATATAAAAGCAAGGGTCATAGCCAAAACCATTTGTTCCTCTTAAAAATCTTGTAATCTTGCCTTCACATACTCCTTTTGCAAAAACATATCTGCCATCAGGAAAATACATACAAATCACACAGACAAATTGTGCCCTACGATCAGCAATACCCTCCATGTTTTTAAGTAAGAGTTGGTTATTTGCTTCTGTATTATGGTCACCTGCATATCTAGCCGAATGAATTCCTGGAGCACCATGTAAAGCATTTACCTCTAATCCAGAATCATCAGCAATGACAATCCTTCCTGTTTCTAAAGAAACCTGCTTCGCCTTTAAAAGTGCATTTTCTTCAAAGGTAAGTCCATCTTCTATAATTTCTTTTGTATAGCCGATATCCTTCAAGGATAAAACCTCACACTGAGGAAATAAATCCTTAAACTCCTTAAGCTTTCCTTCATTTCCTGTGGCAATCACAATCGTTCTCATAAAAAACCTCAACTTTTGATTTATAAGATAATTTTACCACAAAACATCTATATTATAGATATAAAAATTAAAATAATTTGTCATTTTTTTATATTAACTGATTTTCATTTAAAATTATATGTACTTCCTGGTACCCAAGAAGTTTTCCAGTCCTTTCTAAAACCTCATGAAAGGCGTTTAAATCGGATAATAAAATAAAATTATCTACTGTATAATAGACAATGTTATTTTTTACTGTACTTGATAAAAGGGTTATATCCGGGTTTGCTGGAGAGGAATATCCTAGCGGTAAATAGTTTTGATAATTTGTGTAGAGAACAAACAAATCTCTTTCATCCTCTAATTTATAATCAATCACTACCTCTTCAATTTTATAGGTTGACTCCTTTACCGCAAAGACTTTAGTCTCTTCTATTTGTTCGAAAGTTACCTCTATATTTTTCTTACAAGAACAACACACAAGCAAAACAAAACCTAAAACAATCCATAATCGTTTCATAAAATCACCGAATAAAAATATGTTCAAATTCTATAAATTATGCTATAATAAAAGAACTAGGAGGCAGTACGTATGAAAAAAGCCGTTTATCCAGGGTCCTTTGATCCCTTTTCTAATGGTCACCTTGACATTGTAAAAAGAGCTTCTAAGCTTTTTGACGAACTTCATATTTTAGTATCCTACAATCTAAACAAAAAAACGAATTTCTCTAAAGATGAACGAGTTGCCATGATAAAGAAATGTGTGGCATCTTTAGAAAACGTAATTGTAGATTCCTACGATGGTTTAGTGGTAAACTACTGTAAGGAAAACTCTATTGATGTAATTATACGAGGTCTAAGAAATTATACAGACTATGAAAATGAATTTAATCTTTTCCAATATAATAGAGATATTTCCCCAAGTATAGAAACTATACTTCTCTTACCTTCAACAAAGAATCAATTTGTATCCTCCTCTGCAATAAAGGAGCTTGTTTCTTTTCATTGTGATATATCTAAATATGTCCCAAAGGAAATTGAAAAGGATATCATAACGAAATTTAAAAAATAAATTCAAAAAAGAAACCCATTAAATCTGGGTTTCTTTTATTTTTTGATTTTCTAAAATCTTTTGTTCACTTCTTGCAAAGTATTTTTTATAGGAACGCTTGCAATAATTCTTATGAGATTTTTGATAGGTTCCTTCTGGATGATTAAAGTCATAAGGTCCATTCACCTTCCAACCTTCAAACCATCCAATTTTGATTGCATCCACAGGGCATAGGAAGGAACACCTTGTACACATTAAGCATTTATTTCCAAAAACAAATTTCCCATCCTTAAAGCTAATGTTTTGCATAGGACAATCTCTTATACACCTTTGACAATGAATGCAGTTTTTTCTTACCTTATATTTTTTACCATTAAATCTTCCGCCCCAGTGCTCAATTCTAAACACCCAAGCAAGAAAATGTCCCATAAAAATATGAGAAAGCCTTACAACCTTACCAGATAGTATTTCATTTAAATGTATAGGAATGAGCTGAGTTGCAGCATTCCACATTTTATATGCCATAGCATCAGAATGTCTAAATATCATATTATAAGGCATTACATAATGATATTCGTTCTGTAAAATATAGTTCTTTTTCTTTAAAATTTTAATAATTTTATAAGATGAAATATTGTTGATAGCTAAAGGCTCTCCTGAAGATTTCAAGATAAATAGTTTCTTTTTCTCATTAGTTTTAGGAAGAGTTTTAACAAAATCAACTACATTAGAAGGTGCATTAAAGGCATGAATGGGATAGGCTATTCCTAGCATATCATAAGAGGCTATATCATAAGGGAAGTCCTTTGTTTCAATCCTATGCGTATCTATTTGATGACCAAGCTGGTCTGCTTCTAAAGCATATTGTTCCACTATTTTTTCCGTATTTCCCGTACCAGAAAAATAACAAATTAATACTTTCATTTTACATCCTCTATCTTTGCATTAAAATCAGTGTCCATATAGTAAATATGATTTTCTTCTTTTTCATGAGAATCATACCATAAAGAAGCATAAATTTTATCTTTTTTAGCAAGTCGATCAAAATCCCAAGTTGTTTCATAATAGGCTGGATTCATCCAATGACCTCCACGTAGCACACTATAGGCAGTTGCGGTAAAGATCTGATGGTCTTGGTTTTCCCATTCTAATTTTTGGTAAATATCTCCAGTAGTAAACTCTGAAGTAATCAATCTTCCTCCATGTGCTTCTGCAACATTTCTTAAATCATCAATATCAATTTCTTCATCTTTTTTTTCAAAATCAAAAAAATATTGAATGGGTAAGGCTAAAGCTTTACTTTTCAATTTAAAATATTCAATCCTTTGTCCAAAGGAATCCTTATTTTCGATTAAAAGAGGAAATTGCTTCCATTTGAGATTTAAAAGCTTCTCATAATTTTCTTTACTACCAAAATATGCTACGAGCTTTGCATCATCTTTATGCTTATACCAGAAGGCTGGAGAATTGTTATCCTTAAATAATCTTTTGATGGCAAGCTTTGAGATTAAAGCCTTTGGAACAATTTTACCCAACTTATAATACCAATAAATTTTTCCTATTTGCTTCCAATAATCTTGGACAGTTTGGCTTTGATAATGAAATAACTCCTCCAGTTTATTTCCATCAGAAAACCATACGCCATGAAAATTTCTGGTAGCGTTATAATAAGGCTTAAAGAAATCCTTTGTACTTCCACCAATGAGCTTAAAGCCATCATTCAAGGTATCGTATCCTGTAATAGAATTTTCCAATCCTCCGCCTAGATTATAGATTTTCTTCCAAAACTCTGATAAATCTGTCTCTACATCCTTTTTGATAATGTTTGCCATAAGAACACCACTATCCTCGGCAGTTACCCATTCTAGAGGTGCATTGAAGCAGGTATGAAACATCAACCCATCCTTCATATTATCCTTAAGCATATTTTTGTGAAGCATTGCAGTTTGTCTAATAACAACCCAGCATTTAACGTTACTCTCTAAAACCCTGAATTCTCCTCTAAGCTTGGATAAGGAATATACATCAAAAGGGCTTACCAAAAGGGGATCTCCAGCCTTTGCCCAAGGATGAAGATAATTTCTATTTCCATATAAGGCCACTGTAGAAATATGAACTAGCTTAGGCTGGCATTCTAGCTCCTCTATCGCAGAAACTAAAGCGTCAACTCCCATTTGATTGCATTCAATGGCCTTAGCTGGAGCCTTATCAGATAAAGGTGGAATGACTGCAGCTAGGTTGAAAACATAGTCTACACCTAAAACAAGCTTATCACAAACACTTCTATCCTTTATATTACCATAAATAATTTCTATTTTATTTGTATTATTTTTATGTATCTTCAAAAGAGACTTTATTCTTTTATCCTCAGGTAAAACTAAAAGTCTCACATATTCTAGATTATCTATTTCCAAAATTCTTGCAAGGGCTTCTCTTCCCATATTCCCCGTTGCACCTGTTAATGCTACTCTCATTGTTTTTCTCCTTATTAAAAAACTATTCCTAGTATAGCACAATACATTAAGATTTGTCTAGTAAATTTTACATTTTTAGACAAAAATTATATCATTTTATGATAGTTTTTGACATATTAAACTAAAGGAGAAAAAATAACCAAATCCTTACAGTTATTGCCTAAAATCATTAATAAGGGTGTTTGCATAGACTATAAAAATAAATAACTAGAAAAATGCCCCAAAATAAATTAAGGGCATACATTATATTTATGGGTGATTTATAAATTATACAAGACTTGTTTTATTTAAAATGACATTACTTATTGCACCTAAACCAACTGCAAAGATTACTCCTCCTGCAAGAGTCATAATTACATGTAAGAAATTTGCATTTAGTGGTGTCATCATAGGAATCATCATGAATAGGAAGGCGCCTACACCACAGGATAATAATATTGACATCCATGTACGTTGCTTTGCAACAACAGAGAAGATAAAGAAGATAGCTACAAATACAGCCACAAGGAAAATTTTAGAGAATAGACAAGCTACAATTCCACCAGCATTAAAGCCTGTCATTTCAAATGGAAGTCCTGCAATGGCACCACCTAACATTGCACCTATAAAATACGCTAGGATCATTATAGCACCACCAACAAAGAAGACAAGAGTTTTAGAAATCACATAATCTGTCTTTTTAGAGCGAACTGTGAATAGGTTCTTTGTGTAACCACTTCTAAAGTCTTCAGCTGTAAATATACACACAAGTACAGCAATCATAAAATACATTAGATTCATATTGCACATAGTAGTTAAGTCCATAGACATACTTGAGCTTTCTCCACCACTTACTGAACTGATTGCCTGCCAAACATTTGTGAACATTGCTGCAGCTTCTTCCCCTGTTTCTGGATCTACCCCTCCCATAGTTGAAGTCATTACCAAAATGAGAATAGGAAGAGCAAGGCTCACACCTATCATAATATAAATCATAGGCATTGTAAACATTCTTTTAAAATCTACCTTAAGCATTGTTTTTAGTCTTTTTGCAAAGGTTAATCTTTCAAATTTTGTTTCCATCTTATTTGTCCTCCTTCATCAAATCTATATAGTACTCTTCTAAACTGATTTTATTTGTTTTAATTTCTGTAATAACAATCTTATGCTCTTTATAAAGAGATTCAACTACTTCTTCAGCTTGTACTGTATCATAGATACGAATATATTCATTTTCATCAATTTCAACACGAGAATACTTACGTTCTAAAAGTGTTTTTGTATTTTCCAAATCCTTTGTTTTAAGAGCTACATACGTAGGACAGCTTGCATTTAATTCTTCTGCTGTCATTTCAGCAATCATTTTACCACCACGTACAATTCCATAGTGTGTTGCAATCTTTTCAAGTTCCCCAAGAATATGAGAGGAAATGACTACAGTACAATTATAGTTTTTAGTAACATCTGTTAAGACTTCTCTCATAATTCTCATACCATCAGCATCAAGTCCATTGATTGGTTCATCTAAAATGAGTAATTTGGGATTACCAAGAAGGGCAAAAGCTATACCGATACGTTGTTTCATACCTAAGGAACAATTTTTATATTTATTAGATGCTGAGCCTTCCATATGTACAACCTTTAATACCTTACGTACCTCTTCCTCAGCATTTTTTATACCTAGATTTGCAGTCTGTAACATCATATTATTCCATACACTATAGTTTGGAAAACAGCCAGGCTGTTCAATAAGTACACCAATCTTAGCTCGGATATCTGGATTCTTATAGTCATGATCAAATAGCTTAACCTCACCACCAGTTGGCAGGATAAGACCACATATGATTTTTTCCGTTGTAGATTTACCAGAACCATTTTCTCCAATAAATCCATAGATAGCACCTTCTGGCACTGTCATATTTAAGCCTTGAAGAGCTTGTTTAGGTCCAAAGCTTTTAGATAAGTTTTTTATTTCTATTGCATTCATATTAAGCCTCCTAATACACATCTCGTTTATTTAGAATAAAGGTTCCTAAGATGTTATATATCATTGCCCAAGCAACTGAGCATAACAAGCAAATTAGAATAGCTAATCCGTTACTTGATAAGCATGCAAATACGGAGGAGCCATATAAGAAAACATTAAGTATAGGAGTATTACCAACAACTGCTGCAGCACCTATTACAGGAATACCAGTACCTAAGATGAAGCATAGAGCTATAGAAATTCCAAACTTAGAACGGAAAATAACATTAATAAAGGTATAAAGGCTCGCCCAACCTAGACTCATAATCATTTTACCAAGGATAGCACTAATCAATGAACCTACATTGATTGCAAAGGGCAATCCTGTGAAAGCTGCTGAGAGTACACCACCGATAAGATAGGTGATACACATTCCCATCATTGAGAAAGCTCCAAGTAAGGTTTTAGAAATCATGTAATCCTGTTTTTTCGCATGAGTGGTAAAGAGTTGCTTTACATATCCACTCTTATAATCATGTCCAATGAAGATAGAAATCATAATACCACCAAAGATAAATACCATATTCATATTGGCATAATCTCCCATATCATTTATGATATATAAAGGATTTTTTGCTGCTATAATCTGCCAAGCATTTGTAAACATTCCTGCTGTTTCTCCATCACCTGCAGCACCCATTGAAACTAAGGCTGGAATGAATGCAGCTATAGCAAGAAAGATATAGAGAAGTGGTGTGTGAAATAATCTATAAAAATCTACACTAAGCATTCCTTTGATTCTTTTGAAGAAGCTAGGGCTTTCAAATTGTAATTCATGTGTGTTTTCCATTATTCTTCTACCTCCTTTTTACTCATTAGTTCAATATAATATTCTTCAAGGCCTACCTTGTTCTTTTCAATTTCACTGACTGAGTGTCCATTTTCTAGTAAATATTTAACAATACGTTCCGCATCATCTACATCATAAACTCTGATATATTCTTCTTCTAAACGTACATTTTCAAATCTCTTTTGTAAAACAGTTAAAGCTTCCTTCATATGCTTTGTCTTAAGGGATACAAATACTCTAGAGCGATTTTCCATCTCTTGTGCAGAAAGTTCTTGAATTAATCTTCCCTGACGGATAATCCCATAGTGAGTTGCAATTTTTTCAAGTTCTCCTAAAATATGAGATGAAATGAGAACTGTACATCCTAAATTCTGAGTAATATCGACAATGATTTCTCTCATGATTCGCATTCCATCTGTATCGAGTCCATTGATGGGCTCATCTAAAATCAATAATGCTGGATTTCCAAGTAATGCCATCGCAATACCAATTCTTTGCTTCATACCTAAAGAACAGCTTTTAAATTTTATTTTTGCAGAATCCTCCATACGAACAATTTTTAATACTCGATTGATTTCTTCTGTTTTATTTTGGATTCCTAGATTGAGTGCCTGCATATAAAGGTTTGCCCATACACTTGAATTAGGAAAACAGCCTGCACTCTCTATTAAGGCTCCAACTCTAGCACGTACTCCTACATCTGAATAATCTTTTCCAAATAATTTTATTTCTCCTTGATCTGGTACTAAGTGTCCACAGATTAATTTCTCTGTTGTAGATTTACCTGATCCATTTTCCCCGATAAATCCATAAATTGCTCCAACGGGAACTGTCATATTTAAATTATCTACTGCATACATTCCCCTGAAGCTTTTTGATAGATTTTTAATTTCAATAGCATTCATTTTTCTTCCTCCTAGTACTTTAAATTTTAGTCTTCTTATATTTAGGTTTATTAAAAGAAATGTTAAAGTTTTGTAAAATCATATATATTTCATCCATTTACAAGAATAGTTTAGCGTTTTTTTTTTAGAAACACCACAACACATATTCATATATGTGTCGTTTTCTAAATATTTTTTTATATAATTTAGAATATATTTTTAAAACAATGGTGAAAAAACTTTTACCATTGCACGAATAAATCTCTGAAATAGATTTTCTTTGAGCATATTCTTTTCAAACTTTATGGATTTTTCCTGTGTGCAAAGGAAATCATTTTTTATATCTTCTATCACTTTATGCTTATAGATCCAAACCCCATTTTCAAAATGATGAACAAGTGAACGATAATCTAAATTGATTGTACCAACAATAGCTGTTTCATCATCTGAAAGATAGGTTTTAGCATGTATAAAGCCTTTTTCATATTCATATATTTCGACACCAGCATTCATAAGACATGTATAATTGCTACGAGTCATAAGAAATACAAGCTTTTTGTCTGGAATATGTGGGGTAATGATTCGCACATCTATTCCACGTATAGCAGCATTCTCCAGAGCTTGTAATAATTCATTATCAATGATTAGATATGGAGTAGTAATATAAACATATCGTTTAGCTTGATTCAGCATATTGAGTATTGCAGTCTTCGCTACCTGCTTTTCAAATATAGGCTTTGGACCATCTCCAAATGGAATGCAATATCCTGCTTGTTCATGAAATTCAGTATTATAAAAATTCATAAAATTGTCATTTGATTTCGTATCATTTAACCCATAATCAATTAAGAATAACCGAGTAAGCTCATTTACTGCTTCTCCTTCTAAACGCAAGCCAACATCCTTCCAATGACCAAACTTTTTCACTTTGTTTATATACTCATCTGCAATATTTACACCACCTGTAAATCCAATTTTACCATCGATAACTGTTATCTTTCTGTGGCTACGATTGTTAAATTCATTATTCGCTTGACCACGAAGACGAGAAAAAGGAACAGCTTTAATACCAAACTTTTTTAATTGCTTATGATAATTTCCAGGCAAGGTCATCATACATCCTATATCATCATATACTACACGTACCTCAACACCATTTTTCACTTTTTCTTTAAGTATCTCTAAAATGGTATTCCAAAATAAACCTTCTTCTATAATAAAATATTCCATAAAGATGAATTTTTCTGCCTTACGTAAATCCTCAACCATAGCAGCGAAAAGCTCTTCTCCAAGTGTATAATAACGAATATCTGTATTTCCATAAATATGAGATTCGGAAAGTTTATTTAAAAACACTGCTTGTGAAGCAATAATTTCGCTATCTTGGCTTACTTCGGTAATTTCTTTTGTATCATCTTTTTCCATTTGCTGCTTCACAAGATTCTTTATTCGTTTGCTTTGCTTTTTAGTAAGCTTACGAGAATAAAACATAAAGTAAAGCATGAAGCCTACAATCGGTACGAGCATATTGAAAAAGAGCCAAGGCAATTTATAATCTGGATTATCTTTACGATTGATGATAGCTATGGATACACCAAATTGGGTTAACACAACCGCAAAATAAAAGTATGGGATATACATTGTAAGGAGTGTCATTACTGCAATGACACCTACTGTTTCAAGCACTACAAGAAAAATAGCAAGAATATATCGAAACGGGATATAATTGATTTCCCGTTCTTTATGTTTGTTATATTCGTTAATTATGATTTTTTTCTTCATAGTGATTCACCCCTAAAAACTTTACTTATGTGGAATTTCTTTTACAACCTTACAAGGATTTCCTACTGCTACCGTATAAGGAGGTATATCCTTTGTTACAACCGATCCCGCACCTATCACTGCACCCTCACCAATTGTTACTCCTGGCAGAACAGTTACATTTGCTCCAAGCCACGTTTTATCTCCTATTATAACTGGCTTATCACAAATCCTCCTCTTAGTCTTTCCTCTGCATCAAGAGTATGATTTGTACAAATGATATTACATCCAGGACCAATAAGAGCACAATGACCTATTGTGATAATGTTAGAATCTAGAAAGGTACAGTCAAAATTAATCATTGCAGTACCTTTAAAATGAATATTCTTACCAAATACACACTTAAAGCCATCTTCTATAAATACATATTCGTTATATCCCGTGACAAGCTCTTTAATAATTTCTGTTCGTCTAGAGTCTAAAGGATTTGTATGATTAAATTCATATAAAAGTTCTTTGACTTTCATTTGGAAATGTACAACACCTGCATCTCTACGACTAAACTGTTCGCCTGAAAGTGCTTTTTCAAGCTCAGTCTTCATAATCTTCACCTGTAACTTCTACCACATACTTTCCATCAAGTCCTTTTGTTTTTAAGAATTCGTTAAACTCACGAGAAAGGTCCTCTGCGGTGTACTCACTTGTATTTTTAGCTGGCGATTCATGTCCTGTGGTAGTTCTATAAGTACTAGTTTGTACCTTTGCAATATTTGCTTTGGTTTGTGCTGAGACTCTATCTACAGCTGCTGCAGTTTTGGCAGAAGCTTCTTTGGCTCCTTTCTTGATGTTGGCAATAATAAGCTGAACCTTTGCTTTAAAGCCTTTGGTATGTAGAAGCTCTGTAAATTCTGGATTGTTTTCAGCAGATTGCTTTTTCACTTCTTCAAGCTGTTTTTTATCTGCTTCTTTTTGCTTGCGAGTATTTTCTGCCATATTCGCAAACGCTACCTTGAACTTTGCTACTATACCCTTAGTGTGGCAAAATTCCTCAAATTGTTTACTGATTTCTTCATATTGTTTTTCATTGTTTTGTTGCATTGTTTTTAATCTCCTTATTCTAATAATATTGTTGTTTTTTTCAGCATGGGCAAGTAATATTTTCCATCTTGCATCATCTGTTGCCGATAAGAATTCTTTGTAATCCTTATCTGTTAAAAAAGAATCTTTATATTCTTCGCTTTGAGCCATTTTACACCTCTTCCTTTAAAGCAACCTTTCTTAATTGCAGCTTCATTATAGCTTTTATTTTAGAAAGAAACCACAACATAAAAACCGAAAAGTGTTGGTTTCTAATTGTTTTTTTGTAGTTTTTTGCTATAATAGAAATAACAATATAGATAAGGAGTAATTATATGAATCGATCAGAGTCAAAGTTTCAAAATACCGCAAATAAAATGAGCAGTGCACTTATTTCTTTACTTGAGAGCAAGGAATTTGTAAATATTACAATTATGGATATCTGCAATAAAGCTGGTGTAAATCGCTCAACCTTTTATGCTCATTATGATAATACCTATGACTTATTAAAAGAAACACATCAAGCGTTGATTAGTAATTTTTTAACTGAATGTACCTTTGATGACCCTATTGATATGAAAGAACTTCCCTCACTGGATAAGGAAGAATTAAACTTTATTTCTCCAAAATATTTATTACCTTATTTAAAATACATACAAAAGCACAAAAGGTTATTTAAGATTTATGCTGAAAATACTCACGTATTTGAAACAAATGATATGGATAATTATATGATAGATAATCTATTTGTTCCGATTTATGCAAAGTATGGTGTTACAAATAAAAAACTCATCTACTATATGCAAAAATATTTTCTTAAAGGAATTGATGCAATCATAAATGAGTGGGTACATCATGATTGTGAAGATGACATTATTTTTATTTGTGAAATTATAACCTATTGTGTAAGACCAACGACAAAAAATTAGAAAAGGATAATAATGGGCTGGCAAGCAAAAAGGGCTTTTTCTTCTTTCTATAATCTTTATCCTTTTTTTACTATTGATATTTTGAAATGTCTTTAAACATATAAAAATAGTAATTTATAGTTTTATTATAGTGTAGTAAAGAACATAACAAACAAAATACAAGAAATCATTTAATCAATTTTTTCTTTAAAATAATACAAAATAAAAGAGGACTATACACTTAAAAAGTTTTATAATCCTCTTTTTCTTCTGTTTACGAATAAATTGCTTATCGTAGCCTTGAACTCCTTCCTCATCTGTCACATATAGCTCTACTTACATATAAGATTATGAAGCTTTATAATCTCTCCCATCATAGGTGATGAATGATGTACATCTAAGGAAGTAAATTGAAAGACTATGAGATATTTTATAAAAGAAAAAATCACCCAAAAGGGTGATTGCTTTGACTAGCGCTTCAATAATTTAAATAAGTCAGGTGTAATTCCTTTATCCTTTAGCATTTTTACAATCCTATCCTCTTGTTCCTTGGATAAGGTCTTGTTAGCTAAGCCACACCCTTTACGTATAATTAATCTCAAATTGTCCTCATCATTTAAATCAAGTGTTGATGCCTCACTTACTAACTCATACATCGCCTCTTGATTTATGTTTGATCTAGCAATTAAATCAATTATGTTCTTAAAATCCATTTAAAAAATCCTCCCAAAATTAATATATGAGAGGATATTCGTTTAGTTGACTAGGATACTATAATTACTTCTTCTTTTAAACTTCTGCTTAAAAGATTAGATAAAGCATCTTTAGCAGTACTTTCATTCTTAATGACCTGGTAGGCTGCTGAAATAATAGGTAGTTCAAGATTATGCTTTAAGCCAATTTGATAAGCAGCTTCTATAGTTTTAATGCCTTCTACAGTCTGTGTCATAGAGGCTAAAGCTTCATTTACAGACATTCCTTGACCTATTTTTAAACCACATTGAAAATTTCTAGAATTCATTGAAGAAGCTGTAACAATCAAATCACCTACACCAGATAAGCCATAGGCAGTCTCTGTCTTACCACCCAAGGCAGAAACAATAAGTACTATTTCTCTTACACCTCTGCTGATTAAGAAGGCTCTGGCATTTTCCCCTAGCCCCATACCAAAAGCCACTCCAGATACTATAGCAATGGCATTTTTGATTGCTCCTGAGGTTTCAACACCAATCACATCACTTGAGGTATATACTCTTAAATAGCGAGCATTTGAAAAAAGATTTTGAACAAACTTTGCATCCTCTTCCTTATCTGATGCCGCAACTAATGCTGTAAGCTTTCTTAAGATAAGTTCTTCTGCATGAGAAGGTCCAGATAGATTGACATATCCTTTAAAATTCTTTTCCTCAATCTCATCCTTAACTATTTGACTTACACAATAGGAGGTTTCAGGCTCTATTCCTTTACTTACATTTATAAATAAAGCAGGCTTTTTCAAATAAGAATTTACTTCCTTTAAAACTAATCTTGTTACCTTTGTGGGAACACTTAAAAGAATAATATCAGAAAAAGCTACAGCATCCTCTAGACTCAAAGTAGCCTTAATATTTTCAGGTATCGTAATATCAAAAAATGGATGTGTATGCTCGTTATTAATTTTATCAACAAATATAGGATTGATATCACGAATTAAGACTTCGTGATGATTATCTGATAGAACCTGAGCTAAGGTTGTTCCCCAAGCTCCTCCACCAATACAGGATACCTTCATAGTTAATCCCTCTTTCTAAATTCAAATTTTATAGGTGTACCAAAAAAATCAAAGTTTTTACGAATTTGGTTTTCTAAATAACGATGATAAGAAAAATGCAAATACTTTGGTTCATTGACAAAGAATGTGAATGTTGGCGGATTGACACCAACCTGAGAAGAATAATAAATTTTAATCTTTCCCCCATTAAATTCACTTGGTGGAAACATTGCAACTGCATCATTGATTACATCATTTAATACAGAGGTAGAGATTCTTCTGTTATTTGCCTCATAGGCTTGTTCAATTGCAGGAAAAAGTGTATGTACACGTTTATTATCTAAAGCAGATAAGAATACAATAGGTGCATAGTCGAGATATTTGAATTCTTTTCTAATGTCTTCAGTAAAGCGTTGCATTGTCTTAGAATCCTTATCTACTAAATCCCACTTATTTACAACAATAATACAAGGGCGATTATATTCTTCAATATACTGACCAACATGCGTATCTTGTTCTAAAATGCCTGTATCTGCATCCAAAACTAAAAGAACTATGTCACTTCTTCCGATAGCATCTATGCTTCTTATCACAGAATATTTTTCAATATTTTCATATATTTTTCCACGCTTCTTTAAGCCTGCAGTATCAATAACAACATACTCTTTATCATAGGCTTTAAAGCGTGTATCTATAGTATCTCTTGTAGTTCCTGCAATAGGAGATACTATAACACGATTGTCATTTAATAAACAATTTGTTAAACTTGACTTTCCAACATTAGGTCTTCCAATTAAAGAAAAGTGAATCGCAGTGTCTGAAAAATTTTCTTCTTTTTTCGGAAAATGCTCAATGACCTGATCTAATAAATTACCTGTACCTATTCCATGTGAGGAGGAAACAGGAATTGGATCTCCAAATCCTAATGCATAAAATTCATAAATATTATCCTTAAACTTTTGATCATCTACTTTATTAACAGCAAGAATAATAGGCTTTTTTGTTTGATATAACAGCTTTGCAATGTAGGTATCATCATTTGTTATACCGCTTCTACAATCTGTTAAAAAAACAATGACATCTGCCTCATCCATTGCAATCTCTGCTTGCATCTTTATTTCTGTCAAAAAAGGGGCATCCCCCAATTCGATTCCACCAGTATCGATGAGGAAAAATTCCTTCGATAACCAGCTGCCTTTAGCATAAATTCGATCGCGAGTTACCCCTGGTTGATCATCAGTAATGGATAATCTTTCGCCAATAATACGATTAAATAGCGTTGACTTGCCAACATTTGGCCTACCAACAATTGCTACCTTTGGCAACATATTATCACCACCAAATACAAATTTTTATTTTAAAGCATCCTTTAATACATCGCCTATTGTAACAGATGCTTCCTCTTCTTCAAGATATTTCTCATAAGACTTACGTTCTTCTTTTTCAGTAATCTTACGAATAGACAATCTTAAACGCCATTCAGCAGGCTTAATATCAATAATCACTGCTTGAGCTGTGTCATCTACATGGAAATAATCCTTCACTGATCCATTTTGGTTTTCTGTTAAAGCTTCGCTAGCTGGAACAAATCCGTCAACTCCTAAGGTTTCAACCTTCAAACCATTTTCTAAAACATCTGTAACCTTAACCTCAACAACATCACCAAGCTGAGCAGTTACTCTTGACCAAGGATTATCCATTAATGCCTTACGAGATAAAGAAATCTTTTCCTTTTCAGGATCTAAAGCTAAGATTGCACATTCAACCTCATCCCCAATAATAACAAATGCATTATAGTTATCATTTGGATTATGAGAATATTCAGATTGATGCAATAACCCCTTAACATTTGGAGCAAGCTCAATAAGTAATCCAAAAGGCATTTTGTTTACAACCTTACCCTTAACTGTTTGTCCAACAGTCACTGTTTTAGTATAAGCTGTATATGGAGTATCTAGTAAAGCCTTACGAGATAATACTAGCTTACCATTCTCCTTAGATATTACTTTAACCTCCATAGTGTCGCCCTCTTTAGCAACAGCGTTAATATCACTTGTAAAGGTATGAGCTAATTGATTAATACGAAGTAAGCCTTGGTTATACTTAAAACGAATAAATAAACCAAATTTTTCTACCTTAGCTACTGTACCAGTTAAAACATCTCCCACTTGGATAGATTCTAACTCTTGAGCCTTAGCATTAGAATATTCTTCTTTCTCAATAACACGACGAGAAACAACTGCGTTCTTTCTTTCTTCATTTACCTCAATAATACGTACCTGAAGCTTATCCTTAATCTTAACATCTTGTGGTGCTTGGCTCAAAGGCATAAATAAACTATTTCCTTCGAAATTAACAGTATATCCCTTATTTGGAATAACCTTAGTCACAACAACCTCAATTGCCTCTTCATTTTCTTTTGCCTCAACTACACGCTTAAAGGCAATCTTAGATAGTTGATTTAAACGAGATAAATAAATGTTTTCTTCATTTACTTTAGCTACTTGACACTCGATTTCATCACCAACTTTTACAAGTCCCTTAAAGCTTTCAATTGTCTTATCCTTAGTATAACAATCCAAATGCATTGTTCCTTCAGTAAATTGATGAACATCTAAATAAATTGTCTTATCCTTTACTGTAACTACAGTACCAACAACTTGATCTCCTACTCTTAATTTCTTAGGCAAATTCAAATCTTCCATTTTAAAATCTTCCATACTTCCTAACCTCTCATTTATTAAATCTATAATTTTATTTGCTACTTCATCCATTGTTAACTGGGTTGTATCAATTGGAATTGCATCCTCTGCTTGTCTTAGTGGAGCAATTTCACGATGTGAATCCTTATAATCACGGGCAATGATTTCTTCTAAAACGACCTCATAAACTGCTGGTATACCTTTAGCTTGTATCTCAGCACATCGCCTTTTAGCTCTTTCTTCTGCAGTGGCAGTTAAGAAAATTTTTAAGTCTGCATTTGGAAGCACAACAGTACCAATATCTCTTCCATCCATAAGAATTTTTCCTTCCTTGGAAGATTCTCTTTGATATTTTACCATAAGCTTACGCACACTTGCAAATTTACAACAAGTTGAAACATTATTTGTTACTTCACTACTTCTAATCTCTTCAGATACATCTATGCCATTTAAATAAATCGCATTATTCTTGTAGATAATAGAAGTTTCATTCAAAAAGCTATAAGAATTTTCATCTTCAATATTCACATGTCTCCTTAAAGCTTCTAAGGTAACTGCTCGATACATTGCACCTGTATCAATATGTGTAAATCCCAATCTCTTTGCTACTAGCTTAGAAATTGATGATTTACCACTACCAGCAGGACCATCTAAAGCAACAATAAAATTCCTCATGACTATCCCTCTTTAAACAATCTAAATTATTATATCACATAATTTAGGTTTTTTCAATTCTTACAAACTATATAAAACCTTAATTTCATGTGGTTTTAGAGCTCTTATCTCCCCTTTTGCTAGTCCTTCTAGGGTTACACCACCAAAGGAAACACGCTTTAGCTTCTTCACAGGAAAACCTATGGCTTCACACATTCTACGAACTTGTCTATTTCTTCCCTCTGTTATGGTTAAATATAAAAGGGTGGAGGAGTTGGTTCTATCCATGGATAAAACCTCAACCTTAGCTCGTTTTGTCATAACACCATCTAAAAGAATTCCTCTCATCAATTGATTTACCGCCTCTTGAGTTAAAATTCCATCAACCCTTACTTGATAAACCTTTTCAATTTCTTTGGCAGAACGAGTCAATCGGTAAGATAAGTCTCCATCATTCGTTATTAATAAAACCCCAGAAGTATCATAATCAAGACGTCCAACTGGAAATAACCTGTGTGCCTTTTTTAATTCTTTAGGCAATAAATCCATTACAATTCTTCTGCCTAGCTTATCACTTACAGCGGTTAAATATCCTGTAGGCTTGTACATCACATAATAAACTAAATCTTCTTTATTTAGAAGCTTTCCATCTACCTCTATGCTATCCTTATAGGAAACCTTAGTTCCAAGCTCAGTAATACAAACTCCATTGACCTTCACACGTCCAGCAAGAATAATTTCTTCACATTTTCTTCTTGAGGCAACTCCACATGAGGCCATAACCTTTTGAAGTCTTTCCTTATTATCATTCACGACAATCACCGCTATTGATTTTACCAAAAAAACAGATGAAATACAACTAAGAAAGATATTTTTTTCAATCATTTTCATAAGATTTATCTATTTTTTTCCATAAATCAAATCAGTACTTCCTAATTCTTCCATTTACCTTAAAAAAGTTGAAATTGTGGACTTAACAAATGTCGTATTTTGTGTTATTATGAGGATATATGTAAGGAGATGGTATATTATGCAGTTTCATATTATGATTCAAGATAAGATGAATCGTATCAATTCTAGAAGATAAATCTCTTATAC
>CAMWKG010000002.1 GCA_947174785.1 uncultured Mollicutes bacterium
GAATATAGCAATGCAAACAGCCATCACTACATTTTTTACATCCTCTCCAAGGATTCCACATTGTCATAGTATCTCACTCCTAGAATCTTAATATTCATAATTGTAAGGCATATTCGCACCTACAACATCTTCTATTTTATCATAAAAGAAATTTACTTGAAATATATTTTACATAAATTTCAAAGTAGTAAAAGCAAAAGAAAATGCCCTTAACGAATTACTTGAAGGTTAATACATTAAGGGCTTAAATCAATCAATTATAAAAATTTTCAGATTTCATTTATAGTAGAATAATCTATTATAAGACCTGTAGCTAAATTTACGCAGTTAGCTTCTTCAATTATTTGATTACCTTTTTTATAATTACCGATAATAATTAGAACTGGGACCATTACATTATCAATTGAATAATAAACTATATTTCTTAAAGTTTCTTCTTCGAGGATATATATCTCATCCCCAACTGTTTTTTGATTAGGCAAGATATAATTCAAATGTTTTGCATTAATATTTAAAGTAGAAAAGATATCTTTTCTATAATCCTCTATTTCAACTATACATCCATTTTCGTATGCTACATCAATAAAACTATTTGTTAAATAGCCATTAATTTTTTTATAATATCTTCCTTTAGTATCATCTAGAGAAATATATTCATAATCATCACCTAAATTGTCAATGATAGATAAATTTGAATTTCTCATACTAAATGATGATATTGTTGGAGAACTATCAGTAACTCTCATTTCTTCATTACCAAAAATGACATATTTTTTTCCGTTATCCCAAGGCCAAAGAAGCCCTTCTGCCCCATATTTTGCTGCTTCTTTTACTGTAGCTCCTGAAGCTAGCTTTGTAAAAAAGCGATTTGTAAATGTTTTTGATGAGGAAAATTCAACGGCTTCACTAAAACCTACAGCAGATTGTGCTCCATGACGAACTGAAAATTCAGCAATAGAAATATTTCCTGGGTTTGTAGAATTAGCAGAATAGCATGCTGCCCACATTGCAACTTTAGTTTTTTTCATATTTAAAAAACGATCATTGGTTGTAATTCCTCCTGTATGGAAAGAAACACCGAAACCCTTATTATCTTCATCATTCTTATACCCATGACCAGTAAAAAACATAATCTCACTATTAATTCTTGCCAGATCACGATCATCATTTGCAAATGCTTCCCAAGAACTTCCATTTTCATACTTTATAGATTCAAATATAGATTTGAAAGCATTATAAGGAATCTTTAAATCAGAGATTGTGCTATGCCCATGACCGTCATCATATCCGAACATAGAAAATCTTTGTTTTCTAAGTTGTAATGTAAATGAGCCTGATGTGCTTGATGAAAAGAATTTAGTGGAAATATATACTGGTTTCCCTTGAAGTCCTTTAAACTCCACTTTTGCATTTAAGTTACCGCATGAATCGTCATTGATTATGGTCCCTGTTGCAGTATTTTCAACTCTCAATTTCGTATCATAATCACCAATAGTTTCTACTACAAAATAGAAATCTGCTTCAGGTGTATATGTGAAATATGCTATTTCACCACTATTTAAGGTAACATCATTTTTCACATTCAAATAAATTCTAGTATAATTTGTACCATTGTCGCTAATAATCTCATAAGATAAATCACTATTAGTCATAAACTCATTTTCTTTAAAAAAATCCCCACATTCCGAAGCTGAAACACTTATGCTAAAAAGATTAATTGAAAACAAAGATAATACTACTAATATTAAAGATAATTTTACAATTTTTTTCATATACTTTCTCCTATAAATCCTTGAACTAATTTATACATTGAATAATTAACTGGCTCGTAGTAAAATGCCGTTGCACCATCATCAAGATAAAATTGATTAATTCTATATGTTTTTGCTTTAAAATAAATCATTATATCAAATGAGGATGACGTCTTTTTGATAAATAAATGCTTAGGGATAACACTAATATTTAATATTTTATTGAACAACTGCATTTGCTCATTTTCATCAAATGTAAAAATTTTACCATCATAATTTAAAACTTCAATTCTATCAAACGTGGAAATGTCTTCTTTTACATAACTTGATAAATCTCTAGGGTGATAAATAATACCTAAGGCGATTGCAGAAACTATTACTAACGATAAAATTGCTATTAATATAATGACAATTCTTTTTAATAGTGAGATTTTCTTAGTATCAAGCATCCTAATCATCTCAAGTTGCTTTTCACTTAAAAGTTCATCAATACTTAAATCAAATAATTCAGAAATTTGTTGTAAAGTTTCAATGTTGGGAAATCCTCGATTTTGTTCCCATTTCACAATAGTTCTTCGTGATACAAATAATTTCTTTGCCAAATCTTTCTGAGTTAAATTTTTAGATTGTCGCAAATGCTTTAACTTTTCACTAAATAAATTCATCATATCACTCATCCTTTTATCAAAAAAACTAAAAACGCTTTAACATTATAATTTTATCATTCAAAATCCATTTTAGAAACATTTATTTAATCTTTTGTATGATTCTTTTCGTAGCACTCCTTCAAGAAAGGAGAATTAGTTTATAAGAATATTAAAAATGTTGGATTAGATTTTCTAGCGTTTAGAGACTTTGGCTTCTATTCTGAAAATTTTTGTTTGACTTTCTGTATTTATCGCCATATCATTTCATTCCTAGTAGTTTGGATTTCATAATTGTAAAAGGCATACTCCTACCTGAAAAATGCGTATTCACATAATTTTTATATCACATTTCAAATATAAAAGCAATAATTCTAAAATAAAAAAGCGTATTGAAAACACTCTCGTTATATGATTATAATAGAGTTGGTCGAAAGACTACAAGGTTATGCCTTGGGCAAGGCTAGGGAAAACGTTCTATCTAAATCGTGCAAATTGTTTGTGACAGTTTTGTTGCACAACAAGAAATGAGGTGAGGATAGAATGAGTTTGATCTTTACTATTGTTGTTGCAATTTTGAATTTTATAGCAGCCATTATAGAATGGGTTTCTATTGAAAGAGAAATTAAACTTCAGTATTTGATTCTTTCTTCAAAAAAGAAAGAATCAAGTAAAAAGAAAAGAACTACCCGATGCCGCCAAGCTAAAAGGTAGTTCAAATCTCAATTTTGTTTAAAACAATACTAGATAGAACTACCTAACCTTGTTTTTTTATTTTGCTTCTTACATCTATATTTTATGCTAAGAAAAATGATTTGTCAATATTATTTTACGCTTAGAATTTTTCTTTGATAATAGTATAAAAATCCGTCTTATGCTCTACATCTTTTTTAAATGCATTAAAGACAGCCATAGTTACATAAGAGTCATTAAAAGCATCATGAACCTGTATCTCATCATTTTTATAATATGTCTGATATAATTTAAATAAACCAGGTTCATTTTTTAAATGATAGTACGTTTGAATCAATTTACAAAGATTTACATATCTAATTCTATCACTCAAATTTTCTACTTCATGAATTTCAAAGGAATCATTTAAAATCAACTTGTCATTCTTTCCAAAAATTAAAATACTTGGTTGATATTTTAAAACTAGCATTTTAAATTCTTCATAAAATTCATTATAAGGGATAGCCTTTTGATGGAATTCTTCTCTAGTTAACTTCAAAAAATCTAATGTTCTATTACTGATATCCTTATGAATTTTAGGTTGAATGTAGTTGTTATAACGAGAGATTTCATTTCCCTGACCATTTACTAAAACATAGCCAGCTTGGATTATCTCCATTCTATACCCTTTTCCTGAAAAATTATAGGATGGCATAGTCATTTCTAAATCCAAAAACATAATATTCCCTAAGCTATTTAAGAAATCAGCTAATGAACTATTTAATTCGCTTTTATCATAATATAATATTTTTTGGAACATATTAAAGCGATAGATTTGATGAACATAGTTCACAAAAAAGGAGGCAATACCATTTTTTGTAAAGCTCTTCTCATCATCATAGTCTAAATCAATGTAGGTGCCTGGATATAAGTATCTTCTAAATTGACTAAACTGACCACTTTGAAAATGCAAATACAAAATTCGGTTATATGTCTTTATTTCAATTAGTCTATATTTATTTTGTGTCTTATAAATTCTACCAATAATGCGCATACTAATCCTTCTTTACTGAGATGGCAACACCATCACCAAGTTCAAATATAGTTGTGTCATAATTCAGATTTTTCAATAGATATTCCTGATATCCAGCAAGTTTACGAATAAGCCCTCTTACAGATCTAGATTGTGCTTCATAGTCCTGCGTATTTACAAGTCCATGAAAGCTCATATTGTCAGAAACCACGATTCCATGTGTTGATAACAATGGAGTATAAAGTTCAAAAAACTTTTGATATTGAGCCTTGGCTGCATCAATGAAAATCAAATCAAAAGAGGTATCTTTGACAAAATCAAAAGCCTCTAAGGCATCACACTCAATCAAACGAATCTGCTTTTCATATCCTGAACGTTGAATCGTGTTTTTAGCTATCTCCACCATTTCATGATTTCTTTCAATGGTAGTAATTTGACTCCCACAAACTCTTGCCATACGGATTGCAGAATAGCCAATTGCTGTACCTATTTCTAAGATATGCTTCGGCTTTGAAATTCGGATAATTTGTTCTAATAAAGCTAAGCCTTCATCCACTATAATTGGAACATGATGTTCTTTTGCGTAAGCCTTAAGCTCAATATCTAAATCTGTCCAAACTAAAGAATTATTCGCCACAGCTTCCATCACAGTCACAATCATCTGTTCCACAGCCACTGCAACCTCCACAATTTCCACTACAGCCCTCAGCTTTATCACTGCTATAATAGTCGTTAACAAGCTCTTCTAGCATATTCCATTCTTCCTCTGTTTCAATTCCGTGTAGTGCACCTTTGCCATCGCTTTCTTCTTCATAGCTAGCTGCTGAAAGCTGCTCTTCTCCACGTGGCTGAAAAATAACATAATCCTTGTTAAATTGTTCACTATGATATGTAAATAGGATATCACAAGTAACCTGCTTGCCATCCTCCATAGTTAAAACCAATGTACGATCTTCCATTCTAATTCTCCTTTTTAAAAACTCAATTTATCTAAATAATTTTGTAAAATGACAACAGCCGCCATTTCATCTTTTTTCTTTTTTCTGTCTTCTCTTCTGACATTTCCAGAAATCATTGCTTTATCTACTAAGACTGTAGTTAAACGCTCATCTTCTAGTATAACCTTCAAATTGCCTTTTTCTTCAAGCATAGCCTTAAAATCATAAGAAATTTGAGCACGAATTCCTTGATCTCCATTCATATGCTTAGGTAAGCCTAAGACAACTGTAGTAATCTTTTCCTTTTGACATAAGCTACAGATATAATCTGCTGCAGATGAATAATCATCATCTGAAAAACGAAAGGTTTCTAAAGCCCTTGCTAAAAACCCTAGTTCATCAGAAATAGCAATACCTAAGGTTCTACTTCCTAAATCTAATCCTATGACTTTCATCTGCAAAGTTCCTTAGCTTTTGCGATTGCAGCATCCACTTTAGAGGAGTCCTTACCACCAGCTTGAGCAAGGTCCTTCTTACCTCCACCGCCTCCTTGGCAAAGCTTTGCTGCCTCCTTAACTAGCATAGATGCATCTAAAGCTTTTGTTGCACAAACAAAAGTTACTTTATCTCCATCCACACTCGCAAAGAAAACCACATCTAAATTTTTATTATTTCTTAAAGCACAAGCCATATCCTTTAATAAAGTAGAATCCATTGCATCTACCTTAGCAAATAGCTTACCATCTTCTATACTACTATCAAAACGATTTAAATCTGATAAAGCACTTTGACTCTTCTTTGCTGTATATTCCTTTTCTAAAGCCTTCAAGGCAGCCTGAGCTTTGGCAAGTTCATTTCTCATCGCTAAAATATAGCGATAGCCTACTACCTCTGGTTCTTTAAAGCTATAGCTGTAGCTTAGGATGATTCCTTCAGAAGCAGAGCTTTTCAAAAGATCATTTGCCTTGTTTAAGATTGCCTCAATAGATTTAGAAACATTATCTGTTGATGCCTTTACATACTCCATAGCATTCTTAGAGGTTGCAGCAGTCACTCTGAATATTCCACTACCAATAGACTCTAAGGAATAGATGGCGAAGCTTTCTACCTGTGAAGTATTTTCTACATGGGTACCTGCACAGAATTCTTTAGAAATCCCCATATCAACTACACGAACCATAGAGCCATACTTTTCACCAAATAGAGCCATAGCTCCTAATTCTTTAGCCTCTTCAATTGGTAATACCTTTGTGTCTACCTTATGAGCTTCACTGATATAACGATTTACCAAATCCTCTACTGCTAAGATTTGTTCATCTGTTAAAGCATTATAATTATTAAAATCAAAACGACAATAGCTTGCACAAACCTGTGAGCCCTGCTGATGTACATGATTTCCTAAAATCTTCTGTAAAGCTGCCTGAAGTAAATGTGCACTAGAATGATTCTTTCTAGTTAAATCACGATTGTTCTTATCTACAACTACATTTACTACATCTCCAACCTGAAATGGATTTTCAGCTAAAATATGTAAATGCTGTCCATTAGGCATTTTTATAACATCCACTACTTGAATGTCATTTATGGTCCCCTTATCACAAAGCTGTCCACCAGAGAATGCATAAAATGGTGTTTCATCTAAAACTATACCCTCATCAAATACACCAATCACCTTAGCCTTTTGACTCAAAGCTTCGTAGCCTGTAAAAGTAGATGGTTCTTTAAAATTTAGGTATGCCTCATTTTGTCCACCCATAGAATTTTCATCCTTACGAGCATTTCTAGCACGATTTTTTTGTTCTAAAAGACAAGCATTAAATCCTTCTTCATCTACAGTCAAATTCTTTTCTAAAGCATATTCCTTTGTAAGCTCAATAGGAAAACCATAGGTATCATATAGTGTAAAAGCATCAATACCAGAAATCACTTTATCCGCCTTTGCGGCAATTGCCTCAAAACGTTTTTCACCAGAAGCTAAAGTTGCCAAGAATTTTTCTTCCTCTGAAGAAATAATCTTCTTTATAATTGCAGCCTTTTCATGAAGATAAGGATAGTATGGATCCATTATGGAAATGACTACATCCACTAACTCTGCCATAAATGGTTTTTCAATACCTAAGGATTTTGCATATTTAGATGCTCTTCTCAAAACTCTTCTTAAAACATAGCCTCTTCCCTCATTGGACATCACAGCTCCATCAGCTACCGCAAATGTAACAGTTCTTACATGGTCAGCAATGACTCTAAAGGCTCTTTGATCCTTATAGGTAACTCCACTGATTTCTTCAGTTTTGGCAATGATAGGACGGAACAAATCAGTATCATAGTTTGTATCTGCCCCTTGCATAACAGAGCATAATCTTTCAAGTCCCCAGCCTGTGTCTATATTCTTAGAAGGTAGTTCCTTATAATCCTTACGATCTACACCTTCTTTAGAGCTATATTGTGAAAATACGATATTACCAATTTCAATAAAGCGGTCATTGTCGATATCATTAGCGATAAGTTCTTTTCCGCGCTTATCATATTTTTCTCCTCTATCAAAGAACATTTCAGTGTCAGGACCACATGGTCCTTCTCCTATTTCCCAGAAATTTCCAGCCAAAGGGATTAAATGCTCTTCACTAATTCCTTGCTTCAACCATAAGCTTTTGGCTTCTTTATCCTCTGGATAGTAAGTAATAAATATCTTATCTTTGTCAAAATCAAACCATTCTTTACTAAATAGGAGTTCATATGCATAGGCAATGGCTTCCTTTTTAAAATAGTCTCCAATAGAAAAATTACCTAACATCTCAAAGAAGGTATGATGATATGTGTCTCCAACATTTTCAATATCATTTGTACGAATACACTTCTGTGCATTTGTAATTCTTGGACACTCAGGAACAACTGTTCCATCAAAATATTTCTTTAATGGTGTTACACCTGCATTTGTCCATAATAGAGTTGGATCATCATGTGGTACTAAGGATGCAGAAGGTTCTACCTTATGTCCTTTAGACTGATAAAAGTCTAACCACATTTGTCTAATTTCATTTGATTTTAATTTCTTCATGATTTACCTCCATCATAAATAATCAAAAAATTTCTTAACGTATAATATTTTACCAAATAATGCAAGTATTATCAAGAAATAAACCTTTATTCCTTACAAAACATTTTTAATTTTCTAAAAAAAATCTATTTTTAAGAGAAATCCCATTTTTTTAAAATCAAAGACTTTTTCTAGTATAATAAAAATAGGTGATACCCCTTGACACAAAAAGAATTCATAGAGCTTATAAAGAAAAAAAGACTAGCCCAAATGATTCCTCAAAAGGATCTAGCCAAAAAGATTCCTATATCTAAAACTGCATATTCCAAAATTGAAAACCATCTTCAAAATCCAAGTGTCTTTGTCATCCAAAGATTGGCAGAAATCTTTGATATTGATTTAAATATTTTAAAAAATCCACCTAGGGATTTTATAGATTACGATTAAAATAGTACCTTAAAAAGTTATCATGGACTTCTTTTTGAACAAATCCTACAGCTTCAAAAAGATGTATACTAAATACATTTGTTTTTTCAATTGTAGCATAGATTTGGTCAACTTTCCCTTGAACAAGGCTCTCCACTTGAATCGTAAGATCAGATAGTATTTTTTTCCCAAAGCCTTGATTTTGATAGTGAGGGTTTATAATAAACGGATTGATTCCAACCTCAAAGATATTCTCATAGGTATAGTAATTTAAAACAACATATCCCATTAAAATACCATCAATATAGATTGCCTTTAAAACATCTCCGATTTTTTCTTCATAAGTATTGTTTTGATAAAATTCAAATTCATCAACAAAGGAAGAGTCAAACATAGCATACTTTATTATTTTTTCATCGGATAGCCAGGAATTCATACTTGTGGCTATTTCTTTAGTACAATCCTTATACTCTATCATAGTACCATCACCTATCCAATTATACCATAGGAATAAAGTAAAGAAAAGGGACCGCTGGTCCCTTTTCTTATTCTATATTAATTTTTTTCAAGACTTGCTTCATTGGTTTTTTAATACAGTTAGCCTCGCTTAGCATCATACCAACAAGCATACCTAAGCCTAGCATCATTAATTTTTTCAATTCTTTTCACCCATTCATAGTATGGAAAAATATAATCTTTCTATAATGGAAATTTATTCCATAAAGCTATAAGGAGTAATATCTTCCATATCGTATTCTCCTAAAGTGTCAAATGGAATTGTAGCATCCAAAATTTTAACCTCACTAACACGAATTCCTTGTAGTAAATTGAGTAATCCTGTTTGTCTTTGTGGCTCTAGAGTTTTCACTGCTTCTTTCAAGGTGTTGACATCTCCTAAAAGAATCAACTTCTTTTTAGCACGAGTCATTGCGGTATAGATGATTTTCTTCCTAAGCATCATATGATAATTTGGCAAGATAGGCATGATAACATTTTCGTATTCACTACCCTGTGCTTTATGGATAGAGATTGCATAAGCAAGTCTTAAATTATCCACCTCTTTGGCAGGATAGGAAACCATACGGCCATCAAAATCAATGAATAAGGTTTCCTTTTCATTGACCTTCGAGATTCCCTTGATAATACCAATATCTCCATTCATTAACTGTAGAGTCGGATCATTTTTGAGCTGTAAGACCTTGTCATTTTTCTTTAAAACAAGATAATCCCTAACTAGCTTCTCTTCTTCTTTATTATACCTTGTGGTGATTGCCTCATTGATAGCATCTATTCCTGCAACACCTGCATACATCGGAATTAAGATTTGCATACCTGTTAGTAAATCACTTCCCGTTGCAAGATAAGCATCAATCATTTTAAAAAGCATTTGATTTAAGCCCTTTGCATCACATGGATAAAAATAGACTTCTTTTTTATCACTGAATACTCTAAAATCCACATCCCCTGAAAATACCATATGAGATAGCTTTACGATATTAGAATCTCTTGCCTGACGCATAATTTCAAATAGCTTTACTGTCATAAATAAATTAGAAGCGATTAAATCATGAAACACATTTCCTGGTCCTACTGAAGGCAACTGGTTTTCATCTCCAACAAGAATGACTCTAGCACTCAAAGGAATTGCCTTAAATAGAGAGGCTGCTAAATTTATATCAATCATAGAAGACTCATCCACAATCACTAAAGAACAAGAAAGCGGGCTATCCTCAGAATAGGTAAAGCCTCCTTCATAATTATAGCCTAATGCCTTATGAATGGTGGTTGCCTTGAAGTTCGTAACCTCACTCATACGCTTAGCTGCCCTGCCTGTTGGAGCCATCATTGTAACCTTATAATCAAGTGTATCACAAGGAAAGGTTAGATTATTTAAAATTGCATAGCTTCTAAGGATGCCATTAATAATCGTAGATTTACCTGTACCTGGACCACCAGTAATAATGGTTAGCTTATTGGTTAACGCTTTATAGATGGCCTCCTCCTGTAAATCCGTATAAGTAATAGAAATATCCTGTTGAACTATCTTTATTGCTTCTTTGATTTTATCTGGCTTGAATTCTCTTGTGTAGTGTTTTTTTAGCTTTTGAATTGCCTCTGCACACCTAATTTCACTTTTATATAATAGCGGATCAAAGTATCGGTCCTCATCTTGAATAATCTTTTCATTTTGGACTAAATTCGCTAAGGCTTTAGATAATTCATCCATAGAAATCAATGGATTGCTACCTAAAAGCATATAGCTAGAATTTAGAAGCTGTCTAGAGGTTAAAAAGGTATAGCCCTGTTGATAGCATACAGTATTTAATGTATATCGGATTGCTTCTCTTAATCTAAGCGGATCATTTTCAATAAAGCCTAACTTTAAAGCTAGGGCATCACTCTTCTTAAAACCAAAGCCTTCTACATCATAGATTAAAGAATATGGATTATCCTCGATACGCATTGCCGCCTCTGTTCCATAAGCATCATATAGACGGTAAACCATCTTATTCGTTAAGCCATAGCTATAAAGCTTAATCACAACCTGTTCTGTTGCATAATTTTGTTTCAAGGTTTCTACAATAACCTTCTTTTTAGTTTCATTCATTTGCTTTACAGAATCTAAAACAGAAGGTTCATCCATAATCTTTTGAATACAATCTATGCCTAGTTCTTCTACTATGTTTTTGGCAAGCTTTTGACCAATACCAAAAAACTTTTCGCTAGATAGATATGCAATGAGTCCATCCTCTGAGAATGAATTACTTCTTGTGTAGGACTCCACCTTAAACTGCTCTCCATATTTTGCATGCTTAATCGTTTCTCCTACAAACTCATATTCTAAGCCTTCCTCTAGCTCAATAAAAGATCCAACAATAATAATTTCTTTATCCTTTGTCTTAACTCTAGCAACCTTATATAAGGAATCTTCACTTTTATAAATATAAGAATCAATACTACCATATATAATCTCACTCATCAGTATTTTCTTCTTTCTTCATCATAATAAACTTGATCAATAATGGCCCCACCTAAACAAATCTCGCCATCATAAAAGACAACAGCTTGACCTGGAGTTACTGCCCTACATAAGCCTGGATAAAACACCTTTATCGTGTTTTCGTCCACATATTGCATTGTTACAGGGATATCCTTTTGACGATATCTAAACTTAGCGGTATATGGATGATTTTCTTTTAGAGGATCTGTAATCCAGTTAAAATCCTTAGCTGTACACCAGTTAGACTCTAAATAAATACTATCATGACCTTGTCCTACGATAAGCTCATTTTTTTCTAAATCCTTTCCACATACAAACCATGCTTCACTTTTATACTCATTAGAACCACCTATACCTAGGCCTTTCCTTTGGCCTATCGTATAATACATTAACCCATCATGAGTACCTATTACTTTCCCATCTGTTGTGACCATGTTTCCTGGTTTAGCTGGCAAATAGTTTTTTAAGAATTCTTTAAAGTTACGCTCACCTATAAAACAAATTCCTGTGGAATCCTTTTTCGTAGCCGTATAAAGATGTGCATCTGCTGCAATTTTTCTTACCTCTGGCTTTGTTAAATGTCCTATAGGAAATAATGCTTTTTTGAGTTGTGCTTGTGTAAGCATACACAAAAAATAGGTTTGATCCTTATTGTCATCAACTCCACGTAAAAGATAACTTTTCTCCTTTTCATGACGAACTCTTGCATAATGTCCCATAGCAATATATTCTGCTCCTAGGGAATCAGCCTTCTTTAAGAAAGCATTAAACTTAATATATTTATTACACATAATATCTGGATTAGGAGTTCTTCCGCTTTTATATTCATTTAAAAAATAAGTAAAAACTGTATCCCAATACTCTTCTATAAAATCAATGCGGTGAAGAGGAACATCAAGCTCTTCTGCAACCTTAACTGCATCCTGATAGTCAAGCTCCTGTGGACAAACTTCATTATTCAAATCTGGATTTCCTAAAATATCATTATTCGTTGCAGAATCCCAGTTGCGCATAAACATTGCTTCAACATCATAGTTTTCATCCTTTAATACCTTAAGTGCTACACTAGAATCTACACCACCAGATAAACCTAATATGACCTTTTTCAAGAGTTTCACCACCTTATATAGAAATATTTTAGCACATACTTACACAATAATCTAGAAAAGACTTTATTTTTTTTGTATAATACGTATGGTGATAGTTATGCAAAACGAAAATGAACACACTTATGATAATGGATTTCATCCTAAGGAGGTCCATTTAAAAGCAAAGTATAAGTTCTATAATCAAAATATATTCTTCCGCTTTTTTGGTTGGCTTACTGTACTCTTTACTAGACTATGGCTAATTTTCCCAAGATTTTTTATGGGAGTAAAAACCATTGGAAGAAAAAATAAAAGAAAGGTCAAAGGAGCAGTTATGGTTTCTAACCACATTCATCCTCTAGATGCCTTCTTCTTAGCAGCTACAGTTTACGGAAGAAAAGTATATGTGACAATGCTAGAAAGTAATTTAGGCTTTGGCATTGTTTCAAGATATATGCGTATGGCAGCAGCTGTTCCCATTCCAACAGAGCGCAGACAATTAAGACGCTTTAGTGAAGATACAGAAAAGACTTTAAAAAAAGGAAAAAACATTTTATTCTATCCTGAAGCAGCATTAATGCCATACTGTGATCATATCAGAAACTTTTTACCAGGAGCATTCCATTATGCAGTCAGCTGTAATGCCCCTATAATGCCATGTTGTTTTACTTTCCACAAGCCTAAAGGAATTCAAAAATTATTTAGGAGAAAAAAGCCTGTTGTTCATTGTAATTTCCTAGAGCCTTATTTTATCACTCCTAAGGAAACTAGAAAAGAAACGATAGAGGCTACTGCCAAAGAGGTTCATGATATAATAGAAGCTTATTTCATTAAGCATAGTGATTACTATTATAAGGATGGAAAGAAAATAGAAAAAGAAACTCAAAAATAATATTCTAGCAAAAAGAAGCAATCGTTTTAAAGGATTGCTTCTTTTTCTTTTTTTAAATATACATTTAAGTTATCTGAAATTAAATATGGTCTATCATCAAACTCCATTTCTGCTGATGTTGTAACGCTAAACACATTAATAACAAAAACAAAAAATAATAAACCTATCAAAAATTTATTTTTCAGAAAATATCTCCTTATCTATCAAATATATATTTTTCTTGAAGATATAAACTCCCCTCTTTTTTTTCATATATTATTCTTTTGTGTATTATAAACCCCCAACCTCCAAGAAAAATATAAAACTCTCCACTGTCTTGAGTAAATATTTCTTTTTTTATTGTAAATGTTTCACAAAAATTAAAATTATATTCATTGTTAATATAATTATAATAATATATGTCATTATTAAAATCTGTAATAGTATATAATATTACTGTATCCTCACACGAAAAGACATTATTAGCGTTGGGATTCATAGGAGAATAGGCTAAAGAATAGTGCATATCTTCTATTTGGCAATATCGCTTTTGATCATATTTATCAAGACCTATAGAAATTTTTATATTTATATCCTCATCCAAATTGTATTTTGACTCCAATTCTATTGGAAAATAAATATTTGGAATTTCAACATTTTGTTTTGATTTACAAGAAGAAAATAAAAAAACATAGAATAAAAAACATACTGATATTAAAAATTTTTTCATCATTTAACCTCCTTTTAAATAAAATATATTATATTAACTCATTATAAATATATAGAAATTCAAGAAAAAGTTAACTTATAATTAAAATGAATTTTTACCTTTGAAATAAACATGAATTATCACCCTATTTACTCTCTTCTTTTCTTTATTTTACCATAATGGACATTATCTTTCAATGCTTTTAAAATAAATTTTGATTTTGACAAAGAAAAAAAGACTTGAAAATCTTCTACTTAAAAATTAGATTCTTAAGCCTCTTTTAAAATCTAAAAATATAACCCATAGATATCTAAATAAGCATAAGGAAATTGTCCACTGCCTTCCTTTTGAAATCCGTACTTTTCGTATAATCTAACTGCTTTAGCATTACAAGCATCTGCTAAAATACCTAATCCTTCTACTTTCATTGTTTTGGCTTCTTCTATCATAGATTTAACCAAAAAGGACCCATAATGCCTTCCAACATATCCCTCTTTTACCATGACTCTACCAAAGCTTTGAAGATTTTCTTTTTTAAATGTATGGGATGGATATTCTACACTTGCAGGATGAAAACAAGCATAGGCAACAATACCATCCTCTTCCACTACTCGTCCATAGCCTTTTTCTATATCCTCTACTATCATTTCATCATAGGGATAGCCATCTAGCCAAATTGGCAAATTTTCTTTTATAATTCTTTTTTTTACCTCATTTTTCATAAAAATGATTTCATCAATATCCTTATGATTTGCAATACGATACTTCATATTCATCTTCCTTTTCTATAAGCTATTATACAATATTTATCAAAGTTTGAAAATTGTTTTTTATTTCTGTCAAAAGCATTCCTTTTTTGAAGGATGCATTTTATTTAAAAGGCTTTAAAACTATGATATGATACTATTAGGTGATGCCTCATGACAGAATATGAAACATTGGAGTATCAAGATAGTAAAGAAATTATAAATAGCAGCATATTAGGATTTTTTATAGGACTTGCCGTGATTGTTCCTGGAATTAGCGGTTCTGCAATAGCTATCATATTTAAATTATATGATAAACTTTTATATGCAATAGGTAACATATTAAAAAAATTTAAACTGTGTTTTATTTTTTTGATTCCTATTGCTATTGGAGCAGTCTTAGGCTTTGGACTAGGCTTTTTTGCAATACAGAAGCTTTTAAAGGTTTTCCCCTTTGCAATTACAGTTTTTTTTGGAGGATTAATGATTGGTGCATTTCCTGCAATAACAGATGAAATCAAAGAGGAAAAAGTCACTTTAACTAAATCTCTTCTTTTTCTTCTCGGTTTAGGAATTCCTTTAATCATTAGCATTGTTTCTATATTTATCCAAGGAGGGAATCAAACCTTCGATGACATTCAGTTTTATCATTATTTTTTATTTCTCATTATAGGATATATTATCGCCATCACACAAATTGTTCCTGGTTTAAGTGCTACTGCCCTTTTAATGGCATTTGGATATTTTAGACCTTTACTTGAATCTGTGAGCATCAGCTATATATCAGCTAATCCAACCATCCTTGGTATTTATATTTCTCTTATTGTAGGTTTCCTTATAGGAATGATTTCATTTTCTAGCTTTTTAACAAAGGTTTTTGAAAAGAATAGAAAGCTTGCCTTCTTTATGATTGTAGGATTATCTTTAGGATCTATTCTTTCTATGTTTTTCAATCCTGACATCTATGAAACCTATCAGTCCTGGATCCATGGAAATATGTCCTTTGGATTAGATTTAGGATTAGGAATTCTACTTTTTATTATCGGTATATTACTTTCTGCTAGCTTTCTTAAATACGAAAAAAGACAAAAATAGACTTTCCTTCTTGCCAAGCCATAGAAAAAGGTTTAAAATCTTTGTTGTGAGGTGAGAACTATGCTATGCTTATGCCTAGTTATAATAACAATATGCCTAATCATTGCATCCATATTATTTTTTCCAAGTATTCGGATTGGAAATCATAGAATCAGCTGTTACTGGGTAATCTCATTAATAGCAGCAGGAATACTTATTCTTTGCCGACAGGTATCATGGGAAAACATATGGGGAAGCTTTACAGCAAACACAAGTGTAAATCCTTTAAAAATACTCATCTTATTTATTTCTATGACCATTCTTTCTATCTTTTTAGATGAGATAGGATTTTTCAGGTATATTGCTGTTGCATCAGCACATAAGCTTAAAGGAAGTCAAATGAAGCTCTTCTTTGGATTTTATGCACTAATCTCTATTTTAACTATTTTCACATCCAATGATATTATTATCTTAACCTTCACACCCTTTATCTGCTACTATGCTAAAAATACAAAAATCAATCCAATACCTTATTTAGTTTTAGAATTTGTGGCAGCTAATACTTGGAGTATGGCACTTATTATAGGTAATCCAACTAACATTTATTTAGCAAGTGCACTTCATATTGATTTTTTATCCTATTTAAAGGTTATGATTTTACCTACAATTATTGCAGCAGGTATTTCACTTTTACTTTTATTTTTAATCTTTAGAAAAAACTTGAAAAAGCCTATGGAAGAATTTAGTGAAACAATAAAGAAACCCAATCCTATTCTACTTATCATAGGCCTACTCCACCTTTTTATAACAACCGTTTTACTTGCTATTGCATCCTATATAAATTTAGAGATGTGGATTATCACCATATCTTTTGCTGGAAGTCTTTTAATAATAACGACTCTATACTTACTCATAAGAAAGGAAAAAATGACTATACTTAAATATACACTTCTTAGAGCACCATGGAGTCTTATCCCTTTTGTTTTATCTATGTTTATTCTAGTACTATCTCTTAATCAACAAGGAATAACGAAACAGATAGAAAGCCTTCTTCTAAATCTTTCCCCAATTTATGCTTATGGTATTGCAGGTACGATTACTGCAAATTTAATTAACAATATTCCTATGAGTGTGCTTTTCTCTAATCTTTTAACCAACGCTCCTTCTACTGCAATCTTTGCAAGTGTCATTGCTTCTAATATTGCAGCATTTATTACTCCAATCGGAGCACTTGCAGGGATTATGTGGATGAAATTACTTAAAACGTATGATATCAAATTCAGCTTCAAGGATTTCACCTTATATGGCTGTATCATAGGAATCCCAACTCTTATTGGAGCATTATCTATTCTTTACATATTCTAAATATATTTTCACTAAAAAACACCCTCTAATGTAGAGAGTGTTTTTATTTTATTTAGCAACGCAGAAATTACAATTTTTTGTTTTCTTCTTTTTCTTTCCATCTATTTCTTTTTTGAGCTTTACGAATATAAGGTAGTGTTTTTTTGACAAACTTCTCAGTGGCATAAATAATAAATGATTTAAGTATAGCACTGATGATGATTAGCACAATCCCACTTATAAAAATGCCCATTCCCCATGGGGTGTATTCAAAAATACAAAGACAAGCAATTCCAGCAACAATAAGGGCTAAAGAAATCCATGCCAAAATTACAACTAAAATAGAATTGATTCTTAAGTTTTTGGGAAGCTCTGAAAAGTCATAGGCAAGCTCATCATAAAACTCTTCCATAATGACTGCAGTATTTTTATATCTTTTAATTTTTATTTCAGGTTTCTTATAAAGCTGATTGAATTGTTCTTGATTATAATTATGTGCTGTTTTATACAAAACTTCTTTTCCATTGATATAAAACTTTAGTTTTAGAGAATAAAAGGTATTATAATTCCATCCCAAATCTCCTCTTTGTCCATGTTTTATTGACATTGAAGAATAGTCACAAATAGTTGCAGTATCCTCTATTCCATACTTTAATGCTTTCAAGCTTTGGTAATATGGTATAAGTCTTTTCATACACTGGATAAATAAAAATACTGAAAAGCCTAAAAGTAAGAATAAGATGATACAGATAAAAATCATCGCACTCATTGGAAATGGACTACCATCCACCCATATTATAATTAAACCTACACTAACGGCTGTAAAGACAAAGCATACAACTAAACCAATATAAGCCCAAGTCAGCTCTTGTTTAAGAATTTGTTTTATTTCCTTATTCATAATTGTATTTATCACCACTCTTTACCATTTTTTAATTTAAAAAATACCTTCATTTATTTTGCAATAAGTGAAGGTAATTTCATCAAAGCTGGTGCGGGTAACAGGAATCGAACCTGCACTCCAGGGGAACTAGATTCTAAGTCTAGCGCGTCTGCCAGTTCCGCCATACCCGCATTTTTCTTGACGCAATATGTATTATATATAAGATAGTTTTCAATGTCAAGAAAAATCGTGATTTTTTTAAAGATTTTAAAAGAACACTAAAGATTTATCGTAGCAATTAGCATAGTACGATCATCATTAATTTCAAACCCTATGCTTCTATAAAAATTGATTTCCTCTTCTTCATAGTGAGATACAAGCACTACAATTTGGTATTCTTGAAACTGCTTTATAATTTCTTTTACTAGGAGCTCCTTTACCCCTTTTGAAATATACTTTGGTAATGCTTTGAGTTCTTCTATATAAATCTCATCCTCTACAATAGAAGCCTCAATATAACCTATTGGCTTTTTAGCTTTTACTGCAACATATACCATTTCCAAATCTAATTTTTTGTCTGTTGTTAGCTTCTTAAATAACTTAGCATATTTCTCATTATACTTACATATAGAAATAGAATTTAAAGAGATGCTCGTTGTTTTATGGAAAGGATTCCATTCCATAGCATGATGGGAAATTTCTATATTGGCATGGAGCTTATTCAAAATAGATTTAGTGGTTTCTTCATTATTATATAGAAGATATTCTAAGGTACTTCCAGCATACTTTGATTTCAGGAATAAAATAACTTCTTCGAATTTTTCTTTTGCTATACCAAATAATAAATCAATTGATACATAATTTTCATAGGCATCTCCACCAAATAACCCTATTAAATTATTGTCCATCCAAAATCCATAAACATAACTTTTTTCTCCTTCTAAAAGGTAAGTTGCCACTTCTAAAGCATCTTCAAACTCTGAAAGAGAATCTAAATAGTTGATTAAAATGTTCTTATCTGTAACTTCTTGAATCATTTTTTGTTTCTCCAACTTTACTATCTTTTTCTAAGAACTCTCATTTTAGCACTATGAGAACGATTGTTCTTCTGAATTTCATCCTCACTAGGAAGCATAGGTTTTTTTGTGATAAGCTCAAAAGGAGCCTCTTCCTTGACAATGATAGGAACTCCTTTTGGAATGAAGACTGTACTCTTTTCTTTAAAGATTGTTTTACAGATTCGATCCTCTAAGGAATGAAAGGTAATCACAACTGCTCTTCCATTTGGATTTAATAAATCTAAAGCATCTAATAAGCTATCCTCAAAAACTCTTAGTTCATCATTTACAGCAATTCTTAGAGCTTGAAAGGTTTGTTTGGCAGGATGTCCCTTTTGCCTCAATACCTTTGCAGGAAGAGCACTTTTTATTACTTCAACTAATTCTAATGTAGTTTCAATATGTTTACTCTTTCTTGCCTCTTCAATTTTTCTTGCAATCAATTTAGAAAAAGGCTCTTCTCCATAGCGAAATAAGATTTGAGCTAGTTCTTCAAAAGAATACTCATTCACAATATGATATGCAGATAGTTCTTGCCTTTGATTCATCCGCATATCTAGTGGTGCTTCTAGCTTATAAGAAAAGCCTCTTTCTTGTATATCTAATTGAAAGGAAGAAACTCCTAAATCATAGATA
This sequence comes from uncultured Mollicutes bacterium, assembly GCA_947174785.1. Taxonomy (GTDB): domain Bacteria; phylum Bacillota_I; class Bacilli_A; order Acholeplasmatales; family Anaeroplasmataceae; genus Pelethenecus. Next base: position 19,912 of record CAMWKG010000002.1, read on the forward strand.
ATACCATCTATATGATTTACTCCAAGCTTTGCAAGCTCTTTTTTTATGTTTACAAAATTAGAAGCTATAAATGTGTAGTTTTTTCCTACAACATCTAGTTTTTCTTTTGCTCTCGTGAAAGCATATTCATCTTGATCAAAGCAATATAAATGACCTGTAGTTAGCTTAGATAGGATTAAAGAACTATGTCCACCACCACCCGTTGTAGCATCAACATAAATTCCATCTGGCTTAATATCAAGCATATTTACAGCCTCTTCTAACAAAACGGTAGTATGTGTATACATAGCTTCTTCCTCCTTTCTTTTTTATTACAAATACTCTTGATTCTCTTTTTTAATTTCCAAATAATAAATATATCCTGATGCTAAAGCATATAGCAATAGGTATAGAATGAATCCATAATAATAAGGATAGCTTACAGCTTCTTTAAAGCAAATTCCTATAAATATATAGCTTATCAAGGTACCTATCCATAAGCAAGCATTTCCTATTAGTTTTAAAATTCCTTTTGTGAAAAGCCCCCACAAAATAGTTAAGGCACCTAGGATGCAAAAAACAACCACCCATACTTGTTCCTTAGTTAATACTAACGCTGAAGCTGTACTAATTTCCTCTCCTACTGTCCTTTCTAAGAATGGATAAGCAACATAGAATATGATACCTAAAGTTCCTAATACTGTCGTTAAACATCTTGGAAGTGTAATTACAGAATGAGTAGGAACGTGTGAAGAATCCAATTCTAATAATTCTAGCATCGTTTTGTTTTTACATAATCCCATCATTGCTGGAATACCAACACAATAAAGCACCACAGCCTCACCAAGACCAACAGTTAACACATTAAACCAAAAAGCCTCAGGTGCAAATAAATCGAAAGCTAGTCCAAGTTCTACGGATACTATAATCGCATTACTGATTACAGGAAATATAGAAGCTATTTCTAAACGTTTCAATTTAAGCATTGGTAAAACTGCAAGTATTGTGGCAAGTGTTCCAAATACCATATCATACCACCCCATCGGTGATGTCGTATTTGCAACAAAGCATCCAACAATTAATGCATAAGCATATTTCGGATTTAAAGCTACTAATAATATAAGTATCTCCGAAATACGAAATTGAATTGCACCATAGGATATAGGTGCAAGTAGCCAGGTTAATGCCACATATAATGCAGCAATTATCGCTGACTGCGCTATAAAGCGAATATTCATTTTTTTCATTTTTAAATCTCCTTGTTTTTTATATTTTGGAAGATGGTTAGGCAAGGAACATCTTCTACGATATGAGATTATACCACAAAACACAAAAAAGACAAAATAAAAAAGAAAAATTGCCATTTTTCTTTTTCTTAAATTATTTATTAATATCATGTAAATAGAAAATAGACACCCCTAGTGTCTATTTCTACCTTTAATATTTACTTAAAAATATTATTCTTCAGTCTTCTCAGCCTTAGGAGCAACTACTAATTTTCCTTTATAATAACCACAGTTAGAACATACTCTATGAGCTAATGTTAATTCACCACAGTTAGGACAAGTAATCATTCCAGGTGCTTTTAAAGCTAGATGAGAACGTCTAATAGCCTTCTTCATCTTTGAAGTTCTACGAAAAGGTACTGCCATACTTCACACCTCCTATAATAAATCCTTCAGCTTTGCAAAAGCAGGATTAATACCATCAGATTCATCCTTTATGGATTCTTCTTCATCACTTTCAAAGCTAACTCCTTCAGCAGTTACAGTCATTGGCTTATTCATAAGCACATTGGTTAAAACTGCTTCTTTGGTATCTAGCGTTTGTTCAGTAATAATAAAGGCATCTTCAATTTGATCATCTGTTGTAAAAATCTCTTCAGCAGTAGCTGAAATCTTATAAGGCACATCCTGCAAGGTAATAGCACATTGCATCACAAGATCCACCTCAAAGCTAAAGGTAACTAAATAAGTATCTAAGCCTCTCTCATGAATTACATAGTCTATCTTTGCAATACTTACAGAACGAATATCTTCAAACCCTGATAATTCAGGAGTTAAGTCCAATTCTTCGCTTGTATGATATGGCATAGAAAGCTTACGTAATTGAGCTAAAGTTAAACGCATAAAAAATCACCTCAGCTTTTTAATTATATAAATTTTAGAGACAAAAGTCAAGAAATATTTACTTTTCGATAATAAGAAGGAAAAAATGACTTAAGCAAGAGATTTGCTTAAGTCATTACATTCTATCCTTTATTACCAAATGGTTGGAACTCCATCTACATAATGCCAATAATTACCTGCTTCTATTGGTGCTTCTTCACTATAGAAGTATAGTACAGAATCTGTAAGTGTAGTGTTATCTGCTTCAATAGTAACATTATTCCAAGACTCTTGTGTCCCTTCAAAGAAAACATTCGTCAAGTTTAATGTATTTGCAAAAGCATTATTTCTAATTCTTGTAATATTTTTTAATACTACCGTAGTTAAGCCAGAGCAATTTTGAAAGCAATATGCTGGTAAAACAGTAACATCTTGTAAATGTATTTCTTTAAGAGATGTCATATTTTGAAATTCATTTCTATATAATGTTGTATCTCGATATATCGTGATTTTCTCTAGTTCATATGGGCAATATCCAGCATTAGCACTTGGTCCAACTTTATATGAATTTGAATATGCTGTATCTCCAAAAAATAAATCTATTATAGAAGTATTTATGGTAGAGGTAGGATGAATATCAATCTCTATACTTTTTACATTATAGCATCCTGTAAAAGCACCAATTTGAATGGATGCAATAGTATTAGGAATATTAATTTCTTGTAAAGAAATACAATTACTAAAAGCTAGATTACCAATCTTAGTTATACTAGAACTAAACGTAATTTTTTCCACATCCTTAAAATTTGCAAATTGTTTGCTTCTAATTTCTTGAATTGTAGAATCAGTGATCTCTATATTCGTAACACGTTCGGGTTTATTCTCAGAATTCACAAAGAATATATTTTGAGCATACTGAACAGGTTGGTTGCCTCCAAAAGCAATATTTGCCCAATCATTTATAGTTCCTTTATAATAAATACTGTCCAAGTTAGTACAGCTAGATAGTCCTGCAGCGCCGAATTCTTTTAAATTTGAATCAAACCAAAGCTCTTTTAAGTTCTTACACCCAACAAAAGCACCTTCTGATGGAGTAAATCTAGTAATATTAGTAACTTCCTTTAAAACAATTTTTTCTATATAGGTACAACCATTAAATGTATTATATAATGAACCGCCAATATAAGTTACTGTTTTTAGGGATTGTGGAATATATCCATAACGAACCTCATAAGAATTTTCAAAGCTTTTTCTAGAAAACCAAAGGCCTATTGATCCATCAAGAGGGTTAGGTAAATGTGGTGTGGTTAAGGATTCTAAATTACTACAACCACTTAATATTGCATCTCCTCTTTGTTTAACACTAGTAGGAATCACCAATTCCCTTAATCCTTTACAATTCTTAAATGCAGCTTGTCCTATGGATATAATGCTTTCAGGGATATTCAATTCTATAATACTGAACTGATCTTGGAAGGCATAATCTCCTATTTTCTTAACAGGCTTATCCATATAGGTTTCTGGGATATGAATCGTTGTTCTTTCTATTGCAACACCAGTAACTGCATATCCGCCTACTTCATTATCATATTCATAGGTTAAATATTCCCATGCTGCTAAATCACCACATCTAGTACAGATTTCATTAGAATCATAACTATGACCTAATGCAGGAATCTCCTTTATAGTGGAATAATCACACCTACTACAATATTCATATGCTTCATAACCAACCTCTTTACAGGTTGGAGCTTTGGCAGATACAGTTTGAATATCATGACCAACAGCTTTAATTTCTTCTTCTTTAATTTGAGTAGTAAATGCCTTATTTTTAAATTCAGCTGTATAAGTAATTTTCCCTGCTTCTAAACATTTTGCTGGTTCAATACTTTTTGTTACATCAACAGTTTCTGATATTATGTGAGTTTGATTTCTATCACATAAAATAGTTGCTGTAACTTTTGAATTATCTTGGTTCCAAGAATAGGTTGCCGTACTATACATATGATCTAATGCAGGGATACTTTTATAAGTAGTATAGGAACATCTCTTACAGGTATCATATGCTTCATAGCCAGCCTCTTCACAGGTGGCAGCTTTTCCTTCATGATGTTCTAAATCATGACCTAATGGTTTTTTCTTATTATCTTCATAAAAGTCACCACATTCTTCACAAAGATAAAGAGTAAAACCTTCTTCTGTACAAGTAGGCTCATTAACATCTTTTAAGTATTTATGCTGATGCCCACAGCTTACAAAAAGCATAGGCAATATACATATGGATAAAATACAACATAATTTTCTAATATTTCTCATTTTAATATTCCTTTCTTTTTTTTATAAAATAATTAAACCCCCCCCCCCCGAGCATTTTTGTCAATGGAAAAATAGTATTAAAAACAGGATAAAAATGATATAATATGAAGTGAAATGAAAGGATGATATTATGAGTAGCTTTAAAGATTTAAGAATTGTAGATAATTTTTATCAGACATCTTCCTTTTTCCCTATGCCAACCATATTGATTGGAACCTTGGATGAAAAAGGAAATACTTCCTTTGGTGCATATTCTCTTTGCTTCCCCTACTATATTGCTGGAAAAGACTATTATGCAATGGTATTAGAATGTAGAAATAGTTCAAATACCTGCAAAGGGATTTTAAGAACAGGGAAATGTAGTTTAAACTTTTTACCTGATTCTAAAAAGTATTTTAAAGAAATTGTAAGACTAGGATTTCCTGGAGAAACTCCTGAAGAAAAAATGAAGGACTGCTTCTTCACTTTAGAAGAGGGATTAAGAAAACAAGAAAATCCTAACGAAGTTTATCCTAAGGTTATCCAAGAGGCTTTTCAAGTTTTTGAATGTACTTGGGTAAAAGAATTAGATAATGCTCAAGATGATACAATTCAGGAAGAATACAATGGTCCTTATCATGACTTCAATGGTATCACTTCTAAGTATGGTGCACATTTCATTTTAAAAATTGACAAAATTTTAATGAAAGAAAAATACTATACTTCTATTGTGGATGGAGTAAATAAAAACAATTTTCCTAATGTACCTGTAGATTATGGCTATAGAGATTCAACAAACTTCTGGTGCTCTCAATTTAAAAAGCCTTTTGCTGAACCTATTCCAAATAAAGAAGTCGATATTGAATCTGTAAAATATGCAGCAAACCGTGCAGACCCAGTTGTGAAATTTTCAGATGATGCATGCAGAACTATGGTGAAAATTCCAAGAGTATTTTTATCTATGGTTTTAAAGGGATGCGTTGCTTGGGCAAAGGAAAACAATTGTACTTTAATAACAGCTAAAGAAATGCAAATCATTAATGACAAGCGTAAGGAAGAAAAAAACAAAAAAAAGAATAAACAATAAAAGAAGGCGATTAGGCCTTCTTTTTGTTCATTTGAATGTGTTCGATATTAGCTTCCATAAAGATTTGTCCTACTTCTTCGTAACCTAAAGATTTGTAGAATCCTCTTGCATGCATTTGTGCATGAAGTACAATCTCTTTATGTAAGGAAATCTGTTTTTCTGCAAGCTGCATAACCTTTCTGCCATATCCTAATCCTCTATAGTTTTTCTTTACACAGACTCTGCCTATAATTGCAGGAGTAGATAAATATACTCTAGCATAGGCGATAAGGATTTCATCATTATAGATACAACAGTGAATATATTTATCTTCATCTGGTTCTATTTCCAGCTCTTTAGGAACATTCTGTTCTTTGATAAAAACTTCTGTTCTTAAAGCTTTGATATCTTCATTGATATCATAAAGTATTCTACTTGCTTCCATTTTCACTCTCTTCAAACTTAAGCTCTAAATCAACAAGCCCATCATAAAATTCTGGCTCATGTGTAACTAAAATGACACTTCCAGGAAAATCATTAATACTATCCCAAAGCTCAGATTTTGAATAGATATCTAGATGATTGGTAGGCTCATCAAAGATTAAGACATTACTTTTCTTCATTGTCATAAGAGCTAGTCTTACCTTTGTCTGTTGTCCACCAGATAGATTAGCCATAGGCTGCAAAGACATTTCACCTTTGATGCCAGCTGTTGCTAAAATACTTCTAAGCTCACCATCTGTTTTCATTGGATAAAATCTTCTTAAGTAACTGATTGGAGTTGTAACAGAATCATACTCTTCTTCCTGGGCAAAATAGTTTAAATCTGCTGAAGGATTCCATACATATTCTCCACTAATTGTTGGCAGGATTCCTAAAATACTTTTTAAAATCGTGGATTTCCCTATTCCGTTATGTCCTAGGATTACCACCTTTTCGTTATGCTTCAGCAAAAAATCTATGTCAGATAAAACAGGTTTCCCATTATATCCTACTGTGAGTTTCTTGAGTTTTAATACTTCATCTCCTAACCCTTTAGAAAATGGAAACTTCAAATGCATCGGTTCATGATGCATAGGCTTTTCTAAAACCTTAACACGTTCAAGCATTTTTCTTCTAGATTTCGCTTGCTTAGAAGTGGTTGCTCTGACAATATTTTTTTGAATAAATTCTTCTGTTTTCTTTATCCATTTCTTTTGGTTTTCAAATGCGTTTTGATATTGTTCATCCCTTATAGCTTTTTCCTTTAAGTATAGGTCATACTTCATCTTATAGCGAACCATTTCTTTATTGGACAAGCAGTAGACAATCTCACCAATGGCTCTTAAGAAATCCTCATCGTGACTAATCACAACAAAGGCTTTATCAAAATCAACTAAATACTTTGCAAGCCATTCAATATGAGCTGTATCTAAAAAGTTAGTAGGCTCATCCATCAATAAAACATCTGGTGCTTCTAATAATAATTTTGCAAGATACACCTTAGCACGCTGTCCACCACTTAAATGATTTAGGTGTGTATCCATTCCATAGCCTGCAATACCTAAGCCATTTACGACATTGCCGAGTGTGGAATTCATTTGATAAAAGTTCTTTTCTTCTAATTCTTCTTGAATACTTTGAGCTCTAGTTAAATATTTTTCATATTCATTTTCTGGACAACTACATAATGCTTCATAGTAGGAGTTCATTAGTTTTTCTTTTTCCAAGAGTGGGGCAAACACCTCAGTTAAATAATCATAAATAGAGATATCCTTCTTAACCTTCAATTGTTGGTCCAAATACCCATAGGTAACATGGTTTAACCAAGTGATAGAGCCTGCATCTGGAATTAAATTCTTAGCTATTAAATTCATAAATGTGGATTTGCCACAGCCATTATCTCCAACTAAAACGATATGTTCTTTAGGCTGAATCCGAAAGCTTACCTTATTATATAAGCCAACATCTGCATATTTAAATTCTAAGCCTTCTACCTCTAATAGTCCCACTTTGACACCTCCTTACAATAAGATAGGGTCTATGAAAACATAGACCTTACCCTCTCATTAATTTTTTTCTTTTACATGATTTAAAATCATATCTATAAATTCGTCTATAGAAACAGATACTTGTTCTTGTTTTCCATATGGACGATAATTAACAGTATTAGATTCTAGCTCCTTATCACCTATTACCAAAGTATAAGGTATTTTCTTTGTTTGAGCCTCTCTAATCTTATAACCAAGCTTTTCATCTCTAAAATCATTTTCAAAACGAATTCCTACTTTTTGGAAGGCTTCATTTAGCTTTAAGCAGTATTCCTTATGTGCATCAGCTACTGGAATTAGCTTGACCTGAACTGGAGCTAACCAAGTAGGGAAAGCACCTGCATAGTTTTCTGTAATGATACCAATAAAACGCTCTAAAGAACCAAAGCAAGCTCTATGAATCATAATAGGTGTTTTCTTGCTTCCATCTTCTGAAATATAAGTACAATTAAAACGACCAGGAAGCTGCATATCTAGCTGTACAGTACCACATTGCCAAATACGGTTCATAGAATCCCTTAGCTTAAAGTCAAGCTTTGGTCCGTAGAAGGCACCATCACCAGGATTAATTTTAAAGCTGTGTCCTGTTGCAAGACAAGCTTCTTCTAGTGCTTTTTCAGCTTCATTCCAAACTTCAATTTCACCAATATAATTCTCTTCAGGTCTTGTAGAAAGTTCAATAGAATAATCTAGTCCAAAAATAGAATAAACATAATCATATAGAGATAATATTCTTGCAACCTCATCTCCTACCTGATCTTCCTTTAGCATAATATGGGCATCATCCTGAGTAAAGCCACGTACTCTAAATAAACCATTTAAAGCACCACTTGCCTCATAACGATGTACATTACCTAATTCAGAATAACGAAGTGGTAGCTCCTTATAGGAATGCAAATCATTCTTATAAACTAAAATAGCTCCTGGACAGTTCATAGGCTTAATCGCATAAGTACCATCTTCTACATCAATTGTAAACATATCATCCTTATAATGATCCCAGTGACCTGAAGTTTCCCATAACTCACGGTTTAACATAATAGGAGTATTGATAGTTAAATATCCACGCTTCTTATGAAGATCTAACCAGAAATCCTCTAGTGTTCTTCTTAACTGATAGCCCTTAGGTAACCAGAAAGGAAGTCCTGGACCATACTCGGAAAGCATAAATAAATCTAATTCCTTACCTAGCTTACGATGATCTCTTTTCTTTCTTTCTTCTAAGTTATGTAGATGAATTTCTAAAGCTTCAGGCGTTGCAAAGCAAGTACCATAAATACGAGTAAGCATTTCATTTTTAGAATCTCCACGCCAGTACGCACCTGATACATTTAACAATTTAAAATTCTTTAAAACACTTGTAGAAATAACGTGTGGTCCTCTACAAACATCTGCATAATCTGCTTGTTCATAAATGCCAACCTCTTCATCCTCTACTGCATCAATCAGTTCACATTTAAACTTATCTGAAGCAAATTTCTTTTTTGCCTCACTCTTTTTCAAATAGTAATGTTGAATAGAAACATTTTCCTTAACAATCTTTTTCATCTCTGCTTCAATTTTTGGTAAATCCTCTAAAGCGATAGGACTATTTACCTTAAAGTCATAATAGAATCCTTCTTCAATTGCAGGACCAACACCAAAGCAGGTATCAGGATATAATCTATGCATTGCATGAGCAAGTAAATGTGCGCAAGAGTGATTTAAAACATCTACTGCCTCTTTATCTTCTAAAAGAATTAATTCTAGCTTGCAGTCTTTAACAAGTGGTGTTTTTAAATCAACTAAAACATCATCCACTTTAGCAACACAAGCCTTCTTGGCAAGACTTGAGGACAATTCCTTTGCAACCTCAATGACTAATTTTCCTTCTTCAACCTCTTTAATACTTCCATCTTTTAAACTAATCTTTAACATATTTTCTTCTCCTTTTTATAAATATTTAATCATATTCACTTCGTGTATTCCATCCTCATCAACAACATCAGTTTCTATAAAGCCTACTTTTTCATAAATATGCTTAGCCTGATCATTGCCCCATAAGTAGGTGGTGGTTAATTCCTTTGTATGAAATCTAGATTTCATAAATTCTATCAACTGTCTTAAAGCAATCGTACCATAGCCTTTATTTTGAAAATTACTATCAATGGCATAGTCCCATAAAAAATAATCTGTTTCAGAATATTTTCTTAACATTGCAAATCCAACACATTCAGTATTCAAACAAATATTATAGGCAAGTATATCTGGCTTACCTATAAACTTCTCTATTGTTTCGAAACTTGAAATTTGCCTTCTTTGTTCCTCTGTTAAATGAATCAAAATCCCCTTTGATTCTAAAAACTGGAAGATAGGATTAGTCTGGCCCATGCTATCACCCTCTAACAATAAAAAAATCGCCCCTAAACAAAAGGACGAAAAAGCTTTCCGCGGTACCACCTTAATTTTAGAATTTCTTCTAACACTTTAAAAATTCTTAACGCGAATCAACGAAGTGGCATTTCCTCCACTCATCTTTAAAGGTAGTAACTAAATATACTTTATAGATACTTTCACCAAATGTATCCTCTCTGAAATAAAGCTCATATTTAATCGTGTCCTTTATCAAACGATTTGTTAATATTATATACTAATTTATTTTAAAATACAATAGACTTAAAAAAATTTCTACAAACCTTAAAATTCCCTTTTAATAAAAGCATTAAACCTTTATTTTTATCAAAATCTATTTAAGATTTGGCTCGCCATATTCGCGAACCATTGCCTCCATCGTGATAATCCACTGCTTACCATACTTCATAACATCAATACCTTCCTTTAGCTTTCCATATGATATAGCTTTTCTCAATGTACTTTCATTCAATCCCCAAAGTGTCGTGGCATCCCCAAAGGATAGCAAATGATCAAATGGTGTTTCTATAATAACACCATTTTCAAATAGTTCATCACAAGATAAATCTATTTCATCATTCCACACAACACCATAACCACCAGTATCTACAAAGCATTCATAAAATAAATTATTCATTTTTAAATTATTAAAAGCATTAAATCTATCAAATAATGGTTTTACATCATATTTTTTAGTTACGCCTTCTGAAAATAAAATCATAAGCTGATACTCTTCTAAAGGAATAACTGATTTAATCTTATGAAACATTTGAGATTCCTCCTTATTATTTTAGTGGTTCAAGTTGTTTAAAGACTTGAGTCTCCCATATCTGTAATAAATCCTCTTTATGAAGCCCCATCCATTCTAAAACAAGAGTTAAAGCTTTAGATGGTAATTCTCCTTCAATAACCTTGAAGTCTATCAGTGATATAACTGCAACATATTCATTATATATAGCATGGAGATGAGGTGGGTTATGTTCTGCTTGCTGAAAGTACATTCGAATGATTATCCCATAGAATCTTGATAAAACAGGCATAATCTTTACCTCCAAAATTATTGTATCACGTTATAGTGATGTTGTAAAGAGTTTTTAAAAAAATATACCCAATTATCATTACAAATAATTGGGTTATAATATTCTCTTTTATCTTTTATAACTACGATTATCTAATTCAATAATTTGAACTAGACCATTTAATCTAGAAATAATGCGTTGTGCTTTTAAGGAGTCAGATTTTGACTTAGATGTTGCAAGCTGTTCTTCTAGGTCTTCTCCAGGATTTAAATTTGATGAAATGAAAACTGGTTTTTCTTCCATTAAACGATAATTTAATACTGGTCCTAAAACCTCATCTCTTAACCAAGGTGTCATATTTTCACTACCTAAATCATCTAGAAGTAATACATCTACACTCTTTAGATAATTGATTAATTCTTCTAATCTAGAAGAACCAATCGAATTTTTTAATTCTACAACTAAATCAGGGAAATAGATAATTAAGGATTCTATTCCATTTCTGGCAAGCTCATTTGCAACACATCCCAAAATAAAGGTCTTTCCTGTTGCAAAGCCACCATGAATATATAAACCTTTTGTAAAAATATTTCCCTTCATATTTTGAATAAATTTAACAATATACTCATAGATTTTTCTTCTATTTTCTGTGGAAGTATCATATGCTGATAAATCTGCTTGTAAAATATTCTTTGGAACAAACAAGGTTTTAATTCTCTGGTTTTCATTTTCCTTCTTGGTTGCTTCTTTTTTAAATTTACAAGGTATAAGAACAAAAGAATTGTCTTCAGGCTTGAGGATATACCCTTGATTTGTATTCATGCAGGCTCCAAGACCTTTGCACTTACTACAATTTCTTTGTTCTTCTGCAAATAGTGCGAAATCATTTGCATTCCATGAAGTAATATCATAGCCTTCTAATAGAGGATCTTTCTTTAATTTTTCAACATAGTCTAAGACATCTTTTTCATTTGCTTCTATATTTACTTTTCTCATAAGGATTCAAATCCTCCTGCTTTATATTTGGTTTGAGTTACTTTAGACTTCTTTGCATCTGGTGCTTCAAAGGTTGTGGAATACTTAATAGCATCACTAGTAGTAAAGATATTATGACTAATCCAAGTTTCACTTACCTTTTTAAAATAAGCTAGTGTTGGAAGCTCTCCACTCTTTTCTTTTAATATTTTAATAATCATACAATTTAATACACCCTTTGGCAAATCAATATTTGCATAAATTTCTTCAATTGTATTTAAATACTTAGGAGGAAAATCAGGCATAATTTGGGATAAGATTTCTGATGGAGAGACATTATCTAAATACTCTATCAAATCTACACTTTCAATGTTTTCTTCTTCCTTAGTAATGAGCTTAGGAGCATCCATATGATGCAAATAGCTATAAAGAATATTGGCTTTTTTCTTTAGCAATCTATAATCAAACAATCCAGTTCTATTGATGGATTCATTATATAAATTTGCCATTTGTACCTCATCAAATGCATAGACAAAGGCCAAATTATTAATTTGATCTTTAAATTGTTTTGTAATTCCCGTTTCTAAGAAATCCAAATTAATTTGCTTTTGGAACGCTTCAAAATTAAATTTGTTGTTATTAAGCTTAATATTATTGACAGGCTTTCTTCCAAGTAAATACTGAAATTTAGAAAAGCCTACATCTTCATTTAAAACAGAGGTATAAACATCTTCAAAGCTCTTGGTTACGTTTTTAAATCTAGACTTATCTATTTTTTCAATCTTAAAATGATTATAAACTTTATCTGAAAGCTCCTTACCAATTTTTGAAGATAAATATAAACCTAAGGTTGCATCCTTTATGAAATTCTTAGGAGATAACGGTGCACAAATAACATACAAAAGTTCTTCTCCAGCTTCATAAGTAGTTAATAAGCCAATGCCTTCTAGCTGATATCTCGCCTTTAAAAATGATTTTTCCGTTAAGCTAAATAAATCTAAGATTTCTTGATGCGTGTATGTTTCACTTTTTAAATTATTTCTTTCTAGTAAAGATTCTAGGCTGAAATAAAGCATCACTGCATCACTTCCAATCAGTGGTGCATAAAGTAAGGATAATGTAGAAACATCATCACTAGATAAGCTAAAGCTAGAATATATATTTAGTTTTTTTGGTGCTAATGCTTCCATAAGTATCCTCCTTTTTATTTATGTAATCCTAAGCCCTTAAATTCGAAGCTTTTTCCTAATTCCTGATAAATTGTAGTTAAAAGGCTATAGATTTTATTTTTGTTGCCAAATAAAAACTCTGCATCAATATAAAAATCTATAGAAGTCTCTACAGGAGTTTGCTCAATAATTTTTGCTTGAATTGACATATGTGGTTTTTCAGCATAAATCTCTAAATAGTTATCATCAATGGAGATTACACTGATATGCAATCTATCTAAAATATCTAAATAACAATCCTTTAATTTTTCATAAGAGGTTTTATAATAATGTGTTTGTAAGATTTCCTCTTGTGCACGTTCGTTTGTTTCTACTATTTTTGCCATAGTTATTCTCCTTTAATAAGTTTTAATATTTTTTTTACATTTTCTTTTGTTTCAGAAAATGACTCTTTAGATTCAATCACAAAATCGGATTGACTCTTTTTTTCATCTAAAGACATTTGAGATGCAATCTTAGCTAGTGCATATTCTTTAGATATCCCATCTCTATGTATAAGACGCTTTAGTTGAGTTGCCTTATCCACATAGACACATACTATTGTATCACATAAATACGAAAGTTTAGCTTCAAAAAGTAACGGAATATCTAAAAAAATAAGGTTTTCTTCTGTTTTTTGGATTAAATTCTTCATTTCTTCGACAATTAAGGGATGAGTAATCCTATTTAGCTTTTCTCTTGCCTCTGGATTTTCAAAAATATACCTTCCTAATTTCTTTCTATCTAATTCTAAATTGGGAAGAAAATATGCTGGTCCAAAGCCTTCTAATATTGCAGAATAAATAGGTTTTCCCTTTTGACTAAGAGCTTTAGAAATTACATCTGAATCAATCACAACATATCCTAATGAAATTAAATATTGACATACTGTACTTTTACCACTGGCAATACCGCCAGTGATACCCACTACTTTTTTCATATACTCACCTTTGACAAGCCTTACAATAATAACTTGTTCTTCCACCAATTTTTATAATCGTTAAAGCCTTGTTACAACAAGGACATTCCCTTTTTGTATGGACCTTTAAAAAGTTTTGATAATTCCCAATAACACCTAAGGAGGAAGTATAGGATCGGATTGTTGTTCCCTTTTGTAGAATTGCTTCATTTAAAATGCTTTGACTGGAAATAAGAATTTGTTCTAATTGCTTTTTCGTTATACTAGAGGATTTACGTAAAGGAGATATATGAGCATCATATAATACTTCATCTACATAAATATTTCCTAATCCAGAAATAAAGGTTTGATCTAAAAGAAGAGTTTTAATTGGAATACTTTTCTTCTTTATTCTAGTATATAATTCATCAAGATTATACTCCTTTTGATTGGCTTCTATCCCAAGAAGAGATAAGGGAGGAGTTGTATATAATTCTTTCTTAGATTTATATTCTATTCTTCCAAATTTTCTGACATCCTGATAAATCAATTTATATCCATTGCTCAAATGAAATACAACATGCTGATGCTTCTGAATTGGATAAGCTTCATCTACATAAAAATATTTTCCTTCCATACGTAAATGAGAAATAAAGGCACCATTAGAAAGAATAAAAATCAAGTATTTAGCATATCTTCTAATCTCAACAATCGTTTGATTGCTTACTTGTTCTTTAAACAAATTTATGTTTTCTATAATTGGTTCATAGGTACAATCGATACCTGTAATAGTTAAGCCTGCTAACTCTTTATGTAATGTGGCTCTTACCACCTCAACCTCTGGAAGTTCTGGCATAGCTAGTACCTATTATGATGAACCAAATCATCCTTGAATTTATTTTTATCATAGAATACTGTTTTATCTTTTGGGTATCCAATCGTAATTAACGCAAAGGTAAATGCGCCACCATCTACTCCTAAAATCTCATCACAGGCAGACACACGATCCTCTAAAGGATATATTCCAATATAACAACTACCTAAACCTAAATGTGTTGCCTCAATCAAGATATTTTCTACAGCACAGGATAAATCCTGAACCTGCATATGGGGAGTGGACAATGCTTCTTTGTTTTTTCCAATAACTGCAAGAACTGTATTACAATTCTTTAGCACTCTTGAGCCTTGTGAAACATTAGAAAGTCTTTCAATAATTGAAGCCTCATCAATGATGATATATTCCCTACTTTGTTGATTTCTAGCTGTAGGTGCAGACTCTCCAACCTTACATAACCTCAATAGTGTTTCATAATCTACTTTTTTTGAAGTGTCATATTCTCTTACACTTCTACGATTTATAATTGCATCCATTTATTTCACCTCATACCAGTTTTTACCGAAGGAATCTCCAACTACAAGAGGAACATCTAAATCCATAGCTGTTTGCATATTCCTACGAACAAGCTCAAGCATGATATCCTCTTCTCCACTTGCCACCTCAAAGACTAGCTCATCATGTACCTGAAGGAGCATTTTGCTCATCAGCTTACGCTCTTCTATTTCTTGATCCACCTTAATCATTGCAAGCTTAATAATATCTGCTGCAGTACCTTGAATTGGAGCATTCATCGCCATACGCTTACCAAATTCTCTTTGCATATAAATTTTGGAATTAATTTCTGGAATCATACGAGTACGATTTTTCAATGTTTGAACATACCCATGTGTTTGACAAAATTCTATTGTCTCATCCATAAATACTTTTATTTCTGGATATACTTCAAAATAACGTTTGATGAAGTTGGAGGCTTCAACATTAGTGATTCCTAAATCTGATGCTAAGCCGTAGGCAGATATACCATAAATGATACCAAAGTTTACTGCCTTAGCACGTCTACGATCTTCTTTTGTTATTTCCTTTTTATCAAAAACCTCTGAAGCGGTTTTAGCATGAATATCCTCATTTGCAATAAAGGCTTCCTGTAATTTTTTAACTTTGGCCATATGCGCTAAAACTCTAAGCTCAATTTGAGAATAATCTGCAGAATATAAAATATTGTTTGAATCTGAAGGAACAAACATTTTACGAATGAGATGTCCTTCCTCTGTACGAATTGGAATGTTTTGCAGGTTAGGATCCACACTAGACAATCTTCCTGTAGTCGTTAAAGCCTGTTGGAAAATTGTATGAACCTTTTGGTCAGGAAAAATTTGTTCCTTTAAGCCCAAAATATAGGTGGAATAAAGCTTTGTCTTCGCACGATACTCGATGATACAATCTACAATTGGATGAAGGTTCCTAATGTGTTCTAAAACTTCAATATCCGTTGAATAGCTTGTGGCCTTCTTCTTTGGATAAGGAATTCCTAATTTATCAAATAAAATTCCACCTAATTGTTTTGGAGATGCAATATTAAAAACCTCACCACTATACTGATAAATCTTATTTGTAAGCTCATCAATATCAGCTTCTAAAAAGCTTTGTTGACGTTCTAGCTCTTTTAAATCTACACGAACTCCTTCATATTCCATTTTACCTAAAACCCTAGAAAGTGGGATTTCAATATCTGTCATTAAGGATACCTGATTGGTTTCCTTTAATTTTGTTAAACAATCGTTTTTAAGGAAGTAAACACAATTCACCTTTTTTGCAATATGCTGAAATAACAATTCCTCATCTGCTGGAATAGCCTTTTTCGCACCTTTCCCATAGACCTGTTCATCATATAAAACATCTGCATAATCAAAGTAATCACTTACCACCTTAAACTCTTCTTTTCCTAAGGATGGATTTAAAACATAGCTGGCTAATAATAAATCAAAGTCAATACCTTTCAAATCAAAGCCCAAACGCTTTAATAAGACATACGCTCTTTTATAGTCATAAATGGACTTATGGTTTTCTTCAGATAAATATAACTGAAAATCTATACTAGCATAAAGCATATCTTGTTTTACTATAAAGGTACCTAGCTTATTTTTTATTCCCATTGCAAGTAGTGGATACTTATGGTAATTATACTCAAAGGTTTCAAAGATAAAGGCAGAATATGGTAATAAAACTTCCTTTAATCTCCAAACATCCGTTATGATTTCATATTCTGTTTTTTTGGTGGACTTAGAGATTTCACCGCTACCATAAGAAACATCTTTTAGCAAAGAACGAAACTCTAGTTCTTGATAAAAGGAAATCAGTTTATCTCTATCATATTCCTTTTTCAAAGTGTCTTCTAGAGTTACAGCAATATCAAAATCTCTAATGATGGTTGCCATTTTACGACATAGTAAAGCTTGTTCATAGTTTTCCTGAATTTTAACTCCATCTGCACCTTTAATTTCATCCTTATGAGCTATAATCTCATCTAAAGAGCCAAAGGTTTGGAGGTATTTAACAGCCTTTTTCTCACCAATTCCTGGTATACCAGGAAGATTATCACTTTTGTCTCCCATCATAGCCTTTAAATCAATAAACTGTGAGTATTCAATCTGATATTTTTCAAAGAAGGTTTCAGGGGTATAATCCTCTAAATCAGTCATTCCTTTTTTCGTTAAATGCACTGTGGTATTGGGACTAACAAGCTGAAGCAAATCCTTATCTGAGGAATATACATCCACATGATACCCTGCTTCTTCACCCTTCTTTGCCATAGTACCAATGATATCATCTGCTTCATATAAGCTTTGTTCATATTGCTTGATACGCATAATTTCTAAAAATTGTTTTATATAAGCAATCTGCATTCTAAATTCATCTGGCATTGGAGGACGACCAGCTTTATACTCTGTCATCCATTCATGACGAAGTGTTTTTTTGCCTGCATCAAAGGCAACTAAAATCGCATCATATTTACTATTAATTAAATGATTCATCATTCTTACAAATGCATAAATAGCATTCGTATAGAGTCCTTTGGAATTCTGTGTTAAATTTCCAACTGCCGCCATACCATAATATGCACGATACATCAAAGAGTTCCCATCAACTAAAATCATTCGTTTCATCGTATCACTTCCTCATTCTTAAATATTATTATAACAAAATATGAAACAAAATAAAACAAAAAATGCAAACTAAAGAAAAAAAGAAGGCTCTTCTAATAGCCTTCTTACTTTTATTAATCCCAATAAACTAATGAATCGATGTTTGCATTTCCAGAACATTGAATTGAAACCTTGTGCTTACCTTGTTCTAACAAGGAAGAAATGTAAACCATAACAACACCTGAACCCTCTTTCAATTCAATGCTATCTATCTTTTTACCATCAATGTAAACCTCAAAGTCATGTCCTAAACTGCTAGAAGATAGAATACCAAACTGAGTTCCTTCAAATTCGTATTCAACTTTTGAATTCTTTTTTCCAACATATACATGACCAAAGCTTGATAACATAGACTTTGGATCCCACTTCCCCTTCATAGTTACATCTGGAGAGTCTAAGGATATTTTATGTCCATTATTAATTTCAAAAACCTTTGCAAACTGAATCTCACTTAAAATAATATAAGATCCTGAAGATTTCGTAATTGTCAATCGATAGTACCTAAAGGTTTGTGCTTCTTCAAAATTTGCAATAACACTTGTATTGGTTCTTTTTACACCCTCAAATTTTCCTATTTCAAAGAAGGTTGTTCCATCTAGACTTCCTTCTAATACAAAATCAGTAGGGCAATGATAATCTCCATTTGGTCTATACTGAGTCAGCATTGTCATTTGATTAGCTGTAATCTCTTTTCCTAAATCCACTGTTAATACTAAAGGCTTTTGTGCGGAGGCAGTATAATTTGTATGCATAAAGGTATTAGTATTACCATCCACGAGATTTTCAATCTTATGATCATTTTTATTCCAAGGAGAATAATTTTCTGAACTTACTAAAGTAGCAGAATCCTTATAATAGATATTATCCTTATAATCATAAGAATATGTTCTCTTATAGAAATAATCTGTCTCGAATTTAGCCTTGTTTGGTACATAAGAATTTCTATAGGCTGTTGCGTAAGCCATAGATGTAGGAGCAATTGGAGTTACATTACTTGCTTCTGCCTCTGTAACTTCTTTACCTTGAGCATTAAAATACTTTGTGATTTCTTTGCCATTTTCATCTGTTGTTGTTTGAATTGTATAGGTAGGCGTTGTCCACTGAGACACACCAAGACCTATATAAGGCGTTGTATCACTTGCCTGTGTAATCAGTACAGTTTTATAATAAATCCAGCTTTCTTCTTCTGTAATTTCTACATCAATATAAGTATTTTCATCATTTAATCTAAATTGAGCACTATTACTGATAACTTTTTCGTCTTCAATCTTTGCAGCAAGTTTAAATGTCTTACCCTCATCTTCAGAAATATATAATGCACAATTATTTCTTCCACGTAAGGCAATACGATATTTTCCAGTTGCCTCAAAGAAAAGTTTTCCTTTCACTTCAACAACACTATTATCAGGTACGATATGATCTGGATGCTGAGTATTACCTTTTGGAGCATACCAAATATCTGTGTTACTATTTTGAGTAAAGTTAATATTGTCAGCTTCTTTTTTGTCCTTATAGCCTGCATAATTGTTATTATATGCTTCTATAGCACTTGTATAGCCTTTACCTTCTTCATAAGAATAGGTTGTACGCTCTACTATTGTTTTTGTTCTTTCATGAGTTTGTTCAAATTCTAATACTAAATCTACATCTTCAACCTCAAAGGCATGATCGTCCTTAGTGATTTCTAAGGTTACATATATCTTACCAGAACGTAGTTCATCATTTGGTTTAAAGGTATAAATATAATCAGAATCCACTTTCTTTTCAAATTTTCCATTTACTTCTTTTGAATCAACACTTTTAATCTTATAACTAAATCCTTTTGGAATAACAACACTACCACTCGCATACTGGCCATTCTCTTCGGTATATGGTGATAAATCCACCTCATATTCACTTCCATAATTGATTACAAATGGCTGTTGAGTTTCAATGTATCTCTTTTCTCCATCGTAATTATAGCTTCTTCCTGTCTGATATACACTAGAAACTGGAACAAACATTGGATAAGATGATT
This sequence comes from uncultured Mollicutes bacterium, assembly GCA_947174785.1. Lineage (GTDB taxonomy): Bacteria > Bacillota_I > Bacilli_A > Acholeplasmatales > Anaeroplasmataceae > Pelethenecus. Next base: position 39,939 of record CAMWKG010000002.1, read on the forward strand.
GTTGTTGATGTAAAGATGCTTTATAGTTATCTCCGTTGGAGTAAGTATTGGTTAATCCTGCATAATAGGACATATCATAATGAACCGTATTACCCCAATTTACAAAATAAGCTTCACCATTTCCTTTGGAGGATTTCATAAACGCATCCTGTCCAAAATTATGTAATAGGGTTGCATATACCGCAAGACCATTTGTACTACTGATAGAATTTGCATTTACTCTGCTTAAAGCCCAAGAAGCACTTGTGTAATTATTCCAACCGCCAAGACCAGCAGCTCCATAGGAACCTATCTGACGCTTAGAAGATATTTTAGTAAATAAACTATATTCAACAATGTTTAAAGCATTGTTTGTTACCTCTCCATCGGCTCCGCCACCACAGCCATAGCCTTGGAAGTTATGATTATATTCATGCATATTTCCCCATGAACCACCACTGACTAATCCTTCATAGTTCAGTGATCCATTCATCCAGTCCATTGGACAGTTTACAGAACCTTGTCCTGGGAAGGCAACAGCCGCACCAGCTGCAACAAAAGGATCATACAAGAAAACAATGCCTTGTTTACTTCTTTGAGTTGATACTAAAGAGATTTTGTCCCATAAAACTGCTGCATCATAGATTTGTTCATAGTTAAACTTTTCTGCATATTTTTTAGGACCAGAATGTAGAACACCATATTCCCATACCTCTAAATCAAAATATGGAGTAGATGTTTTAGCATTTGCATTAAACTCTTCTTCAGTTGTATAACCCAAGATAAAGTGTGAATAGTTAACTGCTCCTGAAATTGTAGTTGAAAAAGTTACACTTTCGTTTCTAATGTAGATTGGTCCACCTAAGAAGGAACCAATATAGGCGGTGTAAATACCTTTTTTCTCATCAAGAATTGCAGTATCCTTATCCACATTCAAGGTATTTAAAATAACAGGGAAACGATTCATCGCATTTTTTTGTACCCAAATGTTGTTTGCCTTACTATTATATAATGCTTGTCCTATATGAATTACGATTCCACCTGTTGCATCCATATCCTCTTTAGAGATTTCAATTTTAACGACTTCTCCTGCTGGAGCATATAAACCAGTTATACCATAGCCTCTATCATAGCCTCTAGGTCCCATTGTAATACGCTTTACAACACCTGGTTCATCATCATTGACATCACCCAAATACATACCTATAGATGCAGAATGCTTATATAGTTTATCTGGAGTATTTGGACCAGATGGTGTATCATAATTTCCAAGATAAAGATTTCCATCCTTGTCCATTCTATCCCAAGTATTCTTTGGGAAGCCATCTGAACCAATTCTTGTTTTTGTGGATGCTAAATTCCAAGATTCATTGATGAGTGCATTTCTTTTAGCTACTGCTTCATCACTACTACCAATAACAGACTTTAAAGTTGAACCATATTTTGGATATGCTTCAAGTCCTTCGTTACTAACCTCTGGAATATTACGCTTAACAGTTCCCAAATATTCTGTTTCATACTCAACTTTAGTTGTTGTTTTATAAGGATTAATATAAGCATCATTATTATTTGAGCATGATCTAACACATAATATAATGACTATAACCAATGCAAATAATATGACAAATCCAACTGCAGTTAAAATAGATACTATTTTAGTTTTCTTATTGGAATCATCCTTATGAGATGGTTCTTCCTTTTTTATTTCTTTTGCAGTTTCTTTTTGTTTTGGTGCAGCAGTTGATTTCGCTGATGCACTTGCTGGCTTTTTAGTTTCTGATGGAGTCTTTTTAGCTGTCGTTGTAGGTTTAGACGTAGACTCTTTTGTTGTATTCTTAGCTGTTGTTGAGGCCTTTGAAGTAGCCGTACTCTTCTTTGTAGGTTCTTTAACAGTAGATGTTTTTGTTGTTTTAGTTTCTGGCATAATATGCACCTTCCTTAAATATTATTTATTATATCATATTTCTAGTATTATCTACAATAAATTATCCTATTTTTTACAATAAAAAAGCAAGAAAAATTTTATTTTTAATTTCTTGCTTTCCTTTAAACAATATTATTTTTTTAAAGGTAATAGTATTGGATTTTTTGCATCCTCTGAATGCTTATATAAAACTAAAATATGACCTATTTTTTGAACCAATTCAATATCAACTTCACTCAAGAAAGGTTCTATTTCCTCAAGTGTCACACTAGAATTATTAAGAATACTCACCTTCATAAGCTCGTGCTTTTTCAAATAATTCAACAAATCAGTTCTTAAATTCTCACTTAGTCCATCTTTTCCAATTTGAAAGCATGCCTTTAGTGGATGAGCTAAGCTTTTTAAATAAGCCTTTTGTTTAGGTGTTAACATATTAGTTTTCCTTTTCAAAGAATTCTTCTGTATAGTATGCATCCTTTAAAATCTTTTGCATATCTTCAACCATTGGAACTCTTGGGTTTGCTGGTGAACATTGGTCCTCGTATGCTAAATAAGCTAATTTCTCTAAAGCTGCTAAATATTCCTTTTCATCAAGTCCTTGACTCTTAAAGTTCATCTTGATGCCACATTTCATACCTAACTCACCACAAGCTTTTGCATAGGATTCTACTCCCTCTTCAACTGTTGAAGCAGGTAAACCAAGAATTCTTGCAAGCTCGGCATACTTTTCATCAGCACGATAGTAATTATACTTTGGCCATGTAGAAAGCTTTTGAGGCTTTGTACCATTATAACGTACAGTAAATGGTAATAGGATTGCATTAGCACGACCATGAGGAACATGGAATTCTGCACCAATCTTATGTGCCATAGAGTGGTTCATACCTAGGAATGCATTAGCAAATGCCATACCAGCAAGTGCAGATGCATTGTGCATTTTTTCACGTGCTTCTGGATCATTTGGTCCATTTTTATAAGCACGCTCTAAATAAGCAAATACCATCTTAATTGCTTGAATTGCTAAACCATCTGTAAAGTCAGATGCAAGTGTAGAAACAAATGCTTCTGTTGCATGGGTTAAAACATCCATACCTGTATCTGCTGTAATAGCCTTTGGTAAACCCATAGTTAATGCTGGGTCAATAATTGCAACGGTTGGAGTTAAAGAGTAATCGGTTAATGGATACTTCTTATGCTCTACCTTATCTGTGATAACAGCAAATGGAGTTACCTCAGAACCAGTTCCTGAAGTAGTTGGAATACAAACTAGGTTAGCCTTCTTACCTAATTCTGGATACTGGAATGCACGTTTACGGATATCCATAAACTTTTGTTTTAAGTCATTAAAGTTAACCTCTGGATGTTCATAGAATAACCACATACCCTTAGCAGCATCCATTGCAGAACCTCCACCTAAAGCAATGATTGTATCAGGCTCAAAGGAACGCATTAATTGTACTCCCTTTAAAACAGTTTGAATAGATGGGTCTGATTCTACATCACAGAATAATTGATGCTGAACCTCTGGACTTCTAAGCTTTAACTGGTCAGTTACACGATTGACATAGCCTAAATCCACCATAGAACGGTCAGTAACAATAATTACCTTACTCATTTCTTTCATTTGATGTAAGTATTCAATTGAATTTCTTTCAAAATAAATTTTAGCAGGAACCTTAAACCATTGCATATTGTTTCTTCTTTGACCTACTTTCTTCACATTTAATAGATTGATGGCACTTACGTTACCAGCAACTGAGTTATGACCATAAGAACCACATCCTAAAGTCAAGGATGGAATAAAGGAGTTATATACATTACCTATTCCACCAAAGGTTGATGGTGAATTTGCAATAATACGAATTGCAGGAATGATATCACCAAAACGCTTTGTCAATGCTTCATCAGCAGTATGAATAGCAGCGGAGTGTCCTAAACCATTAAATTCTACCATTTGTTTAGAAAGTTCAATCCCTTCTTCAGTCGTGCTTGATTTTAATACTGCTAAAACTGGAGAAAGCTTTTCTCTTGTAAGAGGCTCATCAACACCAACCTTCTTACAAGCAACACATAGGATAACTGTATTTTTTGGAACGTCAAATCCAGCCTCATGTGCAATAAAGCTTGCACTCTTACCAACGATAACTGGGTTTAGCTTAGCTAAAGGCTTATCTTCATCCTTTTCAACACCAAACATATACTTCTCTAATTTTTTCTTTTCTGCATTTGTTACAAAATAAGCACCAAAGGATTTAAATTCTTTCACTGTTTCATCATAGATTTCTTTATCAATAACAACAGCCTGTTCTGATGCACAAATCATACCATTGTCAAATGACTTAGACATTACAATATCATTGACAGCCTGACGAATATTACAAGTCTTTTCCATATAAGCTGGAACATTACCAGCACCTACACCTAAAGCAGGTTTTCCACAAGAGTATGCTGCCTTAACCATTGCATTACCACCTGTTGCTAGGATGGTTGCAACGGAAGGATGGTTCATTAAAGCACTTGTTGCATCCATACTTGGATGTTCAATCCACTGAATACAGTACTCAGGAGCTCCAGCTTCTACTGCAGCATCATATACGACCTTAGCTGCTGCAACAGAACACTTCTGTGCACTTGGATGGAAAGCAAAGATAATAGGATTTCTAGTCTTCAAACAGATTAATGCTTTAAAAATAGCTGTTGAAGTTGGATTGGTTACTGGGGTAATACCAGCAACAATACCTACAGGCTCTGCTAAGTCTGTTACACCAGTTACAGGATCCTCACTAATCACACCTACTGTTTTGGTACGCTTCATATTATGTGTAACGTATTCACATGCAAATAAATTCTTTGTGGCTTTATCTTCAAAAACACCACGCTTTGTTTCTTCTATTGCAAGCTTTGCAAGCTCACCATGCTTGTCTAGTGCTGCAACAGAACACTTCGCAACAATGTAATCAATCTGTTCTTGAGTAAAAGATGCATAAGCATTTAAAGCCTTAGTTGCATTTTCACATAAAAGATTTACTTCATCTTGAAAAGATAATTTATTTTCTTCCATAGTATTCCTCCATAGTTTATCTTCATCATTATTATACATTAAAATACACAACATAATACAAGTAAACGTTTTACTTTGAAACAAATTTTGAAGAGCTGACAAACTTATACTTTTTTTTACATTTGCACAAATAAATAGAGTATTCATAAAAAAATCCTACCCCCTTTGGGATAGGAAATATTTTAATAATTTTTAGCATCTATTTCAAAATAGCTTTGTGGATGCTCACATACTGGGCAAACCTCTGGGGCACTTTCACTTACAACAATATGACCACAATTTCTACATTTCCAAATATGTAATCCAGTCTTCTTAGTAAAAACCTCATTGTTTTCTACATTAGATAGTAAAGCTAAATATCTTTCTTCATGATGCTTCTCAATTGCTGCAACTCCTCTAAATTTTTGAGCAATATCAAAAAAGCCTTCTTCCTCTGCAACTTTTGCAAATTCATCATACATGCTTGTCCATTCTTCATGCTCACCTGCAGCAGCAGCTTTTAAATTTTCGGCAGTAGAACCAATTCCTCCTAAAAGCTTAAACCACATTTTAGCATGTTCTTTTTCATTATCTGCTGTTTCTAAGAACAATGCAGCAATTTGTTCATAGCCTTCCTTCTTTGCCTTTGATGCATAGTAAGTATACTTATTTCTAGCTTGTGATTCTCCTGCAAAAGCAAATAACAAATTAGCTTCTGTTTTTGATCCTTTTAAATTTTTACTCATATTCTATTCCTTCTTTCTTAGCTAATTATACTTCACATCAATAAAAAATACAATCCTTCAAATATTATCTTTCTAGCAAGCAATTTAATCTAAATCTATTACATCACTTTTTCTATTCTTTTCTTCTAATTTCTGAATTTCTTTATGCAAAAGAATACTTCCTAAAATATCTAAAACAAAAACAAAATGCAGAACAACTGGAATAACTATATTGGAAGTTAACTTGATTTCTTTGTTCTTTATTAATCGAATTACATAAGAAAAATTATGAACATTTGTAAATAACAAAATGACAAAGGTATAGCCTATTGCCATACAGATGACTAATGGAATGGCAAGCATTAACCATGGATTAGCACAAATACCAACCACTAATAACCAATCAAAAAAATTAAGAAAATACCAAGGAATGAGTACTAGCTTCATAATCATTGTTGAACGTGTTGGAGATGGAGTATCACTAAAAATATCTAGAATTGCTATAGCTGTATTCACTAATCCAATCAAAAAGGATACACCCATCAGTATCAAAGCTACAATCAATAAAGACATCAGCAATGTCTCATTGGTAGTAAAACGGATTAAAATGGTATCTAATTCTACAAATACCTGTGGCAAATACATAGAAATAATTAATGCAATTTGTGCTCCTTTAACTTTTTTCACTGCTGTTTTCCTCCAAACCTCATAACAAAATTATTATCTCATAAATAAAATCAAAAGTCTAGCTTTGAACATTGTCCATAGAAGCCGGTGAATTTATCGTACAAGTTTTTCTATAAACATATATAAAGTATAAAATAACTGATATAGATGTGAGTATCCAAGAGGCTGGATAAAGTAAATATAAAGCTGGAATTGTTTTAAAATGGGCAAAAATTGTATACACCCAAATAATCCTAAATACACAAGAACCCAAAATTAAAAGAATCGCTGGAATGATTGTTTTTCCTAATCCTCTTAATGCAGCGATTGTCGCATCCATAAATGCTGAAAGAAAATAAGAAAAGCCCATAACAACTAACCTTTTCATTCCAGCTTCTACTACTTCTTTATCACTAGAAAACAAGGATAAAAAATTTCTTCCTAAAAGAACAAACATCAAACCACAAATCAGTCCAATAAAACAGGAATAAAATAAACCAATAAAATAACATTTCAAAATGTTTTTCTTTTTACCTGCTCCATAATTTTGGGCAATAAAGCTGGCTATTGCCATATAAAAGGCTGCCATTACATCATAGACTAAAGAGTCCGCATTTGCAGCTGCTGCATTTCCTTCTACCATAATTGTATCAAAGCTATTTACACCAGATTGAATAAATAAATTCGCCATAGAAAAAATTGCATTTTGCATACCTGCTGGTAGTCCTAAGGATAAAATTTCCTTAGCTTCTCTTTTATATATTTTTAATAATTTAAACTTGAATTGATAAGGACGCTTTGTCCTTACCAAAGCTATGATAATTAAAATAGCTGAAATATATTGTGAAATAATACTTGCAAGTGCTACACCTACAACAGATAAAGAACATACAATAACAAATAAAAGATTTAACGCAACATTGATAACACCTGCTGAAGCTAAAAAGATTAGTGGTCTTTTTGTATCTCCATCAGCACTTAATATCCCATTTCCATAATTGTAGATTGCTAAAGCAGGTAATCCTGCAAAAACAATATACACATATAAAACTGCATCCTCTAATAATTCTGGCTTCGTATTTAATAGGATAAGCATAGGACGTACTAAAGCACTACCAAGTCCAACTAACAATACACCTATAAATAAACAAACCAAAAAGCCTGTATGTGTAATTCTTGAAACACGTGCCTCATCCTTAGACCCTAAAAATCTCGCAATTAGGGCATTTACTCCACTGCCGAGTCCAATGAGTATTCCAGTAAAAAGAATGACATAGGTTGTAGTTGAACCAACAGATCCAAGTGCTTCCTTACTTCCAAATCTTCCTACTACTGCCACATCAGACATATTAAATAAAACCTGTAATAAATTTGAAAGCATTAAAGGTAAGCTAAATATGAAGATTTTTTTAAATGGTGAACCCGTTGTTAAATCCTTTAGGTTCAAAGCTTTCTCTTCTGTCACAATTCTACACCTCTAGCAACAAAAAGAATTATAGCACTTCTTATATATAAGGTCAATATATCCAATACTCATAAAAAGAGTTGCCTATAGTCACATAGACAACTCCTTCAGTTCTTATTTACTTCTTTGAATTAATTTTTTATATACCATTTCTACAAACCAAGGCTCATGAGGAACCTTTAAGGCATCTTCAAATGTAAACCATTGAACACCTTTATTTTCTAGTTCGTTTACTACTAATTTATCATTCTCATCTGCCTCTATTAAATAGGTTATATTAAAATGAAGATGGCTTGGAACATATTCTCCTCTTCTCATATGTCCGTTTACATTTAAAGTTTCCAAGCTTAATATTTTATCACTTACTAAAAATGCATTTTTTACACCAGTCTCTTCTTCAAGCTCACGCAAAGCCACTTTCCGTAAATCCTCTATTCCATCAGCATGTCCACCTATCCATGACCATGAATCATAAATCTTATGATATACCATTAATATTTTCGTATGTTCCTTATTGACTGTCCAAGCAGAAACAGTAAAATGGGCAAGCTTATTTTCTCTTAATAAATAATTATCATTATTCTTTATAAACTCTATCATCTGTTCTTTATCACTTTTTTCTTGTTCATTTAAGGGGTTATATTTCTTTATTTCTTCTAATAGGTTCATAGATTTCATTTCCTTTTCTAAAGAATTTTATAATAAACTTTACGGAAGGTTGCAGTTTTTTTACTTTCCTTAAAATCTGCACAATGTAGTCCAAAAAAGGCCCCAGTAAAGCCACCTCTTTTTACTGCCTGGTCACTAAGCTTAGTAGCATCTAAAACAGGTCCTACTGCAATATAATTCATATTATCCAATGAATAATAGAATTGTGCTTCTTTAAAATGAACAACAATTTTTAAATAAATGTCATTTTCATATGGAATCTTTATATCTTCATATAAATTAGTTTGATATTCATTCTGAGTCATCAATCTTAAAACTTTGCCTAACTGTTCATCATATGTGGAATACAAGAAATATAAATCTCCTTCTTGATAGCGATATACCAATCCTGCCATATGAGAGAAAATTTCTGGTTCAAAGGATAACTGACATCCAAATTCACACTCAAAATGTTGTTGACGTCTTTGCCAAGTATTTTGTAAATAAAAAGAATCAATAGATTGTTTTCCTATAAGAGTAAGCGAAGCATTTGCTTTCATAGCATAGGGATTCATATCTACTCTAAGATTTTGAAAGTCTAAGGAAAATTGTTTTGATAAGAAATCATAACAAATCACTTTCTCTTCCTTCTCTAATTGTACTTCATCTTTTAACTCATAGTAGTCTCTAGGTTGTTTAGTAAAATCAGCTAAATATGGCCAGTCATCCTTCCACACAATATTTTGTAAAGCTGTTTCTCTACCTAATATACATTTGCCATCTAATGGACGACCACAAAGATGGGCAAGTAACCAACCATTCTTTTCACTATATACTAAAGATGCATGTCCTGCTCGCTGTAAATATGCATTTGTATTCTTAGAAGTAATTAACACTCCATTCTTTTCATAAGGACCAAAGATATGTTTAGAACGTGAAACAGTCTCAGAATGATTATATCCAGTTCCTCCTTCTGCACAAAACAAATAATAGTAATCCTCTTTTTTATAAATATGTGGTCCTTCTACAAAACCTTCTTCTGTTCCTTTAAATACTTTATGACACTCACCTATTAGTTTTCCAGTAGATAAATCTATTTCTTGAACCAATATTCCTGTAAAACAGTTTCTGCCAGTTAATCCTCTATAGTCCCATTCCATATTAACAAAATAAGACTTACCATCTGTATCATGAAATAAAGAGGCATCAAATCCACTTGCGTTGATAAAGATGGGGTCACTCCAAGGACCTTCAATATCTTCTGCACATATTAAATAATTATAGCAATCCTTAAAAGGTCCAGTACACCAGGTTTCCACGTTGGAAAAGACAATATAAAATTTACCATTATGATATGTTAAATCTGGTGCCCAAACTCCAGAAGATGGAGCATTATTCATCATATCTATGATTCTTTTTTCATTTAGTGGTCTTGACACTAAATGCCAGTTTGCTAAATCTTTTGATTCATATACAGATAATCCTGGAAAGGTTTCAAAGGTTGATGTTGCAATATAATATTTTCCTTTTCCATAGCAGATACAAGGGTCTGGATTAAACCCCTTTAAAATTGGATTTTTTATTTTCATTATTATACCCTCCTTTAGGAGTAAAACTATTTAAAACTTTCTTAACTCAAAAATATAAGGATACTACTGTTACAAGAAAAGTAATTACAATTAAGATGTTCTTTAATACTAGAACATTATGATGCCTTTATTTTTATAATAACATATAATTTTTCTCTACGAAATGTAATGACATCTTTATTTACACGAGCAAATACCTAATTTCTCTTTTAAGATTGAGTTTTTAATTTATCTTTCATTGCACAATAACCCTTATTTTGATTAGAACCCACTCTTATAATTAAGTTCAAGAATTTTAAAGAACTGAGATAAAAAAGTAAAATTAATAGACTCTTCTATTTTACTAGCAATCTTTAAAATAGTAATAACTATTTATGTCAAAAGAACATAAGAAAACAATTAGGTTAAATTCTATTTGAAATATTGCATATTTTAAAATATAAATAAAAACCACTATGCAATAATTATTCTGATTACGCTATAAAATATCGTTATAAGTTATATAATCAATTTTATTTTTTTTGCAATATTTTTTTACCTTTTTTAAACTCTTCAATTCCTTTACTCTATCTTTATTTGAAAAAAGCGAATTATGGCATTGCTTTTTGTCGTAAAATCCTGGATGCGTCATTACTTGAATTACAGACTCTTTTCTTAAATTCTTAATTTGCTCAATAAAAACTTTAGAAGTTCTAAAGTATCCATACATGGTTCCCATATAAGCTATTTTGTCACTATGACAATTATTTATACACAAAAAATTATATAACAACATATCATATTTAAAATAGTAATTAAAATTATTTTTTATAACGTCAAAATTAATTGAATCTCTTCTATAGTCCTTAAAGTTATTTCTTTTAGCCATTCTCTTCCTTTCAAAAAAATCTAGTTTTTCAAATGGTATTCTCAAATGAATTTGATGCTTGAACGCACATTTTTCAAAAATATCATTTACTCTACGATTGAAAATATTACAATGATTATGTCCATCCATATGGTTAGGCAAAAAGCTAAACATCTCATTAAACTTTTTAAATTGTGCAATCACCTCTTCCTCTATATAACGAATATTAATAGTATCGCAAATAGCGTTTGCCCAAAAATTATATTTTGAACGATTAAAAGAATAACTTCGATTACAAAAATCTTCAGTTTGGTATTTAATTAATGGATTATCAGTAAGATTGATATGCAACCCAACGCTTACTTTTTTTTTCATTTCTTTTATTAAACTTATTTGCTCTCTATTTAAGTGGTTGGTAACTATTACACTTACACTTGAAATATATCCTCTTCTTACTGCTTCAGCGATACCCCTATCCCTATCTATATCTATACCAAAATCATCAGCGTTTAAAATTATTTTCATATGATTCCTTTACAATACCTTTAATAATCTTGAAATTTCATCATTTACTTCTGCTATGCATTTGCTACCATCTACAAAAAACACTTTCACATCATTTTCATAGTTTTCTATAAATTTTTTCTTATATTCTTCGCAAATTTGCATATATTTTTTATCTATCCAAACACTATTAACAACCTCTTCACTTCGCTGATTTACTCTTGATTCTAATAGATCCATAGGTGCCTCTATAAAAATATAAGCATCTGGTTTTAGAAGAGTTTTGTTTATACTTTCATGATACCATGCAAGTACTTTTAAATAGGGTTCAAAATCATTATTAAAAATCCCCATAGCGTATGTATGTGCAAGTGTTGACAGATAATATCGTTCAAACAAAACAATTTTTTTTGGAGAATCTTTAAATATTATGGTCTTTAATTTTTCTAAAAGAAGAAAATAATCAGTGTTAGAAAAATCTATAAAATTAGTTTTTCTGACATTCTCTAAAAGCTTGCCAATCTTTATATTTATACCATCAACATCATTTCTTTTATTTAAAATAATATTTATATTTGTGCTTTTGCCTGCACCAGAACTCCCCTCTAGTACTACTAATTTTTTATTCATCTTTTTTTCTTTCTCTCTTTTTATATAGTCCTTTAATGCCTAAGCTTTCAAATCTTTTTTCAAAGAATTTCTTGTATTTTTCTGTTTTGGCTATAAGTATAGTTTCCTCAAGGTGCTCAGCACCTATATATATCTCATCACCTGGATTCATTGTTGACGTGTACAAATATCCATCATTATTTAGGCTTTCATAAAAATAATCAAGTATATATAGAGGATGTCTAGTATGTTCTAATACGTCTCTACAAAACACAAAATCCACCTTTTTTCTTAATAATTCAACCTTCATATTTTCACCAATTCTATAATTTTCCACCTTAATACTTCTATTCTTAAATCTTTCTAATGCAAAATCAAAAGTTAATATATCTAAGTCAAGGATAACTACACTATACCCCATTTTTGCAAACAGCAAAGAAAAATCTCCTACACAACATCCATAATCCATTACCCTTGCCCCCTGCTTTAGATTTTCTTTCATAAAATCAAATATGTGTAATTGTGATTCGAATTTTTCTGGACGGCCAAGAAGTTGCCTTAAAGCATAAAACTCGGAAGCGTTTTTATAACTATTGAAAATTTGCTTGTCATTTTCCATGTTTTTAAAAAAGATTGGATACAAGAAATTAAGCTTGTATTCTAAAGACTCTATTGCATACCTTTCATTTATTTTTTTAATGAATTCTTTATCTCTTTTGAAAAAAGATAAATATTCCTCTGTTCTTTCTGTTATGTACTCTTTTTTATCATCTATCATTATCATTTTTTCTATTTTTTGAGTGGTAAAATTGTCAACCCTGCATTCTCTTTCTATCTCGTCATCATTAAATACAAGCACATAACTCATATTCATAGGACATTCCCTACAAAAATCTAACTTATTTTTTCTAAACTCATTCCACTTATCAGAATTCCAAAGTTGTTTAATATTCATTTCATTAATATTGCCAATAATTTTATCACGATTATATTCCACAGCATTACAAGGAAGCACCATTCCATCTCCTTCAATAATCATAAATGTACTGGGTATGTCGCATTTATTTTTTATTCTATTGTCTGGCCAATAAAGTCCATTTTCAAAATTTTCGATAGAATTAAAGTTTATATTATACATATCTAAAAGTTGCTTATTATTAAAAGTTTTCAAATTATCATTTATTTCAAGACCATTAATTTTATTCACGAGTTTAGGAACATAATTTTTTTTAAAATCTAATATTTCTTGTCCATTTAATAAAAAAAATTTATTTTCACTATCTGCTTCTATCATATCAATACTTAACGAATCAGCATGAAGACTAATTGCCAAATCTATCATTGTGCATATGTTTTTATAATTATGCTTAGATAATACCATCCTTAAGTTTAATTTAAATGGAATTCCACTTTCTTTTGCTTCTTTTATGTTTCTAGTTGCTCTATTAAATAATCCTGGAAGCTTTCTTAATTCATCATGTTTGTCTGCAAAAGGGGAATCTATTGACAAATTAAGACACATCACACCTGCATCCATAAGTTCTTTAAACTTGCCTAATGTCAAAAACCATCCATTTGTATTTATGGATGCTCTCATTCCGTTTTTTGTAACCAGTTTAATAAGTGGAATAACATCTTTATATATTAATGGTTCTCCCCCACTTATACATATTTGTTTTGTCCCTAACTCTTTTAATTGCTTTAAGAGTCTGTCATAATCACCCAAACTCAATTGAAAGTCAGTCGAAAATCTTTTACTTCTTGGCATACAATGCTTACAATTTGCACAACACTTCAGTGTAGGCTTTAATACCACAAGCCAAGGCTCTTCTCCTAATTGATAAAAAGATCCCTCTTCTTTATATTTTCTTGTATAATCTGTATAAAAATATTTTGACTTAAACGTTAATTTCATTTTCTATTCCTTTTTAAATTCTTCTATTTTTTTAATTAAATAATTTAATGTATCTTTTTTTTCTATAAGCTCTGTGCTTTTGGCAATATTATATGAATATAAATTTAATTTCAGTAAGAAATTTTTTAGATTTGTGATTGTAATTTTGTCAGCTGCATAACCTAAATCGTTTTCTAAAATAATTTTTGCACAATAGTGCTGATCAAAGGTTGGAAGTGGTAAAACAAATACTGGTTTGCCAAGATAAAAGGACTCTGAAATAAGCGTGTGTCCCGCTGTGCTAATGACCCCTTTTGCTTCCAATAATTCCTCTATAAATTTCTCTCTCTCATTCTTATATATTTTTATATTTTTTCCTATATTCATTTTTTCACCATACAATTCTGTTGAGAAAATTACAAATTCAAAATTATTAATATTTTCAAATATGTTTATTACTTCTACATATGTTTGTCTTATTGGAATATCAATGAATTTGGAAAAATACACGATTATTTTGTTTTTTGTCTTTATTTGTAGTTGTTTATTCCTTATATCCTCTGCAATAATAGGATACAAAACTTCAACATTTTGAGGCAAATTAATATTTTTAAGGTTATAAAACGAGACAATATATTTATTATTATATTTCGGGAAAAATAAGTTTAATCTTTTTTTCTCTTCTACGCAAGAAAAACCATGAATAATTTCTTTGTCCATATATATAAATTTGCTTTGTTGATCAATATTCAACAATGGTTTTTTCAACTTATAAGAAATTTTTGCAACAATAGGCTCATAATCGCTAATACATACATCAGGAATAAATCCTTCTTTGAAAAGAGATCTCATAACTTTTCTGTTTTTTATTAATCCAGGTATAAAAACACAAAAATTACGTCTCAAACAATTGAAAATATCAAGCTTGTCCCCTTTATACAACACCAAAGGAACAAAAACCTTATAAAATTTAATGTCAGTTTTTTCAAAAAAATTAATTCCTTCTAAATAAGTCAATACACGTACCTCATGCCCTCTATTTATTAGAGCTTTGCAAATCTCATATTGTCTTATACAATGTCCCTTTCCTATTCCACAAACACCTATTAATATTTTCATACTACAACTCATCTTTACATAATTTTTCTTTATACCATGACACCGTTTTTTCAAGTCCCTCTTTAAGCATTACTCGTGGCTTATATCCAAGTACTTCTTCTGTCCTCTCAATGTCTGCTAAAGAATTTTTTATATCTCCTCTTCTTGATTCTTCGTATTTGATTTTAGTTTTTTTATTCAAAATTGCACTAATATGGTTGTAAAGTTCTTTTATAGATGTTGACCTACCACAGGCAACATTGAAAACTTTTCCCCACGCCATTTTTCTAGAAAAGCAAGCTTTTATATTTGCATCAACTACATTCGATACATATGTAAAATCCCGACTTTGAATGCCATTACCATATATCGTAATACTATTTTGTTCTAAAATTGCTTTTACAAATTTAGGTATAACTGCCGCATAGACCGAATGTGAATCTTGTTTAGGTCCAAAAACATTAAAATACCTAAGACCAACTGTATTTAGCCCATACACAAAATAATAAAGCTTAGCAAGATCTTCGTCAGTTTTTTTGCTGAGGGCATATGGTGATAATAAATCACCTTCCTGACCAACTTTTTTAATTTTATTTTTGTCATCACCATACACAGACGCACTTGATGCATAAACAAATGTTTTAATTTTATTCACGAAAGATGCTTGCAACATGTTATGCATACCCAAAATATTATTTTTTGTATATTGTAGTGGCTCTTCAATTGATTTTGGTATCGATCCCCACGCTGCTTCATGCATAACATAGTCTATTCCTGTTGTCACTTTCAAGCATATACTGTAGTCACAAATATCACCTTTAATAAACTCAAATTTTTTGTGATGTAAAAACTCCTCTATATTTTCTATTCTTCCGTTAGTAAGGTTATCTATTCCTCTTACATTATAACCTCTTTCAAGGCATTCTTTTGCTATATGTGAGCCAATGAAACCAGCAACTCCAGTAATTAATACTCTTATCTTTTCTTTTATTTCTATAGGTTCCATACTATAAATCCCTCTTTTTTTAATTTTTCTTTATTAAAAATAGAGTATAGGTCAAAGATAATTTTGATATTGCTATTTAAAAACAAGTCATTCAAATCAATAATTTCCAAATTGTAATACCGTTTATGCTTACAAGCAAATACTACAACATCAACTTTGGGTACAAAAAAAGATAAAGACAACCCCTGAGATTCCTCTAATTCATTGTTATTTACATTATAATCTTCAAGATACACTTCAGCACCTTTTCTTATTAGTTCTTTTGCTATATCTATTGACCTTGAATTTCTTATATCTGTGACATTTTCTTTAAAAGTTAATCCTTTAATTAAAATTTTAGATGACATTATTTCTTTGCCCATCTTTTGTAAATTATCAATTATGTTATATACAACATATTCGCTCATAGAATTATTTATTTTTCTAGATGTTAAAATTAGTTCTGGATTGTATCCTAATTCTTGTACTTTGTAAGACAAATAATATGGGTCTATCCCAATACAATGTCCTCCAACCAATCCCGGATGAAAGTCCAAAAAATTCCACTTAGTTTTTGCCGCTTGAAGTACTTCGTTTGTATTTATGTTCATAACACGAAAAATTTTTGATATTTCATTCATAAAGGCAATATTAATATCTCTTTGAGTATTTTCCATTACCTTTGCTGCTTCAGCCACTTTTAAAGAAGACACTTGTATTATTTTTCCCGAGATACATTTTTGATATAATCTTGCAATTTTTTTTCTCGTCTCAATAGTAGAACCAGATACTATTTTGTTTATACTTTGAAAAGTATGCACTTTATCTCCTGGATTTATTCTTTCTGGAGAATAGCCTACAAAAAAATCTTTATTAAATGTGAGTCCAGATACCTCTTCTAAAATAGGTACACATACTTCTTCAGTAGCTCCTGGATAAACTGTAGATTCATAAATTACTATCACTCCATAATGCAAATTTCTCCCCACAGCTTGACTTGCTGCTATAATACAATTCAAGTCAGGTTCATTATTGATATTCACGGGAGTTGGAACAGTAATAATAATATAATCTGCACTTTTTATTATCTTTTCATCAAAAGAGAATTTAATATTAGTTTTCTTTAATATATCATTCCCCACTTCCCCTGTTATATCTATCCCATTCTTATAATCTTCTATCTTCTTTTGATTTGTATCAAATCCAAATACTTCATAGCATCTACTAAAAGCTACAGCTATTGGTAATCCAACATATCCAAGCCCTACTACCACTACTTTTTTCATAACTTTAAACCTCCTTCTTTTATATAAACAATAGGACAAACTAGGCATCTATTTTCCTCTACATTTCTATTTAATATAGGACAACAATCCTTCCACTTTTGCTTTGATATTTTTTTTGCCAAATCATCTATCATAGATACAATTTTTTCCTTAGTGTCTTCCAATATATTTCCTATACAAAAACTCTTATTTTTTAATACAAGGCCACATAAATATAAATCACCATTGGAATCCATATGTGGGTCAGCAAGTTTATTAATATAATCTTCTTTGCTATATTTTCCCATTGGACAACTAGTAAAAAATCTTTTGTCACTCTTATATCTATTATCAATACTTGAATATTCTACACTTATATTTAGATATGATTTCTTTAGGTAAGCGGGTAGCTTTGCAATTAATCTTTCACAATTTAAATTTTCACTACACAAATATCTATTGTCATTTCCTCTCCCCACTGGTGTTATCATATATATCCTTACCATTTTAGGTTTAATCTGATTATCGTACAATAACTTAATTAATACTTCTAACATTTCTTGGTTTTTAGAAGAAATTGGAAAAGTAATTTTAAACTCGAATCCAGCATCTGTCATTTTTTTAAATACATCTATCACATTATTGAAATACTTATCATATAATTTTTGAGGTAACCCAAGTATATCATTTGTATATAAACTTATACTCAAAGAATTTACATTTTTCATCAAAAAATTTATTTTTATATCATTTAAAAGCCATGCATTAGTCAAAAAGCCGACTTCTAACCCCAGCTTTTTTACTCTTGTTATATAATCAAAAATAGACGGATCCAATAATGGTTCACCACCACTAAAAGTAATCTTTTTCACTCCTAAATCTTTTAATTTATCTATTGCTAATAATTTTTCTTCATAACTCATTTCATTTTCACTTAATTCTCCCGCTCTTACAAAGCAATGTTTACACTTAAAATTACATCCATTTGTCACCAAAAAAGTTACTTTGTACATCTTTTCTCCCTCTCAAACATAAATTCTCTTAATTTTCTATCTTTTAGAGTGTCATCCTTACATGCATTTTGTACAAACATCCACTCAAATAATTCCAAATATAATATTTTCATAAAATAATCAATTCCATAATACTCATCGTCAAACTTTATTCCTTTATAAAAACGACTTTTCTTACAGAAGGTTTTCACCATATCAAATGACACGTCTCCAACAAACAAGGCTTTTAATTCAGTAGCACCACCAATTTTTTTCAGTTTAGCAGTAACTTCTTTTGGCAAGATTGAATTTACTACTTTTTTATGATATTTTTTAGTTTTATCTCCTCTTTTTGACACTTGTTTAGCTAATGTCATAAATGTTCTAGTTAGATAAGGATATCTACCATTTATTCCATAATAATTTAACATAATACCATTCTTCTTCAAGACTTTGTAGGACGCCATCTCATAAACATCTTTATATGGTTTATATTGAATATTATATAATATTTTTTTAAATCCTTTTTTAAAATTATATAATATTTTTTTAATTTTTGCATATATAGGATGATATAATTCGTAATCAAATACTTGATCAGCACACTCACCTAATAATATATCGTTTACACCTTCTTTTTTTATGAGATTGGCAAGTTCAAATTGCAAAAATATCCCTGATTCATAAATTGCTCCCTCCAAAGCCCAGACAATTTCAGGATAACAATCAAAAGTATTTCCATTCACATATGCGTTATAAAAATTTATTCCATCATAGACAGCACAAATTTCTTGTGCTGTAGATATCTCATTTCGCCCAACAACACCACCTATACAAAATGTTTTTAATCTTTTTTCATTCTGCTTATTTAATATATACAAAATGTAATTAGAATCGTACCCTGAGGAGATGGTACAAGCTAAATCATCATTTAAGCAAGATTTACAAGATTGTACAAAAACATTATTATAGTGTTTAATTGACACATTTCCCTTTTGAGGATATGTGGATACTTTATTATATTTTAGTTTTACTTTGAAGGACGACAAATATAATTCTAAATATCTATTACTAGGCACTTTAAATATGTTCTTTATTAAGGTCTTTTTACTTGGTAAAAATCCTTTCTTAATAAATATTTTGACCCCCTTAACATCAAAAGATAATTCTTTATTTAACTCTTTAATTATTCTTTTCAAGGAATTCGATAACAGCAATTTATTTTTATCAATATAAAAATAAATACTATTACTAAAGCCTAAAAAGTCTTGGAACACAAACAACCTATTTATATTTGCATCGATTATAACAATAGTATATATACCGTCTAAATACTCACATAGTTTTTTTCCATATTCACTATAAAGCGAAATAATATTCAGTTCATCCAACTTTTTCAAGTTTTTATCTCTTACATCCCCCAAAATATATACCGATACACCCGTGCTAAGTTGTTTTCTATTGAGTTTAACAAACAAACTTTCTCTCATTATTCTATCCTTTTTAATCCTCTCAACAAACATAATATTACTATTGTATTTATTATTTTATATATAAATTACTACTAAGAAGTAAAACTATTTTTACAGATCTATATCTAATATTTTTAAAAACAACAGGTACTAATTAGGTTTTCTTTAATCGAAAAATTCAACACAATTCTAATCAACATATTCATTAAATTCCTGTTGACACTTCCTTATAAACACTATATTATCCACCTCGTTGTTATTATAGAAAGTCCAAATAAATTATACCATAAAAAAGAAAATCTGGTATGCTTTTGGCAGATAATTAAAACAATTTATTTTTTATTGCTATTTTGATTGGAAAAATTTATAATGAATTCTTTTACGATGTCCATACTCATCAATAGCATATCCCCAGAATTCACATTTACAATTTACTTTAGAAATAATGATATAGTCAATATCATCTAGAATATTAGAGGCTTGATTTGACATATCAAATACTAAGTAATTAAGCTTAGTGATTTTTTTGCCATTGCTTAAATTTCTTTAATTTCATGTTCTTTCGAAAGAATCTTTTGAGTTATTTCACTAGTTTTTAAGTTAGAGACTTCTTTTGCTATTGATCTTCATTATCTATTCAGTAGAACGAGGTTGAAGTCTTTTATCTATTTCGCTATATCAAAACGAAATTGATTGTATTAATCCAAAAACAGATGGGAATAAAGAATTTTATTTTTATTTTCTAAGTTCTAGTAATGTGATTGCCTCAACACTATACTCCCATGTTGCAATTAAAATCTACAAAACTACTATAATTACAGATTTTAATTGTTTTTCATTTTCTTTCTATTTTTCCCTTTATCTCATGTCCAAAGCTTTTAGATGTTATTACATATTCTATCTTATCTGGTATATTCTTAAACATTAGTTGAGCACACAAAAATCGTGAAGTGAATTGCTTTAAACCGGTAGTAATATCAAATTTTATAATTACATTATCACCTTTAATGTTAACAATAAATGAATAAAGTTCTTTTCTCTTAATATCAAACCATTCTTGATAATTTTCTAAATATGGTTCTTTTTCTATTAAAGAATTCAATTTAGAAAATGTTTTAGAAGTGATTGATTTATTTTTTTCCATATTCTCTACATCTACATCATCTTTTTTTTCAAAGAAACTTAAAAAATCTTTAACATCATCTGCTATAATTTGATTACTTATTTCCAGTTTTCCAATATCAAAATAATGTTTTTTGTCAAAAATTAATTTTATAGTAATATCTTCAGCATAGATATTACTCTCATTTTTTATAACAAAAGATGCAAAATACAAATTATCAAACTGGTTAAAAAATGAAACCGATGCATTATATTTATAGATTTTATTTTTTAATTTTATCAATTTATTTGCTTTTTCTTCTGCTTCTTGTGAATTTAGTTTATATTCCTCTCCAAAAAAAGAATTCTTATTATACTCAAAATCACCTATATTAATAAAATCTTCATCAATGGATATCCCATTAGATATAGAAAATTCTGTTGCAATTGTTAATATTGTTTGCAATATTTCATTTAGAGGCTTTGAACCTGATGGTAATTTGATTGAAAATTTAGAAAATTCCAAAAAAAGATAATCATTCCGAGATTTACGAGGCAATTCAATCTCATTAATAGCATTAATATCATTTATTATTTCCTTCTTTAAACCATTCACATTTTTCAATTCAAAAAAATCATAACGAGAACATTTCAGATATGGAAACAATTCTCCACTTTTATAGCAATATACTGATAAATCCTTTTCTGTTTTGTGCTTTAATTTAAATGCTAAACCATTTAAATGTTCCTTTAACTTTTCTTTTAAATCCCTTTTATTTTTAAATTCACTGTATAATCCTGCAAATTCACTTTTAAATTTTTTTACTTTACTTAATTGTTCAGGATCAATTGCAGTAATTGAAAAACCTTTACCTGTATAAAAATATGTCATAACTT
Organism: uncultured Mollicutes bacterium; assembly: GCA_947174785.1. Lineage (GTDB taxonomy): Bacteria > Bacillota_I > Bacilli_A > Acholeplasmatales > Anaeroplasmataceae > Pelethenecus. The sequence goes on from CAMWKG010000002.1 coordinate 61,639, forward strand.
CATGACCTTGATTATATGAACGTTCTATTTCTTCCAATGTTCCCGATTCAAAGTTTTCTGTTGGAGAACCAAATTTTGTACCAAATAACGCAATCACTGCATCAGCAAAATCAACAAGCTGCTCATTAATTATATCTTGAGCTGGTTTTCCATATGCTGGAATACTATTATGTTTCCAATCTAAAGGTTTAAACATTATATTTTTATCATAACCAATCTCATTGTTATATTCTAAAATGGCTTCTCTAACTACTTTTGAATATTCCATCATATCACTAGGTGATGAAATTAGGATATTAAAATTTCTTACTACTCTTTCTTTCATTTTATTCACTCCCTATCGCAAAAACATAGTTTCTTTACTTTATACTTATTCTAGTCGTCCCAAATTATCTTAAAATTTATTTTTTAGAATAATCAAATGTTTGTAATTATTCTTCACAGTCAAACGTATGAAGATATTATATTAATACATATCAATTATACCATTTTTCTACAAACAAAAAAAGACCAACCTAGTATTCCATAATTTGATCTTGTGTCAATAAATTTAAATATCAACAGCATATATAATATCTTTCTGGCTCACTTCGATTAGGGAAGAACTTCTATTTATGGTTTCTTCTGTATGTTTCAAATATATCAATCATAATAAACATTCTACTTCTATCTCTGCTCGTCAAGAACTGAATGTCATTAATCAATCCTCATAAAAAAACTTTAATTTCTTATCTGCATTTAATGCTGCTTCACAATCTTCTATATTTTTAAAATTATGAAGATAAAGTGGCCTTGTTAAAACAAATGCAGTCCCCAATAAACTGCAATATTTTTTCTCTTCTGTAAAACGCAATCCACTAGTAGGAAAAACATAATTAAATCCCAAATCTGAAGATCTTTCGGAATAACAAGAAAAATATCTTAATCCTAAAAATTTATCTTCACTTCTATTATGTTTTCTTAACCACTGCATTAACAACTGAGGGATAATGTATTCTGGAGCAAATGGATCTTTTCTATGAGCTCTTATAAATGAACAAGATGCAATCAAAGGATACCAAACAAGATAATTTTTTCTTACACTAGTATTATTTATCCATTTATTTAAATTCTTAATTCTTGCATTTTCTTCTAAAGTATTATCTCTCGCTTCTTCTTCGCTAGAAAAATCTTGTGGTTTTATCCCAAGCTCAAGAACATTAATTTTCATTTCTCTACGATTATGATTTTTGCACACTTCAAACCTCGAACAAATAGAATACTTTTCATAAGGATTATTATGCATTTCTTCCAAACATAATTCTACAGATGTTCCAAGGTAAAGGCTAGGAAATCCTGCTATACTATATCTATTTGTAGATACTTTTGAACTTAAATTATAAGGTGGGTGGAAAATTCTTTCCCTTAGATGAGTAACATTTTCCTCTACTGATACTGCCCTATAAAGTTTTAAGGAAGATGTATCATAAAATTCTCCCAGCCAAGTTGATTTTTGATACTGACCTAGACTCTCATTGATAATGTTAGTCATCAGCACATCTATTCTATCATATGCATCAGATGGAAAACCTCTTAAATAGTCAGTAACAGCTTGCTGAATTAGTGAACATGACATTGCTATTTTAAAATAAATATGTAAAAATTGCTCCAAATTATTTCTTTGCGAATTATTAACTTCATTAGAATATTTTTCTATTATCATATCGCAATAATATGCAATTGATTCTTTGCAAAGTCTAGCCATTCGCTCATCTTCTTCTGAAAAATGTCTCTGTCGACGCGGATCTTGAAATTTCTTTCTATACTCATCATAAAATCTATCCATTCGTTCATTAGCTCGAGCATAAGCCTTTCTTTTAGCTTTTAAAATAGCCTCACAATGACGTTCCATATTTATTGCACAATCATGTTTTATATTATTAATAGTATTAGAATCATTTAAATTAAATAAAACATCAAATGCATTATTTTGATATTTATTAAACAATTCACCTAATGCTTGCTCAAAATCCTTTCCGTCCCAACGCTTCGGCAAAAAAAACGATGTCTCATTAAAAATTTCTTTGAATTCCCTATCTCCTAAATTTACTATCATAGTGCCTCCTATATATTTCATTCTATTATCATTTTGATTATAGCATAAAATCTTTGGAAAAACGACAAAATTCGCCAGACAAATTTCGACAAAGGAATTTATTTAAGTTTACTTTGCGCTACTTTTTAATAGATTTGCAAATTAAAAAATGCTTATAAATACTTTTGTGTGTAAATAAGCATTTTATCTTGATATATTTTATTTATCTTTCGTATTTTCTGCTCTTATCAAACTTTAAATTACTTCAACACTATACTCCGATGTTTGAACTTTTTCTTAAAAAGATGCCAGTTTTCTAATCATCAAATCTATAAGTTCAAGCAGGTACCATTTTCGATAAAATCCGTTCAAAGCAATTAAACGAATTCACTATAAAGGAAAATTTCTATTATACTTTGGCATAATGCAGCTTTCTAAATCTGTTTCCTTTATTTCACTTGCATCCATATAGCGGATATTCTTTGTATATATTTTTTTATCAGCATGTATAGCCATATTATCTAATGATAAACCACGTCTTGAATCTTTTAGGGTTATAGGCATAATGCATACTGGACATTTTGGATTGTGCTTTCTTGCTTCTTTTAATCTTTTAAATTGAAAAAAATTATCTTTAGGGTACATTCTTTGAAATCTTGTAATAGCCATAATAAAAACTTCTTCACTTTCATCAATGAATGATGCAGACTCTACCACTTTAGAAATGTTGGGAGAAATCAAACAAGTATAACCATTAGATGGCAAGCCGTCTATTTCACCTTCAATGAAGCAAAAATCAATGTAGTTATCAATTGTTTCATATTTTTGCCATTCTTCAAATATTTTTAAAGCAGATTGAGAATCTCCTTCGTATAGTAAACCTACCGCACTTTCTGAATTTGGTGAAAATAGAAATACTACCCCTCTCCATTTTGCTCTATCCCACAATTCAATATTGATTGGAGAAGCCAAAAACATTGTTTTTCTTATCTTCTTTGGAAGCGGTTCGAGAACAGGTGGTTTAATGGTGTTAGAAATACCCTTCAAACGATTTATAAGTTTTTGAAATTGGCTTTCGATATTATAATTTGTATAAGGTTGTAGCGCTTTTAAAATAAACTGCTTATCATTTTCATCAAAGACTACTGGAATGAACTTGTCATTATGTCCTTTAAGATTATATAAACTCTGATATATAGAATTGACTTCCCAAGAAACACCTTTCCCTTCTTTAATTTGTTGAAATTTTTGAAAATAAGTTTTGGTTGAAACAACTAAGACATAATCTGAATCTTCTATTTGCTTCTCCATCCATATTGGCCATCCCATATCTGGATTTTCTTCATATTGATCTATATTTGCATCAATACCATTCTTTCTTAACTTATTAGAAAATATAAGTATCTTTTTTGAAAATTCTTCATTTTCCCATGCATAAGAAATAAACACTTTTGGAATCATAATATTCTTCTCCCTTGTAGTCTATATACTATTATATATTATAACATAATTCTACAAACAAAAAAAAGACCAAACTATTATTCCATAATTTGATCTTGTGTTATTAAATTAAAATGTTGAAAGGCATCTATAATAGCTTTTTTCTTTTCTTCTGTCGGATGTGCACTTCTGTTTATAGTTTCTTCTGTGTGTCTTACACATTGCATATCAATTCCATAGTACCTTTTCATTTCAGCTATATAGGTTGTATGAATCTTTAAACCATACTTCTCTAGGATGTAAGCTTTTATATCCTTATAGGTTGCTGTCTTACGACTATACTGAGTTGGTCTTTCCTTTTTCACAATAGGCTTATCTTTACCTCTTGGAATATAAGTATAACTATGCTGTTGAATAAATACTGTTTCATCGTTTATATTGAAGGAGATATTAAAGCATTGCACATTTTCTTTGTCGAATACTACATCTGCAAAACCTTCCTTATTTTTAGACACTGGAAACTTAAAATTAATTTCCTTTAATCTACCATCTTCATGAAATAGAATTGAATCTATAATTAAAGACATCATTCTACGCTTCTCATCACCACTCATTTGACTGAATAGCTTATCAAAATTCTTTAGAGCATTTTGGATTTTTTCTATGGTGATATCTTTATTTTTCACACCTAGAATCTTCTGTTTCAAATCCTCTATTCTTTCCTCTATTTCCTCAATCATGTCATACATACCATATAATCTCTTGTTCATATCCGTTAGAGCCCTATCACGATATTTTACATCTAATGGTAATGAATCAATAGATATTTCTAAATCTGATTTGTTTTGAAATACTTGAGATAATTTCTTTTGATAGTTGCTCAATTCTTTTTCCATTTTAGTAGTATCAACTTGAGTGCCTATCTTTTCTTTTAGTTTATTTGCAAATTCATCATTATAGACTAAATCCTTAATCAAATTGATAATATAAGGCTCTATTTCATAGTCCTTAATTCTGCCATGATAATTGCAGATATGTCCTTTATCTGTTCTTGTATAGACACAACCATATTCATAATAACGGGTAGAAACTCCATTGACATAGTGACTACCTTGATATCTTATATGCATAGGTCCACCACAGGAAGGACATCTAAGAATGCTTGATAATAGATGAACATGATCAAAAGAATTATGGGGTTGTTTCTTCTTTCCTGCTTGGCGTTTAGCATAGGCTAAATTCCAAAGTTCTTCAGAGATGATTGCCTCGTGCTGTCCATCTCCTAATATAAAATCCTTACTCTCAAGAATTTGATATTGATTCTTTTTTCCTTTTACCTTTGTCTTTTTTCTTCTACCAAAAGCCACTTTACCTACATAGACAGGATTATCTAATATTCTTCTAACAGTATTTTGAGACCAATAATCAAGAGTATTATTTTGTCTTAGTTTTTTCTTAATCCCTTGATAGTTTAATCGAGTAGCTATATTATAAGTACCTATATCTTCATAGATATATAATTCAAAAATCATTTTAATGATATCTGCTTCATCTTCTGCAATCAATAATTTTCCATTTTCTAACTTGTAACCATAAGGAGCAAATCCACCATTCCAACCACCTTGTCTAGCCTTTTCTTTACGACCATTCATAGTTTGTTCAATGATGTTCTCTCTTTCAATTTCAGATACAGCTGATAATACAGAGATGAGTAGCTTACCGCTGGTTTGTGAAGAATCTATTCCCTCTTCAGTTGCAATCAAATTAATATCATAGGACTGGATATATTCTATTGAGTTTAAGATATCGGCTGCATTTCTTCCAAAACGAGAGAGCTTATAAACCAGGATATAATCAATGGATAAACCATCGCCTATATCCTTTAACATTTTTGTGAAAGCAGGTCTGCCTTCAATGCTTTTACCAGATTTTCCTGCATCTTCATATATGTCTTTTACAATCATTCCCTCACGTTCAGCATAACGTTTTAGGATATTACGCTGTCCATCAAGAGAAAATCCATCAACTTGCATTTCTGTTGACACTCGAATATAGATGACACATTTCTTTCCTTCTCTGTTCACTCTGGCAGACCTCCTTTCCTTTTACCTACTGTTTAGGTTTTCTTTTTCTTTGTTGCTTGCTGTATTTTTGTATCATTAAAGCAAGGAAATCCAAAAATGATTCCTTATTTTTTTGATACTCTAAAGCAGTATTTTCTTCATTCATTATTCCTCCTAGCTTGTGTACTTACAAACTAGGAAGAATCCTTAAAATAAATACTTACTCATATAAAGGTTAATGACCTTTTCATATGTTTTATCATAATGAACAATCTCTTGGTTAAACCATTCTTTCATTATGAATTTAGTAAAAGCATAAGCATCTATTTCAAGTATAGAGCATAGCTGGATAGAGGAATCTTGATACAAAATTTTAAACTCTTCTTTCCATTGTTCTAGCATTGGTTCACTTACATTGTTTGTAGATACACATGTATATTGATAGTGATGTCTAATTTCGTGGATTAAACATTTTAATGCTTCTACCTCATTCATAATCACTTTGTCTGAAATAATGATGAATTGTTCTTTAGGATAATACCTGGAATCTTCCTTAATAGTTTCACAGATAATAGGAATCTCTTCTACTCCCAAATAGGAGCATAGACATTCGCTTACCTCTTCTAAAGTTGAAATCCTTTCTAACTGATTCCATTTATCCTCTCCAAACCATTTAATAAATTCTTCCTTAAATTCTTGTTCTGACATTTGTTCAATATGCTTCATACTTTTCTCCTTTTCTTTCCGTTTCGGAAACTTATGTCTTTATTATACTTTCCGAAACGGAAATTGTCAAGACTATTTTATAATTTTATTTCCGAATTGGAAATTTTCTATTTAAAACCAAATCAATTTAAGGTATAATAGAAAATGAGGTAGTTGCATATGGGCTCAAGAGAAAATATTAAAGAAGTTTTAAAAGTTTTAATCAAGCATAAAGGAATTACACAAAAAGAATTTGCAAATGCAATTGGAGTGCAGGAAGCTGCAATCTCTAAATGGGTGAGTGGTATGCAGATTCCACAAGTTGAACTTTATGATACTATTTGTGATTATTTTGAAATATCATTAGATCAGCTTTTTGGTAGAAAGCCATTAGATTTTTAGAAGGATTATTCCTTCTTTTTTTATTTATCATTCTGATAACATTGTAATTTTTAATTGTTTTGTTAATTCATAATTTTCACGTCCAATCTCTTTATCAAAATATCTAAAAATACAGCTTAGTCCCCAAGCGAGGGGCTATTAGTATAGCCCCCTCGTGGGGACTTGGGGACTTTGACACCTTGATTTTTTAATAGATATTTTTTGTGTTTTTTATTGTTCTTCAACCTACTGGACAATAATTTAGAATTTTGCACCTTATAAAATAGAAAAAAGTCCAATAAAGTGATATTTCTTCACCTTACTGGACAGTTTTTAATATAAATGCAAGTATATACGAAAGAAAAAAGAAATATTTTATCTCTATTTATTGATTTATTAAAACAAATTACAACTTTTTTTTGAAATTATGATTGACAAATAAAAAAATTAGTAGTATCCTATAACGATTTAGTAAACTCTACATAGCTAAATGGACGGACAGGGTATTAAAAAGTGAGGGTGATAATATGTATTATTATGTAGAAGACAAAAATTTTTTAGATAAGGCTAGAAGTTGTTGTTCAAGATTACTAAAAGAATTAGAGGAGAATTTGCGAGAAAAAGGGATAAACTCACAATTCTTTTTAGTAGGAAGTGGTGGTCGAAATATGATTACTCAAAACGAAAATGGACCGATCGATTTTGACTATAATTTGAATATCATTTCCTGTCCAAGTTGGAATGATGCGAAGGGGATAAAAGAACTTGTCAGAAAAACTTTTAATCAGGTTATGAAAAAGAATAGTCTAAACGATGTTGATGATTCCACTTCTTCTTTAACATCAAAACCAATGCATTTTAGAGATGAGCCTAACACTCAATTTTCTATTGATTTATGTATCGTAACAAAAGATACAGGCAATGAATGGCAAAGACTTATTCACGAAAAAACAGGTTATATAAATAATGATAAGTATTTTTGGAATACAGCTCCTAATTCAAAAAAATATTCTGACAAAGTAAAAGAGATTAAATTTGTTGGGAGATGGAATCTTGTTAGAGATGAATACTTGGATATTAAGAATCATTACTTAAGAAGAAATGATTACAACCATCCTTCTTTTGTTTGCTATATCGAAGCTGTAAATAATGTTTATAATCATTTGAGACAAAAAAGAATAATTTAAAGTAAAGATTTATTTAAGAGAAAAAGCCTATAGTCTTTTTCTTTTTTCTTTGTAAACCCTCACCTTGATGCCTCACATTGACTATTTAGTACAAATTCTAAAAAGTCAATAGTCCTCCCCCTAAAATTAAGATTTTGCCTATATATTTAAAAGCCCCTGCATTAATGCAAGGGCTAAAATAGTTGCTTTATTTGTCCTCTATGCTCTAATAAACTATTCAGCATTTGCGTTTGATGATATCATTTTAAAGTTTATTTTTTCTTAGCATTATATAACGAGACATATTTAATATGAAACTCTATATTTTTTTATTTCTATACACCAATTCTTCAAAGTACTAGCTCGTCTTTCTACAACAGCATCACTATATTCTGGATAATATTTTTTTATAATAAAACTAGCATATTTTTTTATATCCTCCTCGAAAAATAGCATATGAGCAAATATTTTTCCTATTACTTCGTCTGAAATAATCCTCTCATATATTTTTTTCTTTATTAATGAAGGTTCATCAAATAAAGATTTACCATATTCTGTCAATTGCAAATCCTCTGTGATCAAATCCAAGTAAATACAAGCACTTAAATAATATTGCGCTTGTCGAGGATCAAATCCACAAAAATTAGCTATATCTTGTATTGTACAACCAACTTTATTTCCAAAATATATAAAAACTTTAATTACTGTCTCAAGATTATTTGCTTGAGGTAAAATTTTTTTCATCGCTGTAATCTCCCTATTATAAATAATTCCGTTACTTCTCTTCTTGATTCACTCTTGGCTCCAATGGTTCTTCTTACTTTTAATTCGCTATGCAATTCATAAAAATTATATGGATCATTTCCGTATAATTCTCTTATAAATCTTGTATTAGAATTACTTATGCCAACAGTAACACCCCTTTGAACAAGCAAATCACATAATTCTTTCAATTCTCTTTGATTATTCTGATTAAAACCACTTGCTGTATATCCCACAAATCCATTTTGACCCTCTTCTACATCATAAGGAGGATCAAAATACACAACATCTCCAGCTTGAGCCCTATTTGCCACTACGCGGTAATCATTCACTTCAAAAGAAACATTATAATCATTAAAATACTTACTAACATCTCTTATTTCATCGGCAGCCAAAATTTTAGGATTAACATATCTGCCAAAAGGGACATTATTTTGACCATTTTGATTGACACGCCAAATGCCATTAAAACAAGTGTGATTTAAATACATAAATCTCGCTGCCCTTTCTATTTCAGTTAATCTAGAAAATTCAATCGGCTGTCGATCAATATTTCTAATTTGCAAATAATCATGACTATTATTTTTATCAATATATTTCTGTAGTTCGACTATTAATTCTTCAGGATGATTTTTTACTATATTATACAGATTTATTAATTCTACATTAATATCACTACACTTTGCATTGCGCGGTTCCATATAAAGAAGTATCGCGCCACCACCAATAAAAGGCTCATAATAGTTATTAAAATTATTTCCTAGAAGTTTAGATATTTGTTGAGCAAATCTTCTTTTTCCACCTGCCCATTTAACTATAGGTTGCATACACAAGACTCCTTATAATTTAAATCCATTCATCAATAAGTTCATATAAAGTTTATTAAGAATGGTAATCCTATCATTTGATTTTTTATCTACAAAGTCAATTCCTAATTTATTTACCAATAAATCAAAACCACCATTTGCATAGTTTTCTAAAATTTCGTACTTCTCATTTTTCTTTAAAACAATTTGTTCTTTTTTATGAGCATAAGCAATAAAATCAATCATATCATAATCACGTTGAGTAAAGAATTGCATTAATACACCATCAGATGCAGGAGATTCAATTGGGATAAATAGCTTATTATTATAGCCAATGACAGCAGAAAGCATAATTATTTGACTATATGATTGAAATATTTTTAACTCCTGTATTAAGTATTGCATTTGTTCTTGTTGTGTTGCATTTCTCTTAATACGATACTTGGGGTCTGTGTAAATTGACATCTTATTGTCCCTCCTTTACAATTGATAGGCTTTCATTTTCAACTTTAACCAAATGATTTTCACACCCTACATAAGGAATGATTGAATCTTTCACAGAAGCTAGTCCTTCTTCAGAAGACATTAAAATCACTTGTCCAGTAAAATTATGTAAATTTGCTGAGGACCTCATCAAATTATCATCTGTAAGTTCAGTAAAAGGAGAATCAATTAGAAATGGATAATTTTTTGTAATCTCTGTAGAGTCTACATCTCGAATCTCATTTGAATAATCTAAAATAGCCTTTGCAAAAGTTAGAGTATTTATTTTGCTTTGACCAGTAGAATTAGATTCTAGTACTTTGAGTATAATGTATTCCTTTATCTCACTATCCGTCTTATCAATCATTTCTAAAGATTTAATTGTACCATCATTAGTAAAATTCTTTAACATTTCTTCGTAATTTGACTGATAATAAGAAACAAGACGATATTTTTGAACAGGATCATATTGAACAATGTATAATCTTCTACCATATGCGTGATCTTCCGACATCTGTGAATAAGCTTCGTTAATTTTACTATTAATATTTTCTAATGAAATTTTTTTGTTAAATTCATCAATTTCATTTAAAGATTTCAAACATTTTTGAATATAATTATATTTTGCATTGAAAAATCTAACCTCTGCATCATTTCCTTTGCAGCTTTCTTTGTCTTTTTGTAATTGCTCTATTCTATTTTTAGTCCACCTAATATTATTCTCTAATTCAATTATATTTTTATTGAGAGCATCTTCCTCAATAACTAATTCTTTATTTCTTCTTTCCAAATCTTTAATTATTTCAGGAGCATCTTCAGAAATTTGGCTTGAGACATATGCCAATTCTTTCTTTATCTGTTCTATTTCTTTTTGTGTTTTTTCTATAGAATTAAAAGATGCTTTTAATACGTCTTTAACTTCATCTGAATGCATTTCATTTTGTCGCAACATTTCTCTAATTGTGCTACTAATATTATCTGGTGGAAGTGTTTCTAATAAAGCTTCCATCTTTTTTCTTGATTCATCATCTATATTATGACCACAAATACATGTTGGTCTAGCCAATATGCTTTTTACTGCTTCAACAGTAAGACCAAATGGAATATCATTATATTCTAATGAATTTAAAATATCCTCAAATAAACATTTAGAAATTAATAAATAACCCTCATAAAGATTTTTGTAAAATTCATCTGTTACGTTATCTAAATCCTTATTTTTATCGTCCAAACTTTTTTTATATTCAATTCTTCTCTCTTCATAAACTTTTGAACTTTCGTGTCTTTTTAATTCACTGGATATTTCTAGCAATTCAGATTTAACAATTTCCAAACGTTCTTTTTTAGCTTTCAACGTGGTCTCATCAACGTTTAGTTCACTGCCAAAACGTTCTAATTTATATACAACAGTTTCCAAATTACTATTTTTACTTTTCTTTGCAACTCGCCTTAGTTCTTTACTTACCTTATTATTTAAATCTAAAAACTCTGTTCTACACAATTCAAAAAGTTCTTCATTAGTGATGTGCTTTATAACACCTTCAACTGCTGTTTTTGATACTTCATCTACAGAGCTTAGTTGTTTCATGCGCTCACCATCAAAAATTATTCCATACAAAATGCTTTTGGGTATAATATCTGTCAATCTTTTCTCTACAATTTCCTTATCTCTTTCAGGAAGACTTCTTTCCCCATGCTCATTAATAGTACTCAACTCTACAGTTTGTTCAGATTCAATTCCGTTTTTAGTTTTATAAAAAACTTCAATTCGCTTCATAATATAAATCAAATCATTATATTCAAACTGAAGTTCCACAGAACAATCAAACTTTTGAGTTTGTTGTGGATCTTCAAGTTTTCTATATAATGCCGAATTTAACGCATACGGAGTATCCTCCTTACCTTTTAAATCTTTAAAATTAAAATTATATAATACCCACCAAAAAGAAAAGAGCATTTCTGTTTTTCCCCCACCATTAGGAGCAACAATTAATGCAATATTCTTTTTTTCATCAGTTTTGAAGGACAACTCTGCATCTATAAAACAACGATAATTTTTATACTTAATTCTTAAAAATTTCATTCTTTACTACCTCGTCTACTTGTTCATTTATATATGATTGAAGATTATCCTTTTTCCCTTGCTGACAAAGTTTTGCATAATTAATTATGTTTTTAAAAGACTCCGTTTCTTGTTCATCAAATTGTTCATTTTTTAGCACTTCTTCTATAGGATTAGTTTTTGTATTCATTATCAAATTCCTCCCTTACAACACCATACTCATCAATATATTCATTTATTTTTCCTTGTATTTCATCTTTGTTATCTGCAAGTCTTGCATATTCTAAAACTCTACCAAACTCTGTAATAATTAATGCATGCGGAACATCATAAATGCCAAGAGGTGGCAAAACAACCATATCAAAAATGTTAGCAATTGTTTTACCAGTTTCTCTACATTTTCTTAGCACCCTGCCACGTCTTTGAACCGTCTGTCTTAATGAAGAATCACTTGCAAGAATATAGATTTTATCTAATTTGGGAACATCAACACCCTCATCAAAGCATTTTATAGCTACAAGCGTATCATAATAATTATTTTCAAATTCATATAAAACTTGTTTTCTGTCTTTCGTTTTACTAGTAAATTGTGAAACATCATATTTACCGTTCAAATAAAGAATTTCAGTTACTTTATCAACAATAGAACTATCTTCGTCTTTTCCTTGACCACAATAAACCACAGAATTTCTAAAGTCATATTCATCCATCATCTTTTCTAATTCAGTAAGTTTTATATTAGCTTGTTTTAAAATTAAGCATCTTTCATTTGCCAATCGGCTAATTGCTTCATCATATGTATGGTCATTCTCATCTTTTCTTGATGCAAGATATTTACCTAAAACTTTTGATTTAGCAACATATCTTTCATAATCATCAAAACTTAATCTGACATATATCGGATGATAATTATAATGAGATAAAAATCCATTTTCGATAGCTTTTTCAATTCCATAAAAATAAGGTTCAATAGTTCCTTCTGTAAAATAATTTATAATAGCTTTTTCTTCTCTAGGATTAAACCTTTCTATTGTTGCACTTAATCCCAATTTCATCTTTGCAGATTTAGGCAATTTCTTGATTTGATTGTAATTCAAATTGTGTGCTTCATCGAATATTACAAATAAATTATCTATATTTTCGCATTTATCGTATACTTTAGAAAAAAAGGTATCATATATTGAAACGCAAATAATTGTTTCTTCACTAGAAAACCAATGGATTATTGCTTTGGTAATATTGTCATCTGTTTGTTTAGTATCAGACTCTCCTCCAAAAAATAGAATTTCTTCAAATCCCTCATCACACAAAGCCCTATACCATTGATTCTGAAGATCAATTTGAGGTACACAAATTATTACAAATATTTTTTTATTATATTCTTGTACTTTTTTTATAGTTTTAACTGAAGTGAATGTCTTTCCTGTTCCTGTTGCCATTTCATAAAAATGCCTATATCCATTTTTGATAAATTGCTCAATAGCTATTTCTTGGAATGGATACAACGTCTTAGATTTGATCTCTTTCTTATCCTGATATCTATGGATTGCCTGTTCTAATGATTCACTTACTTTATATGCTGTAAATATTTTTTCTTCTAATGCTTTAGGAAAATCATAAACAATAATACGTTTATTATCAATTTTATTTTCCCATAAATTATCAAAATATTGCTTTTCATTTTGGATACTTATTCTTGCTTTTTCGTTATCCCAAGAAGTAGACACCATAAAACTTTCAAAATTTTTCTTATTGGCACTAATTGTCGAATTGTTTGAACCATTAAAATATACATTCTCTCCCTCTGCATCTGTAAAGATACCAAATTTTTCATGATATACTCCATCAGGCATAAATGCTATTTTTATTTTGAGACGACCAGCTGCGATCAAGTTACAAATGATGTCCATTTTTGTACTTTCAGCCTCATTTAATTCTTCATATGTAAAGGAATTTATAAGATCAGCTGTAGTTCTTTTGTCATCTATTAATAATCCACGAGCAATTAGTTCAATGTCATCATTAGACAGTTCTGGATTACAAATCAGCCTGATATTCCCACCATTTCTAATAAACTTCAACAATCCTTCCATCGACAAAACTAATGACTTTAAAGAAAAGTAACCTGAACCTCTATCAAAACTAATACTTTCTGCATAAGAAGGATTTAAAAACTCGTTATCAAAATCATTGAAAGTACTTCTATAGATATCTAAATACTGATTTCTTTTTAACATTTATAATCACTTCCTCATACATATTTGCGAAAAGAAATAACCTATTTTACATTATATCACAAATTATGTCATATTTTTATCAATATTTCAAAAAAACTAATATATTAAAAGATAATATACTAAATTTTCTATACAAAACTGCTTAGAACATCGCATATCATAGTTTACATTACATTTAAAAAGGACTAGTCTGTGAACTAGTCCCTATAAATGATTATTTAATTCTTATAATTAATCAAATTTAGCTTTAGCCTTTGCAATTGATTCTTTTAGCTTTTGTTCTAGCAATTTCATATCTGGCAGCTTGGTATAGTATTCAGCAACTCTTATATTGCTATCTTCTAATTGCAATAATTCCACATGTTCTTCATTTTTTTCTGAACAAAGTATTAAGCCAATTGGAGAATTTTCTCCTTCAACTTTTTCATACTTCTCTAGCCATCTTAGGTAGAGTTCCATTTGTCCTTTGAATCCAGCTTCAAATTTTCCTAGTTTCAAATCAATAGCAACTAGGCATTTTAGTCTTCTATGATAAAACAGCAAATCTATGTAATAATCTTCATTGTCAATGGTAATCCTTTTTTGACGTGCCATAAAGGCAAAATCAGAACCAAACTCTACAATGAAATCCTCTAATTCTCTTAATATAGCAGATTCTAAATCTTTTTCACTATAAGTATCTTTCAAGCCAAGATTTTTTAAAATATATGGATCTCTAAAAACTAAATCTTGAGTTAGCTTATCTTCTTTTTCTAATAAAGCTAACTCCTGTTTGATTGTTTCATCTGGCTTCTTGCTAATGGCAGTTCTCTCATAAAGCATTGAATTCATTCTTTCTTTTAGAGTTCTTGAACTCCAATGACCAAGTTTACACATTTCAATATAAAAATCTCTTTTCAAAGAATCTTCGATATACATAAGCATTCTAATATTTGTCCACGTTAATTCTCTACGCACTGCGTATAGTTTTTCTTCAGTAAATGTTTTAGCAAAATGAATGCATTGCCAAAGTTGTTGTGAACTCCAACCACTACCATATTGCATTGTTAAATTTTTAGATAAATCTTCTATGATGTTTTTACCATATTCAGCATTAGAATCCATTAAAATATCTTGATTGATTCTTTTACCGATATTCCAATATAAAGTGGTTATTCTATCATTAACAACTTTTGAAAAATCAGCTCTAGCATTTTTTATTAATTCATCAATATCTCTAAACAAATCCTTTTCAATTTTAATGATTTCCATACTTTCCTCCAATTCTATACGCACTGCGTATAGTATCTTTTATACATATTTTATCATATTTTTTATATAAATGCGATGCTTTAATTATAATTTTGACTTATATTATAAAAAGACTAACTCTTTTGAATGAATTAGTCTGATTAGTAAGTAGAGTTATTTCGTTTCAGTTCTTAAGACAAGGGAGCAAATGCTCTCCGTTAAAGCGGTCTGTGGAAACATATCTAAAGGTGTGATATGATTCACTTGATAAACCTTACTAAGCTTTTCTAAATCCTTGGCTAAAGTTGCAGGATTACAAGATACATATACTACTCGTTTAATTTTAGATTGTAATAAAGCATTGATAAATTTTTCCTCTAGACCTGTTCTTGGTGGATCAACAACTACTACATCAAATGTACCTTCTTCTAAAAGTTTTGGCAATAGCTGTGCAGCATCTCCTTGGATGAATCTTGCATTTTTAATTTTATTCATTTCTGCATTCTCATTTGCTGCTATAACTGAATCTTTATTATATTCTATACCTATAACCTCTTTAGCCATATGAGCTAAATATAAACCGATTGCACCAACACCACTATAGGCGTCAAGTACACGTTCTTTAAAGGAAAGCTTGCATGCCTTTAGGATGATATCCATCATATTTTTGGCTTGCTTGGTGTTAAGCTGGAAAAATGTATTTGGATAAATTCTATAAGATATTTTACCAAGCTTTTCTATAATATAAGGCTTACCCTCTAAAAGCTTAGGATCTGTACCAAAAAAGCCAATATCCTTTTTAGAATCATTAAAAGATTCATAAACTCCGACTACACCATCAATAGTAATCACCTTTTTAGCAAGGTCTTTTATCTTATTGCTCTTCTCACCACAAACAATACAAACTAGTGCCTCATCCTGTTCATTCACACGAGTAACTAGATATCTTAGAATACCTCTTCCAAATTTAGAAATATAAGAGTTTATTCCTAGTTCATCTGCATACTCTAAAATCTTAGAATTGATCTCATTAATTTTTTTCTTTTGAACAAGACAGTTTTTAATAGGAACAATATGGTTTGAATTTGGTTTTAACATACATACGTATGTTTTCCCATCTACACTTTTAACTGAAAGCTGACTTCTGTTTCGATAATGAAAAATATCCTCAGAAGGTACAGTTTTTCTAATCTCAAAAGATTTTGGATTCAATGTTGTATATCTGCTGATAGCTTCTACAAGCGAGTCTCTTTTAAATTCAAGCATTTTCTCATAGGCAATATGAGAAACATTACAACCACCACATTCTTCATAATATGGACAGCTTGGTTTAACTCTATCCTTTGAAATATGCTTAATTTCCAAAGTTTTAGCAAAAGCCATTTTGTTATCTTCTTTTACAACCTCAACATTATGGCCTTCTCCTGGGATAGCATTTTCAACAAACACTGCCTTACGATTATAAAAGCCAATACCTTCTCCATTAATGCCTAAACGTTTAATGTCTAATATAAAATTATCCTTTTCTTTCATTGGTATTCACAGCCTTTACCTTATAATACTTAAATCTTGCATAACCAGAAGATTGTTGTTTTTCTCCTCTTGCATAAATACCAACCTTTCCTCCAATCCAACGTCCTGGAAGAGCTTGATATTCATTTTTAAAAATAGTTTTATTAAATCCAAGTTGATATTTTCCTGGATAAGTAAATTTCAAGATGAATTCAATTTCATTGTTTTGATAGATGGAATCAAAGAGAACTACATCTTCTGTTTGGTTAAAGGCGCCAGTTCTTACCTGAAGATGATTTTTCCCTTGAATTCGTTTTACACAAATATAGCTATAGCTACTTCCCATATAGCATAGTCCAACCTCATCTCCATCCTCAACTAATCTTAAAGCACAGAATGCAGTTGTTTTAAAGGAAGGATAGGCAAGCTTTGTTAAAAATAAATTTGGTGTTTGATTCAAAGCTAAATCCGCTTTTTTAGAATGATGATAACAGGATAAGACTAAGCCATTATCTAATTTATACCAGCCTGATTGTTTATTGGCTGGAGTTTGCCACATAAGGTTAAGCTTGTCCTTATGGAATAAATCACTTGTTTCAGGTTTAAAACTAGATTTTTTATCAACTAGATATTCATGCTTTGAAACAGGAGTTCCAGCTAAAAGCTCATCTCCAACTCTTCCACAGATTGGCCAGTCATTAATCCAGGTAACAGGCTGTAGGTGCGTAATTCTTCCATAGCACTTCATATCCTGGAAATGGATAAATGCCCATTCATCATTTTTAAGTTCAATAAGAGCTCCTTGATGTGGACCATTCACATTAGAATCTCCTTGCATTAGGACTACTTTTGGTTCATAAGGTCCATAGATATTTTTACTTCTAAGACATACCTGCCAGCCTGTTTTTACACTACCCGCAGGAGCCATAATATAAATCCAACCATTTCTAGTGTTGAACTTAGGTCCTTCTATTGTAGGATTCATATGATGGCCATCATAAATAATAGTATAGGTATCTGATATCTTCTTTTTTAAATCTGGAGTAACCTCATATAATCCTAGACAGGAGTTAAAGCCTGCACGACTCTTGGCAAAGGCTAAAACCAAATAACATTTCCCATCTAGCCAAATAGGACATGGATCTTCCAATCCTTTGCCTTCAATTAGACACCAAGGCTTAGTCCAGTTTCCTTTTTCGATATCTGTACAAGTACTTACATAGATACCCTCATCAGGAAAAGGAATACATGCATAATAGATTCCTTTATAAAAACGAAGAGATGGTGCCCATGCACCCTCTCCGTGATATACATCCTTAAAACGTTCCATTGGAAGAGTATCAAAGACATACCCTATCATCTTCCAGTCAACTAAATTCTTACTTTTTAAAACAGGAACACCAGGAGTATGATTAAAGCTAGAGGCAATCATATAAAAATTATCCCCTTTACGGATTACATCTGGATCAGAAAAATCCTGAAATAGTATGGGATTGGTATAGTCCATAAAAGATTACCCCTTTCGTATCATTCTAACAATGTCATTATAGGTAACATAAACAAACAATATCATCAGCAGGATAAAGAACACATTGTTGATGATGTTTTCTACTTTCTTACTTGGCTTCTTTCTTGTAACTAGCTCATAGCCTAAGAATACAATTCTTCCACCATCTAAAGCTGGAATTGGAAGTAGGTTCATCACTCCAATATTTACTGATAGCATAGCCATAAATGCAAGTAAGGATAAAAGTCCTGAGCCTACAAATGTCTTAACTAAATCAAATATACCAACAAAGCTGGATAAATCATTTACTCCTACCTGACGTATACCACTGCTACCAGGGAAAATAAGCAAGCCTATTGTTCTAAAAATTAAAGTGAAATCATCCCAGAAATCCACAAAGGCATTTCCAATACATCTAAAGAAATCAAATTTCATTACTGGAGAAAAACCAATTTTCACTTCAATCTTATCTATTCTTTGATTATTTAAAACATCATTTCCATAGGTTTGTAGCATTGCACAATCCTCTAAGGAAACAATACCTTCTTTTTTATAAGAGTAATATTCAAATTGTACATTTACAATATCTGCATCTTTAAATAAGGCAATCAATTGATCCCAGGATACAATATCTTCTTCAATGGTCTCAGTGGTATTGACCTTCTGCATACGAATCTTAGTTAAGATATCCCCAGACTGAATAGGGTAGTCTCCCTTTTTACCATCATCTAAATACCGTATACCAATAGCTCCTAAACGAACACCATTTGTAACGCCACTAGGGAAATCCTCATTTTTAACCTGCATATTGGATATACCCAAAGATACAATATAGGTATAACAATCAAGATTCAATGTGATTGGGGTAGCTTCATTTTTTCTTTCTACCTTTAGTTCAACCTTTGTAGTTGCAGTATCTAAAAGCTTATCCAATTCCTTACTCAAATCTGTCCAAGTAGCAACCTTTGTTCCATTGACCTCTAGGATCTTATCGCCCTTTTGGAGCTTTGTCGTAACCTTACCATCCTCTTCAACAAGCATACTGGAATTCACTGTAGACACAGAGCCTACTACATTCGAATTGTAGTTTGGAACTCCTGTTGCAAAGCTGACAATAAGATAGATAATAATTGCTAAAATAAAGTTCATCAAAGGCCCTGCAAATAAAGTTAAAAATCTTTGAAGTAAAGTTTTAGATTCAAAGCTTCTATCATAAGGTGTTATCTGTAGTTTAGAATCCTTTTTTAAAACATAAAAGGCATCCTCTAAAACCTCATAGTATTGATTTTGAAAGCCATCATTAATTGTGATAAAAAGAGGGTTCCCATCCTTACCATATAGGTCTAAATCAACAACCTCTCCACGAACCTGTGCCTCACTATCCTCAACGGTCACAATTTCACTAACCTTACCATCAATGATATTAAGACCAATCTGCTGACCTATTTTTACGAGTTCACTAGTGACCTCTTCCCCGGCCATAGAAACATATCCACCAATAGGAATGGCTCTAATACAGAAGGTAGTCTCACCAAACTTCTTTTTGTAGACTGCAGGTCCCATACCGATTGAAAATTCATGACAAAGAATCCCTGCTCTTCTTGCAAAGAAGAAATGTCCACCTTCATGTATAATGATGATAATACCTAAAATCACAATAAAGGCTATAATACTAACGATTACCAAAGGTACTCCTGTAAGTGCTAAAATCATATTATCTCTCCATATTCTTTTAATATTTTTAAATATACTTCTTTCCCTACTGTAATACGCTCCTCTAAAGAAGGAGTATAGCTTCTTTCATAAACCAAACTACTTATCTCTTTTTCAATAATATGCTCAATCTCTAAAAAAGATATTTTCTTATTCAAAAATAAATAAACTGCAGCCTCATTACTGGCATTTAGAACAGCTAAATAAAGTCCACTTTTTTTTGCTGCCTCATAGGCATAGCCTAAACAAGGATATCTGTCCTTAGATAATTCTCCAAAATGTAGAGAACATCCTTTTAAATCTAATCTCTCAACCTCACCATTTAGATGTGTCGGATAAGCAAGAGCGTACGCAATCGGAATCCTCATATCAGAAACTCCAAGTTGAGCTTTAATAGAGCCATCTTTAAATTGCACTAAAGAGTGCACAATACTTTCAGGATGATATATGGCTTCTATATGCTCATAATCGATATCAAATAGATAATGGGCTTCAATGACTTCAAATCCTTTATTCATCATAGTTGCAGAATCAATGGTTATCTTAGGACCCATACTCCAATTTGGATGTCTTAACGCATCCTCAACTGTAACGTTCTCTAATTCTTCTCTTGTCTTATTTCTAAAGGATCCACCACTAGCAGTAATAAGGAGCTTATCAATATCCTTATGCTCTTCTCCTCTTAAGCACTGTAATATTGCAGAGTGCTCTGAATCAATTGGAACAAGTTCTACTTTATATTTCTTTAAAAGTTCATTGATGATATCTCCAGCCACAACCAAGGTTTCTTTATTTGCTAGGGCAATCGACTTTCGTGCCTTTATCGCAGTCACTGTAGGTAGTAGGCCTACAACACCAACTAATGCATTGACAAGCCATTCGTGTCTATACCCACGATATCTTGAGATAGCAAGTAAGCCCTCATCTCCATAAACAACAATAGGTTTATAGGATATAGAAAAGATATGCTCCTGTTTACGGAAGCATACAATCTCTGGTTTAAACTCTTCAATTAATTTTTTGGCAAGCTCTAGGTTAGACCCTACGCTCATACCCACAACCTTGTATTCCTCTTGATGCTGTCTTACAACATCTAAGGTTTGGGTTCCAATTGAGCCACAGGCTCCTAATATATATAAGTATTTCATAAATTATCCTAAGAACATAAATTCAGGTAAATCAAATGCGATTCTTACGATAGTTAGGAAGCATAGGAATACGATGCTTGCGAAAAGAGCTGAATCAAATCTATCCAATATACCACCATGTCCTGGAAAGACTTGTGAAAAGTCCTTGATACCATAGGTTCTTTTAAATTTAGAACATATCAAATCACCAATCTGAGAAGCAATAGAAATCATAATACTTAAGAAAATAATAAAGAAAACTAATGCAACTGTAGGCATTCTATCCACATCAAATACACCATCGAAGAAACGAATCGGTTTCACTTCTGCACCTATTACAAAATAGTGCCCAAAATGATGATAGAAAATTGCAAACAAGCTACCAACTAATACAGCAACTGCAGTACCGCCTATCGCACCCTCCCAGGTTTTCTTTGGAGAAATTGTAGGACACATCTTATGCTTTCCAAAATTGACACCAAAGACTAACGCAAAGATATCTGTAAAGATTGAGATTAAAATCATATAAATGATAAAACGTAATCCATTAAATAATAATATCGTAATGGATGAAAATCCTAATGAAATATATAAGATTATCATAAAACAACGTCCAACATCTGCTGCATCAAAATCATGAACAAAAATTTGACATGCAAAGACTAACGCACAAACTAAAGTTAATGTTGTCAAAATACTCAATTTAAAATCAAATCTTGCCATAAATTGATAAATTAAGGAATTTTTACAAGCTGGATCCTCATTCACTATACCAAAATAAATTAACAGTGTCGATATGATGACAATGATTTTAACTCCCATTTTCATAGGCTTAGTCTTTTCAACCATGTGAATCATTTCAACTGTAGCTATTACACAAAATAGGGTAATTACACACTGTAAGAGTGGGAATAAAGAACGTACGATTAATAAAGGAACTAAAATAATACCTAAGAGAATTCCTGTTATGATTCTTTTCTTCATATCCATTCCTCACTTTCTATAGTCTAAAATATATATACATTATATCACTTAAGAGACAAAAAGGAAAGAAAAAACTAAAAGAAAAGCCTAAGCAAATGCTTAAGCTAAATAGACATAACATCCTTATTCTTCTTTTCTGTGATTTCATCAATCAACGCTATCTTTTGATCCGTAAGCTTTTGAATATCTTCTAAAGCTCCCTTTTCATCATCTTCAGGTAAATCAAGCTTCTTTACCTCATCGTTGGCATCTCTTCTCACATTACGAACAGCTACCTTAGCTTGTTCTTCCATCTTGCCAACAACCTTTGTAAGCTCACGTCTGCGCTCCTCTGTCATTTGTGGTAAAATCAAACGAATACCATTGCTGTCATTTTGAGGAGTTAATCCTAAAGAGGAAGCTGATATAGCTCTTTCAATTTCCTTACAGATTGATTTATCAAAAGGCTTGATATAAAGCTGATTTGCCTCTGGAATAGTTATAGAGGAAACCTGCTTTAAAGGTGTCATTACTCCATAATACTCAATTGAAATTGAATCCAATAATGAAGCATTTGCACGTCCTGTACGAACGGTAGATAATTCTCTTTCAAAAGAAGCTAAAGCCTTATCCATCTTATCTTCAGCTTCTAATAATATCATTTCTAATTCTTCCATTTTGTCCTCCTATTTTACTTTAACGAAGGTACCTATCTTTTCGCCTTTCACAGCACGAACGATATTTCCTTCTGTATTCATATTAAACACGATAAGGTTTAAACCATTATCCTTACACAAAGATGCAGCTGTAGCATCCATAACCTTTAAATCCTTAGCTAAAATCTCTGAGAAGGTTAATTCATGATATAACTTAGCATTAGGATTTGTTCTAGGATCAGAATCATAAACTCCTTCTGTTTTATTCTTTGCCATTAAAACAATTTCAGCACCAATTTCTGTAGCTCTTAAAACACAAGCTGTATCGGTTGAAAAGTAAGGGGAACCAATTCCACCTACAAAAATACAAACACGGCCCTTTTCCAAATGACGTACAGCTCTTCTTCTTATATAAGGCTCTGTGATTTCATTGATGGTTAAAGCTGAAAGAACACGTGTTGGAACTCCAATTTGTTCTAAGGCATCTTGAACAGCTAGTCCATTCATAATAGTTGCAAGCATACCCATATAATCTGCCTGAGCACGCTCCATACCTAATTCAGAAGCTGTTTTACCACGCCAAATATTTCCACCACCAACAACAATACCAATTTCTACACCTAAATCATGAGCTGCCTTGATTTGTTTCGCAATAGACTGAACTGTCTTCGAATCAATTCCAAAGGATGTTTCTCCCTTAATTGCTTCACCACTCATTTTTAATAAAACGCGTTTGTACATATTCTTATCCTCCATATTTTATATACAAAAATAAGGAAGGCCAGTAGCCTCCCTTAAAAATTAATTATTGAAAGCTGCTGACTGTGCTGCAACCTCAGCGGCAAAATCATTCACTTGTTTTTCAATACCTTCGCCAACCTCAAGACGTGTAAAGAACACAACCTCAGATTTAGCACCCTTAACATATGCTTCAACAGTTTGATCAGGATTCTTAACGAAAGCTTGAGATAATAAGCAAATCTCCTTTAAGTTCTTTTCAAGACGTCCTGGTACAATACGCTCAGCAATAATGTTTTCAGGTTTAGGTTTAGCTGCTTGTGCATTTTCATTTAATGCAGCTGCTAAAATAATTTCTCTTTCCTTTGCGATTTCCTCAGCAGGAATATCAGCACTAGAAATATATCTAGGGTTTAATGCAGCAACATGCATAGCAATGTCTTTAGCTACAACATCATCATTACCCTTTAATACAGCAACAGTAACGATTCTACCCTTCATATGCTTATAAGCACCAAATACTTCATCGCTCTTCTTATTAATTACACCAACACGACGTAATGTAATCTTTTCACCTATAACTCCAGATGCCTCTAGAATTACAGTATTTAAATCCTTACCATCAACAGGTAAAGCTAAAGCCTCTTCTGTATTTGTAGCATTTGAATTAGCGATAACCTCGCCAACCTTATCTAAAAGATTTAAGAATTTTTCATTTTGAGCAACAAAGTCTGTTTGAGAGTTTAACTCAAAAACAACACACTTATTGCCAGAAATACGATAAGAGCATAGACCTTCTGCAGCAACAGCACTTTCCTTCTTAACTGCCTTTGCAATACCCTTTTCACGTAACCAAGTTACAGCCTCTTCCATATTTCCGTTAGTTGCATCAAGTGCCTTCTTACAATCTAGCATACCAGCAGATGTTTTTTCACGTAATTCTTTTACCATTTGTGCAGTAATATTTGCCATAATTTTATCCTCCAATTATTCAGCTGGGGTTACTTCTGCCTTAGCAGGCTTCTTAGCAGCTGGCTTTTTTACCTTTGGTGCATCCTTAGTGCTTGGCTTTTCTTTAGAGATTTCTTCGCTTAAATTAACCTCTTCTGGTTCATTAAACTTTTCAACCTCTCCACCATTTGCCTCAATTACAGCATTAGCCATTACCCAAGTAACAAGCTTAACTGCACGGATAGCATCATCGTTTGCAGGAATAACATAGTCAACATCATCAGGATCACAGTTTGTATCAACAATACCGAATACTGGAATGTTTAACTTACGAGCTTCTAAAATTGCATTACGTTCCTTACGAGGGTCAACAATAAATAATGCATTTGGAAGCTTTTGCATATCCTTAATACCACCTAAAAACTTTTCAAGCTTAGTACGTTCAGCAACAAGCTTAATTACTTCCTTCTTAGGTAACTTTTCAAATTCACCATTTTCTTCCATCTTGTAAAGATCATGAAGCTTATTAATTCTTCTCTTGATGGTCTTAAAGTTAGTTAATGTACCACCTAACCATCTTTGATTAACATAGAATTGACCAGAACGAGCTGCCTCTTCCATTACAGCCTCTTGAGCTTGCTTCTTTGTACCTACAAAAAGTACTCTACCATCATTTTTTGCGATTTCAAGTAAAGCTGCATATGCACTTTCAATTTGGCTTGCAGTCTTTTGTAAATCGATGATGTAAATCCCATTTCTAGCTGTAAAGATATACTTTGCCATCTTAGGATTCCATCTACGAGTAGCGTGTCCGAAATGAACACCTGACTCTAATAATTGTTTCATTGAAACTACTGATTCAGACATTTTTTTCTTTCTCCTTTTTATTTTTGTTTTTGTCCTCTGCCCTCTTCAACGTCAGCCTCCATCAATTTTACTTGCACACGACGACCAACTCCAAGAACATGTGTATTTTTTGTGCCTTTGATATAATATCATATTTTTATCTAAATTTCAAGTGTTAAAAACCAATTCAAGAAGATATTTATTCTATTAAAAAAGAGACTAGCAAATCGCTAATCTCTAAACAATATTCTTTACTTATTCTGCTGACTGACTAGGTAATAATCCATCTTCTGTTAAAGTAATCTGATAATTCTTCATTCCTGCTGTATAGCTAGATAAGGAAGAATTGTATGTGAAGGCATAATAGATTGGTACTAGAATAAATACTCTAGTATAGTCCTGTGTGCCATCATTATAGATACCATAGATTGGAAGATAAGCAACTACTAATTTAGAAGGATCATTGTCCTTAAGCTTGTAATCCTTTGGAATAGTAATACTATGCTTTAAGGATAGTTTTCCAAATAAAGTATCACTCATTTTTTCCGTTTTATTAAAGCTTATTCCTATTTTTTCTTCAGTTAAGCCATACTCCTTATTGTTCATTTCTTTTAAAAACTCTGTAACATCATTTGAAGGAGCCTTACCATTAAAATATAAAACCTTAACATCTATCTGCTTTAAGCGGTTATTCATATATTCATCTAAATCAATTGTCTGATAAAAAACTGAAGCCTTTGCATCTGCTGCAAGCTTTACATCTGAATATGCCTTAGTACGGTCTAGATTTTTGTTTAAGCTTGTACCATTTGCTACATCATCTAAAAGTAAAGCTTCCTTAATTTCAGCTGCTGGATTATCACGAACAATCTCTCTTTTTGCTTTTCCACCACAGCTACATAAAACTATTACCATAAAAATGGATAACACCATTGCTAATTTTTTCATTCTATCTACTCCTTTTTCAAGCATTAAAAATTATATCAAAAAACTAAGATTTATACAAGCAAAATATAATAAACTATTCCTTTGTTTCTTTTTTCGAAGCTCTAGGATGACTTAATTCATAGGATTTTCGAACACTTTCAAAAGAAACATGTGTGTAAATTTGCGTCGTAGACAAATTCTCATGACCTAGCAATTCCTGTACACTTCGTAAATCAGCACCATTATTCAATAATGCAGTAGCAAAGCTATGTCTTAGCATATGTGGAGATAAATGGAAGGTCTCGCCACAATCTGCAATTAATTTATTTAATATCACACGTACTCCACGAGGCGTTAAGGTTGTACCATTCTTATTTAGGAAGACATGTCTATTTTCATGGTCGTTAGAAAGATATAACAGGTCTAATCGATAGGTAGATAAATATCTTCTTAAGTCCTTGGCCATATCCTCAAACATAATCACAACACGGTCTTTACTTCCCTTTCCATGTACAACAATAGATAGATTATTAAAATCTATGTCCTTTATCTCTAGACTACAAAGCTCGCTTACACGTAGGCCACAGCCATATAATACTTCTAATATACAATAATTTCTTAAGCCTAAAGGAG
Organism: uncultured Mollicutes bacterium; assembly: GCA_947174785.1. Taxonomy (GTDB): domain Bacteria; phylum Bacillota_I; class Bacilli_A; order Acholeplasmatales; family Anaeroplasmataceae; genus Pelethenecus. Next base: position 88,621 of record CAMWKG010000002.1, read on the forward strand.
TATTTTGATCACAGACATTAAAAAGCATTTCTATTTCGCTTTCCTTAATCATCTTAGGTAATCTTTTTGGTGCCTTAGGAGCCTCCACCTCATCAAAATAATTTGTAGAAACTTCCCCGTTTTTCAAAAGAAAATCATAGAAGCTTCGTAAAGAAGATAGCTTTCTATTAATACTTGTAGAAGCCAGATTCAAACTTGATAAATAGGAAATATAGTTTTTGCAAACACGATTATTTCTAATTTGTAAAAGGCCTGCTGCCATACGCTCAGAATGGATAAACTCACTAAACTCTAATAAATCCTTATGGTAGCTGATAACTGTATTAGAAGAATAATATTTTACATTTGCTAAATAATCCATAAATTTAGCGATAGCTTCTGTATCATTCATAACGTTTCTTCTCCTCTGCCATAGTCTCTAAAGCACGCTTAGCATAAAGTGCCTTCCTATCCTTTTTCTTATGAGGAATATTCAAATCCTCCATAATCCCAAAGTTTGCATTCATAGGCTGAAAGCCTTCGGGACTTGCATTACAGATATAGTTTGCCATACTTCCCATTACTGTAGTAGAAGGAAATACAACCAAATCCTTTCCCTTTAAAAATCTATCCATATTGATGGCAGCATAAATTCCACTTGCAGCTGATTCAACATATCCTTCTACTCCACTAATCTGTCCTGCAAAAAATAGGTTAGGATACTTCTTCGTCTGAAAGGTTGGATTTAATATTTTAGGAGCATTAATATAGGTATTCTTATGCATTCTTCCATATTTGGCAAATCTGGCATTTTCAAGTCCAGGAATCATTTGAAAGACTCTTTTTTGCTCGCCAAATTTCAAATGTGTCTGAAAGCCTACTAGATTATACATTTCCTTCGCTGCATCATCCTGTCTTAATTGAACAACAGCATAAGGCTTCTCTCCTGTAGGAGTCTTTAATCCTACTGGCTTCATAGGTCCAAAGGTTAAAGTCTGTGGTCCACGCTTAGCCATAATCTCGATTGGCATACAGCCTTCAAATACTTTAATCTCAAAGTCCTTAATCTCAACCTCTTCTGCGGTAATTAATGCAGTATAGAAACGTTCAAATTCTTCCTTGGTAAAAGGGCAGTTATAATAGGAAGGAACTCCTTTATCATAACGTGACTTTAAATATACCTTTGAATAATCAATAGAATCTGCATAGATAATGGGAGCTTGCGCATCAAAAAAATAAAAGTCTTCTGCATCAAATAATCTTTTTATTTCTTGACATAATCCATCTGTTGTCAAAGGTCCTGTTGCAATTATGGTCGGAATGTTAACATCCAAAGAAGTAATTTCATCGTAGATAATATCAACATTTGGTAATGCCTTGATAAAGTCAGTAACATAATTGGCATAGCCTTCTCTATCTACTGCCAAAGCCCCACCAGCCTCTACTGCATGCATTCTTGCCGCTTTGATAATTAAAGAATCCCATAATTCCATTTCTTTTTTTAGTATGCCGCATGCATTTTCTAAAGAATCACTTCTAAGTGAATTAGAGCATACAAGCTCTCCAAACTTATCTGTCAAATGGGCAGGTGTCATCTTTTTAGGGCGCATTTCATACAAGTGAATGGTATATCCTTTTTTTGATAAATAGTAGGTCGCCTCACATCCAGCAAGGCCAGCTCCTATAATATTGATTTCCATATGATTCACTTCCCTATTCCATAAATAAGTCATACTTTAAGTCATCAATAAAGTTCTTTATAAATACTTTTTTGTTTTCCCAAATTTCCTTGGCAACTGGAGTCACCATATAATTTTGATCTAATATATGTGCCGAATGCATCATAATTTCATTAAAGACAGAATCATAAGAATCTGGACATTTAAAGCCTTCTGCAAGCAAATCAAAGACAACTCCTAAGGCACCTTCTTCATCAATCAGATCAGCTTCTAATAAAACAATCATTTCAATAGGTGTATTCTCCTTTTGAATCAATCCTTTATTAGAGTGATTTAAAATCATCGTATAAATTGTATTTGTAAAGCCTTCTTCAAAATTATGCTCTCTTGCATACTCTAAAAATAGATTTGCTCCTAAAGTAGCATGAGCCTTTTTGGATTCATTTGTGTAACCACAGTCATGGAAGATTGCCGCAGTCAAAACAATCTCTTCATCACAGTTTTCTACACCTTCCATAATTCTTTTTGCCCAGCCATAAACACGTTTAATATGTTCAAAACGATTTCTAAAATAAAGCTGTGGCTTATGACTTCTGATTCCTTTATTTTCAATCAATATATGCTTCACATATTCTAGCATATCCTCATAATTTAATTTCATAATCTCACCCAATCTCATTATAACACAAAAAGACACATCTTACGATGTATCTTTTCATTTTTTAGATAGAAAGAATTGTATAAACACTCTCTACAATAGATTTTGTTTCTTCAACTATAGAATTAGGAACATTATTACTATTATAATTGTGCTTTGTTAAATTCCATTTGTAGGCAAGCCAATCTCCCACATTAAGAGTACTATTAGGTAACATATGGAATTTTACATTCTTAGCATACCCTTGGTTAGTTTCAGCCTTGCTTACAACATCCATATAGAATGCATCTGTAGCAACATTTGTTAATGTACTTGGTAAATAAACTGCCTTTAACATATTACTATTCTTAAATGCATTGGTAGCAATTTCAACTAATCCTTCATGAAGAATTATCGTTTCTAATTTATGATGGTAAACTGTCTGCTTATTGAAAAGCTTGCCTGTTTCTTCTGCACCAAAGAAGGCACTTGCACCTATTACAGTAACTAAGGATGCCTTACCATCGTGGTAAACATATCTAGGTGTGATTAGTTTTGTAACTGTAGTATCAAATGTAAAGCCTGTTATCTTAGCTGTATCATTTATCTCAAATATCAAATCCTTTTGAGGTGTTGAGATATAGAAATCTGTATAAGATACATTTTGATTTGATTTAGCTAAGATATCAAACCAGCTATAATAGTTACCATAAGAATCAACCCAAGCGTTAATTTCATAGCCTGCAACCTGTTCAAGAGGAATACCCTTAGCTTCTAATTCACTAGAAAGGATATACCCCATAATACTTAAACTATCATCTATTAATGTAGAAATATATGCATTAGAGATGGTTTGGAATACCTCTAATTCTAAATGGTTTGTAGTTCCATTGTAAACGAAGGAGGAACTAAACATATTTAAGATATAGCTTGGTGTTAATACAGCACCAGGATATCCATAATAAATAGTTGAGGTACTGCTTCCAAGATTTATGTTTGCTGGAACATAATAGATATTACTTAAGAAGCTAGAACTATCTTCTGTTGATAATAGATAACTATTTTGATTATCTATTAAATAGAATTGAACCTCATTCCAAACGGTTTCTAAGATAACTTCTTTTTCAAGGATAGTATCATACGCATAGGAGAATCCTTCAAAACGATACATTTTTCCATCAGCTGAAGCCAAATCATATATGCTTAGATAATTGCTGATATCAAAGCCTATGTAAGAAGTTAAGATAATATCTTCATGATATGGAGATTCAATCGTTACAGTTGAAGTAATATCCTGATATTTTGCATAGAAGGTTCTATTCTTATCCTGCATTATCCAGTCTTCTTCACTAGCTAAGGTTAAGTAAGAAGCATCTAAATACCAGCCTTTAAATTCATAGTATTTAACTGTTCCATCCTCTAAAGTTACTTCAAGAAGTTCTTCTAAGCTAGGTGGAAGGATTATATCATCCTTCGCATAAGCTATGGTTTGATTTTCAAGCTTTGTGTTGCTTGTTGCTAAATCAAAGGTTACCTTATGCTCAATACTACTTGCCTTTACCCAAACCCCATTTTTCAATTCGTAGATAATATCACTTTGAAGAGGATTTCCTTCATTATCTAATTCTTTATTGTATTCTTCTGTAAAGAATTCAATAAAGGATACATCTATTGCGTTATAAATACCTTCCTTATCAATATTATCTAATACTAAATCTGTACTTGATAAAGTGATTACCTTTACCATCTTAAACTCAAAATTATTAATTCTATGAATCATTGGAACTAAAGAGATACTTCCATCAGAATTCTTTTGGTATACCATAGAAGTTCCTAAGCTAATAAATAGATCTTCTAAGTTAAAGTTATCTGCTAACTCACCCATATTAAGACCAAATTCAAAAATATCTTTTTGAATATTGATAGAATTAATACATTTAGCTGCATCAACGAAGCCATCACCCTCTACAGGCTTTTCAATCGCTTTTAAAATTGTATCGCTTAAGCCCATACCAAAGTCTAATAAATAGTAAACGAGATTATCCATAAATTCATTAATATGAACCTTGACTCTCTTCACTGAACTACTTTCAGTTCTTTGGATATAGACATAGTTCTTATAGTAGTATATATCTACTGTCTTCTTAGAAGCAAGTATAGCACCAGCCTTTAGATTATTCATATCAATATGAACATGAACTGTAGGTTCTCCGTTTTCTTCTACTCCTACTTTAATTTTTACTGGAATAGATTCGGTTATTGTAAATAGGACCTTAGCCTTTAATACAACATTTCCAGAAATAGAGAATGTTCTTTCTAAGGCATTATGATATAGTGCTTCAAATAAATTAGAAATTTCTGAAATATCATAATACTCTTGAAGAGCCTCAGCAGAAGGAACATCAAATTCCATTTGTCCTTCTTCTAATGTTACTTCTAAAGCATCTAGCTTAGTATACTTCATCGTATTTGTATAAGATACATAAATATTATCTGCAAAAATACCAGTCAACTTAGAATCCTGGTTCTTTGTTAAAGTGATATGCATGATCTGTCTTTCATCTAACATAGAGGCAAATAAGAAATTCGCTTCTATACCTAAAGAAAGACTATTCTTTTCTACATGAATATAATCAATTAGAGAACGTATATCCATAGTTGAAGTATTTGCAGAACTTGACAAGCTAGGAATCTCTAAATTCATAAGTTGTAAGACTTTTTGAATTAAATCCTCAATTCCTGTGTAAGTAGATTTAACTTTAATTACTGCATTTAAATCATCAGGATTATTTCCATAGATAGCATAGAACATTGCCATACCTACACTAGAATCCAAAGTGTTCATTGTAGTTAAAGAAATCACCTGAACATCCAATTGATGCCAGCCTATCTGACTGTTGTCCTTATATTCATGAACAATAAGACTTAAATGAGCATCAAATTCTTGATTTTCAAGAAGCTTAATATAAACATTTCCTTCTATTGTTGCAACGACTTCTCCATTTGTATGAATAGATGTAGAAATAGAAAGATTAAATTCATCCTTTAAAGACAATTCATAAGCTTCTACTACATAAGTTAATATTTCTAATAAATCATCCTTTGAAAGTGCATTAGAAGGAAGTTGAATTTCTTCTACCTCACTAGCAGAAATAAGGATAGGTGCTTCTAAGTGAATAAGTTCATCATAAGAAACATTCACTAAAGTATTCAATCCATTCTCAACTAAACTGAAGGATACCAAAAGTGTACAAGCCTTACCAACAATTGCCTCTAAGGAAGCTCCTATAGACTCACTTGTAAGGATAAATCCTAAATCCTTTAAATTGAGTTCAAAGTTACTATTATCCATACTTGGCATATCTAGACTTACCATTGGAGATAAGATTTCTATTGCTTCTGCAATGAAATCATCTATTTCATTTAGTTTTAAAGAGAAAGTTTGATTAGACATCGTTAAGTAAATGGTATTATCCACTAAGATTAAACTAATCTGGGCAACAATACCAGCACCATCTACTAACAAGCTTCCTACAACCTGATATCCTTCTTCATTCCATAACAAATCAATAGAACCATTTACAGAAATGCTTTCTACTTGATTGTTTATTGTAATATCAAGTGAAGCATCTGCGATTTCAAAATGTATTGCATTTCCTTTTATAAGTTCTAATACATAAGAAACATGATCTAATAGCACAAATAAGTCTTCTTTATTTAATGTCGCCTGTGGAGCACTTATCTCTTTATAAGGAATTGTAGAAAGATAAAGAGTAACATCTAATACATTATCTTGATTTACTCTAAATTCATATCCACTATCTAGCTTAGTATACGCGAATACAAGATGTGTAAATAAAGAAATATATTGATTTAAATTCAATTCAATTGAATTATCTAATAAGTGAATTGCCTTAGTGAATTTGACAAGTGTATCTGCCGATATAGATGTTTCTGTTTGTTCTAAGGAGATATTGAATTTCTCACAAACAACAGAAATTACCTCTTCAAATTCACTTGCAGAAATTTCTATAACAGTATCATACAATTCTATATAAAATTTATCGTCTACATAGGTCAACTTAACTTGAGCTGTTATATCAGATGCAATAATATTTAAAAGTATAAAAATATCATACTTAGAAGCTTCTAGATTATACATCAACTCAAAATCGCCATTAAATGCTATTGGCATAGTATCTAAATAATATGTTCCATCAATATGAACTCCTAAAGACTCTTTATTAATGATAGACATAATGTATTCAACTAAATCTATATATCCTTCTACAGTAGAATACTCACTATCGTTTACTTCTATCGCTTCTGTTTTAATAACATCTAGGCTTAAGTTTATATCATATAAATCCATATGGAGATCAAATCCAACTAAAGTATCTGTAACTACAAGCGCAGTTTCACTCATTCCCTCTAGGAAGACTCCTAGGTTAAGTAATATACTTATCTTATCTTCCGTAATGGATAGCCCTTTGACTACCTCTAATACCTTTGTCAATACCTCTTCAGAATTTGAAGCTGATAAGGATGGTAGCTTATCTTGAATCAATTCCTTTATTGTAACTTCACTAATCTTAACTTTTATATTCTCATAAGCTACATATATCGTTTCATTACTATAAATTATATCTAAGGTCAAGGTTTGTCCTTCATATATCACTTGAATTGTTCCCTTAGCTTCGAGTGTATCCTTCCAGTCAACATATACGTTTCCAGATAGTTCTATACCCTCATACTTCCCACTAAAGCTGATATACCCATACTTTTGATGAATCATAGTCATAACGTCTTCAACATAATTCATTAAGCTTAAGATATCTTTTTCATCATAGTATTGGTTAGGTGTATCAATCTCTTTATATTCAATCGGAGTAACATTGGCATTTAGCTGAGCTAAACTACTCTTTACTTCAAGGTTTAGCGTAGAATTGTCTAAACTAAAGCTTACTCCTACAACTCCAAGAATTTCTATGATTGAGCTTAAATCAACCTCTAATGATGAAGAGTTTAGTTTTAATGTAGAAACTAGTTTAAGAATATCTTCTAAGCCAATTTGCGGAGTTTCCATTTTTGGAAGCTCAACTTTAAGTTTTCTTGTAATTTCTTCTACTGTTGAAGAAATTGTATCTAGGTTAATCTTAATGGTATTACCTAGTACACTTATATAAACATCCTTATCAAGAACGATAATTCCTACTTCTATTTGTTGATCTAAATAGGAAACTAGCACTTTTCCATCTATAGTATAATAGGTATCCTTTAGATATAAGTTAATATCTCCTAATACCTTTATAGCATATGCCTCATAAGTTAAATCTCCATCAATATGAATGCCTAGAGATTTTTTGCCTACGTTTTCTGCAATATAATCAATCAAGTGTAAGTATACACTCATATCTACATAACTTGTACTATCATATTCAATTGAAAAATCTGTTATAGTGTCTAAGTTGATTTCAATATCATAAAGATTTGTTTTTAAACTAAATCCTTCTTCTGTATCAGAAACTGTCAAGTCAAGAACAGAAAGTTCTTCTACCAAGGAAGACAGATCTAGAGAAACAAATACTTCATTTTGATTTATTGTAAGATTTTGAAGAATTGCTTTAAAATCTATGCTAGAAATTGTTTCTAAAGTTTCTGCAAGATCAAACTTAGGTATTTCTTTTTGAATAGGAATATATTTATTTATAAATTCCATTAACTCCAATGAAGATAATTTTAATTTAATGTCTTTGTAATTAACATAAAAAGCATTAGCATCATAAATGATAATGAAAGATTCATTTAATCCTAATTTTGTATTTTCAAGAGTTAAATTGATTTGAATAGGATCATTCTTGTTTAGACCTATCTTGGCAGTACCTGAAATAATATAGTCTTCATAGTTTAAACTAAAAGATACACCCAATTTTTGATTTTTCAAAATATTTGTTACATCTTTAACAATAAAATTGATATCCTTTAAATCACTGTACTCACCATCTATAGGACTAAACTCTATAGATTCATTTTTATCAATGCTAATTTGTATTTCTGTTCCATCAAATGATAGGTTAGACTTTATAGACTGCAAATCTAACTTATCTTCATTTTTATTTATATCGAAAATAAGCGGTAAATTTAATCCCATTAAATTCAATGTCAAATCTAAATTAACCTTATTCTCAGTTTCAACTACTGTAGCCTGATTTAAGTCATTCATAATTTGATTTAAATCCAATGCCTCTGTTGGACTAGAAGCTGCAGAACTTCCTAGTACAATCTCTGCAAGTAAAGGCTGTAATACTTCACTGATTTCATCGACATTACATTTTATTTTTAAAGACCCATAATCTACATAAACCTGATCATTTTCATATACAACCTGTAAGTCTTCTAAACTAACTTTTACAATTATACTTGTTAAATTTGAAATGTTTAAAAGAAGCTTACCTTTTAAAGTTTGACCATTAATTTTGATTGTTACATCAAATGTTTTTTCTTTATTAGTTCCGCCTAGTAAGGACCCTGTAATATAAGACAGTGGTGTTTGTTTTTCTGGTTCCTCAGAGTTTGAACTTCCTACTGGTATCATATCTCTATATTGATTAAAGAATTCCATTGCAGAAGCATCAAATTCCCAAGTAGTGTAATCAAATGTTTCTTTTATATTTGTTTCACAATCTACAGTAATTGGCGCCACCTTTGGTGTAACCTTATATTTTTCTTTTGTATTTACCTGTTGAATCTGCCAATCATCATTAAAAATATATTCAATAACGATAGAAGAAAATACAGGCTTGGTCACAGAGGATGCATTTGTTTTAATCTCTCTTTGATACCAGAAAGGAGCATACTCCTCATCTGGATTTAAAGAAACTGTGATGGAATATAGTCCATTTTCTAAAATAGTAACCTCTGTAATGTCTAAAATTGTTTCCTCACATATTATATAAGCCGTAGCCTGTGTAGGAAGCCAACCATATCTTTCTTTATAAACATCCTTCGTGATACATTCTGGTTCTTCTGTTTTCCACTGAATGTCATCACCCTTTTTAGAAATATAATCTCTAATTAAAACCTTATCGTCTAAGAAGTACTTCTGTTTCCCTAAAGAAACTAAGCCTCCTGAAATTGTATCTACAAGCTGTTCATCACCATTTACTCTACGATGATTATAAATCGTCTGAATTTGCCCTACAGAAACCGCAGTACCTTCCGTAAGAGATGTGTACTGTTCTGTATGCTCTAAAACCCATAAGATATAAGCAATATTGTCATAAGAATTATGGTCTATCGGTGTAGTTCCATCCGTTGGAGCAGGTGCAGTATATGTTTTATATCTTGCCACATTAGCAAAAACTACATCTTTTCGATGTGTTTGAGTATAGTAAAAAATGCCTACTCCACCAATAGCTAATAATAATATGAAAATGGATAAGAATATGATTTTTTTCTTCATATCTACACACTTCCTTTGAAAATACCCACAATTTACATTGTACCATTATACTAAAAAAAAGAAAAAATGTCAAATTCGTTTGACAAAGAAAGCGCTTCGTATAGCTTTTCACTAGGTAAAAACAGATAAAAATACCCTATTTAATGGCAAAAATTGTAAGAAAAGAAATAAAAGGCCTAAAAATATAGACCTTTTACCATTGGGAGAGTTATAGTTTGCTTATGAAAAAGCTTCTATCTTAATAGGGAAAGATAGTTTGTCTTATTTCTAAGACATCTATAGTATAACCCTGTATTTTTTATTTTATACAAATTTATAAAAATTATTTTATTTTGGCAACACGTACAGTATCTCTAGCAATCATTACTTCTTCATTTGTAGGAATGATATATAGCTTAATCTTAGAGTTTGGTGTTGAAATAATTCTTTCATCAGAGAAGGTATCATTTAATACTTCATCAATCTCAACACCTAGAGGTGCTAATCTCTTAGCAACATTTAAACGTAAATGCTTTAGGTTTTCACCCATACCTGCTGTAAAGCAAATTGCATCACAGCCACCTAGATATAACCAATAGGAAGCTACATAATCAGCAATTCTCTTTGCTTGTACATCGAAAGTTAATTTACATCTGTGATCTCCTGCATTCATTCCTGCAGTTACATCACGAGCATCATTAGAACGTCCAGACATTCCTAAATATCCTGACTTCTTATTTAAAATATTCACTACCTCACCAGCAGTCTTTCCTTCCTTATCACAGATATAAGAAACAACTGTAGGGTCAATGTTACCAGTACGAGTTCCCATAGGAATACCCTCAAGTGGAGTAAGACCCATAGAGGTATCCTTACATTTACCACCATCTACTGCTGAAATAGATGCACCATTTCCTAAGTGACATACGATAATCTTAGTATCCTTTAAAGGCTTACCCATAATCTGTGCACAACGCTCAGAAACATACTTATGAGATGTACCATGTGCACCATATTTACGAATACCATATTTCTCATACCACTCATATGGTACTGCATACATATATGCCTCTTCTGGCATAGTTTGATGGAATACAGTATCAAATACTACAACCTGTGGTACCTTTGGTAAAGCCTTTTGGAAAGCTTTAATACCAATGATATGAGCAGGATTATGTAGAGGTGCTAAATCAGCTAACTCTGCAATCTTATTGATTACGGTTTCATCTACTAAACAAGAATCCTTGAAATATTCTCCACCTTGTACAACACGATGACCAACACCTGAAATTTCCTTTAAGTCCTTTACGATTCCCTTTTCAACTAAAGTATGTAATAATAACTCTACACCTTCAGCATGAGTAGGTAGAACTGGATGTGTCTCTTCCTTCTTACCATCATATTTTAGAGTGAAAATACCTTCCTCTAAACCAATACGCTCCATTACTCCGGATGCGATTACTGCTTCTGCTGGCATATCTAATAATTGAAATTTGATAGATGAGCTACCAGCGTTTACTGCCATAATTTTTGCCATTATTTGTTCTCCTCACTTCTATTATTTTTATTTTTCTCAAACCACGCCTCAATTTCAAGTAAGGACTGATTAAATTCCTTAACATCTGTGAAGCTTGGTAGTTTGACCATAAAACAATTCTTTTTATCCATAATACACTTTTGTATAACCAGGATAATTTTAGGTTTTGCAACAAACATACTATCTGGAAGTTCAACTAAGCCAATAATCGAACACTCCTTAAGAAGCTGCTTTTTAAATTCTTGATTCTTGTCATAATTAAAGAAATCATTACTTAAAATACCAATCATAGCTCCATTATCCTTAAGCATTTTACTATAATGCAAAATGGCTTCATATGGAAAATATGACTTATCTTCTTCTAGTACCGCATTTGGCATATCAAATACAATACAATCTAGATTTTGCATAGATAAATTCCTTGTATCCTGCAAGAATAATTCTACATCTATAGAAAGCAAATCACTAACCATTTTTGTAAGCTTAATCATCCACTCATTATTGTCACAAGCAAAAGCCTTACAATCCTTATCTAAATGATTCAAAATGGTATGTAAAAGATTTCCCGTTCCACAAAGAGGATCTAAAATTGTCATTTCCTTAGATGTATTCAATTTCGTAATTAAATAGGCAATGAATATTCCCAAAGTATCAGGAGTTGTATTTCCATTGGCAATGCGCATCTCTTTAAATCCTTTTAAAAGAATTGCTTGCATAGCCTTACGAACATCTTCTACAGTAAAATCTACATCGGCTAATTTATCATAAACCAAATTTAGTTTTCTTGTAGTTTCCTCATCGCAATCACAAACCACATCAGAGGCTAAAATATTTTCTACAGTCATTTCAATTAATTCAAAATAGGATTTATGAAATGCATCATATAGTATATTGTTTGATTCATCAACACAATCGTAGAATAACTCTAGATGGTCTGTTTTAATATCTTGCATAGAATTCACCATTCATTATTATAACAAATTTACCAATTCTTGTAAACTTTATTCCTCATTTATTTTTACCTTAGGTAAATTTAGTTTAAAATGGAAAGCCAAATATCTTATCCCAACTACCAAAGCAATCGTTAAGATTGCTGCTAAGGAATACATATTGCTGTAAAGGGTTATAAGATAAAATAAGAGTGCGCCTATAATTGCTGCCACACAGTAGATATGTTTTCTAAAGATTGCTGGAATGTGAGCAGACATAATATCTCTAAGCATTCCTCCACCTACTGCAGTTAATACTGCACAAAAGATAATTAAAAAATGATTGGTGATCCCAAATTCCTTAGTAAGTGTGGCTCCTACCACGACGAAGACACCTAAACCTAAGCTATCAATTATATTATACACAATTTGATAAGCCTTACTCTCAACCACCTTAATATCCTTTAGAATATACATCACCACAAAAACAATGATTGTTGTTGCAGCAGCTACTATCACATAGCTAGGATTTTCAAACATCAAAGGCATTGGTCTTCCAATAATTAAATCTCTAAATAAGCCACCACCTACTGCAGTGGTACAACCTAATATCATAACTCCTAAAATATCCATTCGGTTCTCAATTGCAATTAAAGCACCTGATATGGCAAAAGCAATTGTACCAATGTATTCTAATATAGTTATCATCAAATCTATATCCATATTAATTCTCTCCTATATATTTTAATAATCCTAATGGTGTATCAACAATTCTATTCGTAAGTTTAGAAAGGACTTCTTTACTTCTAAAGCCATAAGAAACAAAGACACCATCGATTAATGCATTATTACAGGTTGTTATGTCAACTTCACTGTCTCCGACATAAAGAACTTCTTCTTTTTTTAAACTATATTGTTCTAAAACAGACAATAAGAAGCTAGCATCCGGCTTTCTTGATCTTCCTGTAACCTCGCCATAAATAAACTCCATTTGGTTAGGAAAATGTTCTTCTACAAGCTTTCTAGCAATATCCTCTACCTTGTTTGTTAATACACCTACAAGAATATCATTATTCTTACAATAGTTTAACACTTCATCTATTCCTTCATATTTTCTTGTAAAGTCATTATAATGTAGAGAATAGTAGGCTTTAAAGGATACTAAAATGTCATCTATAAATAAACTGTTTTGAGAAGCTAATAAAAGTAGATTACGAATCCCATTTCCAATATAGCTTTTGGTCTGTTCTAAGTTGATGGGCTGAAGATGAAATTGTTTTAAAGCAAAATTACAAGCTTCCTTCAAATCCTCTAATGTATTTAATATCGTTCCATCTAAATCAAAAATAACGAGTTTATATTTCATGATTCTTTACCTTATTATAAAATAGCATATAAAACTGTTCTGCCAAACTTCCCTTTGCTATTTTTTCTTTCCCTTCTTCTATACTAAACCAAGCATAGTCATCAATTTCATAATTAGAACAAACATTTGTATTCTGAACTACTGCAATAAAATTAATCATTAAAGTGTTAGATTTTTCATAATATTCTGTTTTTTGAAAAATTAAGCGGTTTACCTTTAGTCCAACCTCTTCTTGTATTTCTCGCCTTGCTGCATCCTCTGCATTTTCCCCTTGATTAATATATCCTGCAACTAATATATGCTTTTTTTTACCGTATTGTTCAATCAATAAAACTTTATCTAAATCCTTTGTAGTAATTATCATACTTACTGCCGTATTAAAAATCTTAAAACGATATTCTTTACAACTTGGACAATAAGGAATGATTCCCTCATGCTCTAATTCCTTTTCTATAAGCTTTGTTCCACAATGTATACAATACTTCATAATCTACACCTTCACAATCGCTTTTATTTTACCACCATATCACATTTTTTTCTATATAACACCAACAAAATAAAAAAAATAACTATTTTTCAATAATTATTTTCTCTCCTACGACTAATAATTTATTTTCATTGAGTTTTAATAAATCTAGTGGAGATAATTGATATCTTGCTAGAATATCTTCTATACTTTCACCAGGTCTTACTGTATGAACCTTATCCGTTCTAAAAGGTATAGTTTGATTTGGAGCTACCTTTAAATTAGATATGTCCTTGAAATTCAAGTTATACTTGTTGATTAATCCTTCCACACTATCACTTGATTTTGTAACATAATCCTGTCTTTTTGGAATAAACAAGATTTGGTTCGGATAAATCATATTAGACACTAAATGATTTGTATTTTTTAAATCCTCAACACTAACTCCATATTTTTTAGCAATTGTGTATAAGGAATCATTTTGTTTTACGACATATTGATCATATGTACTATAATTTGGATTGTAATAATTCATTTTTTTCACCCATTCTATACTATGTGAAAAAAAGGCCTTTGATTAGGCCTTTACCCATTTTATAGGTTCAATATGATTTTGGATTAAAAATTGATTCGTTCTAGAAAAAGGTCTAGAACCAAAAAAACCACGATAAGCTGATAATGGAGATGGATGAGCAGATTTAATAATGAAATGCTTTGGATTATTTAAAAAGCATTGTTTAGATTGTGCTGCTGAACCCCAAAGAATAAATACAATGGGTTGATCTAAGGTATTTAATTTTTGGATAGCATGATCCGTAAGTATTTCCCAACCTAATCCTCTATGGGAAAAGGCTTGTCCTTCCCTAACAGTTAACAACGTATTTAATAAGAGCACTCCTTGTTCTGCCAAATAATCTAGGTTCCCATCTTGATTTACAAAAACCCCTAAGTCAGTACTCATCTCTTTATAAATGTTTTGTAAGGAGGGTGGTAACACAGGACATAAAACAGAAAAAGCTAATCCATGAGCTTGATTCACTTCATGATAAGGATCCTGTCCTAAAATCACAACCTTGACATTTTCCATTTTCGTTTTTGAAAAGGCATGATATATTTTTCTATAATCCGGAAAACAACGATATGTAGCATATTCCTTATCTACTGCTTCCTTTAAACTTTGATAATATGGAAGCTTTTTTTCTTCTTCAATAAATTCTTTCCAACCCATTTTGATTACCTCTTGCATATTAAAGATTTTACCACAAATATTGACAAAAGCCTAGCCCTATGTCATAACAAAATGTACAAATCTCAATTAAATACGGATATGCCTCTAAGGAACATAAACTATCCTAAAAATATCGATATTTAGATATTGTTGGAATCTCCAACTTTATTTAATCGTTAAGATGAATAAACAAAAATAAAAAACTGTGAGAGTTTTAAAAGCTCTTCACAGTTTCTTTTTTTTCAAATAATTACTTTAATTCAGCAAAATATTTGATTGTTCTAACCATTTGGCTAGTGTATGAATTTTCATTGTCATACCAAGATACAACTTGAACTTCATATAAATCATCAGTAAGCTTAGCTACCATAGTTTGAGTTGCATCAAATAAAGAACCATATCTCATACCGATAACATCAGAAGATACGATTGGATCTTCATTATATCCAAATGACTCAGAAGCAGCAGCCTTCATTGCAGCGTTAATTCCATCAACAGTAACGTCCTTACCCTTAACTACTGCAGTTAAAATTGTAGTTGAACCAGTTGTTACAGGAACACGTTGTGCAGAACCAATTAGCTTACCATTTAATTCAGGAATAACTAAACCGATTGCCTTTGCAGCACCAGTAGAGTTTGGAACGATGTTTGCAGCACCAGCACGTGCTCTTCTTAAATCGCCCTTTCTATGTGGTCCGTCAAGAATCATTTGGTCTCCTGTATAAGCATGAATTGTGCTCATAATACCAGATTGGATTGCAGCATACTTATTTAAAGCATCAGCCATAGGAGCTAGACAGTTTGTAGTACAAGAAGCTGCAGAAATAATAGCATCATTCTTTGTTAAAGTCTTTTCATTAACTCCGAATACAACTGTTGGAAGATCATTTCCAGCTGGAGCTGAAATAACAACCTTCTTAGCACCAGCATCGATATGAGCTTGTGCCTTTTCCTTCTTTGTGTAGAAACCAGTACATTCTAATACAACATCTACACCTAACTTACCCCAAGGTAGGTTTACTGCATCCTTTTCAGCATAGATAGTGATTGTCTTTCCATCAACTGTGATTGAGCCTTCTCCTGCTTCTACAGTATGTAAGCCTTCACCGATGTGTCCACAATATCCACCTTGTGCAGTATCATACTTTAATAAATTTGCTAACATCTTTGGATCAGTTAAATCGTTAATTGCAACAATTTCATAACCCTTTGCACCAAACATTTGTCTAAAAGCTAAACGTCCAATACGTCCAAATCCGTTAATTGCTACTTTAATAGCCATATTTTAAATTCCTCCTAAAATTGAATTTTTTACATCTATTATTTTACCACTTTATTTTTTTATTATCAATATATTTTCTCTCGACAGTATCATACAAAAAAATGTAAACGTTTTTGGTAAGATATGGAAGGACGAAAGAAAAGGTGAATAAAATGAATTATATTCCATACGTACTAGAAAAAGGATCAAATGGAGAAAGAAGCTATGATATTTACTCTAGACTATTACAAGATAGAATTATTCTTTTAGTAGGAGAGATTGATGATCATATGTCATCCTTATTGATTTCTCAGCTACTATATTTAGATTCTGTAAATCATGAGGATATTGATATTTACATTTCTTCTCCTGGAGGTTCTATCACTGCAGGACTAGGCATATTTGATACCCTACATCACATCAGTTCTAAGGTCAATACGATTGTTGTTGGGATGGCTGCATCTATGGCTGCATTCCTACTTGCCAGTGGTACGGGAAAAAGATATGCTCTTCCCCATGCAGAGGTAATGATACATCAACCCTATGGAGGGATGCAAGGTGTAGTATCTGACATTGATATTCAAGCAAAACGCCTGTTAAAAACAAAAGCTCTGATGAATGACCTACTTGCCGAACTTACACATCAAAGTGTAGAACGCATAGCTCACGACACAGAGCGAGATTATTATATGTCAGCCACTGAAGCACTTGAGTATCATATCATTGATGAAATTCTATCTTAATGGATAGAATTTTTTCTTTATTCTGTGATAAAGGTTCTTCTTATTCTTTCTACAAACGAAATATCCTTTGGATGAGCCAAAGATATTTTATTTGGCTTCAGTTTTATATGAGCACTACAAAAATTCTTCAAATGGTAGGATAAATGGTCAATGGTAACAAAAACCTCTTCTGGTTGCTTGACCTCTAAAGTTACTGTTCTTTCTTGGGATAATAACAAGGAAGCAGAAAGTGTCCGATATTGATTCGAATTAATCCCTGCAATTTCCGTAATTTGAAAAGCCTTAAGATTTGGTTCTACAACTGCTCCAAATAATGATTTATTATACGCAGTGGATCCATAGGCAGTGGAAATACACAAGCCTGTCCCTCTGAAAGTTTCTAGCTTCTGCTCATCTATATTTACATCTAGAATTAAAGTTTTGGGGGGTGTAATAATTGTCATTTCATTAATTGCAAAGGCAAAAATTTTTTGTTCTAAAGTAGTTAATTCACAATCGATTACATCAACCTTTTCAATATGATAGGTTTCGTTATTTATATCCTCAATAAGCTCAGACAAAGTATCTAAAGTATAGTTTGCATAAAATCCTAAATGCCCTGTGTGAATTCCAAAGAAGATTGCATCAGGATATTGGTGTACAGCCGAAATAAAGGTTCCATCTCCACCTACAACCACAATTAAATCGGGGTTTGCTTGATTTAATTCAAAATGAATTTTTTCTGTTAATTTTTCCCTTATTCCACAAGATATTGCATCATCCTTGCTTACAATCCAATATTTCATTTTATCATTCCTATTCTTTTTTATAATATTTTATCACAACACTTGATTTTTTTAAATAAATATTAGATAATATTTATATATCGTTTCAAAAGAGGTATGTGAGATGAACAAAAACAAGGAAATAGAATTCAAAACATTTATTTCAAAAGAAACATACGAGGCTCTCTTAGAAGAGTTTAACCTATCGAACAATATCTTTCCTCAAACAAATCATTATTTTGATACAGAGGATACGAAGCTGATGGGAGATCAAACTGTACTTAGAATTCGTCAAAAGGGAAATAATTTCAAGCTTACTAAAAAAACAAGATCTAAGGTTGGAGCAGATGAAACACACATTTTTATTACCAAGGAAAAGGCATTAGAAATGTTGGAAAACGGCTTTGATGCAAGCATTATAGGACTTCCTTATCAGGTAAAAAAGATTGCAGAGTTAACCACCTATAGAGCATCCTGTCCTTACAAGGATGGAACTATCTTCTTCGATCGTAGTGAATACTACGGAAAAGTTGACTATGAGATAGAATATGAAGTAGATGAAATCAAGCAAGGATTAAAGGATTTTAGAGAGTTTTTAAAATATTACAATATTGAATATAAGGAATCAATAAGAAAAAGTAAACGTGCTTTTGACAATAGAAAATAGGACATAGCCAGATAAAGGGCTATGTCCTTTTTATTAAATATCATATTTTGAGCATATCTCTGATGGTGTTTTTCTAAGTAAAAACAAAATCGGTAAAACTCCAATAAACAAATTCAAAACATAAATAATTAAAATTCCTAAAGCAAATAATCCATTATGAATTCTAAACATATTCTGTTTTAATATTGAATTTATTGAAGAGGATGCTATATTATAAATAAACAACATTAAGATATATCCTATAAAAGTAGTACAGGTCGTTATTCCAAACGAATCTCTTAAATGAGAACCGATAATACGCATTCGTGATGCGCCTAAACAACGATACACTCCAATCGAGTAAATATCAGATATCATACGGCTTCTCATAGTAAAGTAAATAAATATAGAGCTTATGATAATCAAAATGAACGATAATAATTCAAACAAATGTAAATTTGATTCCTGCTCTTCTAAGCTAATTTTACTTAATCTTTGATATAAAGATAAAAGTACTTCTTCTTTTTCTAATATGATATCATCAGATATGGTATCAAAGGCTATTTCATCATAGTCATAGGAATTGATGATATACCCATCTAAATCCATAACCATAGATGTTCCCAATGCCTCTGTAGTACCATTATATTTTCCAACAATCAAAACATCTCCAAAGCGAGAGGACTTATAAGAGCCAACAGATTCTTTACTATAAACAGGAACCATACATTCTTTGATTCCAACAGGAACTCTTCCCTCTACGACCTCATATTGATATGGATTTAATGTAAGCATATGATAATCTAGTATTCTAGGGCTAATATTGAAATTCGTTATTATTTCATCGTAGGCAGTTTCGTAATCTGCAAGATAATCATATTTACCAACTACTTTAAAAATGATATTTCCCCATTCCTTACTATAAACCTCTACTTCATCATAATGCTCATATTTTCCACCCTTTTTTACTAGAACCTCGTAATTACTTTCTCTATAGCTGTAAGGATGTAATTCTTCTCCTTCTACTACAGAATAAAAATAATCACCATTCATATTCTTTTCATTTAGATAATACCTTACAGAACCGAAAGAATTAGTTCGAATTTGGCATACCCACAAGGTGTACAATTCCTTAGAACCAAGCACGGCATATTGACAATGATTCACAATGCCACATATTGAAGCCTTAACATAATTTTTACCAGTAGAAATTTCTATTACATTTCCCATGATATCCTCATAGGTGGCTCTAACTCCAACTTGTTTTCTAAGCTCTTCTGCAGTAACCTTATCAATTACGATTTCATTTATAGTTTCAGGCTTTTTTCCATATAAAATTTCATAATCATCCTTATATAAGCCAACTGTAACCTCATTTAAATAATTAATGGTTTTAGTAAAGGTAAGCTGTTTTTTCCATGTAAGCATACTTGAAGGCTGATAAAGACATAAATTTTTAATCTTGTCATTTTGAAAATTTGCAGAAATGCTATAAATAGGATCTTGAGGAAAATAATGATTTTCTACATTGATTTGATAAGTGTCCTTTGTATAAATAAAATCCTTTGTATCTGCCGTAGCAAAATTAATCATACAAATGATAGAAGCACCTAAAACGAGTCCTATAAAGAAGAAAGCAATATTGAGCATTTTTCCTTTCTTTCCAACATGCCATATATTTTTAAAGCTAACATATAAGTCCTTAAAAATTCTTTTAAGCTTTTGTTTGAAAGGCAAATCCTTTTTTTCATACCAGGAAGTATCAAAATTGTTATCTTCTACTGTTTCCAAATCCAAATCCTTATAATGGTCATCAATTAAGGTTAAATTAGATGTTTCAACTAGATGTAGTTCTTTATCTGATTTAATATAGATATTATTATTTCTTATAATAATCTCCAAATTCACCTTTTGCTGTTGATCTGTATCCTGATATATAGATAATTCTCCTAATGGCGTTTCAGTTTGCTGAAGATGCATATCCTTTAAATAAATGGTATTACTATTATTACGAGCCAATGTTCCTGCAGAATCATTGTTATACTCCTTTTGGATTACACCATCCTTTATTTCAATTATTTTATCAGAATAAAATTTTGCAATATTGACATTATGTGTAACTAAAAGAACTAAAGAAATTTTGGATATTTTTTTCAAAATATTCATTACCTCAATGCTATTTTCACTATCAAGGTTTCCCGTAGGTTCATCTGCAATAATGATTTTAGCATTCTTTAATAAAGCTCTCGCAATAGCTACTCTTTGTTGTTGTCCACCAGATAAGGCATAAGCCATCTTTTTACGATATTTATACATCTTTACAGCTTTTAAAGTATATTCAATACGTTTCAAAACCTCGGATTGCTCTGTAACTCCTATCATTTCTAAAGCAATCTCAAGATTTTCATAAACTGTCTTATTTGGCAATAGGTTGTAGTTTTGGAAGATATAGCCTATTTCATTTTTTCTATACTTATCAATTTTATGCATTTGATAATTCTTCATCTGCAAAGAATCATACTGTAGCTCTCCTTTGGCTTTATCCAATCCACCTATAACATTAAGCAAGGTGGTTTTACCTGATCCAGATTGTCCCAAAAAAGTGACAAGTCCAACAGAAGGAAGTTCTAAATTTGCTTCGTTTATGACATGAATTTGATTCTTCTTTCCTTTGTTATAATACTTATTTAAGCGATTGATCTTAATCATTTTTAACCACCTCACTTTTCAATGAATGTTGAGCAGTAAATTTGAAGAGACGCTTATTAAATCTTCTAGCAATAAAATAAGAGAATAAAAGAATAATTCCATAATATAATGCAGTAATACCCAAATTATTATAGATGATTACATTCAAATATTCAAATCGTAAAGAATAATACAATATGTATAATAATGCAAAAGCAAATATAGATGCAATTAAAGAAATGAATAGAATCTCAGTTATAACAATATGCTCCATATTTTTCTTAACAACACCAAGCGTTCTTAAGACGGCATACTCTTTATTTTTAGATATATAAACTCTAGAAAGAACAATATAGGAAACAAAACAAAATACAAATATAATTACGGTTGAAATCAAAACATAGGTATAAAACAAGAGTTGATTTTTACTTACTGATTTGAAATCTACAGAAGGTCGAATCACATTTAATCCAGCTGATTTTAACCTGCTCATTTCTTTGGTTGGATTCGTTGAATATACAGTCAGTTCATATATATGTCCATAATTAAGCTCTTGATAAGTCGGAAGTGTAAAATAAAATGTATTTGAAAAGGTATACACTATTTCATAGTCATCAGGCATAACAATTGAATACAAGTCCTTCAAAACAAAATCAAACGTAAATTCCTCTTGAAAATCCTTTAAAACATATGGAACATAAATCGTTAATTTATCAGAAATATATTTAGAACGATTAGGGACATTAAAGCTTGCCTCTAAAGAAGGAATCGTAAGCTCCATAGTTAAATCATTCTTTACTGCAGTATAATTGACATGATTACTTATATCTTTTTTCGTTTGAATAACTGGCTTTGACAAATATTCAGATGATCCAAATCCTACAAAATCAAAGGATATATTGTCAATTAGAAATTGACATTTTCTCTCTAAAATAGAGGAGTATTGGATTGAATATTCATCCAAAGTGGATTTAGGAAAAATAATGTACCCGTCATTTTCTCCTTTCAGTTCTTCTCCAGCAATATGTTTATAGCTTAATGCCTGAGGAGTATATGCAGCTCTTAAAATGCCTTGACTATTTTCTACATTATTTTTATAGAATTTAATTGAAAATAAATAATCTTCATAAAAGGAATTGACATAATACTTCCCAGAAACATTCTTTAAAACTCCTTCTTCAATGCCCGAATGGTCATGCATATATGCAATCAACCGATTATTCTCATGGTTAACAAATTGGGAATCGGGATCAAAAAAGCTTACCTGTGAACTAGCCATACAGGATAAATAAAGATAAAAGGCTATTAAAGACATTATGACAAAAACAATAAATGTAAATATAGTTTTCTTTGGTGTACTTAAAATATTTTGAAATCCAAAATTAAATATAGTAGCAGGCTTTACTTTTTTATCAGTAAAGGCTACAACCTCATTCTCATCCTCTGGAATCTCATCAAATTTAACATCCTCAACGATTCTTCCATCTGCAACTTTAATCTTTCTGGTAACAATATCCTTAACCTCATCATAATTATGTGTGACAATAAGGACTAGCTTATCCTTTGCAACCTTATGAATCAATTCAATGATTTCCTTACCACTTTTACTATCCAAGTTTCCTGTTGGCTCATCGCAGGCTAAAATTTCACAATCGGAAGCCAAAGCTCTTGCTATAACACATCTTTGCTTCTCTCCTCCAGAAAGCTTAACGCCCTTATTATGAATTCTATGAGATAATCCTACCTGGTCAATTAATTCTGTAGCGCGTTCCTTAGCCTCTTTTTTACTAAAGCCTTTAATTTGAAGAGGAACCATAACATTCTGCAAAACAGTATAGGAATCCAAAATATTATAATTCTGGAAAATAAAACCGACATGCTCCTTACGATAATTATCCATATCTGTTTGATTAAAATATGAAGTCTCATTTCCTTTAAATAGAAGCTCTCCATCATCATAGGAATCTATTCCACAAATGACATTGAGTAGCGTGGATTTACCTGCACCACTATCTCCAACTATAGCAACGATTTCATTCTTATTTAATTTCAAATTAACATTAGATAATCCTAAAGTTACAACGTTATCTGTATTGTAGTATTTACTTAAATTTTTAAGTTCTAACATTATAACAACTCCTTAAAAAGTAAAGACCTAGTTTTACTAGGCCTTATACACAATAATATAAAATATAAAATAATATTGCAAAAATCATATAAAAGCCACCGCTAAGTAAACCACCTATATTTGTGCTTTTTCTTTTTTCAGCCTTAGCACGCTTATAATCATAGTAATTGTCTGTGGAATTATTTATTCTAGGAAGAAATTTTCCTATCACAAAATGAACTGAATAAGTAATACCATCAAAAAAACCTTGATGAGCAATGATTGAAAGCAAATATATTCCGATTAAAACTACTGAAGGAATGATAAAGCTATCAGAACAGTAACGGTATGCATCCTTTGTACTCTCAGCTGAATAAGGCTGTTTAAGAAAGAATGCAGTTAGCCATATGGCAAACCCAACTGCCAAATAGATTCCAAAATCAATTAAAATCTTTTTCTTCATTAGTTTTTCTCTAATATTTTCTTATATTTTTCAAATTCCTCAGTATTACAAGAAACAAAATGTCCTGGTGCAACTTCTCTTAAAGTTGGCTGTTCTGTTTGATAGTTATGCTCAGCTAATGGATTATAACTGAATCTCTTTCTTTGCTTCTCATAATGAGGATCAGGCAAAGGAATTGCTGAAAGCAATGATCTAGTATAAGGATGCAATGGATGAGCAAATAATTCATCTGATGTTGCAAGCTCAACTAAGTTACCATAATACATTACACCAATTCTGTCAGAAAAGTATTTTACAACAGACAAATCATGAGCTACAAAGAGAATAGTTAATCCCATTTTTTCTCGTAATTCATTCAAAAGATTAATAACCTGTGCCTGAATAGAAACATCTAGGGCTGACACTGGTTCATCTGCAATGATTAATTCTGGATTCATGATAATTGCTCTTGCAATACCAATTCTTTGACGTTGTCCACCAGAAAATTCATGAGGATAACGGTCTGCATGATCTCTAACTAAACCAACTAGCTCAAGCATTTCGTATACTCTTTCCTCAATAAATTTCTTATCCTTAACTCCTTGAATAACTAATCCTTCAGAAATAATATCCTTAACAGTCATACGAGGATTTAAAGAAGCGATTGGATCTTGGAAAATCATTTGAATTTGTGTTACTAAACGCTTCTGTGAAGCAGTCTTTCTTTCCTTTTGATATTCTGCCTTAACCTTAAGAATTTCTTCTTCATTTGTAAGCTTAGCTAATATTGCTTCATATTTTTCATCAACAGCTTTAACTTCTTCAGCAATATAATCCTTATCACAATATTTTTGGTCATGCTTTGCAGAAGCAATTTTTTCTTTTAAAACAGAAACCTTTGCATTTCTTTCTTCACAAATAGCAGTAATTTTTTGATTTGCTTCTGTTTTATATTCTTCTTCTCTTTCAGGAGTCTTTTCAATCAACTCCTTAAGATTAGCTTTTTCAGCATTGATTTGTGCTCTTGCTTCTTTACGGATAGCAGCAATTTCTTCGCGATAGTCTTGAATACCAGCAACAATTCTTCTACCCTTGAAAAATACATCACCAGTAGAAGGATTATAAATTTTTATAATGGTTCTACCTGTAGTTGTTTTTCCACAACCTGACTCACCAACTAAGCCGAATACTTCTCCTTTATGAATATTAAAGGAAACATGATTTACAGCCTTTAATGTTCTACGTCCCAATTTGAAATACTGAGATAACTCTTTAACTTCTAGCAATACTTCATCCTTATTGTACTGTTCCATCTGAAGTCACCCCAACTTTCTTCATGTTTTCGATTCTGTCTACTAATGTTTTTGGCAATTCTACTTTTGGAGCAGATGGATGCAATAACCATGTAGCAGCATAATGAGTATCAGAAACTTTAAACAATGGTGGTTGTTTTTCAAAATCAATCTTCATTGCATATTTATTTCTTGCGGCAAATGCATCTCCAACTGGAGGATTTATCATATTTGGTGGAGTACCTGGAATAGAATCTAGCTTCTCCTTTGTATCCAATGATGGCATAGAAGATAATAATGCCCATGTGTATGGATGTCTTGGATCATAGAATATATCATCACACGTACCTGTCTCAACAATTTTACCAGCATACATAACAGATATTCTATCAGCCATATTGGCAACAACACCCATATCATGTGTAATAAAGATAATAGAAAGATTACGCTCTGCTTTTAACTTATTAATCAATTCCAAAATTTGTGATTGAATTGTAACATCCAATGCTGTTGTAGGCTCATCACAAATTAATATTTCTGGATTTGCTGCAAGTGCAATAGCAATAACGATTCTTTGTCTCATACCACCTGAGAACTCAAATGGATATTGTCTATAACGCTTATAAGGCTCTGGAATACCTACTTCTTCCATAAGCTTTATTGCCTTTGTTTTTGCGCTTTGTCTTGTTACCTTATAGACAACATTAGAAGCCTTTTCCTTGAAATAATCAATAATATCAATAGCTTCTTTTTGATAATCTGGTTCCTTTGATTCAACAAAAGAATTTAAATAATCAATTATAGCTTGAATATTTTCAACGATATCATTTTTAATAGAATCTCTATTCCAAAGTGTAATTGGAATTAAATTCCAATTAGGTGTTTTCCCCTTTTCAGTAATACGATTGTAGGCAGCTACCTTCTTATCATATTTCTTTTGCATATCCATATTAAGCTTATCTGCCTGATAATAAAGATTTAAAGAATCAAATATACTAGATTTAAAAACATATGCTGGACTTGTACGATAAATATCAAGTTTATCAATTGAATTTTCTACAGCAGCAATTGCTTCTTTTTCAAGAAGTCTAATGTTCTTTTTATCTTCACTATTCTTATTAAACTCATCTAATAATTTTTGACAAGCTGTGATAGCTAGCTTAGAATTTTCAATAGATTCCTTATGGCTTATTTCTAAGGCCTTACGAGTTCTATCGATAAATTCTAACATGAACTCTTCATCCAAAATTTTTCTAGTAAGCTTATTTAATTCAGCAACAGTCTCATTTGGTTTTTCTGGATTCACAAAAGTTAAATAGTATGCAAGGGAAAAGAAATTTGGTTTATCTAGCTTTTGAGCTTCCTTAATTTCTGCATCAATAATTTTTACTGCAGAAATAATCTGTGCATAGTCTGAATTCTTAATTGAATCCTTTTTAATTGTCTTAATTAATTCAACCTGTTCATTAATTTTTGTGATATCCTTAACGAAAAATTCATTTTGCACTAATGGTGCATATTTGATAATTTCATTAATATATCTTTTACAATTTGAATAGGATAATTTTTCAACCTCAAACAATAGGTTTTCAATAATAGTAGCAACATCATCAGCACTTGCAACAGCCGTATTATATGCATTTTCCAATTCAAGATCCTTAAACTCAAATTTGTTAAAATCAATAGACTTTTGCTTGTTGCTGATTTCATATTGCTCGCCAGTCATATCCATATACTTAACCAATTCAGCCATTAATGAATTGAATAGCTTACGGCTTTCTCTACGGCTAGCTCTATTCTTAAGAATCATTGCCTCTGTCAACTGTTTACCTATACGCATAATAGGATTTAAGCTTGAAAGAGGATCCTGGAAAATCATTGCAATTTTGTCACCGCGGATTTTATGAAATTGGTCTTCAGAAATTTTTAGTAAATCCTTGCCATCATAATAAATTTTTCCACCCTTAACAATTGCATTATTAGCTAAAATACCTAATATTGCACGAGAGGTAACAGATTTACCAGAGCCGGATTCACCAACAATAGCCATTGTTTCGCCACGATATAAATCAAAGCTTACATCTCTAACGGCTTGTAGCTGACCATTAATGGTTCTAAAATTAATTTCTAGATTTTTTACTTGTAAAACTTTTTCCATATTTAATCCTCCGTTCCTCTTAATGATGGATTAAATGCATCTCTTAAACCATTTCCAAATAAATTGAAGGTAATCATCAATAAGGAAATGAATATTGCTGGGAATAAAATAACATGAGGGAACGTTGTTAAATACGTTCTAGAATTAGCTAACATAGTACCAATAGAGGTTTGTGAATCTCCATCTAGGTTTACAATTCCTAAATATGTTAAAGAAGATTCAGAGAAAATAACGCTTGGAATAACTAATACTGAACTTGTAATGATAGTTCCCAAAGCATTAGGGAAAATGTGTTTGAACATCAATCTCTTATTCTTTGCACCTAATGTACGAGCTGCTAAAACATACTCTTGGTTCTTATAACGATAGAATTGCATACGAACCGTACTAGCCGTACCAATCCATCCAGTAACAACGAATGCTAATAGCAATGATGGAATAACTCCCACTTTACTTGCTAAGTGGAGCTGGAATAACGTAGTAACAATCATAAATGGAATGTTTCCTAAAACGTCTGTTATACGCTCCATAATTAAGTCAGCGGCACCACCAAAGTAACCTGAAATAGAACCCCAAATAGCACCAATAACTAAATTGATACTTGCTACGAAAATAGCCAATAGAAAGCTCAAACGTGCACCACTACCTAAACGTGTAAAGATATCATAGCCATGACCATCAGTACCAAAAGCAAAACAAGGCTCATATCCATACTTATAAATAAAGTAATTATATAATAAAACTCTACAATAGAAGGATGGTGCTTCTGCTGTTCCTGAAAGAACTGCATACTTATATGTACCATCATCAGATGAGATTCTCATTTTAGAAGTATAATCATCATCATAGGTATAGCCATTAGAAGCTTTTCTATAAATATCAACATACTTACCATTCTTTAAATCCGGAGTACCATTTTCTTTATGCTCATACCAAATGTTTGCACCTGCACTATTGTCATTTAAAGTAGCAAAATGATTTAAGCTTGTAACTGCAGGGAAAATAATCTGTAAATTATTTTCATCTTGATATTTCTGAATAGCCTGATATTGATCTAATGTAAAAGTCATATAAAATAAACCTAAGCTATTATAAGTATCTACACGAACATTATAATAATCTAAGCCATTAAACTTATACTTCTTATTTAATTTTGCAATAGGATCTAGACCTGTTTCTATACCTAATGCAACATATTGATTATATCTACCAGAATTGACACTTTCATTTTTAGTTCCATCCCAAAAGCCTGAGCCTTTGAAAAGATTATTTTTAGGAAGTAACAACTGATACTTTTGACAATCGTTATCTCCTCTTGAACGTGTATATGTTGTACCAGCAGCCTCTGGAGCAATGATGGCAAATAATACCATAAATAAAATAATACAAGCTGCAACTATAGATGCCTTATTTCTACAGAAACGAATCATAGCATCTTTAAAGTAACCTATTCTCTTTGTTGCCATCTTTGTATCTGTGATTCTAGAATCATATTGAACGAATTCAAATAAAGATGGGTCTAATGCTTCAATTTTTACATCATTTTCTTGCATATTATCTTTCCCCCATTCTAATTCTAGGATCAATAAATCCATAAGATAAATCTATTACAATATTAGAAGTTAAACCAATCAAACAATAGAAACAAGATAATAGCATAAACATATTATAGTCTAATGCTGTAATAGATTCTATGAATAACTTTCCAACTCCTGGAACACTGAATATATTTTCAATAATCAAACTACCACCAATGATACCAATAAATTCACCTAAAATAGCTGGGAAAATAGGAACCATCGCATTTCTTAATGCATGACGTGTAGTTGCTTGTGCCTTTGTTAATCCTTTTGTTCTTGCTAGTAACATAAAATCACTAGTTAATACTTCTGTTAATTCTGCACGGGTATATCTTGTAAGACCAGCAATAGTACCAAATGACAAAGAAAATACAGCTGGTAAAACGGATAAGAACATACTCCACGATAAGAAATTATACCCTGAATTCATCTGTGAAGGGAACCATTTCAATTTAAAACAGAAAATATATTGAACTAAAAATGCGTAAACATAGGAAGGAACAGAAATAAATAGCATTACCACAATATTAATAACATGGTCCTGCCATCTGTTTTTCTTCAAAGCTGCAAATATACCTAAGCCTAAACCTAAAGGTACACTCACAAACATAGATAAGATATTTACATACATAGTAGCTGGCAATTTAGAAATAAAAACTGCCCAAACTTCACTACCACGATACATATTTTCTCCAATACCCCAGTCACCGCCAAGTAAGGATTTTCTTATAAAAATAAAATATTGCTCTATAAGAGGTTTGTTGTAGCCTAATGCTTCTCTTCGTTTCAATATTAATTCCATGTCTTTACCAAATTGTTCAACAGGAAGATTTGGTAGTAATTTAACAAGGAAAAAACTTATTGAAATAATAATTAAAAATGTAAAAATCATTAATATTAATCTTTTAATTACATATTTAATCATTGTTTACACTCTCCTTTCTATATATGATAAATATGTAGGCAGAGTTAAGCCCTCCACCTACATATCTCATACTAAATCTGTGTATTAGCCAAACAACAAACTAGCTATAATTTAATGTACCGCCTTGTGATTTAACAAAAGATTTCCATTGTGCATCATCATAGTTATAAGTCATATACTTAACACCACCACGGCCTACACCATAGATATATTCTTCAGTGTAGAAATTAACCTTCATACCCTTTAAGGATGCTGTAGATTGATCATCTAGTGGAAGCATTGTATATTGCTCTAATACTGCAGCTTCTACTCCATATAGAATTAATGTTCTATTCTTGATATCTAATGAAGTACCACCGTTGATATATACTCTATCGCCAGTTTCTTCGCCAGTTGTAGGATCAACTACAAATGTAGGAGTATCTACACCACCTAAGCAGTAATAAGACCAATATAATACGTTAGTACGTAATGTAATATCCTTGTGTTCTACACCATCAGCGTCTACGATAGAATCAAAGTGAATATCTCTCATAACACTTGAATAATCAATAGCTGGGTCGTATTGTTGAGCAGGATATGTATAAGCACTTGACAAGTTGAATGGGTCAAGAGCAGAACCAGTCCAACCTACTCCGAATAGTACATCAACTTGGTTATCTCTTAATGCATCAGCAAATGCATTACCAATTGTATCATCCTTAGTAAATGTTAACTTACCTTCTAATTTTGTACCCTTTACAGCTTCAGTCCAACAATTTGATAGATAAGTATAACCATCTTTGTAGAATGAGAATTCAGGATCAGCTAAACCGATCTTAATTTCAACTACATCGTCAGAATCCATTAAACCAGCTGCAATAGCCTTATCATATGCTTCATCAAATCTAATCTTAGCTTGTGCTAAATCTACACCAGTGATTGCAGAAATTGCTTCATCCTTTGTAGCATATCTCTTACCAGGACCAACTTGATCAGCTAATCCCCAGAAATTAAGGATAACGTCTTTTGCTTCTTCGCTATCACGATATCTTTGACCTGTTTCAGGGTCAGAAACGATTAAGTCGTTGAATACAGCCTTAGATGGCTTACCTGTAGGATCACATGCTAAACAGAAATCAACTCTGTTCAATGCTAATGATAATGCTTGACGGAATTCAAGAATTGTAAGAATTGTCTTATTCTTATTAGCACCTGCAGCTACTTGTGCATTTGTTAATCCTTCTAATGATGGGTTAAGTGCAACGAAGAATGTAGAAGCACCTTCAGTATAATACTTATAATCACTTGTTGCATATCTTCCCATTGTATTCTTAGATAATCCGAATGAATCAAGTTCACCTTGTAAGAACATTTGTTCTCTTGTTGCCTCTTCAGGAACACTGTGGTAAACAATTCTAGTTGTTTGGTATGTAGGAATTGAACTTTCATCATTATATTCATAATAATACTTGTTCTTTACGAAACGCATTTCCTTATCAGCTTGGAAGAACTCTAATTGATAAGGACCATAACTACTATATGTGTCAACTGATGTACCATAAGAGTTATTATATACACCATCTTTTACACTTTCACAGCTCTTATAAAGATCTGTTTTAACTAACCAAGTACTTGTTAGGTTATATAATAGATAGAAACCAGAAAGAGGCTTTTGAAGAATTATAATTAAATCGCCATTGTCTTCAAACATTCCAACCTTATCAAAATCTAATTCAGGATAATCATATCCCTTGAATGCGAACTCTTCCCATTCAACATATGCATAGTCTCCTGCCTTTGCTGCATAATCTGCAACAGTATCAAAGCCTTGTAAGCAAGCAATACATAAAGATAAGTCATCAACTAAACTCTTAGTTAAAACAACTACGCCATCCTTATCAGCTGCTGCAGCTAAACGCTCATATGCTGCTTTTGCAGCTGCATTTTCATCAAGATATCCAGCATCTGCATATCTCTTTAAGCCGTTAGAGCTCCAGTTACCACCATTATTAAGCTTTAAAGCGAAGTCTACTCCATCTGCTGTAAGGTATTTTCCATCCTTTTCAACAAAGGTATCCATCTTTGGATAAGCATCACCATTACCTACAATATCTTCAGATAAGAAAGCATCCTCATAAGCATGTTTTCCTTGATATAGATATTCTTTGGCATTTTTTACTACGAAACTACCACTATATAAGCTGTCTGCACGGTAGTTTGAAGCAATAGGATTTAATAATAATTTTGCAGACTCTACAAAATCATCAGCAGTAATTAAAGTACCATCTTGCCATTTAATATCGTTTCTTAATTTGATACGATATGCTTGAGCAGTAGCACCTTCCTTAATACCCCATTCATCACCAACATAGTCTTTAGTAACATCAATTGGTTCTTGTGTTGCCATATCAGGTACAACCTTGTATGAATCTTTAGCATCATTATAATCAAATGTATAGAAACCTGGAGTTGTATATCCTAATACTTCGGCATCAGTATTTGTTTGATATGTGTGTGGATTCCAGTTAGTAGGGAATACAGACATTGCTACATTATATGTATATTCGCCTACGCCTTCTTTGCCACCACATGAAGCTAAACTTACAGCTGCAACTACAGCTAAGCTAGCTAAACCTAGTTTTTTAAATTTCATTTTCATCTCTTCCCTTCTTTGAAATTTATTACTATTATACTCACTTTCAAAAATCAAATCAACAACTATCCTATACTTTTTACGACTTGTAAACGGTTTCATTGCGATTTTTACTCAAAAAATCAATTTTTTAATTATTTTTCTTTATTTTTTGTAAAATATATTTAACTACAAGGCTTTTTTATTGAATTTTATTCAAAAAAGCGCATAAATAAAAAATCCATTTAAACACAATGGTCTAAATGGATTTTATTATTATTTCAAATTGATATTATAAGTGTGTGCAACATCACGAATATAAATATCAAATGTTTGTCTTAATTTTCCTAAAGAAGTCCAACCTTTTGACAATAAAATTGTATTTAATTCTACTTCATCATAATATCTACCAAGCTTCTTCTTTGCTTCTTGATGAAGATTATAGAAGAATAGCTTTCCATAACCATAAGCAGGATATGAAGCTGGAGTTTCTATAAGTAAATTATAAATACTTTGAGCTGCTCCACCATTAAGTCCGTTATCATCTAAGAAATCTGCAACATCTTTAACGGAATATCCTGAATAATGAATATATACATCTAATAGAGTTTCTAACAAGAAGGAAGATAGATGATCATAATATAAATAATTACATACATCAACAAGAGTTTCATCCTTGCTTGTATCCATAATATATTCGTAAAGCTTTAATTCAACATAAGTTGCCCAACCTTCTCCGTGTGCTGTTGAAGTCATAATTCTTGTTATATTATGTAGATCAAGCTGTTTAGTGAAAATATAAGCATATAAATGTCCTGGATATCCTTCATGAGAAAGTGTTCCTATAACATCATTTCCTGAACCAACCTTTAAAGGATTTAGAGTGATAAATTCAGCTTTATCATTATCTAATGCAGATTTCATATAGTATGCAACAGCATTAGATACCTTTGCAGAAGCTTTATCCATTTCCTTAATTGTGATTTCTGGAGTATGTTCTAAAGTAGGAACAACACTTCTAGCAAATTCTTTTAAGAACTCAAGCTTTTCTTCAGGTGTTCCTGCAAAAATCTCTGTTTTTTGTGTCAATCTTTCTAAGTCTAGATAACTATTTACTGGATAATTACTAAATAAATAGTCTTGAGCTGCAGCAGATTTTTTCTGAGCATCTGCATAAGCATCCTCTAATTCAGCAATATAGGAATCAATGTTAAAGTTATTTAAACCTAATAAATCATTCAATTCTAATAGATATAATTGCTTTCCTGCTTCTCCATATGCAGCATAATATCCTTCTTTATCTTTAGCTAGTTTTCCAACATAATTTAGAAGTCCATCCTTAAGCTCTTGAACTCCTACCTTGAAGGAATTATCAAATGCATCAGCTAAAGCTTGAGTATAGCTTGTTTTTTCTGCATCATTTAAGAAATCTAAGGCAGCAATCTTAGCAGATAGCACATCCTCTAAATAGTAGTTTCCATCCTTTTCCATAGAGGATAAAACTTCACCTAAATATTTAGACATTTCAGTCAAAGTATAATCAGAAAGAGGATATCCAGCCTTTACCTTATCATCAAGATATTTTAAATAAGATGGGAAAGCTGTTTTAGTAGAATTGATAAAATCAATAACATCCTGAACTTCTTCTTTACCTCTTAAGCTATATGCTTCCATATATGTTCCAAAGTCAGCAACATAGCCTCCAAACTGATCAACATAATAATTATTCATAAATTCAACATCTTGAATAGAATAGAAATCTCTTTGATAAGTTAAGAATTTTTCAATTTGTTCATAAGCGATTTGCTGTCTGTCACTTAAGCTACTCTTATTATAAGCATGAAGCTCAGTAAGCATTTCTTTAAACATTTCTACTGCTTCTGAATTATCATCGGAGGATCCAGAACCAGAATAGGTGTACCATTTTGCTTCATATCTTTCAAGACCAAAGTCAGAAGGATTTTCACAGAAAATATTTACAGATAATTGGTCACCTTCTAAATACTCTACAAAGAAAGCATCTAGATAAGCTTCAAATGCTGTATCATTAGGATTATCTAAGGTTAATACAGCTCTATGAACTTCAACCGTTGTTCCTGCACTATCCTTAATTGTAGCAACAGCAAAATATTTTCCTGCCTCACTACCACTATTATTTGAATATTCTACAGTATAACCAGCAGGAAGTGTACCGGTTAATTCTAATGTTTTAACACTTCCATCAATTACCTTAGTTTCGCTATTAAAAGCTACACCAAATTGGCTTTCTTTTACAGTAAACTTAACTTTAACATGATTACTTTCAGCATAAACTGTGGATTGTGGAGCATAAAGCTCAAGTTCATATGTTCCAGCTCTGTTAATAGAAATATTATCAACAAAAGCTCCATCACGTTTAACAATACATACAACCTCTTGCTCAGTATTGTTTAAAGTATAGCTTGGGAAAACTGCTTTATCCGTATTCACATATCCTACTTGATTATCCTCTACAGTAAGAGTTGAGGTCTTGTAGGTTATAGTCATAAAAGCACTCTTAGTTATACTACGGTCCTTATAAGTGACTTTTGCCTTTACATTATATTTTCCCGGATTGATTTGTGCATTGTTTTTGTATTCTACTGATGCACCTTCAGGTAAATC
The DNA here is from genome assembly GCA_947174785.1 of uncultured Mollicutes bacterium. Classification (GTDB taxonomy): domain Bacteria; phylum Bacillota_I; class Bacilli_A; order Acholeplasmatales; family Anaeroplasmataceae; genus Pelethenecus. The sequence continues at coordinate 123,746 of CAMWKG010000002.1, forward strand.
TCCCTCTAATAAAATGCTGTGTGGATTTCCATCATACTCAAAGGTTTTATCAGACATAGATAGACCATCAAAAACCTCTTGTACGGTTGGTTCTTCTTTCTTAGACTCTCCCTTATTACAAGATATTAATGTCATGCTTAAAGCACATACTAATAACATTACTGTAAGAATGGAGAAAATCTTTTTAAACATTCTTTTCATTTCATAACCCCCTAAATTTTGTTAATCAAACTAATTATACAACAAAAATCGAAAAAGAAAACATTTTTTGTTACAAAATAAGGCTAAACTTGATATTTTTGTTTTTTATTTCCATTTTTAACCAAAAAATGTTTCTTTATCTTAGTTTTTCATTGATAATACCCTCAATTCGTTCACAAACCATCATTAATCTACTATTTACTACTTCTAATAATTCAGTATATTCTTCAACAAATGGAAAATCCATAATTTGATTATATAAATCATCATATTCCTTTTTATATAAAGAATATTGTTTAGGCTGATTATATTCTTTGGCATTTACCATTTGCTTTTGAACTGATTTCAAATTAGATAACAATTCATTTAATGTTTCATTTTTATCTAAAATAGCTTCTAACTCATGAATTCTTTGAACCTCAGGCATTTGAGAAAACTCTTCCTTTAATTTATTCACAAAGCTCACCTATCATAAACCATGTTTTTGCTTCTGTGACCTTCACCTTAACGAGCTTTCCAACTAAAGATAAATCCTCACTTTTGAAATGGGTTAGCTTTAGATGAGGTGTATATCCACACATCATTCCTTCTCCATTTTTTGAAGGACCATCAACCAATACCTCAACAATTTGATTTAAAAAGCGCTTGTGTCCTTCCAAGTATCCCTGATTGATATAAACATTGAGTTCTTCTAATCTTCTATGCTTTTCTTCATCAGTCACCTCATCAGGCATACTTGCTGCTGGAGTTCCTTCACGCTTAGAATAAATAAATGTAAAGGCGCCCTCAAACTTAGCATTTTGAACAAGCTTAAGAGTATTTTCAAATTGCTCCTTTGTTTCATTTGGAAAACCGACAATAATATCTGTTGTTAAGGCAATGTCTGGAACGAGTTCTCTTAGTCTATTTACCTTAGTCATATATTCATCATAAGTATATTTACGATTCATTTTCTTTAAAACTTCATCATCACCAGACTGAACAGGTAAGTGAAGCTGTGGCATTACACTCTTACAGTCCCTCATAGCTCTCATTGTCTTTTCATCTAAATCTCTTGGATGTGAGGTCGTATAACGAATTCGCTTAATTCCTGTCTTGTCTAAATCATAAAGTAAATCTCCAAAGGTGTAATCTCCCTTTAAATCTTTCCCATAGGCGTTAACATTTTGACCTAATAAAGTAATCTCAACATAGCCTAAAGAAACAAGCTCTTCAACTTCCTTAATGATATCCTCTTTGGCTCTACTTCTTTCTCTACCTCGAGTATAAGGCACTATACAGTAGGTGCAAAATTCATCACAGCCATACATAATATTCACCCAAGCCTTGTGATGGGATTCTCTTATTTTAGGAGCATCCTCTAGAATTTCCCCTTCACTAGAAATAACCTCTACCACCTTAGCTTTGCTCATATAGGCTTCATATAAAAGCTTAGGCAAATGATTCTTATTGTGGGTTCCTATAACTAAATCAATAAAGCTATAGGATTCTAAAATTTTATTTGTTGCATTTTCTTCCTGTGGCATACAACCAGCAATACCAATAATCATATCTGGATTTTCTCTTTTTCTCCCCTTTAGCTGTCCTAGTACACCCCAAATACGCTGTTCAGCATTTTCTCGAATGGCACAAGTATTTAAAATAACCAAATCTGCATTCATAGGATCATTGGACTTTGTATATCCTATTTCCTCTAATATCCCTGCCATAACCTCACTATCTGCTTCATTTCCTTGACAGCCATAAGTGAATATTGCATAGGATTTATTTACTCCTAGATTTTTATATTTATTATCTAATGTATATCTTACTGTTTGAATCTCTTTATTTTTACGCATCCTTGCATCCTTTAAGGATGGCAAAGCCAATTTTATATTTTTCACTTTTATCACCTAAAGCGTATTATATACCAAAAGGCTATATATTTCAAATAAAGAAACAAAAATGTAAAATTTTATTGCTTTTTAAGTGTAAAGACATTATAATAAAAACAGTACTTATAGAAGTCCCTTTCATAAGCGAATGATGGATAGTGAGAGCATCAATATACTTCTTTTAAGGAATTGGTTTATAAGTGTATAAAAGAGCTAATGAAATCCATTAGAATTAAGGTGGCACCGCGCAGAATTTTTTGCGTCCTTATGATTTTTCATATAGGACGCTTTTATTTATGATTAGAAAGGAATGATATTATGAAAAGAATGCTAAGTGGTATTAAACCTACGGGGCAATTAACATTAGGAAACTATATTGGGGCAATCAAACAATTTATTACCTATCAGGATGAATATGAAATGATTGTGTTTATTGCAGATTTACATGCACTAACACTCCCTATTGATCCTAAGGAGCTTAGAAAAAATACAAAGGATTTAATTTCCGTTTATTTGGCTTGTGGGTTAGATCCAAATAAAGTTATCCTATTTAAGCAAAGTGATGTGCATGAGCACGCAGAACTTGGCTATATTATGGCATGCAATTCCTATATGGGTGAATTATCTAGAATGACACAATACAAGGATAAAACCTCCAAAATAAAAGATAATGGCTCCATTCCTACAGGTATCTTCATCTATCCTACTTTAATGGCTGCAGATATTCTTCTTTATGATGCTGACTATATCCCAGTAGGCATTGACCAAAAACAGCATGTGGAGCTCACAAGAGATTTAGCTATCCGCTTTAATAATCACTACTCTGAAACCTTTGTTGTTCCAGAGCCAGTGCTTGCTAAGACCGGTGCTAAAATCAATTCTTTATCTAGCCCTGAAAAGAAAATGTCTAAATCTGAATCTGATAAGGGAACAATTTATTTATTAGAGGATTTAAATATCACCCGCAAAAAAATTATGTCTGCTGTAACAGATAGTGAAAATGAAATTCGCTACGATATGGAAAACAAACCTGGAATTTCTAATCTTCTAACCATACTTTCAGCACTAACAAAAAAATCAATTGATTCATTAGTTGAAGAATATAAGGGGTGTGGCTATGGTACCTTTAAGAAGGCAGTAGCTGATGTGGTTTGTAGTGAATTAGAAGCATTACAAAACAAGGTCAAAGAAATTCAGGAAAGCAATATCATTGAACAAATCTTAGCAGATGGCGCACAAAAAGCATCCTACCTTGCTAGAAAAAAAGTATCCAAGGTATATCGCAAAATCGGTCTAAAATAAAAAACACCGTTTGGTGTTTTTTTATTTTACCTAATTATATTCTTTAGCAATCTTACTCACTAACCCCATATCACATAAAGCATTAAAATTAGCTTTAAAATGCTTCATAACGTTAGGAATTTTCTTATCCTCTAGCTTCTCAATTTCAGCACGTATTTCTGCTTCTGTCATCATCTGAGGTAAGAATTTTGATAAAACATTTTTCTGTGCTTCAATTTCTGCAACCTTTTCAGAACGATTGGCTTTTTCATAACCCGCTTTTTCTTCATCCAATTCTTTAATGGTTTTTTGTATAATTCTTAAGCAATCTCCATCTGACAATTCTTTAGCACCCAAACCTTGTTCAATGCTTTCTAATTTGAACTTGCCATAAAGCACAGATAGAATACTTCTTGCTTGCTTATCGTGATCCTTTAGTGCTTGAATATTTGCCTTTGCAATATCATCAAATAACATAAATATTCCTTCTTTCTTTTTTAAAATATGTGTATAGATATAACCCTTTACTTCTCTATACTAGGATGAAAAGCATCCCAAGTTTTTACGCATAAACTATAAAAAATAATTGTTCTATTAATATAACCATAAACCTTTACGTAAAAGAGATAATCCAATAATGAACAAATCCTAAACTATAAACCTTATTCATCTACGATTTCCTATAAGCCGTTTCCACAAAGGTTTATACGCAGGGAAAAAACTTTAAATTTCAATAAAATGTGTTAAATTTGCTCGGTCAATTGCAACTTGAAGCTTTGCAATCCTTGCATAGATTTCTTTTTGCTTCTCTTCTGCAATTTCTGGTTCATAAACACATTCAGTGTACTCTAGTACACCATTTGCTGTAATACGACGAGTTATTTTCTCTCTTTCAGCAAGACGAGATACCTGATCATATTCCAAATTCAGCTGAGCTAAATATACCAATGCTTCTCCAATGGTCATATCAAAGCCATCAACGATTGTAGTCGTATTTGCTATAGAAAGGACATGCTTGATTTTGCGAATTTGTTCATCAATCTTTTCAATTCCTTTTCTAGTAGCTTCATAATCATACTTTGAAGGTTGCTTAACTTCTCCCTCCTTGTATGATACAGTACTTCGATTATTTTCTGTATACAAAAGAATGTCCTTTTGTCTTTCCAATTCCTTTATATATTTCATTGCTTCTGAATTACAAACTTTCATTTTTCATTCCTCCTATGGTAATTTCATTTTATCATAAAATAAAAAAATTGTTAAGTCTATAATGAAATAAAACAAAAAGGGGTGCTATGTAAGCATCCCATCTAATTTTATATTGCCTTTACAATAAGCTTGATAGCTGTCTTTTCTTCTCCATCAATTATGATGTCTGAAAATGCTGGTACAACGATTAAATCCTTTCCTGTAGGAGCAACATATCCTCTTGCAATAGCGATTGCCTTAATAGCTTGATTGATTGCTCCAGCACCAATAGCCTGCACCTGAACTTGATTTTTAAATTTAAAGGAATTAGCCAAAGCCCCAGCTACACTACTAGGCTTTGATTTCGTAGATACTTTTAATATTTCCATAAAAAAATACTCCTTTCTAGCTAAGCATATGTAAAAAAGGAGTAAATAATGCCTTAAAGAATAGGAGCATCTATTATTTTTTTAAAATTTTCTATTTTGTTTTCTTTGCCTAAATCTAATATAACACCATTTAATATATACGTTGTGTCTTCAGAAACCTTTGCTGCTTCATAAATACCTGTTTTAAATCGTTCAATAATACCATCCACATCACTACCTAAAACAGAATACTTAGGTCCACACATTCCCATATCTGTAATATAACAGGTATTATTAAATACTTCTGCATCATCTGTTTTAATGTGCGTATGAGATCCTACTATTGCATCAACCTTGCCAGCGAAATTATAAAAGAAGGCTTTTTTCTCACTCGTTGCTTCACCATGAAAATCGACAATAATTTTATCTGCCTTAATCTTAGGAAGCATACCTTCTAATGTTTTAAAAGGACAATTTAATGGAGTATTCATATAGACTCTGCCTAAAAGATTGATAAGAGCTATAGTCTCTTGATTATACTGAATATATAAGACATCTTTTCCCAAAGTGGTAGCTAGATTTGCAGGTCTTGCAATTGTAGCTTCATCTAAGTATTCTTTAATTTCAGACTTAGAGAAGGTGTGGTTTCCCATAGTCATACCGGCTATTCCTAGACTTTTTAATTCTTTATAATGTATATAGCCTAAGCCTTTTCCTTTAGTCACATTTTCTGCATTACAAAGCACCATATGAATATGATATTCTTTTTTTATTTGCTCAAGATTTTTTTTCAATATGGAAATCGTCTTTTCTCCAACGATATCTCCTAAATAAAGAATTCTCATAAAATCAACCTTTCTTGAAAAAATAGGGATGAAAATCATCCCTATTCCTTATTATTTTGCAACATCTACTGCACGAGTTTCACGAATAACTGTAACCTTAATTGTTCCTGGATAAGAAAGCTTATTTTCTATTTCTTCCTTAATTTGACGAGCAATGGAAATGGTTGATAAATCATCTACTTCCTCAGGATTTACAATGACACGAACCTCACGACCAGCTTGAATAGCAAAGGATGAGGATACACCCTTAACACCATTAGAAATTGCCTCTAGGCTTTCTAGACGTTTAGCATAATTTTCTAAAGAGTCACTTCTAGCACCAGGTCTAGCAGATGATAAAGCATCCGCAGCAGCAACAAGTACAGCAATAATTGTTCTTGGTGCAACATCCTCATGATGAGATGCAATAGCATCAATTACCTCTTTAGGCTCATGATACTTCTTTGCAAGTTCTACACCTATATCTACGTGTGAACCCTCAATTTCATGGTCAACGGATTTACCTATATCATGTAATAAGCCTGCACGACGTGCAATGACCTCATTTTCTCCAATTTCGCTAGCAAGCTTTCCTGCTATCATCGCAGTCTCTAAGGAATGCATCAATACATTCTGACCATAGCTTGTACGATAATTTAAACGACCAATCAAACGAACTAAATCTGGATGAATTTTACCAATACCAGCTTTAAATACTGCTTCCTCGCCCTTTTCACGAATAGCCATTTCTACTTCACCACGGCAACGCTCAACAACCTCTTCAATACGTGCTGGATGAATACGACCATCCCCAACTAATATTTCCAAAGAGCGCTTTGCAATTTCTCTACGAACTGGGTCAAAACCTGATAATACGACTGCTTCAGGCGTATCATCAATAATCAAATCTACACCTGTTAAAGATTCCAAAGTTCTTATATTACGACCTTCACGACCAATAATACGTCCCTTCATTTCTTCAACTGGTAATGATACGGTGGAAACAGTAGTTTCTCCAGCTGTTTCACCAGCATACTTTTGAATAGCTAAAGCTAAAATGTTTTTAGCCTTACTCTTAACCTCTAAACGGGCTTTTTCTTCTTCCTCTTTAATATAGGTTGCAATTTCTGTGCTCATTTCTTCATGAACACGATCCATAATGATTGTTCTTGCTTCCTCTTTAGTTAAAGCAGCAATTTCAATCAGCTTTTGTTCTTGTTGCTTCAAAATAGCTTCAACCTTATTATTTTGTTGTTCTAATTCATTTTTCTTTTCATCAATCTTATTTTCTTTAGCATTCAACATTTCTTCACGGCGATCTAAATTGATAGAACGGCGATCTAAAGTGTCCTCTCTTTGATTTAGCTTATTTTCCAAATCAACGACAGCACTTCTTCTTTCTTTAATGTCTCTATCCGCATCAGCCTTCATACTTGCGATTTCTTGCTTTGCCTCTGCCAAAGCTTCTTTTTTCTTCTTTTCGGCATCAGTTTCTGCCATCGCAATAATTTTTTCAGCCTCATTCTTTGTACGTGAAAATGATTTTTCATGCATTTTAACACGTATAAAATAACCTGCCACTAATCCAATAATTAATCCGAAGATTAAACACAAAACAATAAGAAGAATCCAAATTGAGGTACTTAAACTTAAAATAGTTAAACTCATAATGTTTCCCCCTTGTTGATATTAATTTCACTTGAAACCATATTTTATTATACCCATTTTACCACTTTAAGTCAATCAAAAACCCTTTTTAAATGCTAAATATGACAAAATAGGTATGAAATATCAAAAAAAATATCATAATTATTAGTGAAATTCTAAAAAGAATTTGTTATAATAGAAGAAATCATATGAGGTGAAGTATATATGAAAGAGAATAAAAGCAAAAAATTCCATTTCCATTTACCGAAATTAACACCACTCAATTTAATATTGATGATATTAATTCCAATCGTTTTGTTTATAATCATAGCAATCCCGATTGTATATGTAAATGAATACAATGCGAATAAGGTGAATCTTTTTGCAAGTGATTTAGAGAAGGTAGACAAAAAGGAAATAGTTTACGGAAATAAAAATACAAAGATGGATTTTGATTTTGTACTATATTGTACAAATTATGATAATGCTTCTGGTACAATCAAATTTCAAGCATTTGCGTATGAAAATAAAGATACAAGAAATGTTATCAATTTAGCAAATAAAATTAAAGTACGTTTAGGAATGTATAGTGACTGGATTAAGGTTGAGCAAACCTCTTCTTCTTATGAGAAATATATTGGTACTGGGCCTAGAACTGCAAAGGAACAAAGTAGAAGCCGTTTTGATTTCACAATCTACAATATTCCAAAGCTTCCTAAAAAAGGTAAATTACCATTTGTCAATATCACTTCTATCCCAGTTTATGCTTATATTACCTATACAACAACAATTAATGGTACTGAATCAAATAAAAAATTTATATTAAAATATAATTATAGTGATTATGTAATTGAGTCTAAGACGATTGAAGATCATCGTGAAAAGGAATTAAACGTTTCTTCTACAAATATTCAGTGGAAATATAAAAATGATATAACATGGACAAATTCTATCAATGTGGATGATTTAATTGGAATTGAAGTTAGAAATCAAATAGTTGATGTTAAAAATGAAGATGGGGAAACGAAACAAGTTGGGTACATCCAGTGGAAACGTAAATGTGATACAGAATGGACTAATTTAAAAGCATTCACTGAGCTAACAGGCTATGCAGAAGGAAAGGTTCCAGAAGTAAAAGTAGAAAGTGGCTATATCCGTTGGCGTTTTGAAGAGGGTGCTACATGGAATTTAATTACAAGTACTTCAAGCTTAAAGGATATTGAAGTCAAAGCCGATAAAGACTCTCCTTATATTCTGTGGAGACGTAAAAATCAAGAAGAATATACCAGATTAATAGCTTTTGAAGATTTACCAGGCTATACCTCTGATAAAGTCGTAGAAGCACGTGTTAGCGGTAGTAATGTTCAATGGAGATTTACAACAACTTCCACTTGGACTACTTTACAAACTGTAGATTCTCTTATAGGAATCCGTGTTCAATTCGATGAAAATAGAAATGTTCTATGGAAATGTGTTGATGATACAGAATGGAAAAACCTATTCATCAATGGTGTTCAAGCTACAGAAGCAAATCTTGATACTAGTGCTATTAAATATGGTCCTACTGCAGGTGGAATTGAATAAAAACAAAAAAGGTGATGCTTACATTCAAGCATCACTTTTCTTTTATTCAAATTTACAATTTGCTAAAATTTTAGTTGGGAAAAACTCACCAAGCTCTAAACCTATTATAAAGGACTTCTTCAAGGATAAGTTATACTGTTTAAGAATTTCTATTCCATCTTCTTCTTTCCCACAATACAAGGTAATATGAGGCATCCAAGGAAAACCATCAGAATAATTCCCTTCAAAAGACTGGTGAAGAAATTGAAGTTCTTCTGTTATTCTAGGTTGTGCAAAAATAACCTGATGATTAAAATGTCCTAGACCAAGAAGCTCTATCATGCTAGGCTTACTCAGCTTTTGAATTTTGGCCATCCTTTCAAGTAATTCCTCTTTTTTATCTAATGGAAAGCTCCCTAAAGAGATATGAAAAGGTATTCCCATAGTCTGTGTACCATTTGGATAGTTCTTTAATATTTCGTTTTGTAATTTGGTTAAATACTGCTGACTTTCTTCATCTAATACAGCATAGATTGTTAAAAACTTTTCCTGTTTCATAAATCCTCCCTAGCATTATAATTTTTAAAATTATATCATATTTCCTTTTTGTTTACAAGAAAGAAAAACTTGAAAAAAATTCATAAATTTGCTATAGTAGTATTGTTATGGAGGTACAATCATATGAAAATTGATTATCAAAAAACAATAGACGCTTTAAAAGAAGCTGGTTTAATTCAACCTGATGATTTATATGCAGTTTGTTTATTTTATACAGAAAGTACAAACAATGGCGTAACCACTACATATATTACATCTAAAACAGATTACATTATGGTAGCAAATAAAACTGAAGTAAAATTATTAGATATTGATAAGAAAACAGGAGAATATCTAGATAATTTTATTACTTTTAAAAAGGATGAACTTGTTTTTAAAAAGAAAAACAAAAATTGGATTTATGCATCAAGAGGAATTTTTGGTGGAAAATATATCGGTATCCGTGCTGACTATATTGGAGATTTTGCTCATTCCTATTTACTTCCTAAAAAGCATCATAACTATGAACAAAAACAAGCCACTATACATCTATATAATTTAATAAAAGAGGTTTATAATGAACACCTCAAGCTTCAAAAAAAGCTTTATAAGGAAAGCAAATAAAAGCTTAAAAAAACTACCTAACCGATTTGGCTAGGTAGTTTTTCTTATAGACTAAATTTCTTAGACTTACTATCACCTTTAAAAGTAACTTCTAACTCATTTACAGCACTGCGTAGAGTTTTTAAAATCTTGTCTACATCATGAACATCATAATCATAATTACTTGTGTTTGCAAGATTGCCAATTAAGGATATCTGCTTTAAAGCATTGTTTGTACGAGCTTCTGCAAGTCTTGTGAATTTCTCTCTTTTTGTTTCTTCCATTTCTAAGAACCTTCCTTCACTATAATTTTACAATATATTGCAAAAATGTCAATCATATTTTAAAAATTTAAGTAAGCTTATAGTTTTTAGCTTGAGAGGTAAAGAGCTTATAGTATAAGCTATCTTTTTCCTTCATTAAGTTATTATGAGAATCAAAATGAGATACCTTGCCATTTTCTAATACCAATACTTTATCACAAAATATAGAAGATGACATTCTATGGGATATATAAATTGCTGTTTTATGTAATACCATTTTATTAAAATTCTCGTAAATTTCTGCTTCTGCAAGTGGGTCTAATGCGCTTGTAGGTTCATCTAGGATTAATAAGTCTGCTTGTTTAGCTAAAGCTCTGGCAATGGCAATTTTCTGTTTTTGCCCTCCAGACATATCTATTCCACCATCCTCATAATTTCTAGAAAGGACAGATTCATACTTGTTAGGTAATCCCTCTATTGATTCTTTAATTCCCACTTCTTCACAAATAGCTTCTAAGGATTCTTCGTCTATTTGAGGATGAATGTTTTCTCTTATAGAATAGGCAAACAATTTGTAATCCTGGAAAACAGCACTGATAGCTTTAATATACTGATCCTTTTGATAATTTTGGATAGGTATGCCATTGATTCTAATTTCTCCTTGTGTAACAGAATAAAGCCTACAGATGAGCTTGACAATCGTTGTTTTACCTGCACCATTTAATCCAACAACAGAAATCTTTTCTCCTTTCTTGATTTCAAAGGAAACATCTTCTAATACATAGTTTTCTGTTTTAGGATATTTAAAGAAAACATGGTCAAAACAAATAGTCTCTAAGCTTTCTAATACTTCCTTTCCGTCCTCTTCCTCAGTTGGAATCTCCATCAGCTCTACTAAAGGAGTAATATATTCAATTGATCGAATATACCCTGCACTTGATTCAATGATTGCTGTAACACAATCAGAAAAATTGATTGCTGAGGAAATGGTTAGTGTAAAGCTTGAAATTGGCAAATGCTTAACTAAGGTTTTAATTCCAACCATACTATATATGATTGCCATTTGAACATAACGTAAGGTAGACATCAAGGAATCATACATTTTCATTTTCAGATTAGACTTTCTAAAGTTTTTGGCTATCTGAATAGAAAATGAATTCAGGTTCTTTTCTAAAAGTCCACCAATACTATATAATCTAAAATCCTTACACTGCGTTGTACTCATTAAGGTATTGAGATAGTATCCATATTTAAAGTTAATTGGTAAAAGCTCCTTATAAAATTTCATATGTGATTTCATCATAATATAAACAATGAAAACATTGAATAAAATACCAACAACTAATATTATGACTAACATCCAATCAAATGTGATAATAATAGATATAAGTCCAATTATAGATATTATACTCGAAAGTATTCTTGTTCCACAGCTCATTAATGAATATAAGGCACCCATATTATTTACTCCCATTTCAGCATTTTTCTTGAGCTCTAAGTAATAAGGATCCTCCAAATATTGAAACGGTAATTCCATTATTTTTTTAGATACAACCAAATCTATAGCTTCACTCATTTTAGATTGATGAACATCCAATAGACGTTGTGCAAACTGATTGAGTAAGCCTAAAATCACTTCTACTCCAACAAGAGCTAACCCCATATAGATTGCATTAATATAGATTCCCTTTTCCAATTGTCCTATAAGCAAGGATAGTGTGTACGCTCCAAATAGTGTCATTAAGGAAGTGATTATTATCTGAAAGAGTAATACAAAGAAATATGCTTTATGCGCCTTGAAAGAAATCCTTAGAAATTTCAAAAGAATATGCTTAGGCTTCTTCATTTGCATTACCTCCTTCCTGATAATACTTGCCCTGAACAGTAAACATATGATAATATCCTTGTTTTGCTTTTAAAAGCTCATCATGTGTACCATATTCCTTTAATCCTGTAGAATCAAAGAAAGCAATTTTATCACAGAATTTGGTAGAAGAAAGACGATGAGAAATATAAATTGCTGTCTTATTTGTTACTAAATCATCAAAGGACTGATAAATTTCTGCTTCCGCTAAAGCATCTAATGCACTTGTTGGTTCATCTAGTATTACAACATTTCCATTCTTATAAAGTGCTCTAGCAATAGCAAGCTTCTGTCTTTGTCCTCCAGACATATCTACACCATTCTCATCAATTACCTTTAGCATAGGCGTATCATAAGATAAAGGCAAGCTTTCAATATACTCACTTAAGCCAACACGCCTCAAGCATTCTTTTCCATATTGGTAAGCATCTTCTGATTGATCTGTTCCAATAACATTTTCCATAATCGTACAGGCAAAGATATCAAAATCTTGAAATACTGTACTAAACATTTTATAGTACGTTTCCTTATCATACTGTTGAATAGGAATACCGTTCATTAGGATTTCTCCTTTTGTAGGTTTAAATAAACCACAAATCAGCTTGACTATGGTTGTCTTACCAGCGCCATTTTCACCTACAATAGCCAGCTTTTCTCCTGGAGCTATCGTAAAATTAAATTCTTTTAAAATCCATTTTTCTGTATCAGGATATTTAAACCAAACATTTCTAAATTCAATTTTAGGAGCTTGATCTAACTGGACATCCGTGATTTCGCCAGTTGTTCTATAAATATCTTGATTATCTAAAAAATCAAAATAGGATTCTGTCATTTTCACATTAGTAATGCATGTAGTGACTTCAGAGGCAAAGCTTCTTAATACGGTTGTAAACGCAACAATCGTTGTAATGTATAACGAAACATCAGCTATGGTTATTACTTTATCAAAGTAAGCTTGAATGATAAAATAATATGAAAGACCATCCTCAAGAAGTAGCATCAATAATCCAAATAAAGAATAAAGAAATCTTTTATTTGCTATTGCAGCCATAATTTTGATATAGCTTAAGGATTTATCCTTATATTTTTTCATAAGATAATCCTTTAAGCCAAAGACACGAATATCTTTTCCATAAGAGAAATCACTGCATGTCATATAAAAATAATAATCTTGCCTGCTTGCATGAGCCTTATCCTTCTTGCGCTTGTTAATATAACTGGTAACTCCTTGATTAGCCAAGGCAGTAACAAGCGTAGAACAAAGACATAATAATGCAATCCAAACATTAAACATGGATAGAATTACACTAAACAGGATAATACTAATTATACTTTTAAAAATATTTTCTAAATTAGTATAAACTGGTTCAAATCCCCATCCATCTCCCTGTAAAGCTTCAAAGCCTACATTAACTTCATCTTGAAAATGGGGATTTTCTATTTTTTCATAGTCTATCTCATCATATAATTTTATAACCTTATGAAATTCTTTTTGCCTAATACGAAAATAATTTGTATTCGTAAGTCCTCTTAATATACTAGATATAATATAGCAAAGAATAGAGACTCCCGTAAGAATTCCTATCAAGAGAATCAAATCGTTTTGAGCTTTAGATTGATAGATGGAATCAATGATTAACTTAGAATAGAATACTCCAATAACTGGAATGCATCCACCAAAAACAGCAATCATTGGCCAGTAGAAATAAATGGTACTCACTTTAGATGTCTTAATCAGCCGAATCTGTCTTCCTAATGTCCGAAAGAAAGTATTCTTTTTCATAAAAACATCCCCTTTTTACCATTTAAAACTATTTTTAATTCTTTCAGAGATACTTTTGCTGATAACCTCTCCATCAATTTCAACCTCGCCTGATACCGTTGAAACTTTAACTTTAGAAGGAGCTGCTCCTTCTTCAATCTTTACATCTCCACTTACAGTGTTAATATTGTAATCAGCTTCAGAAGTGACATGAATATTGATATCTCCTGATACTGTAGATAACTTAACAGTATCTGCTGTAAGCTCTTCAATAGTTATATCCCCTGATACTGTACCAATTTTAACATTTGGAGCCTCTACATTATCCAAATCGATGTCTCCACTAGTGTTATTGATGATGATGGTCTCTTCTGCAACAACATTAAAGCCTTCTATATCTCCATTCACATTAGATAAAGAAAAATCACAACATTGAATTTTAAAGTCACAAGAAATATCAGTATTCACATTATTTATATTCAACTGATCAAAGATGACATCTAATCCTACATACATAGTTCCTTCAAAATTAGATTCCATTTTGAAGAAGGATTTGAATTTTTTGCTTTTTAAATGAATCTTATTTCCTTCTCTTACAATTGAAACATACTTAAATGCTCCCTCATCAATATTAAATTCTATGCCTGTAATTTCACTAGTTCTAACGAATTCAAATTCTGAAAAGCATTCCAAATCCAAAGTGACCTCATATCTAGTTGAATCCTTTTTTGTTCTACTAGCCTGAGCTACAATATCTTCTATAGAATCAAAACGCTCTATAATTTCCTCATCTGTCATTCCTGCTTCATGACCTAAAGAAAAATGCTCTGAATATTCATTAACAATTTCATCACAATTTTCAACCTTTGCCTCTTTTAAGGCATTTCTTAATTCCTCTAAAAACTTTTCCATTTTAATTCAACTCCTTTAATAACCTTTCTGCTTCTTCAAAGCCTATTTCTTTACGTTTTAATGCGCCTAACACATCTTCTCTAGACATCTTCTCCTCAGGAAGAATGTTATTTGATTCATAGCCTAAATTTTTAATCAGTTCAGCTAAATTCTTTTTTACTGTTGGATAAGAAACTCCTAAATCCTTTTCTACACCTTTAATATTTCCTGCATTCTTTATAAAAATTAATGCAAATTCCTGTAGTTCCGTAGATAAATAATCAAACTTAGATAATTGGAAATCACCTGTAAGCTTAGTATCACAGCATTTACAGGATAATTCTGTAACCGTAAGCTTATTCCCACAAATCGGACAGTTTCCTAATATCTTCTTTTTCATAAGCACACATCCTTTTCTTAAATTTATACTTCTATATTACAACAAAAATTAATTTTGTCAACACTTTTAATTAATTTTTTTAATTTTTATATTAATTTTTTTAATTTTTATATTAATTTTGTTGAAAATAAGACTAAAATGAGGCTAAAATCTAAAAACAAATAAACTTTTTAAGTGAAATTACTCCCTTCTTTCCTTGAAATTTTTACGTAAAGCATAAAAAAGGCTTGGCAAAAGCCAAACCTTAAAGTTTATAATATTGATATTTTTTATGTATAAATCATTTATTTGAAAATGTTTGAGCAAAGAAGCAGCTTATTAATTTGCTTTTGCCTTTGCATTATTAAATGTAGAATTGATTGTATTAATGTATTTTCTAGAGAAGGTTGCTAAAATGTCTCCCTTGTAATGCTTCTCTTTTCCATCAGGAAGTATTATTTTTTCTTCCTTAGGATAATACTTATCAAAGGCAATTCCAATTGCCATATCATAAATCTTCCAAAACAAATCAGAATCATATGCACCATCTGTGCTAAATCCTTCTAAATCATTAGCACTAAATTCAACATTTTTAAGACTTACGATATCTTCATATAATCCTACATAAGGTGCATTATAACTAACATAATATGTATTCTTTAATGCAGGATCTGCATGGTTAGGTCCTTCATCTCTGCCACACATAAAATTGATAAATTCCAATGCCAAATCATAATTAGCAGCATGCTTAGGAATAACAAAGTTATCACAAAAAGCTATAGTGTTACTTGGAATAAAGATATCAAAGCCAACCTGATATTTATCTTTATAAATTCCTGCATCTGTTGTAATTGTTTCTACCATTGTACTAAAATCATTTATTTCCACATCTTTAGCAAGATATGCATCCATTACTGTAGAGGCAACATTCTCACAATAATAATACAAGAAGTCTCCTGTCCACATAAAACCCAAATCACGATTTTTAGCTACAATATCCTTTTTAATATCATCTGTTCCCCAGGTTTCATATTTCATATTTCTAATTAAGGAATAGATTTGATTTAACTCTGCTTTAGTAAGCTCTGCTTCTGTATCAAAGCCTAGATATCTGCAAGCAGCATAATATGCATGTAGATTAGAATCATACATTGCCACTCTTGTTCCTGCAGGAAGACTACTTCTATCAAATAGGGAAGCCCATTCATTAGAGGAGGTTGTTACAGCCTCCTTCAAGCCTTCCTTATAGGTAGAATAAACAATCCCCCATGTCCCCCATAAATAAGGAACATAATAAGAGGTAATACCTGACATTTTTGACTCAAGTGTGTCTGCGATACCTTTCACACCTGGCATTCTATCCTCAGGCTTATAGTTAGGAACTCGGCTAAAATCAATTTCCTGTAGCATATCATTTTGTGCCATTTTTAATACCATATAGTCTGAGGGACACATCACATCAAAGCAAGTTGTTCCTGCACTTATTTTAGAATAGAATAATTCATTGGATTCCCCTAGCTCCATTGCAACCTCACAATGATATAAGCTTTCAAATTCCTGTAGCATATCTTCATCAACATATTCTCCCCAATTCAGAAACAATAAAACATTTCTTCTTTGACAAGAGCATAACGCTATTAGGAAGAAAAAACTAAGAAATACAAAACTAATTCTTTTTCGCATGTCCTCTTCTTCCTTTCGTCCAAATTGCATATAAAATGATGAGTATCATTGAAATGGCTGTTAACGCAGTTGAGAAAGCATACACCCCTGGGAATAGAGATTTCTTTCCTATTGAAGAATAAATCCATATAGAGAGAGTGTTAAATCCATTTCCTGTCGTAAAATAACCTACTACGAAATCTTCAAAGCTAATTGTAAAGGCTAAAACAACTCCTGAAAATATTCCTCCACGTATTGCAGGAATTAAAACTCGGATCACTGATTTTAAAGGTTTAATACCCAAATCCATACTTGCATCCATTAAATTCGGATCAATTTCCTTCATTTTAGGCAAAACAGATAATATAATGTATGGAAAAATAAAGAACAAATGCGCAATTAAAATTGTCCAAAATCCAAAGATATGTCGATTAATTGGCAATAATAATGAGAATATCAGCATTATAGATATACCTGTTACAATATCGGCATTAAGTAATGGAATATTATTTAATAGCATCAATCTAGATTTTACCTTCGGTGGCAAATAGAAAATACCAATTGCCACAAATGTTCCTAATACGGCTGCAATCAATGTGGCTGTTATAGAAACTAAAAATGTATTCTTAATAGAATTGGTAAGGCTACGCTTTGAAAACATCTGTAAATAGTTATCAAACGTAAAGTTTTGGAACTCTGTTGTAGAAGCGCTAGAGTTAAAGGATTGGATTGCAATAACAATTACGGATAAATATAGCATGAAAATCGAAAAGATAACCAAAATGATTTTAACTACTTTCCAAACCATAGTTAACGCACGATAGTCCTTATATCCATATTCTTCTAAAGTAGCCTTCGGAAATTTCACTTCTTCGTTCATCATATAAGTGTCTCTCCTTCCTTATCAATTTTATTGATTAAAAGGATAGAGCCTAATATGATTACAAGAACTATAATGGCTAGTACAGCTCCTTGATTATAGCTCATATTGATAAAGCTCTGTTCGATAATATTTCCGATGAGTAAAATATTACCTGCACCTAAAACCTTAGGGATAGCAAAGCCAGATAGACAAGGAAGTAAAACCATCATAGAACCTGATACAACTCCCTTTAAGGATAATGGCACAATGACCTTCCAAAACTTAGTAAAGTTTGTTACCCCTAAATCTAAGGCTGCTTCCTCTAGATAAGGATCTATTTTTTCTAAGGAAGTATAAATTGGTAGTACAATAAAAGGTAAATAAGTAAATACCATTCCTAAAAGAATTGCCCAATCAGTACCTATAATATTTAATCCTGGAATATGAAAAATATCTGATAAAATATTTTCAGGCTTAAATATGGATGCAAGAGCGTTTATTCTAAGCAAAACATTTGTCCACATCGGTAAGATTAACAATAAAAGAATCATATATTTATTTTTGATTTTAGATTTATATAAGCTGTATGCTAATAAATATCCAAAAAAGATACAAAGAATTGTAGTCAAAATACTGTACTTTAAGGAATTCCAAAAAGCAATTAAAACAGATTCTGTTCCAATAATTGCAAAATTATTTATTGTAAATTGCATATCACTAAAACGGATTCCCTCTGTATCTACAAACATCAGGCAAAACATAATCAGTACTGGAAAACAGGCCAAAATATAAAGCCAGTACATATAAGGTCTCGCCAAGCGATCCAAGTGATGATTGCCTGCTGGATGAGACTTAGCTACTCTGTTACGATGGTTTTGCATGAGCCGTCTTCCTTCATCAAGCAGATTTCATATGGGTCTACAGATAACCCAACCTTTTGCCCTGTTTTTATATCCTCATAGGTATGAACCACAAATTCTTGGCCTTGTAAGTCCACACAAAGCTCATAATGCACGCCCTTAAATATAGAGGAGGTTACATTTCCAACAAGCTTAGCTTTCTTAAGAGGAACAACATCCCAGTCTTCAGGACGAATGACAACATCTACTACCTCACCATCCTCAAACTGATAGCCGACACATTCAAAGTCTACATCCAAGAAACGAACTAAATTCTTCTTGACATAAACTCCACGTACAATATTAGACTCTCCAATAAAGTTAGCGACAAAACGATTGACTGGTTCATTATAAATATCCTTTGGAGTACCTAGCTGTTGGATAATACCATCCTTCATGACAACAATACGATCTGACATAACCATAGCTTCTTCTTGGTCATGGGTGACAAAAATAAAGGTAATTCCTAAATCTCTTTGCATTTCCTTAAGCTCATATTGCATGTTTTGTCTAAGCTTTAAATCTAGGGCAGACAACGGTTCATCCAATAAAAGAATTTTAGGTTTTAAAATGATGGCTCTTGCAATAGCAACTCTCTGCATTTGACCGCCAGACATATTCGTTATTTTTCGGTCCTCAAAGCCAGCTAAATTTACCATCTCTAATGCAGATTTAACTGCACTCTTTAATTTTTCCTTTAGCTTCCAGTTCATATCAAAAAAAGTAATTTTATTTGCCTTTTCCTCTGGAACACCTAAAGCCAATTTATCCCTTGTTATTTCTTCTTTTAAAGCCTCTTTACCGCCAAAAAATTCTATCATAAATTTTCTGCCACGATTCTTTAAGCCAAAGGCTACATTATTAAATACATTCAAATGAGGAAATAATGCATACCTTTGAAATACCGTATTAATTGGTCGTGCATAGGCAGGAAGATCGTTGATTTCCTTTCCATTCACAACAATTTGTCCAGAATCAGGATTTTCAAATCCACCAATCATACGTAATGTTGTTGTCTTACCACAACCAGATGGTCCCAATAGGGTAAGAAATTCATTTTCATAAATTGTTAAATTAATATTGTCTACGACAGTTACTGCACCATACTGCTTCACAATATTGTGCAATTCGATAATTGGTTTACCCACCGCAATTTACCGAACTTGAAGAACAATTTGTAAGTTCTTCTCCTCTTTTTCCTTTCCTCCGTATTTTTTAAGGAATGAGTCCTTGAATACCATCTATTTTTTATAGACGAAATAATTATACAACAAATTTGAAATTTGACAAGAAAAAATATATTTTTTTATAAAAAAAATATTCCCCTCAAATGAAGGGGATATTTATCTTATTCATATTCTAGCTTTGCTTCCATAGGAAAAATACGCTCATAAGCCTCATATAGATCATCAAAATCATGGATTTTGAAAAAGCTGTGAAGCTTTTTTACATTCCATTGCTTATAATTGTACACCTTAAAGAATGGTAAGTATCTTATGCCCTTACAAAAGTGTTTAATGACAGTGTCTGGTTTAATACTACGCTGTTCGTTAAAGCGGAAAGGAATATAAACCTTTTCTTTACAATACTTATACAATGCAGACTGATCAGAAAAATATAGCTTCTTCTTTTGGAGTAAAGAAACGGCCTTTTCAAAAAGATTTGTTTCTTTTACTCTTTTCACATTAATATATAGGACTCCTGAATTAAAATAATCCTTTTTAATCCAGAACTTACCTAAATAATCTAAACAAACAGCCATTTCCTTATTCTCTATATCAATTTTCTTAAACTCCTCTAAAGAGGCACAGGTCATTGTGTCCGCATCTAAATAGATTAATTTATCACATTCAATGTATCTAGGAAACAAAAGGCGAATTAAAGAGGCTGGAGAATATTTAGGATCCATATTAGGTGTATCCTTAAAGGTGGCTTCAAAATCCTTTGAAATATCATAATAAGAAACTTCATTTTCAAAATTAAAGCCCTTCATTACTTTTCTTAAATAATCTACAGATTCTTCTGATATCTTAGGAACCTTTGACCAAGAGATTTCCATAGTCATAATATGTAAATGAATCGGTTCCTTTGTATGCTTCATCATAGATAAAACATTTAAACAAATGCCATGAAATATTTTCTGATTTCCTGTCTGCAACACATGTATCATATCCTTACTCCTCTTTGACTTCTATAAATTTCTCCTCTTCCAAAGATGCCTCTGTTAGCTGTTCTTGTTTTTTCTTATATCTCTTCACTGTAATTTCATACACCACATAAGCAATAGCACTTAATATCATCAAAAGATAATAGGTCAAAGCTCTCCATAAAATCATACCTGTAAACCCAATATCGCCTGATAAAGAGCCAAATAAAGAGGCTGTGAAGATTGTTTTAAAGGCAAATTCTATTCCGCCTGTTCCTCCTGGTGTTGGAACCCATACCATGGTAGTAATTGCAAAGGCAGAGGCTAAAATGATATATGGCATCATTTTGAAACCAAATTCTGCACCTAAAGCTTTTAATATATAATATGGAATTGCATAATAAAACAATAAAGCTAACATTTTTAATAAAATAGCGCCAATAAAAGATAGCTTATGAGAGAAAATACGTTTTGCAGCAACCTGAGCATTTTCACAATATTTTTCAAAGGCTGGAACAGCCTTAGATAAATGCTTTCCAATAAACTTGATTTTGCAGAGCTGTAGCATTATCTTCTTTAATAACTCTCGTATTTTTTTGGATGTGGCTACCATAATCATAAAGACTAATGTAAATAGATTCATCGCAAAGCCTAATCCAATCATCCATGCAGTAGAGCCATCAAATTTTTCTGAAAATTTCCCATAAAAAACTAAAGAAGCTATTGCATAAATATTGCTTGCTATCATAAATGCAATAAAATTAGAGACGATAATACCTGTAGAATCCCCGGCTTTAATCTTCTTTTGTGTGAATAAATACACCTGAACAGGCTGTCCGCCAGTAGCAAAAGGTGTTATCGCATTAAAGAAATGCTCAGATTCTCCTATTAAATATACATCCATAAATTTTGCATTAAACCGATTTTGCATAGCTATAAAGCATAATGACATTGGCCAAAGTATAGCATAAATTACAAGGCATAGAACTGCTTTTGTCATATCTATACCATTAACAGTTTTTATCAATTTAATAGTTTCATTAAAATCATTGAAACTAAAAAGGATCACAAAAACAACAGCTGTGATGATTAGTACAATTAAAATAGATAAAATTGTCTTTTTATTATTGACAGGTTTTTTATCCTGTTTCTGTTCATTTTCTTGAATTTCCATTTTTTCCCAAATCCTTTTCTATTCAT
>CAMWKG010000003.1 GCA_947174785.1 uncultured Mollicutes bacterium
TGACTGTTAATCAAGGTGTCGTAGGTTCGAGTCCTACTGCGGGCGCCATTTAAATATACCATTATTAAGCACTTAGAGGTGCTTTTTTTTGTTGCATAAAAATAGTTGATTTCTTGTCTTTTTGCGGACAAAAAAACACTGGTTTTTATTAAATAAATAAAATGTTGGTAACATTTTAAAAAGATTTGCAATATTTAATAAAAATAGTCATTTATCCTCCAAAAATGAGTTTATAAAAAAATTTTAAGTTTTTATATGAAAAAATTGCATATTTTGAAAAAATATGATATAATAAGCCTGAATTGGAGTAATATAGGCGAAAAATAGGGTTTTATATATAATATAAAAACTTTTCAAGATATGTTTTTAAAGCAAAATGTGCTTTGGAGGTGTAATTTATGAGAACAGAAATCATAAACGCAATTTTTAAGAAAGGAAAACGAATATTGTCATTGATGTTTATAGCTACATGCTTCGCTTTGATCTGCAGCTTATTTATCGTTGACAAACAAGGACAGAGTAGTTCTGACATAGAAACTGACTCTTCGGGTAGCAAAAACAATTTGGTGCTTTCTGGAGAATCGGCTAGTCAAGCTGTTCCATTAGCGAATAGACCTACTGATTCTAGCATTGGATATCAGGGCGTTTATTCCATGAGCTACTATGAGGATAAAAATCGTGGTGGAATCATGATAACTCGAATCGTTGTTACAAGCTGGTATGGCGATGGTCTTCGTTCTAATGTCAGGTTATCTATTCCATCTTCATATGCTGGTCAAGCAGTTGTTGGTATTGCTGATAATTGTTATACCGTAGGACATTGTACTGGTGGTGGATATTATCATGGTTCTCATGATAGTGTTCCTGTTCAAGTAAGTTATCTTAAACTTCCTAGTACAATCAAATACATCGGTAGTAATTCCTTTGCTGAATCTACAAGTACAGATGGATATAACAGTTACCAAAACGTTAATATTGATTTATCTGCTTGTTCAAAATTAGAGTACATTGGAAATAATGCATTCTATTCTCCAGGCACAACAAAGAATATCATCGGCTTGCCTGACCAAATGCCTAACTTGACTTATGTAGGCTCAAATGCTTTTAGAGAAGCTATTAAGGTTTTCTATGATGATTATGATTTTGCTGTCATTATGCCAAATATTGTAACTGTTGGAGATTATGCTTTCTATGGATGTTCAACTTTAAAGTTTGTTCAATTTGGTAATAATTTAACCACATTAGGTGTAAGTGCCTTTGAAGGATGTGTAAGAATTGAATCTATTACTCTACCTGTAAGTATTCACTCTATTGGTAGATATTGCTTTAAGGGTTGTACAATGCTTGCAACTGTAAATGCAGAGTTTACAGATTTCCATGAGGCTGTCTCACAAGGAACCTTAACAACCTATCAAGAATCTGTGGGTGTGTTTGAAGAGTGTACATCACTTTCTGTTATATCCATTAGTGATGATGTCACTTACATTCCAGATAGAACCTTCTACGATTGTACCGCTCTTTCTGATTTGAGATTATCTCCAAATGTAACTAAACTTGGTGAATATTCTTTCTATAGTACAAACTTTTTCGAATTTGAACTACCAGAACATACTACAGAAGTTGGACAATTTGCATTTGCTAACTGTAAGAGCTTAATTGCATTTGATTTTACAAATGTTGAAACTTTGGGCGCAGGAGTTTTCTCTGGCTGTCCAGTATTAGAAGAAGTGGTTTTACCAGCAACTCTACAAGAAGTTGGTACACAGTTATTTATCGATTGTGAAAAATTGACAAAGGTAACATTCTTATCAGATGTTTTGAATGATAAAATGTTTGAAAATTGTATTTCTTTGACAAGTGTAAAGTTTAAAAATCCAAATGCACTTGCTAAGATTCCTGCTCGTTGCTTCTATGGTTGTACATCTTTAGCAGAACTAGATGTTATTGATGACAATAAACCAGGATTAGAAGAAATTGGAGAGTATGCATTCTATAAGACTGCATTCACAAAAATTGAATTAATTAAAAATCAAAATACAATTGGGGATTATGCATTTGCTGAAATGCCTAACTTGACTAGTGTTAAATTAAATGTGGCTATGATTTCAGCTCATATGTTTGAAAAATGCCCTGAATTGACTACTTTAGTGATTGGAACAAATGTTGCAAATGGCTCTGGAAAGGATCCAGTCGATACAACTGATTGGGCTGTAAAGGATTATGCATTCTATCAATGTCCAAAATTAACTAGTATTGAAATCCATAATGATGTTATCGGTGCTCATATGTTTGATGGATGTACAAGTCTTGAAAGAGTTGTAATTCCAGATAGTGTTGATTATGTTGGAATGTATTCTTTTGCAAACTGTACTGAACTTAGTGATGTAACGTTAAATAATGGCGTTTTAGGAAGCTATATGTTCTACAATGATGAGAATCTTGTTCATATCCAACTTTCAAACAAGTTCAAGTATATTCCAGAATATGCATTCTATGGAAGCTATTTACTTGATATTGTGATACCTCAAAGCATTATTGGTATAGGAGTATCTGCATTTGAAGCATCTAAGCAATTGACTTCTGTAACGATTTTAAATAATTGCATTGGTGAAAGAATGTTTACAGATTGTATTTCATTACCATATGTGGAAATTCCTGCATCTGTTGAACAAGATTTTACTGCTGGTGCAGAGGACAAAGTTGGAAAATATGCATTCGCAGGTTGTATTGCATTAGCAGAAGTAGATATTCTAAATAATTATATAAGCGAAGGTATGTTTAGTGGATGTACACTTCTTGGAAATAGCAAACGATATACTTTAGTTATTCCTGAGAGCGTAGAGGATGTTGGTAAATCCGCATTCGGTGCTTGCACTTTTGTGGGTATAGATGGAGTTAATAAAACATACTCTGGATGTATTAATCTTCACTTTGTTGACATCGGCAGTAAGAAAATAAGTGAGAGTATGTTCGAAGGCTGCTCTAGTTTGGAAAATGTTACTGTAGAAGCAACAGTTGAAACAGTTGATGCTCGTGCTTTTGCAAACTGTACTACTTTATCAACTGTAGTTTTAAATAATACATACACTAGTGCATATATGTTTAGCGGTTGTACAAATTTAACTTCCGTAACTTTATCAGAAGAATTTGAGACTATTTCAGCTTATTCCTTTGAGAACTGTATCAATCTAGGTGAATTCACCATCGAATCTACTGCATTTAAGGAAATTGGCAATTATGCATTTAAGAATTGTCAATCTTTAGTAGGATTAACTGTACCTTCAACTGCAACAAAAATTGGTGAAGGTGCATTCTATGGATGTGCTGATTTATCTGTTTTGACACTACCATATGTAGGTGGAAGAAAAACAGTATCAGGTGCTGCATTAACAGAGGAAGATTTATTTGTTTACTTGTTTGGCAAACCTGTTACAACAGACACTGTATATAATGCAGTTAAGGATTCATTCTATTCAGTTACTTCAAAGTGCTCATCTAGTAAGAGTTATACTGCAAATTTACCTAAGTCTTTGAAAACTGTAAATATTACTGATGAACAAGTTTATGGTTATGGAGCTTTCCAAAACTGTGCTTATATTCAAAGTATCACAGTTCCTTCATCTGCAGTAGAAATTCAATCTTATGCATTTGAAAATTGTTCTGCATTAAGTTCATTAACAATAGGTGCTAATGTTAGTAAATATGGTGATTTTATTGCAAGAAATTGTATCGGCTTAGAGTCTGTGACTATTCACTCTAAGACTATGGGATTAGGAATGTTTGATAGCTGTATTAATTTACACTATGTATCAATAGCAAATGTTGAAAATATTCCTGATCGTGCTTTCTACTCTTGTGGTAATAGTAGTAGTTATGATGCTTATGAAGTTCGTTTAGGTAATACTAAAACGATAGGTAGCTATGCATTCTATTCCAATAGAAAACTAAATGTCATCACTTTACCAGATAGCATAACAAGCATTGATGAATATGCATTCTATAATTGTGAGTTGATTCAATTTATTCAATTCCCATTAGAACTTACAACCTTAGGACAACATGCATTTGAAAAGTGTTATTCATTTGAAAATATCATTTTACCAGAAAAACTAACAACAATTTATACAGATGCATTTGTAGAATGTACAAATTTAAAATCTGTTTTATTTGATGGTCATGTTATGGGACCTCATATGTTTAAGAAATGTACAAGTTTATATTTGGTAAACTTCAACGATATTTCTGTTATTAGGGAATATGGTTTCCAAGGTTGTACAAGTCTTGCTAAATTAGAATTACCTTCTAATGTGACAACTCTTGAATCTTATGCATTTGATGGTTGTACAAGCTTAACAGAGTTAATTATTCCTTCTACCATTGTTTCTAAGAAAGATAAGGACGGAAGAGAAATTGCTGTAGGAGATCATGTATTTTCTAATTGTACAAGTTTGAAGTATGTGAAAATGGAAAATAATGTTCTTGGCACATATATGTTTGAAAACGATACTGCTCTAGAACAAATTTATTTAAGTCCAACATTAGTTCGCATTCCAGAATATTGTTTTAATGGTTGTACATCCTTACGCTTCCCTGATATTCCTGCTTCTATAACAGAAATTGGTTCATTTGCCTTTGCAGGATGTTTATCATTAAGTGAGCTTGTTATTCCTAACACAGTTCAAAGAATGGGAGCTTCCGTATTCTACAATGTTAGCCTTACAAAGATTACTTTACCTTTCGTTGGTAATCAAAGAAATGCAACATACAAATATAACATAGGTGGAAGTGGTAATAATACGGATTGGAATAACCAATATAGCATATATCATGGATATCCATCTCATATAGGATATATTTTCGGTTCTGGGGATAAACCATATACCATTGGTAATTCTTATTCTTGTTCAACAAGAGTATTCTATGCCCACTGGGGAAATAATTCTTGTATGACTATGACTGCATATCTTCCTCATAGCTTAAAAGAAGTAGTAGTTACAGATGATCCTACGATTACAGGTATGGCCTTCTACGGAGCAAGATTGATTGAAAAATTGACTATTTCTAATGTGACTACATCTATTGAGTCAAGATCATTCTATGGTATGTATCAGTTAAAAGAACTTACAGTGCCTAGTATATGTAATGGTGGAGATAGTTATTTTGCACATTGGTTCTTATGGATTGATTTCTATGGTAATACTTGTTCTTGTACCTCTGCAGATTATTTAAGAGCAATGTGGTATCAAGATGGCAATTATGTTTATTATGTTAATCAAAATAATGCTGTTGGATATGTTCCAAAAGCATTGAAGAAAATCAACTTCACAAATACTTCAACAGTTATTAATTATGCCTTGTCAGGATTGACAGAACTTGAGGAAGTTAATTTTGCAGATGGTTTGACTACTATTGGTAATTACGCTTTCTCAAATTCAGGATTAAAGAGCATTACGATACCTTCCACAGTTACCTCTATGGGCGTAAGTATTGTATCTGGAAATGCTCGCTTAAAAACTGCTATTATTAATAGTAGTATGATTACAAATGAATCCTTTAAAGGATGTACTACATTGACTGACGTACGAATTAATGGTACTAATGTAATTGTAGGAAATAATGTCTTTGAAAATTGTACGGGTTTACGTAGCATAGCATTTGGAAAGAATGTTTTAAGTGTGGGCACTGCAACTTTAGCTGGCTGTAGCAGCTTAGAATTACTTTCAATAGCTAATCTAGGAATAGAAAGTAATCATAACCTAGCATACTTATTTGGTACAATCGCAGTAACTGGTATGGTATTAAATACAGGTTTAGATATAAATGATCAAACATTAACAAGATATTTACCTTCTGGTTTATCAGTGAACTTTGTTGGTACAGAAGTTTCTAGCTATGCATTAAACGGCTTGACTGCTATTTCAGGCTTAAGCATTGAAGAAGGTGTGAATTCAATTGGAGATTATGCATTCGCAAATCTAACAATAGATGAGATTAGATTCCCTTCTACAGCTAAAGAAATTGGTGAATATGTTTGCTATAATAATGCTGATTTAACAACAGCAATCTTTGGGGAAAAGCTAACCGTTATTCCTGCACATATGTTTGAGGAATGTGTTAATTTAGTAAATGTGTTCTTTGAAACAGATATGCAAACTATTACATATGTTTATGTATCTAATAATGTTTATGAGAAATTTATAGATGGTGTTTCAACCAATAAATTCTATGCTTTGACTACACCAAATCTACAGTTTACAAATGATAGTACAGATTTGACCTTGGCAACTAAAATAAATGGACAATTCTACCTATATAATGAGGAAGATTATAGTTATAAGAGTGTTGGTCCAGATCAGATGCTAGGAACAAATGATGATTTATATGTAACCTTCTTAGATGGAGATGTTATTCCTTTAAAACTTATCCAAAATGAATTCTATTATGTTTATGGTGATGGAACTTATATTAAAGTTGATTTACAACCAAATGGTGGATATGAATTAAGTGCTGGTAGTGTTAGAGTTTGTCTACTTGCTAATGGTACATTAGAAAATGTAATTATGCTGAATGGTAAACCTTATTTGGCAACTTCTAATCCATCATTATATAGAGGATATGGTTCTAATACGATTTTAGGAGATTCTAATGATACTTATCTACATTATGGTAGTAGTCAAGATTTCAATACTCCTGATAATATAGAAAATGTAATTGAATATAATGGAAAATTATATAAATCATTCTTAAATAATGTTTATCAAGAATTGATTATTACTCCATATAGTCCTGCTTCTGTGGATGAAGATGGAAATGATATTCCTGAAATTCCATATAGTGTTTCTTTGGCAGAGCCATTTGGTGCTGGTCCTGATAAGATTATAGGAACTGCAGATGATATTGTACGTAGGAATGACTATAATGCAGACCATATTATTGTAACAATTGATGATATAAATCGTGGTAAGATTCAAGTTGCATTAGATACTCTATTACCTATATATTATAATGCAGAAGATGGTACACACTATTTAGTTACCTATGAAGGCAATTATTTAGGCTATGGTGCTGATGGTTTACTAGGAACTAAAGATGATAAGCTTTTAGGTGGACCTACAGGAAACATTAAAGAACAGCAGACTACAGAAATTCATATAGATGATCCTGCTCGTCCAACTGTTACATTTGTATCTAAAAATACTTTAGAAAACAAAATGTACAATACTATTACAGAAATTGGTGAACGTGCATTCTATAATTGTACAAGTTTAGAAGAATTAGAACTATCTGAACGTTTAAAGACAATTGAAACAGAAGCATTTAGAAAAGCCGGTTTAACTAGTGTTGTTGTACCAGCAAGTGTTCAAACCTATGGAGAGTATACATTTGCAGAAACAAAGTCAATGACTGAAGCGAATGTTAAATCTACTCAAAATGGAGTTTACATGTTCTTTGAAAGCAATATAGAAGATGTAACATTAGCTATTGATACTGCTTATATCGCCAAAGGAGCATTCAAGAATTGTGTATACTTAAAGACTGTTACATTTGTTACACACTTTATTGAAGAAATCAAGTATAAGCTTCCTTATGGAGAAATTACAACTGAAGAATATGATAAGTCTCAGATAGTATCCTATATCCTATTATTCTCTGTATTAAATGGTACAGGATTAGATGGTATAAGTGGTACACTTGATGACACATATACTCAAGATGGAAAAACTTATATTGTTGGTGAGAGCTGTACAATAGGTGGTGGAACTGAAATAGAAGTTGCCATCAATGCTGAGACAGAAGAAATTTATAAGGTTTTAGGTGAGAATCTATACATTTTACTTGAACTTGATTATGCAAATAATATAATAAATGAAGTAGGCTCAATTATTTGTGCTGGTCCTTCATTAGATATCTTTAATGAAAGTGACAATATTGATGGAATTAATCAAGATTCTGAGGGTAACTATTATTTCGTAATAGATAATGTTAAGCATTATGCAGGAGCTAACCAAATGCTTGGTACTTCTAATGATAGATTGTATGTTACGATTGGCTCTGAAAATATTGAGGTGACAAGAATTGGAGATGATTATTATTCAATTTCTCCATTACGTTACACTACAAATGTTTATTATAAGATTGACAATGTTAATTTAACAAAAGAATTAGTTTATGTAAATGAAGACAATCAATATGTTTCAGGTGTGGTTTACAAAGGCTCATCCTATTATATTAATAATAATGATGGAACTTACTACAATCTTGTTGATGGTTTATTATCAACTAATAATGCTTTAGTTGTATTACCAAATGACTTAGAGAAAAATGTATTTAAAACTACAACTGGAAAAATCTTTGAAAAACTAGAATATAGAAATTCTGATAATGAGTTGATTTATGGTAATGTTTATAGAGAATGGAAATATGTAAATTCAGCATATAGCTATAAAGATTATTCAGCTGGTCCTTCAAAGGATATTGAAAATGAAGCGGACAATAAAGAGGCGATTTATTTAGCATCTACTAATAAGTACGTCTTGAGTGTTGAAGGATATAGTGGTTTATATCTAGAAGCTCCAAATGGCTATTTGGGCACTGCAGATGATATCTACTATTTAGCTACTCGTGAAATTTCCTTTATCTATGATACATATAGTGAGGTTTGGTACCACGATAATGTAGATAATACATGGACAATCTTAACTATTTTAACAGATGATAAGGATTATACTGTTAAAACGGTATGTCTTGGCCCAGACAAATCTTTAAGCTTTGATGCATCTGGAAATATTACTGATTTTGATGATCAAGGATATAAAAAGGATAGTTCAGGTCATGATATTATCCTATTAGTTGGTGGAGATGGTCTACATTATCTATATGATCAAAAGGATGGTATTTACTATTCTGCAAAAGCAGGCTTATTATCCAATGCTACAAGTGCGTCTATTTCTACAATATCTATTGTTGGATCTACCTCATCTGCATTGATTAACTGTAGTAATCCAAACAATTACTTTGATTTAGTGAAATTTAATGGAGCATATTATGTAGATTATGGTGATAATACTTATAGAACAATCAATTATACTGGCTCTGGAGAAAGAAGAGACCCTAATTTAGGTGCTGATCGTTTTGTGGGTGGTCCTAATGGTCAAATTACACAAGATTCTATAGATAATCCAGTGCTAGTACAAGAAGCTCCTAACCATTTGATGTATATTGACAATGGTAATGGTAGTTATACTCTTGCTAATCCATCTGGAAAGTTCAATTACAATGGTAGTGTTGGTGTAACTCATATCTATTATCCATTAAATGAAGTCAATACCACAAATACAGTAGTTACAAAGAGTACAAAGAATAACATTTTCTTTGAGTCTCTAGGACATAATGTTTATAATGAGTGGACTGTTACAGGAACTAGTGGTAACTATAGTTATACTTCTAGATGGGTTTGTGCCGGCTCAGATTTAAGTCTTGAAACTTCTGATGATATCACAAACATCGTGTTTGAAGATGGTGTATATCGTTGGTATGAAGTAGTTTCTGGTAGTACTAGAGCTTATCATGGATATGGTTTAGATGGACTACTAGGTACAAAAGACGATTCTTCCTTTGTTCAAATCAATGGATTAGAAATAGAAATTGTAAAAATTAATAATGAATTATACCATGTAAACGAGGATAATACTTATTCAAAATATACTGCAGTAGATGAATCTTCAGCTGTATATACAGAAACTTTGATTTGCTTAGGTGAAGATAAGAAATTTGGAACATCTGATGATCAACCAGCAGTTTATGGTGAAGATGGTATCCGATACATTGATTTAGAAGATGGTTCTTTCAAAAATGCTGGAACAGATGGATTGTTAGGAACTGCTGATGATGTATTATGTCATATTGGTGCAGATGGAAAGATTGGTACATCTGATGACATTATTGATGTGATAAAGGCAGAAGATAACGAATTCTATAAGGAATTAACAAATAATGTTTATTATTGGATTAAGAATGGTGTTACAGCAGAATATGTTTCTGCAGGTAAGGACACTATCATTGGAACTACTGATGACCTTAAGGCTGGTTCTTTAGGTGGCAATGTAATTGCTGTTGTCTTTGATAATAACCAATATTATATTGAATTAAAGTTTAATAATTATTTCTCTTATGGAGAAGATGGAGTACTAGGTACAGCAGATGATGTATTATTCTATGCTACTTCCTTAAGTGATTCAAATACTTATAAAGAGATTAAGACTGGTCCAGATGGTAAATATTATACTGCTGATGACTATATTATGGTTGATTCAAAGCAAGCAAGATTTGCAGGTGCAGATTATCTTGTTGATTTGACTAATGATTTACTTGCCTATGTTGGTGGTAATCATATGCCATATGCATATAATTCTACATTCAATTATTATGAATCATATGAATTAGTAAGTGATGTTTATGTTCTTGATGGTGATAAGTGGTATGTAGCTGCAGATAAGCAAATTGGAACTGCTGATGCAGTGCTATTAGAGGAAGTAGTTTACTCTGATCATAGCCACTACTATATCCCACAAGCTGACGGAAGCTATATGACTTATATTTATGGTACGAGTGATAAATTAGGTACTGCAAATAATGTTATTGTTTACAAGGGCTTTGATGATGTATTAGGAACATTTGATGATTATTACTATAAGAATGGCCAATGCTACTTTGCAGGTGCTGATGGTTTAATTGATGGTAATGATTTAGCTGCAGTTCGTGGAGAAGATCAGTTAGCTTACAAGTTAGTTACAAAGGCTGATACTACACCAAAAGATTATAATACATATTATCGTTATGATTATTCAAGAAATTATAATACAAGTGTAGATTACTTTGAAACAAGTGGTACAAATAGCAAAATGATTTCTGCAGGTAATGATGAACTGATTGGAAATGCTGATGATATTGACACTGTATTCGAATGTACTTCAAATGGCGAGTTATATTACTCTACTGGTACAACTGGTGTATATATTACTTCTCCAACACATCATTTGGGTGTAAAATTACATAATAAGGTTGTATATGTTGGTTTCGATAATAGCCTAGGAACTGATGACGATTATTATATTTCATCTGTTGAAACTTTTGGCGGAACCTTTGCAGGTAAGGATAAGTTATTTGGTACTTCTGATGATTTGATAGCAACAATTGGCGTTAATCAAAAGCCATATCAAAATCTAGGAGATAATACATACTTCTTGTATGATTTAACTAAGCTTACTGGTAATACTTATGAAACAGTAGGAAATCGTATCTGTGGTATGGAGGATTGTCGTCCTGGTGATGTTGATGATCAAGAGGTTGAGCTTGGTTCAAATTTACAACCATATCTTTTATATGATGACACTTCATCAATCGAATTTGCATATCGTTCAAAGGGAAAAGATGGTTTACTAGGTACTATAGATGATGTAATTGTTTACACTGGAACAAACACACGTCTTGGTGATAAGGATGACTATTATTATGTAAATATTGAAGGCTCTGATTATAAGGCATATTCTGGTCCTGATATGATATTCTTTACAGAAGATGATTATTACATTCGTCCAAAAGAAGTTATTAAGGAAATGGATAATGCTCTTCCAAAGGAAATCAAATATATTTATGAAGAAGCTTTCTATGGTTGTACAAGTCTAAAATCATTTGATTTGTATATAGAGGATGATCATTCTACAAATGAAACTCTTGAACTTCTTGGAGATCGTGCATTCTTCGGTTGTACAAGTTTAGAAGAAATTGTGCTTCCGTATACTTTAAATGATAAACAAAAGGATTCTTATGGAGAAGCAATTTTTGAAGGCTGTACTTCCTTGAATAAGGTTGTATTTAACGAAGTAGATGAATATCGTGTTCCTATTATTACAACACGTATGTTCTATGGATGTATTAGTTTGAGCCAAATCTATTATAATTTAGATGGTGTTCTTAGCGATTTAAATGAGCTTCCTGAAAGAATTGAAATTATTCAAGATGAAGCATTTATGGATACTCGTAGTGATCATGAAGTAGATACTCCTACATATTCAACAAAACTTAAGTTTATCTCTTTACCTGAAGGCTTAATAACTTTAGGAGATAGAGTATTTAAGAATTCAGATTTAGAGGAAATTGTTATTCTAGATCAAATTGAAGAAGTTGGTGAAGATGTATTTAAGGATTGTATCTATTTACAAACAGTAGAATATGAGTATGATGATACAAGAGACATTATTATTCCAGAAGGAATGTTTGATGGATGTATTCGTCTATCTGAAATTTTCTTTACAAATACAAGCAAAAATCCATATGAATCTTCTGATCCTTGTATTTTCGCAGATAGAGTAGTTGGCATTGAAGCTAAAGCATTTAGAGAAACTGCAGTTGACAATGTTGTCTTTGGAAATAGACTAACATTCATAGGTGATTATGCATTCTATAATTGTGACAGCTTATCTGCTATAGCACTTCCTGAGTCTATGAACCCAGATGGCTATGGTGTATATATCTTTGCTGAATCTGAACAACTAGTTTCAGCTGAATTTGGTTATGGTGTAGTCCAAATTCCTGAAGGAATCTTTATGAACTGTTCTTCATTATCAGATGTATATTTCTATGATTATGAAGGCAATAAGACTGTAGTTCTAGATTCTATAACAGGTATGCCTACAGAGGTTATCTTAGGTAATATGGTTACTCCTGTATCTAAGGATAAATTAAAATATCCAGCAGACGAAGAGCCTGTTCTTTTACCTATGAATTATATGGCATCTACTGTAGAAGTGGTTGGTGCATATGCATTCTATGGTACAGCAATCAATAATATGGTATTTACAGAAGGATTGACTGAATTAGGAACAAGCAGCTTCGCAAAATCTGAATTAGAGACAATTACAATCACTAAGAATGTTACTAAGATTTGGGATGGAATATTCGCTGAATGTAAAAATTTGAAGGAAGTTATTTTCCAAAATGATGGTTTAGGTAATCAGATGTTTATTGATTGTACAGGTCTTACATCTATCACTTTACCTTATGGTGTAACAGAAATTGGTGAATATGCATTCCAAAATTGTGAGAATTTAGCTGAGGTAAGTGTACCTACTTCTGTTCAAACGATAAAAGAAGGAGCTTTTGCAAACTGTGTTAAGATTCAAGATTTAACATTACCATTTATTGGTAAGGCTCGTGGAACAACAGGTCCAGAAGGCTTATTTGGTTGGATTTTTGGTAAATCATATGAAGAGGCTTTAGATGAGAATGGTGAAGTTGTTTCTAGAACACAAATCAATCCTGTTAAGCAATATTATGCAGGAGATGTGACAGATGAAAAGAATAATAATTATGAAATTTATTCTATTCCTGACACATTAAGAACAATTAAGATTACTGATGAAAGATTAGTAAGCTTTGGTGCATTTATGAACACTTCATTAGATCGTATTGTCTTACCAGATGTAATGGATGATTTGGATATGCCTGATGAAGATGATACTGCTAAAGCAAATTATTCTAATGTTTCTCAATTAACATCTATTGGGGATTATGCATTCTATAATTGTCAAGGATTGACAGAAGCAGAAATTCCTACTCAAATTTTAAATATAGGTAATTATGCATTTGCATATTGTCAGCAAGTTGATACTTTGGCATTACCTAAGCCAATTGTTATTAGTGAATTAACAAATGAAAAGTTAAAAGCTCAATTACAGAAAGAATATGGTTCAAGAGAAGAAATCTATGGACTTCAAGGTTTAGGAAACTATTCATTCTATCATTGTGAATCCTTACCAACAATCACTATTCCTAAAACTGTAATTGGAAATAAGATTGGTTCTTATGTATTTGCACATTGTCATGACTTAGAAGAATTAATCTTTGAAAATGATTCTCTAGGAGTTAAGATGTTCTCTAACTGCTATTCCTTAAAGGATATTGTGTTACCAGAACAAATAACTAGAGTAGACTCTGGTACATTCGAAGTTTGTACATCTCTACGCTATGTTTATATTCCTAAGAGTGTTACTTATATTGGTCAAGCTGCATTCGACCGTTGTCCAAGTCTTGTGAAGTTAGTATTACCATTTATTGGTTCTTCAAATGCTACAACTAATACTGAAAAGGCAGAGTCTGTCTTTGGCTGGATTTTTGGTTCTACACCTTTCAATTATGGTGATGATCCATTGACAGAAGAAAAAGAAGGAACACCTGCTTCAGCTATTACGCAATACTATAGTGATACTGGTAGATTAACAGTTTATATTCCTAAGACATTAGAGCAGGTATTTATTACAAACGAAAATATTATTGCATATGGTGCATTTAGTAGTTCATTAGATAGTTCTAAGGCTGTAACGAATACATTAGGTATAGATTTGATTGTTATATCACATGATTATGTACCTACTAAGGTATTTGCTACTGAGGGTGATCCTTCATTACAAACTGCTATTGTACAAAATGGTATGTATAAATACCGTAATGATGTAAGTATTTTAGGTGATGGAACTCCTGCAGAAGAAACATATACTTTAGGTGAAATGTATACATTCTATAATCTATTTGTAGATGAAAATATTTCTAGACTTGGTGCATATGCTTTCTTCAATGAGGATTCTATTGAGCATGCATATTTGAATTTTACAGATATATCTAGTGGTGTGTTTGCATTTGGCGATTGTACAAATTTGAAATTTGCATACTTCCCTAATGCAGCTGGTGCGCTTCCATCTCATTTCTTCAGATTCTGTACGAAATTAGAAAGAAGTATTGTACCTGATGCAATTACTTCTATGGGAAGATATTCTTATAGCTGGTGTCCACGTATTACCTATTTACATATTCCATTTATAGGCTATCAAAACTATAGTGGAGATGTTGCAGGAGGATCTAGATATAATGCATCATTCGCATATATCTTTAACGGAAGAGAAATCTATGGTGGTAATGATCCTCAATTCCAAAATATTTATTCTGATAACCTAAGTTATTTTGAACGTACTATGTACTATGATGGTAATTGGAGTGGTTGGTATTATACTCCAAGATCCTATGTATTAACATTAACTCAGGATGTTCATATCGGTTATACTTCTACAGTTCAAACTTATGGTTTAAAGAGACTTTATCTTTCAGATAAATTAGTAACAGTAGGTGTAGAAGCATTTACTTATGCTACAAATTTAACTGCAATTGCTATTTGGTCTACTACAGACAATATGAGATATGAAGACTATGATGGTCATGCTCATTTCAATGAAACAAACTTTAGATCAATTGGCGCTAGTGCATTTGGACGTTGTCAAGGCTTAAGTGAAATTTACATTCCAAATTGTGTTACTTATATTGGTAATTCCGCATTTGTTAATACAAGAATTAGCAAGCTCGTTGTACCATTCATTGGATTAGAACGTGGTTCTACTGGTGTAAATGCTATTTTAGGTATCTGGTTCTATGATAATGGTTATAACTGGATTAATGATACATGGTATTGGTCAAATAATATTTTATATGATGGCTTAGGCTTTGGTTCTTGGTCTAGAATGTACTATAATAGTTCAAGCTATTTAGATGCAATTATTCCAAATAATTTAGCAACAGTAGTAGTAACTGATGCAGCTACAATTGGAGCAGGTGCATTCTATGATTGTAATAATATTAAAACAATCATCTTACCATTTGGTCAGGATGCTCAAGCAGATAATTTAGTTGGTATGCCTGATGAATATTCAGATCCATTAGTATTGATGGGTGATGCATCAGATGATCCAACATTAGCATGGGGTACAAGACGTTTGACTTCTATTGGTTGGAGAGCGTTCTACCATATGGGCAATTTAAGAACAATTTATATTCCAAACACTGTGGCTTCTATTGCTGTTGAAGCATTTAGATATGATACAGCATTAACTAAGGCTGTGTTAAATAACAGTATTACTGGAAACTATATGTTTGCAGATTGTACTAACCTTGTTGATGTTTCTATAGATAAGGTTGAAGTAATTGAAGATTACTGCTTCTATAACTGTAGTAAGCTTGAGAAGATTAACGACACTGTGATTGATGTTACATTGAATAATGGTAATATTGTTCATGCTGGCGCAAACATTTTTGAAGATATTGTAACTTCTATTAATAGTTATGCATTCTATCAATGTTCTAGATTTGCATATCCATTAGATCAAGCTTCAGCTGAAAATTCAAGAATCACATATATTGGTGCGTATGCATTCTATAATGATGATCGCTTAGGTGGCTATGAATATGTGACTGAGGATGTAGAAGATGAAGATGGAAATACGACTCAAGTATCTAAAGAAACTATACGTCCACTTGATCTATATTTACCTCGTGAATTAGTTACTCTAGGAAATAGTGCATTTGAATACTCTGATAATATTGTTAAGATTCATAGCTTCAATAAGGTTGTATTTATGAATGGTACTTATACAGTTGATGCTGCTCATCAATTGGCTTCTGGTGGATATACATTTGCACATATTCCATCATTAGAAGAAGCTTACATTTATGGAGATAACATTAGTAAAACTATTTTCTATGATGATGCTAAGCTTCGTAAGGTACAAATGGATAATGTTACTGTAATTTCATCTGGTGCATTCTATAATTGTGATAGTTTAGTTGCAATTGAATTAACAGAATATGAAAAGACACAAGTAATGACAGATGTTAATGGAATAACTCAAACAAGAACAGATATTCCAGCTGGATCAAATATTTTCGAGTATTTTGTAACAGATATTGATTCTTATGCATTCTATGACTGTGCACGTTTTATGTATCCATTAGCTAATGAAGAGGCTGCATTAAAGACACTAATAACAAATATTGGTGCATATGCATTCTATAATTGTGATCGTCTAGGTGGTACATCTTCAAACACTGTAGATGGAAATACGGTTGAGTCTATTGAACCATTTGAATTATATATGCCTTATAGATTAGTTACTTTAGGCGCTTCTGCATTTGAAAATTGTAACAACGTGGTTAAGGTTAGAATTTATGAAAATGTAGAAACTGTTGGTGCTAAAGCATTCTATAAGAATACTCAAAATGAAATGGTAGTCTTCGGATCTGAGGATACTGCAGCTACTCATACACCAACCCTAGGTGCTTCAATTTTCGAAGATAATACAAGCCTTACACAAATTCTTCTATATACTACATCAACAGGTGTGGCAATGTTTAAGGGCTGTACATCTTTAGTAAATGCAGATGGTGAGCTAATTAAAACAGACACAATTACTTATATTGCTGATGAAATGTTTAGTGGTGCTACAAAGCTACAGAATTATAAGATTCCTACAACAGTTCAAACAATTGGTAATTATGCTTTCTTACGCAATAGATCTTTAGATAACCGTTTATATGAATATACAATGCTTATTCCAAGTAGTGTAACAAGCATTGGAAACTGGGCATTCTATGAAAACTTCTTAATGCGTCACTTCGTAGTTGAAGAAGAGCAGACAGAAGATGGAGAAGTTATTGAATCTCTAACTTATATGGGTAGAGGTGTACTTGCTGGATGTAGCAGTTTAGAGGATATGGTTATTCCTTATATTGGTGAAACAAGTACTAGTGCAAGTGGCAACCAAAGTTCTATGATATGGTATTTTGTAGACCTAGAGACAACAACTTATACATATTTGGATGCTACAAACTATACAACATGGTTATATAGCGTATCCTTTGGCTGGTGGCATGTTATGGCTCCTTATGCATTAAGAGAGGTAACAGTTACAAGAGCAACTACAATTATGCCACATGCATTTAGAGCATTCACTTCTCTAGAAGAAGTTCATCTTCCAGGAACTACTGAAGAATATCCTGTGAATACAGTAACTTCTATTCAAAATTATGCATTCTATGATTGTTGTTCATTACAAAATCTAATTATACCTGAAAGTGTTACTTCAATTGGACAACAGGCATTCTGGAATTGTTTAACCTTCACGGATATTGTTGTTCCAACAGGAGTACAATCTATAGGTCAGCATGCCTTTGGATATTGTTCAAATTTAACAAATTTATCACTACCATTTATTGGTAATACAGATGCTTCAACTGGTACAAATGCAACTCTTGATTATATTTTCTATAATGGAGGACGTGCTGCTGGTACACATTCTTATAAATCTGTAGAATTTGCAGAAGAAGAGAATGGTGATGTTACACGTACTAAAGTAACAAAAACAGTACCTTATGGTGCATTGGTTAGTGTTACTCAATACACATCACTTGGTGTGTCTGATGTAAAGGTTAATGTAAATAAACATACAATTCATACTTATAAGGTTCCAGAAGATATTTTTGAGGAAACTTATACAACTACAAGAAGCTTTGGTGCTCCTATTACAAGCTGTCTTCCAGAAACTTTAAGAAAACTTGCAATAACCAATGCATCAAAGATTGCTGCTGGTGCATTAATGAATGTACCAATGCTTGATACTTTAGAGTTAGTTGATAATTCTTTAGCTGAGGATTCATCTCTTCGTCTTCTAACTTCCATTGGAAATGGTGCATTCTATCAAATGGGTACAATTACAGATTTGGTTATCCCATCTACTGTAACAACATTAGGTCATTTCTTAACCTATGGTTCTTCATTTGAAAACCTAAGTGTACCTGCCGCTTTGAGAAGTGTTGCAGATCATGCATTTGAGGATTCTGATTCTTTAAAGAATGTTATATTACATGGTGAATATCATTCAGCTGATGATTTCACAGCTATGGGCGCATTTATGTTCCGTGATTGTGACCAACTTGAGAAGGTTACTCAGGAAGGACCTATGGAAATCATTCGTACATATGCATTCTATGAATGTCCTAATTTGAAGTGGTTCAATGCTACTGAAGATGAAATTGAAAATGATATTCATATTATACGTATTGTTGGTGCTGAAACCTTAGAGGATGGTACTAGAGTTCCAGGAACTCAGATCATTGAGCCATATGCATTTAGCTTTAATCCAAATTCTACAGTCACTCCACAAATTCAAAGAATTGAAATCAACAAGAGTGTTGTTGCTGAAATTGGTAAATTTGCATTTGCATATCAAACAGGTGTAACTGGTCCTGATGGATTAAAATTAAATACAAATGTATTAGGTGCATTTGCATTTAAGGGTTGTACAGGCTTAACAAATGTTTCCTTCCCTAAAGCAATTCATGTTGTCAGTGCTGGTGCATTCTATAATTGTATTAATTTAGAGATTGTAAACTTTGCTGATGATACAGAAGCATGTAAGTTGATTGATGACTATGCATTCTATAACTGCTCTAAACTAAGAGTATTAATCATGCCTGATACAATTGAGGAGCTTGGTCAAAATGTATTTGCAAAATGTTATGAGTTATTCTATGTAAAATTCTCTAATAATATTTATAATATCAATGACTATGCATTCTATCAGTGTGTTAAGCTAGCTGCAGTTATTTTACCGAAGGAATTAAGAGCAATTGGTGCTTATGCCTTTGCTGAATGTGTACATTTAGGTTACTTAGATGATGAACAAAAGGAATTCTTAGATATAAATCATATTGTATATGATGAAGAAAAGGTTAAGAATTTTGTGATTCCTTCTAAGGTGGGAGACCCATTCCCTGATGATTATAGATTGGAAGGCAACGAAATAGGTAT
This sequence comes from uncultured Mollicutes bacterium, assembly GCA_947174785.1. Lineage (GTDB taxonomy): Bacteria > Bacillota_I > Bacilli_A > Acholeplasmatales > Anaeroplasmataceae > Pelethenecus. The sequence goes on from CAMWKG010000003.1 coordinate 19,688, forward strand.
TCGTCCATATGCCTTTGCATATTGTACAGGTTTAACCTATGTTGATGTTCAATCTAAGATTTTAGGTGACTACATCTTCGATCATTGTACTAGCTTAGAAACTGCAAATCTTGCAGAAGGTTTAACAACAATTAATATTGCAGCATTTAACCATTGTGAATCATTGGTTAATATGAATAACAATAATGCGGATGGAAATCCAACATTAACAATCCCAACCACTGTAGAGGTTATTAAGGATTATGCCTTCAATTACTGTTTGAGTGCAGAAGAAGTTATAGTTCCTGAGAATGTTAATGAAATAGGTAAATATGTATTTGCATATAATAAGCATTTATTAAAGGCAACTGTTAAGTGTGATATCTTAGGTCCATTTATGTTTGCTTACGATGAGGATTTTGAAGATATTGCAATTAGTAAGAATATTCGTATCATACCAGAAGGCTGCTTCTATAAGTGCAGTAGCTTAAATAGTATGACTAATATTGGTGAAAGTGATTCTACTGATGCAAATACAGTAAGTCTACCTATAAGTGTACGTGTAATTGAGAAGGAAGCCTTCCGTTACTGTACTTCAATGGAAAGATTAATTACACCTAATACTTTAGGTGCAACAGAAACAGGATTCACTTATGATGGACCTTATTTGGCTGACCATATTTTCGCTGATTGTGAAGGCTTAATTGAGGTTGATTTACAAGGTGCATATCTTGGAAATTATATGTTTGCAAACTGCTATAGCTTAGAAAGAATTACTATTGGCGGTGTTGCAGATGATCCAGATCAAGTAATTACTACTATTCCAGTAGGTGCATTCTATCGTTGTTCAAGCTTGACAACAGTGAACACTGAAGGAGAATTGAATCTAAATGCAAGTGTTCAATCTATTGATGAATTTGCATTTGCACAATGTGGTTCAATTACAGATTTATATTTACCAAAATCTTTACAATACATTGCAGGTTCTGCATTTAGTGGATGTAAATCATTAGAATCAGTTCATATCCCATTTGTTGGTTCAAGTCGTGGAGATGAATCTGAATATGCAGAGCTAGAAGGCTTATTTGGCTGGATTTTTGGTGATACAGAATATTATATCTTAGAAAATTCTACAGCAACTGCGTTTGTTGAGTCTTTAGATAGTTTAACAGAAGAGGAAAAGAATGATGAAATTGCATCATGGATTGAAAATGCAATGAAGGCATACTTCCTTGGTGTTGTTGGCTTTGATGCCACAAGTACGCCTACTGTTACTACAAAGAATAATGTAACTACATATGAATTGGTATACAATGAATATAAGGTTACAGCTACTGCAACTCAAGTTGTTTCTGGTAGAAAGACAACAATTACGGTAGTGATTGCTGGAACTAAGACAATTGATGAAGAAATAACTGAATTTATTCCATCTGATGTTACGACAAAGCTTGTCTTTGCTGCAACTTCTTTTGATGTTGCTGTAGAACCAGAAAATGAGACAGATCCAGTTATTACAACAACATATTATAAGTTGGATGTATATGAAACAGTTCGTACAGAATCTAATTTAACTTATTCTATGATTGATATTGAAGACTATATTAAGGTAGAAGCATTTGATATGATGTATGCTTATATACCAAATATTAGTGCTTCTGAAATTAGTACTCTTCCTGAAGTAAAAGATGCAGATGGATTGGTAACAAGATACGGTATATCTACTCGAAATAAAGCTGCTGAAGTTGCTATTGTTGATTACTATGAATTATTTGCTAATATCACTCGTGTAATTGATGAGAATAGCAAGACAGTTTATGTGAAGATTGTGATTACTTCTAAGCATCATTATCAACGTCTTGATGAAGGTGATTTGGAAGAAAAAGTTACAGACTTCTATCCTGTAGGTGTTATGACACAATATGAGTTATCTTATGTATTAGATGAATCCTATACTTCAACAGAAGCATACTACAAGGAAGATGAAACAATGTCATATCGTATTCCAAATACGATTGTTTCAATCACTATTTTCGATGAGAATGTTATTGACTATGGTGCATTTATGAATATGAATAAAGTAATCTCTATGTCTCTAAACCCTGAGGTTACTCAAATAAGAGATTATGCATTCTACTTAGATTATAGCTTGAAGGAATTCAATGGTAACTATGTATATGCTTCCACTACTTCATATTCTTTAACAGCTCCATCATTAGAAGCAACAATGCCAAGAGACTTAAAGTTCATTGGAGATTATGCATTCTATAATGATCCAGAGAAGTATGAAAGCAACTTCTTGTATCTAACATTTAATGATGTGATTGAGCATATAGGAGATTATGCATTCTATGGATGGAATTCTATCACTACTTTAGAAATTCCTGAATCAGTTAATGAGATTGGTACACATGTATTTGCATATAATACAAGTCTTGTCAAAGTAACAAATGAAAGTATTCATTTCGGTGCTTATATGTTCTCTCATGATGACAAGTTGACTACATTCAACTCTGATATTGATGATACAGTTGTTATTGGAACACAATATTTAGAAGAAAATATGCCTGAACATATCTTTGAATACAATACAAGCATTACAGCAGTTGATATTCGAAATGCATATATAGCTAATTACATGTTCTATCAATGTAGAAATATTCCTGAAATCTATATTCGTCCTAATGTTACAATTATTGGAGAAGGAGCCTTTGCTAAGTGTGTATCCTTAACAGATGTTTATTATACTGATGCATTTAATTATGACACTTATCGTGCTCCACAAACTGATGATGAAGGTAAGCTTGTTCGTATCCTAGATGTTGATAGAATTAAGGCTGATAATTTATTGACTTACTATACAATAGATGATACGACATTCGTTCTTGAGGGCTATAAAACATATACCTATGGTGGTATTGCTCAAAATACAGATAAATCTAATGTTGAATTAATTGGTGCATTTGCATTCCAAGAAACATTAATATCTAACCTTGATGTTCCTCAAATTGCTACATATTTAGGTGAAGGTATAATTAAGGGTTGTAAGAATATCAACTTCGTATATATTCCATTTATTGGTAGTGGTGTTGGAAACCAAAATGTTATTGATGCAACATTTGGTTGGATCTTTGGACGTATGTTCTTAGATGGAACAACATTATCTCACCCTAAGGGAACAAATGTAGCAGAAGGTATTGATCATGGATATGATGATAAAGAAACATTTGATTTATTAACAGATACATCTTTATTCTATCCAATCACTCAATCCTATACAAATGTTCATACTGCAACTTACTTCCTACCTGTTGATTTAAAAGTTGTAATTATTACACATGAAACTATTGTAGGCCGTGGTGCATTCTATGATTGTACAGAATTAGAGCATATTTGGTTACCACAGGATACTTTAAGACAAATTCAGCATGAGGCATTCTATAATTGTACAAATCTAAAAGAAATGCTAATTCCAAATCAGATTAGCTCTATTTTGGAAAACACATTTGCTAAGTGTGCTTCATTAGAATTTATTCAAGTTCCATATGTTGGTAAATCTGCTAGTGCAAATGGTATTGATAGTGTATTTGGTGTACTGTTTGGTACAGAAGAATACGCTGGAAGCTACCCTGCATTACAGTTATATGAAAAAGAAGATAAGCATGAACAGTCTACTGAATATGAATATGGTGTAATTCGTTACTATATTCCTCATTCATTAAAGATGGTTATCATTCCTGATACAAGAATGAATACAATACCATTTGGTGCTTTCAGTAACTGTAGTGAAATTGAAAGAATTGAAATTACTGGTAATGTTCGTTATGTTGGAGCATATGCATTCTTTAATTGTTCTAGCTTATCAGACTATAAGAAAATTGAAGATGAAAATCATCCACTTGGTTTCCCTGAAACAATCATTGAAATTGGTGAATTTGCATTTAGTGGATGTGTTGCTATGCCAGATATGATCTTATCACCAGTTCTTCAAAGAATTGGAAGATATGCATTCCAGGATATGACAATTACAGAACTTTATGTTCCAAATACTACTGTTGAAATTGGAGAAAATATCTTAAAGGGTTGCTACAATCTTGAAACATTATCTGTTCCATTTATTGCAGATCGTTTAACTGAACCAACTGCAGGAACAGAGGTATTAGGACATTTCTTTGGTACAAGCAAAGAGTATATTGAAAATCTTTATAAATATCAGCAATTCCATCAATATCTATACTTTAATGTATTTGATAGATCATTGACAGAAACTGAAATTGCAGCATTATTTGGTATTCCAACAGATGTTGATGCAGTTGCATTCAATAACTATATGACAGCAGATGTTAAGTATAGAAGATATGTGAAGATTTTATTATCAGGTGTTTATGAAGAAGAATTCTTTGATGAATATTACTATTTCGCAGAGGAATTAGGTATTGAGTATGCTCTACCTAAAGCCTTAAAGAATCTATATGTTACAAATGCTCCACACATTGCTGAAGAAGCATGTGCAAATGCAAAAGAGATTCTAAATGTAGATTTATCTTATTCAAATGATTTGATTTATATAGGAAGAGCTGCATTTATGAATTGTACAGGTTTGGAAAATGTATATTTACCTGCTGATGTAACAATGGATGAAGATGGCGAAAGATATGCACTTAATAAGGAAGATAATCCAAAAACAGTTCTTGATTGGATTGGTGATGATGCATTCAGAAATTGTACAAATTTAACACATATTCAATTAGATACATGTATCGTTCTTGAAAGCATTGGATCTTATGCATTTGCAGGTTCTGATGAAGTTAGAAGTACACTTGCATATGTAACAATTCCTGAATCAATAACTGAAGTAGGATCTTATGCATTTGCATACAATGGTCTAAAGGATATAGAAATTTTGAATAACTATATTGGCGATCATATGTTCTATGAGAATGACTCATTAGTAGATTTGGTTGTGCCAACACTTCAAATTCCAGGCCGTGTTTCCTATATTGGTGATTACGCATTTGCTGAGTGTGATTTATTAGAAAACTTAACATTAACCGAAGGACTTGATCGTCTAGGCAATTATATGTTCTATAATGATGACTCTTTAATTGAGGTTGTTGTTCCACAATCTATTAATAAGGATAGTGGTAGTTGTGCAGATTATGTATTTGCTGAATGTAGTGGTCTAGAAAAAGCTACTATCTTAAATAACAAGATTGGTAACTATATGTTTGCTCATGCTGCAGAACCAGGTGAAGAATTGACTGATGAAGATTCTCATTTAAGAGTTGTAATTTGGGATGTTGATGCTATTGAGCAATTGGGTACAGGTGCATTTATGAACTGTACATTGTTAGACTATCTAGCATCTGTAGGCGATGGTGAAGGAGAATTAGATGAATCTAAGAGAGGCATTCTAAAAGCTCCAACAAATAGTATGGTTGATGCAATTGGGGATAAGACATTCTACAATTGTAAGGCATTTACATCTATCGTTATTCCAGGAAATATTGCAACAATTGGTATTTCTGCATTCGAAGGATGTAGAGGCGTGTTGACTATAACATTTGATGAAAATGGTCAATTGACAGATATTAAGCAAAATGCATTTAAGGATAACTGGTTGGTGAAGGACCTTGTTATTCCAGGAACTGTTGAACATATTGGTTATGGTGCATTAAATGGAGAAAGTATGCTTGAAAACTTAACTCTTCCATTTATTGGTGCTAAGGAAAGTATCAATGTAACAACAGAAGGATTATTCGGTTATATCTTTGCTGGACCAGAATACTATAACAGCTATGAAAGTAGACAACACTTCATTAATAGTGAAGGTGATTTAGATGATTCTATTGTTGTAACCTATATTCCTAAGGGATTAAAGAAAATTACAATTAATGAAGATGAAATTATTTCCTATGGTGCATTTAATGGTTGTGCATCCTTAGAAGAGGTTGTTTTACCTGATAATTTGAAGCATATTTATAAGAATGCATTCTTAGACTGTGCTGGATTAAAGCACATTGAAATTCCAGCAACAGTTGAGACAATTGGAGACTCAGCATTTGAAAATTGTTACGACTTAGAACGTATCACCTTCTTGACAGAAGCTGATGGCGATACTGCCTTAGAGTCTATGGGTAATCGTGTATTTGCAAACTGTCGTACAATTACTGAATTAACTATTCCAAATACGCTTGAGACATTTGGTTATCAAGATGAAAATACTGTTGGTGGCGAAATGTTCAGTGGCTGTATTAATCTTCAAGTATTAACTATGCCATTCATTGGTAGTAAAGCAGGTAATTCTGGTTCAGAAGATGCTTTATTCGGATGGATGTTTGGTACTACTCCAATTCCATTCTATAAGGATGTTCAAAATCAATGGGTATATAATGAGCTAGACACTCCTTATGATACTCAGGAAGAAGCAATTGAGGCAGCTACTCTTGTCGGATTGACTTCTGAAAATGTCTTTGAAAATAATGGTAAATATTATGTTCAGGGTTATCAAACTCGTTCTTTAGCTGAATTTATGTTAGAAACAGCGGGTGTATATAAAGACTTATCAACAGGTACAATTTATGCATATCGTAAAGATTTAGCATATGATTCTGTTGAGGAATTGAGAGCCGCTTGGGGTAATCGTCTATATCTAGAAATAGATGGTAAGTATTATGCTCGTTATGTAGTTCAAATGGAGACATCAGATATTTCATTTGATACCTTGGCTGAATTACAACAAAGCTATGGTGAGGATGCAATGTATGTTTATGAAGATGGTAAGTATTATGTACAATATCCAACTTCCTTAAACTTCTTATCAGATCATTGTTATATCATCAACCAATATAAGATGGATAACTATCTACAAATTACAGGAGCAAACGCAGACTATATTAATTTCTATATTGCTTCTCAAAGATTTGGCGATGATGTAGAAGAAAAGAACTACATTCTTCCTACAGCTTTAACTCAGTTAAATATTACAATGGAGACTGTAGTTGGTTATGGTGCGTTAATGCGTTGCTATGGACTTACAACAGTGAACTTCTATGAAACAGTAACTAAGGCTTATGTTGATGAATCTGGTAATATTATTACATTATTATTAGATGCTGATGGAAATGAAATCACAGAGACTAACCCTGTTCATAAAACAAACTTATTAGAAATCCATGATTATGGTTTCTATGAAGATAAGCAACAAGTAATTCGTTATGTTGAAAATGGTACAGAAATGACTAAGACCTTAAGTGGTTTAACTTACATAAATTCTATACCAGTTCAATATGAAGGAGAAATGGTTTCTGTTAATGTTTGTATTCCAGAGAATGTATTCTTCATTGGAAATCATGCATTTGATCAATGTGATTCTGTTGAATCATTGTATATTCCAGTAGCAGTATTAGATATTGAAACCTATGCCTTCGCAAATGAAGATGGTTTAAGACTTATTGTTTTAGACAATGCATTGCTAGGAGAATATCAATTCTTCAACTGTGATGGTTTAGAGGAAGTTATTGTTCCATCAAATATCACAGAAATTAGAACTCATGCATTCTACGATTGTGATGCATTAATCGATATTACAATTCGTACTCGTTATTTAGGTCAATATATGTTTGCACACTGTGATGACTTGGAAACAATTGTTATCCCAGCATGTGTGAAGGTTAGTACGCTTGATGGTTCTCCAATCGGTGAATATGCATTTGCATATAATCATAAGTTACATGATATCACGATTGAAAATACATTCATTACAAATTATATGTTCTATGATTGTACTAACCTTAAGTATATGGATACAACCAATAATAGTACAAATGAATTGACAAGCATTGGTTATGCTGCCTTTGGTTCTTGTGATATCTTAGAAACAATAATTGTTCCATTTGTTGGATCTCATGTTTATACAGGTGATTCTAAAGAGTCTTTATTTGGTTGGATTTTTGGTGAAGATCCTAAGAATAATCATGGTATGATTAAAGACAGCTATTTAGTTGATACTTTAAATCCATACGATGAAGATCAAGATAGTGAAGAAAATGAGAAGAGTATTCTTGTTCGTCAAGGATTTAAGCATGTTGAATCAGTTATAGATGAAGAAGAAACTATTCCTACAGGAACTTACTATGACTTCTATATTCCAAGATCCTTAAGAAATGTTAAGATTATAAATAATAACAAGATTAAGGAAACTATTATTGGAACAGGAGCTATGATGAACTTAAAACAAATTGAAAATGTTTGGTTCGAACAAATTGTTGAGGTTAAGGACTATGGCTTCTATGGATGTCTTGACCTTGTAAATGCAAACCATGGTACTCTAACTCAAGATGGATTTGATTCAACATCAGTATTAGAGAATGCCTTTGATTTTGAAACAGTCATCAATAAGATTGGTCACTATGGCTTTGCAAGATGTATTTCTTTAGAAAACTTAATTATTCCAAAGAATGTACGTTCTATAGGAACATATGCATTTGCATATGATAAGGAATTATCTAATATCGTATTTAAGGATGCTGCAAATATTCGTGATGGTATTGAAATTTCTGATTACATGTTCTATTTCGATTACTCATTAGTGAATGTTGATTGTACAGAATATGTATCTAAGATTGGTTATGCAGCATTTGGTAGATGTTTAGAGTTAACTGAGCTTTCTATTCCATTTGTTGGTGCACATCGTTTTGCAACTAACTGTAAGGAATCCTTATATGGTTATATTTTCGGTGAGGAATTATTAACACTTGATAAGGATGAAGAAGGAAATTATCTTGTTCTTGAAGAATTTGATGAGGCATATGCTGATTACTTAATTGACTATGCTGAACAAATTGCTGATTTAACAGATGATCAAAAGAGAGTATATGGTATTATTGATATCGTTCAGTCTTATGATAATGGTGTACATAATTACACATTCTATATTCCTTCTAAGTTAGCTACAGTTAATATTTTAGTAGATTCAACAATTGGTGTTGGTGCATTTATGAATACATCAATGCTAAGAAATGTTAACTTTACAACTGTAGAAAGAATCCTAGATTATGCATTCATGAATAGTGGAATTGAAAATATCAATTATACATCTGATGTTAAATTAAGCTATTCTGAAGATCCAATTGCTTCTGCAATTCACTTTGGTGATTCAGTATACTATGTTGGAAATTATGCATTCTACAACTGTGATAATATTGTAAATGTTATTATTCCTGAATCTATTGATAGAGCTAATTCAGAAAACTTAGGTACTCATGTATTTGCTAATAGTTCAAGTGTTGAAAATGTTGACTTCTTGAATAATTTAATTGGTGCATATATGTTTGCTCAAGATGAATTTGAGACACAAGATTCTGCTCTTACAAATTTAACAATTAATTCTAGTGTTTCTGCAAGCGCAAGCTATACAGCAATTCGTCCATATGCATTTGCTAATAATGACAACTTAAAGAATATAACCTTCTTAAATGATGTTATTGGTGAGCATATGTTCTATGACTGTGATGGTTTAGAAACTGTAGATACTACAAATAACAAGACAAATGCAATGAAGGAAATTAATTATGGTGCATTTGGTTCTTGTGATACTCTTGATACAATCTATATTCCATTTGTTGGTAAGCATGCATATGAGGGTGATTCTAAAGAATCTCTATTTGGATGGATCTTCGGTGAAGAATTAGATTCTATTGAGGTTTTAGCTGAGGCAATCTATAAGACTCTATACGAAAAAGAAATTGAGGAAATATTAATTCCACAATTAAGAGAAGAATTTGAAGGAGTTATTACAGATATTGCTCAGTTAAGAGCTGTTGCAATCAGCCGTTTAGATAGAGATGCTACAAGATTGGCAGAATTAAGAGAACAAAGTAAGAAGGATGTTGTATTTGATGATAACTCATTAACTAGAGCTCATCAAACATACAATGGAACTCAATACTATGATTTCTATATTCCAACATCATTAAAGCATGTTATCTTAACAGGTGATACAACAATTGGCTTTGGTGCTTTCATGGATTGTACTACATTAGAAAGTGTATTACTTCCAGAATCATTAGAAGTGATTATGCCTTATGCATTCGATGGATGTACTTCATTACTTGGAATTGTTGTTCCTGGAAACGTATATGAAATCGGTCAATATGCATTTAATAATAATATTAGTATGTTAACTGCAACAATTGAAGCAGCTAAGGCTGATCAACAAAAATTATTACAAATTATTAATCGTGGAACATTTAGAAACTGTTATAAGTTAGATGGATTTATTATTCCAGAAACAATTAAGACAGTAGGACGTTACGCATTTGAAAATTGTATTTCCTTGAGTTCAATTGAATTCCCAGAAAGCGTAGCAACAATTGACGATGATGCGTTCTATGGATGTCGTAGCTTAACAGAAGTCGTTGTTCCAAATACGGTTACTAAGATTGGTTATGCTGCATTTGGTCAATGTACTGGCTTAACAGCTATGTCATTACCATTTGTCGGTTCTTATCAATATCAAGTTGGACATGACAGATTTGAAAATCTATATGGATATATCTTTGGTGATGGATCTAATAGAGAAACAAATTTAGATGGTTCAATTGCAACAGAAGTAAAGAACTTTACTCCAGCTGGTAAGAGTGTTGCTTACTCTTATGAAAATGGTTTAGATGAGACTTTAGGAACTCCAGTTATGATGACTGAAACAGAACTTAAGTCATTTATCGCTGCAAATACAAATGCTGAGCTAGATGGTTTAACAGATGTATATAGTGACACTAATCTATTCCGTATTCCTACAGCATTAGTTAAAGTTACTGTAACATTAGATACAACTATTGCAGATTATGCATTTGAAAATGTATCAATGCTTACCACATTTGATTCAGATACTGTAACAAGTATTCATAATTATGCATTCCATAACTGTACTTCCTTAGTATCTATGAATGCAAATGATGCAAAGGTTATCAATATCCATGATGGCTTAACTGAAATTAAGGATCATGCATTTGATGGCTGTAGCTCAATCGTATCTTTGGTAATTCCACAATCTGTTGGCAATGGAACAGAGATTGGTTCATATATCTTTGCATATTGTACTGGCTTAAGGGAAATTGACTTCCAGAATGCTATTATAGGAGAATGTATGTTTAGCCATTGTACTGGCTTAGAGCATTTAACTATTCCAAATACAATTGAAACTGTAGAAGATTATGCATTTGAATATTGTACTGGTTTAGGTACAAAGGATTATGGCGATGATGACTTCTTAGATGATAAGTTAATTTGGGAAAATGGTGAGGATGGAAGAGCAACTGATTCTGTTTATAAGAAGTGTTCTATTAAGCTAGAAAATAAGGTAATTGGTACTGGTATGTTCAGACATTGCTATGGCATTAAGGTAATGAACATTCCTGATAACATTGAAGAGGTTGGCTATGGTGCATTTGATGCATGTATGAGCTTACTATCTATGCGTATTCCATTTGCCGGTAAGCAAAGATTAACTGTTACAACAAGTCTTAACTCTGATGGTGAAACTTATACAGCAGTTCAAAATTCAATGGGTAAAGAATATTTATTCGGTTGGATTTTCGGTGAAACTCTTGAAAATGCTGATACATTAGAATATCAACAGACAGATACAGAATACATTGTTAAGCAATGCTATTACATGACTACTAAGACAGGAAATCTTACTGCTGATGAAATTCCATTTACATCAGAATGTAAGAAGGATCAAGGTGTAGATGAAAATGGATTCTTCACATTCCGTATTCCTAACTGCTTAAAGCAAATCTACATTTCAGATGACTGTGATGTAATCGGACATGGTGCATTTATGTTCAATAAGAACGTTGAAACCTTCCATGTTCCAAAGGGTAATGTATATATTGGTATGTATGCATTCTATATGAGTGGTATTAACAGTGTTGATTTACCAGAGTCTAATATTAGTATTGGTGATGGTGCATTCCAAGGAACTGATTTAGTTGAAATTATCATCAAGAATGGTATCATTTCTCCATATCAGTTTGCAGATAGTACTAAGCTAAGAAAGGTAACTATTCTTTCTAAGATTATCAATATTGGTGAAGGTGCATTTGCTGGATGTACTGCTATGGAAGAGTTAGTATTACCATTCGTAGGTAAGAACTATAATGATAGAGCAGGATTGTCTGCAACAGATAAGCATTTAGGATATCTATTTGGTTCTATCACAGAAGCAGATGGTTCTCCAGTTGAAGGAACTTATAAGGTTGAACAGCATTATAGTACAACTCAAACAAGAGCATACTATATTCCAAAGACCTTGAAGAAGGTTGAAATAACAAATGATACTCAAATTAGTATGGGTGCATTTGAAGGATGCGAATCTCTTGAATGTGTTATTTTACCTGAGTATAGAGTACTTAATGGACAAAAGTTACCATTTACAACAATTGGTGCATATGCTTTCGCAAATTGTCTAAAGCTTAAGGGTGCACATTATCGTAACCATGATAATGAAAATGGTGTAGCTGGTACTATTGTAAATCATTATGATTACTATGCTAGATATAATAATTTAATTGAATTAGCTGCTGCATATCGAGTATTTACTTATGTTGATGTAGTAGATGAAAAGTATCATGTTAGAGGTCCTGAGATTGTCTTGAATCCAGGTGAAGAAACACCATCTGTTTCTGAATATGTTCAGGTTGAACAATCTGATGGTACATACAAGTTCTATGAAACTACTGAAACAGCTTATGAATCTTTAGAGGCTTTACTTGCTGCACAAGAAAAGACTAAGGATGTTGTAACTGATGTTCATGTTGAAGATGGTATAGAATACATTTATGAGCCTTCTAGAAAATATACAACATTATATGATCTACAGGTTGCTTATGGTGAACAAGTAGTATACTTCCGTGTTGTTAATGAGGAATTATTTGATGAGAATACAATTCAATATCTAAGAATTCCTACATACACAAGCACTATTGGAAACTATGCATTTGCAAACTGTAAGGCATTAGAAACTGTATTATTTATGGGAACTTCAACACTTCCTACAAATGATATGGGCAATAAGTGGATTTTTGAAGACACAGAAGTAGATATGCTTACTTCTATGTCAAATAGTGTATTTAGACATTGTAGTTCTTTAGCAAATCTTGTTTGGGGTTATGATAATCTTGAATATAATAAGGGATTTGTAAATAACTCTTATGGAATTAAGTTTGATGATCATATTACATCATTAGGTGAATATTCTTTCTATAATACAGGTGGAACAATTGTTACAATTCATGATGGTATTGAAACTATTGCAACACATGCATTTGCAAGTAGTGCAAAGATTCAAGATATCATTTTAGAAAACACTTTAATTGGTGCACATATGTTTGACAACTGTGATACATTAGAGGAAGTAACTATTCCTTCTCAAATTACTACAGTTGGTAACTTTGCATTTGCTGAGTGTGATAGTTTGGTTAGAGTAGATGTACAGAATGCTATTATTGGCAACTATATGTTCTACAAGTGCTTACGCTTAGAAAATGTTGGAGTAGAATATAATCAAAATAACAACGGTGTAATGTATCATGATAATCTAGAAGAAATTGGCTATGGTGCATTTGGTGGCTGCAATAAGCTTGCAAGTATGACATTACCATTTATTGGTAAGAGTGCATCTGCTGCTGATTCATTCGAAGGATTATTTGGTTATATCTTTGGCCATATTCAAAATACTGGTTCATATGTTGCATATCAAACTTATACATTAGGTGCTGTATCTAAGACAGTTCCTGTATGTAGAAACGATATCTGTACTACAGAAACTATTTCAGCTTCTGGTGTTAAGAATAATGGTGGATTTGCATTCTATATTCCATCAAGCTTACAAAAATTACATATTACAGATGCAACTGCAATAGGATTCGGTTCATTAATGGATGTACAAATTGCTAAGATTTCTTGGGATGCTGTTACAGAAGTTGGTGACTATGCGTTCTATGATGCTGATGGTGTTAAGACAATCAATAGTGATGGACTAATTAATGAGATTATTATTGAAGATGTAACATCAGTTGGTAACTATGCATTTGCAGAAATGGATAGAATTGATAGAGTTACATTACCTGTCAGTCTATCTGATGCAACACAAATTGGCGATTATGTATTTGCATACAATAATCAATTAGATACCATTATCATTGAGAATACAATTCTTGGTGATCATATGTTTGATAGCTGTAATACATTAGAGGAAATTAATATTCCTGAATATGTAGATACTATTGGTACACATGCATTCGCAAATTGTGAAAAATTAAGTGAATTGAATTTAAATAATCACTTAATTGGAGAATATATGTTCTTCAATTGCGATTCCTTAAATACTGTTGAAATTCCTAATAATATTACAACCATTGGCTATGGTGCATTTGGTGCATCTAATAATATTACATCTATGAAGTTGCCATTTACTGGTAAACATGCTTATGATGCAGATGCTAATAAGTTTGAACATTTATTCGGATATATCTTCGGTCATAAGGATGATGCAAAAGAACCTATGTATTTGATTACTCAAAACTATGGTCCACTTTCAGCTCAACAGAAAGTAAATGTGGATGTAGATTCAACAACTACATTAAATCCTCAATATCCATTCTATTTACCTAAGGGATTAGCATCTGTTGAAATTACAGATAGCACAATTATAGGTGAGTATGCATTTGTTAATGTAGATGTTCATAGTGATGATGAGGAGACTAAGCTAGATACAATTATCCTTCCAGAAGGATTACTAGAAATTAAGGAATATGCATTTGATAATTGTAATTTACTAGCTAGTATCAATATTCCTAAGTCTGTTGGTTCAATTGAAAGATATGCATTCAAGGACTGCTTGTCTATGAAGACAATCACATATAATCCTCAGACTGCAGGACAAGAAGATTATAAGTTAACTTCAATTTCTGAAGGTACATTCTATAACTGCTATAGCTTAGAAGAATTAAAAATTTTACCTACAATTCGTGTGATTGGTGACTATGCATTCTACAATTGTAAGAATGAAATGGTAACTGATGTTGAAGTTCATGAATTAGTAGAAGAAATTGGCTATGGTGCATTTGGTGGATGTATCAATATTGAAAATATCACTCTACCATTTGTAGGTAAACGTGCTTATACTGAGAATAAGACAGAAAAAGAAGAATTATTTGGATGGATTTTTGGTGAAAAGAGAACTAACTTCCCTATCCTATATACTTCAAATTCTAATAGTTATCCTGAGTACAATGTTGTTACCCAAAATGATAGTGACTTCAATCGTTATGCATTCTATATTCCTAAGAAATTAAAGACTGTAACCTTAACTAATGCAGAAACAATTGGTGCATTTGCATTTATCAATGTTTCTCAATTGACAAATGTTTATCTTCCAGATAATTTAGTTAAGATTAAGGAACATGCATTTGAGAATTGTACAGGATTATTAGAAATTACAATTCCTTCTAATGTAGAAACAATTTTACTAGAAGCATTCAAGAATTGTACTTCTTTAGGTACTGTAAACTTTGAAACAAATGTATTAGAAGAGATTTCTGACCGTCTATTCTATAACTGTACATCTTTAACAACAGTAAATAGTGTAGATACAAATGGAAATACTCTTAAACAACAGTTCCCACAAAGTGTAACAAAGATTAGTGAACAAGCATTGTTTAACTGTAAGTCTTTACCTAACTTTATTGTTGGTGAGCATATTGAGTCTTTAGAGTCTGGTATTTTTGGTGGATGTATTGAATTAACTGAACTTACTCTTCCATTTATTGGTGCAACTAGAACAGCTGCTCCTAAGAATGGAGAACCTACTGATGAAACATTTGGATATATCTTCGGATATTATGTTACTGAATTAGGTGAATTAAATAACTTTACAAATATTCAAAATTATACAAGCCTATATGTTGCTAACCAAAATGCTAGTGCTTACTATATTCCTACTAAGCTTGCTAAGGTTACTGTGACAGATGATTGTGATATTCGTGCTTATGGCTTTGCAAATGTTAATAAATTACAAACTATTGTATTACCAGATGAAGGATATCATTCTGTTTCAGGTAAAGAACAAGCCTTCACAGAAATCGGAGCACATGCTTTTGATAGCTGTAGTGAGCTAGTACGTGTTGTAAATACAAATTCAGATTTAACGGTAGATGAAATTGATTTACCAGAAACAATTACAACAATTTGTGAGTATGCATTTAATGATTGTGTAAAATTACCTTATATGATTTTCCCTGAGGCAATTGAAACTGTAGAACGTTATGCATTTAGAAATTGTGTAGAATTACAAGAAGCAATTTTTGAAGGAAATAATATTGATACATTATCAGAAGGTGTCTTCTATAATTGTATTGAGTTAAATGAATTCAACTTCCCAACAAGTGTTCTATATGTTGAATCCTATGCATTCTACAATTGTATTGATTTGGATGAAATCACAGTACCAAAGAATGTAGTAACTATTGATTATGCGGCTTTCGGTGGATGTCATAATCTTGCTGAAATGACTTTACCATTTGTTGGTCAAGGTAGAGAGATTACACATAATAATAATGCAACAACCTTTGGTTGGATTTTCGGTGGTGTAGTCACTGGACATACAATTAATACACCTAGTGCCTTCTATGAAGTTAAACAGAATACTAGAACCTACTTAGTACCTACTAAGTTAACAAAGGTTACACTTACAGATGTTCTAATGGTAGTTGATTATGCATTTATTAATGTGACAAAATTAGAAACTGTAATTCTTCCTGAAGGTTATGGTTATGCGCCTCATCCAGTAATAACAGATGAAGGTGATCAAGTACCATTTATTAGAGTAGGTGTATCTGCATTTGAAAACTGTACATCTCTAACAACAGTAACTGATGGTACAACAAAGGCAGATGGAAGCTACATCAACCAATTCCCTGTTACAACACAAGTAATTAAAGAAAATGCATTCAAGAATTGTACTTCTTTACCTACTATCATTATTACAGAGGAAGTAGAAGAAATCGGTAATTATGCGTTTGAAAAGTGTTCTGTATTAGATAATGTATTATTTAAGACAAGAGAACTTGAAGCAATTAATGAAGGTGTATTCTATGATTGTACATCTCTAACTACTATGACTTATTTAAATGAAAATGGTCTAGAAATTGGTGATGATAATAGTATTACAATATTAGATACTGTAACTAGCCTAGGTACTGTTGCATTCTATAATTGTTCAAGTGCTACAACTATTGTAGTACCTGAAAATGTAGAACAGATTGGTTATAAGGTATTTGGTAGATGTATCAACCTAAATAGTTTAACAATTCCATTTGTAGGTAATGTGAATACTCATCCTTGTGATTATACAGATAAGGCACTTACATATGATGGTTCTAATAAGGTATTAGGTTACTTATTTGGATTTACTTCTGAAGCTCAAGAAGGTATGAAGGAAGTAAGACAATACTATAATGCAACTCAATATATCGATGCATATATTCCAACAACATTAACAGATATGGTATTAACAAATACAGAAGTAATCCATTATGGTACTTTCTATAATGTTGATACAATTACAACAATTACTCTTCCAAGCAACTTGAAAGTAATTGAAGGCTATGCATTCTATAATGATAATGAAGAACATATCAGTAAGTTGACTACTGTAGTTGGCGATATGAACAACTCATTAACTACTATTGGAGAGCATGCATTTGAAAATAATGTTGTATTAAATCAATTCAATTCAAATGAAGAAAGAGTTATTATTCCTTCTCATGTTGTTGCATTGAATGATTATGCATTCAACAACTGTAATGCAATTACTTATCTTGAAATTCCAGAGTTTGTAGGTACTACAGATGATGGAAATGTAGGTGAGTATGTATTTGCAGGTACAGATAGCTTATCTGATTTAGTGATTCGCAACCATTGGATTGGTGCTCATATGTTTGATAACTTAGATAATTTCCCTGAAGATTTCAGATATGAAAATGTCTATGAGTATCCAAAACTTGCAGAAGTAACAATCCCTGCTTGTGTAACAAGAATCGATGAATATGCCTTTGCAAATAATGAAAAACTATCTAAGGTAAATATTTACAATAAGGTTCTTGGTGATTATCAGTTCTATAACTGTCCAAGATTAACCTCTATTCATATTCCTGATGATGTTGAACATATTGGTGAAGGTGCATTAGGAGACTGTATTAGTCTAGTTGAAATTTGGATTCCATTTGTTGGTGAGCATGCATACACAGCTGATGGTAGAAATGCTGTATTAGGCTATATCTTTGGTACTAAGTCTAAATATAGTGATGCCGTATCAGAACAAGGTGCATATGTTGTTGCAACTGAACAAATGATTGGTTCAAATTCAACAGAAACATTCTATATCCCAACTGCTTTAAAGATTGTTCATGTAACAAATGATAAGGCAATTGGATATGGTGCATTCAGTAACTGTTCAGGTTTAACTACAATTACATTAAGTGAAGAGCGTGTTGCTGATGATGCAACATCAGGAAGATTTGCATCTATTGGTGATTATGCATTTGCAAATTGCTTAAGCTTAGGTAAGAAAGAATTAGATCCTGCAGAATATACTGAATTAGGATATTTTGAAATTCCAAGCTCTACTACCTACTTAGGTGCCTATGCATTCAAAGATGCACAAGCATTACCTATGGTTGTATATGGTGGTAGTACAATAAAGGATATCTTCGAAGGTACATTCTACAATGCTTACAGCTTAGATACTCTAGCAACGAATACTACAGCTAATCCACAAATAGTAAATGTTTGGGATTCAGTAGAAAATATTGGTGCTAAGGCATTCTTCAACTGTGAATCTATAACAGAAATTATTGTTGGTATTAAGAATGTTGAACATCTTCAAACTATAGGCAATGCTGCCTTTGGTGGATGTACTAAGCTACAAACCTTAACTATACCATTTGTTGGTAAGCAGAGAATACCAGTAGAAGAAAGTGCTCACAGTGAAGAAACAATCTTAGGATGGGTATTTGGTTCAACTTCTATTGTTGCGGAATTGAAAAATAAAATTGTTCCTGTAACTCAACATTATAGTGAGGTTGGAACATATAACGCGTATATTCCAACGTCTTTACAACATGTAGTGATTACAAATTCTCAAATTATTCACTATGGTGCATTCTATGATATTGATTCTATTAAAACGGTAACTTTACCATCAAATATTAGACGTATCGATGCATATGCATTCTATGGTATGAATAAATTGGAAAATGTTTACTATGGTGATGATATTGTTGCAAAATTACTTGCTTACATTGGTGATTATGCATTCTCTAGATGTATTAGTTTGAAAGGATTTACACTTCCACAAGCTCTTGAATATCTAGGTGAAGGCGCATTTGCTGATGACAGCAAATTGGCTTATGCTAACTTTGAAGATTATGATAATGTGTTATTGACTGCTATTCAGGATAAAACATTCTATAGATGTACTTCATTAAATGAAATGAACTCTAATTCAGAATATACAGTTCGTATTCCTGAAACAATAAAGTCTATTGGAGATTCAGCATTTGAAAGATGTACATCAATGAAGAGTCTACATATCAGTTCAACAGAGCATATCTATGATCGTGCATTCTATGAATGTACTGGTATGGAAAAATTAACTTTAACAGAAGATATGGATAATCCTGTTCTATATGGAATTGGTGATGAGGCATTTAGATATTGTACTTCCTTAAAGTCAGTAATTATTCCATCTAGTGTAGGTGATGACACAGCTGAACTTTCATTCACAGGAGATTATGCATTTGCTAATAATACAAGTCTTACATATTTAGAGTTACATAACTATGAATTAAGTAATCATATGTTTGACACGGCTTCTAGCTTGACCCATATTATGATTCCTGAGTCAATTATTAGAGTTGGAACACATGTATTTGCTAATAGTGGTATTACAGATATTCTATATGAGGATCTAAGAAATACAGTTATTGGAGAATATATGTTCTACAATAATAATGATTTAGTATCTGTAGAGGTAGCAGCAAATATTACATCTATTGGCTATGGTGCCTTTGGTGGATGTGCTGCAATTGAAACTATGGGATTACCATTTGTTGGTGCTCATGCTTATAGAGGCGATTCAATTGAAAGCTTATTCGGTTATATCTTTGGACATAATGTAGAAGATGATATGCTACTTGTATATCAAAATCATTCAGACAAGTCTCGTGTAAAGGCAACAGTACGTGATAAGAATTCAAAGTCTGTTGACATCTTAAGTGCTTATGGTTTCTATCTACCATTTGGATTAAAGAGTGTTACTCTTCTAAATACAGTAGATATAATTGGCTATGGTGCATTCCAAAACTTAACAATGCTTGAAAATGTTACATTCAGTGAATTAGGTGCTACAGCGAAGGTTGGAATTATCCTTTCTCAAATAAAGGATAAGGCATTTAAGAATACAGGATTATTATCTGTAATCTTACCTGAAACTGTTGCTGAATTAGGTGCTGAAGCATTTATGAATTGTTATGATCTTGAGACAGTAACCTTTGAAGGTAATGATATTACTGAAATTAAGGATTCAACTTTTGAAAACTGTACATCTTTGAAATATTGTGATGGTACAAATGCATTTGTATTACATGATGAGATTACAAGTTTAGGAAATAAAGCATTTAAGAATACGGGCTTAGAAACAATTGTGGTTCCAGCAAGTGTAACAACAGTTGGAGAATCTGTATTTGAGCATTGTGTTGATTTAGTATCAGCAACTATGCTAAATGATGTTAATGGTAAAGCAATGTTTAAGGATTGTATCAGCTTAGATACAGTTGTCTTCCATGATGCTACTACAGTAGATATCATTAGTGAAGAAATGTTTATGAATTGTGAATCATTAACAGAAATTACAATTCCAGAAACAGTTGAAACAATTGCATCCTATGCATTCTATGGTGCAAGCCTTAAGACTCTTGATATTCCAGCAAGTGTTGAGACAATTGATTCTTATGCATTAGGTTATAATGATTTCAAAGAATTAACTATTCCTACAACCGTTAAGAAGATTGGATATTCTGCATTAACAGGTTGTGGAGATCTATTAAAGCTAAAACTTCCATTCATTGGAACAAATGCTCCAGATACAGATGCTTATAGCACACAATCTGGTTCAGAGTCTCTATTCGGCTATATCTTTGGTAGAACTCCTTATGATAAGGGTGTTATGGTTCATCAATTCATGGAAAGATATGTTGAGGCTTCTTTAAATGACCCAGCTGGTCATACAGAAAGAATTCCATTCTTAAATGAATTTGGCCAAACTCCAACCTATGAGGAAAATGGTTCAACCATTTATGGTGAAACATTCTATATTCCAGAGGGATTAGCTAAGATTGAGTTCTTTGATAATTTTGATAAGATAACGAATGGTGCTATGTCTGGCTTAACAACTGTATATGATGTTAAGTTACCATATCATATTAAAGAAATTGAAACTGCTGCATTTAGCGGTGGAATCAACTTAAGATATATTGATATGCCAAAACCTGCAATTATCCTTCACGAAGCAGTATTTGAAAATATGTATGAAAACCCTGCAGAAAACGAAGAGTTCTTCATTACAGCAAGCTATGATGTGAATGGTGATGCATTCCCTGAGGGATGGGTAACTGGTAAACAAATTCCTGTTCCTAAGAGATGGCATACTAAGTATATGGTAATCTATGAAGAGTTTGCTGATATCTTTACATATGATTATGATTATGACAATAGAACCTTCCGTATCACAGGATATACTGAGAATATGCCTGAACATGTATTAACTCATCGTGAATTAGGTACAGGTAGATTTATCTTACGTATTCCTGAAATGAAGAATTTACGTCCTATTGTAGAAATTACGGATGAAGCATTCATCGAATACTCTAAGAACATTCAAGCTTACTATGAAGAATTCAGTAGTAAGTATCCAAATGATAATATTACACCAGATAAATTCATAATGAATGGTATTATGATTGCAAGAAATGTTTCTAAGATTGGTGATAATATTATTGATGGTAGTTTAGTTCCTGGATTCCAAGTATTTGTATGTAGATCTTCTGAAACAATTATTACAGATGGCGAAAAAGAATTAGGTATTTCACAAGAAAATAACTATATCGGTGATGAAGTACGTTGGATGAAGCAAGGTCTTGTTTACTATGGTGATGGTAAGACATGGACTCTTGGCGATAGAACTGTATTCCAAATCTTATTAAGCTCAACAAAGATTAGCTTAGATCAAGACTCTTTAGCTGGCTTAGAATATGATGAGGATACTGATGAATACTATATTATCTATGGTGGAGAAGAATTTAAACCAAATCCTGTAATTGAATTTGATGAAAATAATCCAAATACAGTACGTGTTGGTAATGCAGTGCTTCCAGACTATGCATTAACTACAGCAACTGTATATGGTGACTTCCGTTCATACTATTGGAACAATGAAAATGTTTCTTATAATGAACAGGGTGAGGTTATCTCTAATGCATGGGTATATGTATTTACTAATAACACAACAATATTTACTAATAAACCAGTAGCTAGTCTAGATGTTGATGCTGACCTATGGTGTTCAGATGTTATGAACTATGATTGGGGCTTTGGATATCTAGAGGATGGTGCAAAGATTTCCTTCAAGATTATTAGAAGAGAATTGATTGTCAGTGTAACTGATGAGCAAGTCTTTGAAGAAGGAGAAATTTGGGAAAACACTGACTGGTCAAGCAATAATTCAACTGTTGATATTAGAAACTTTGCTACTGTTGGTGAAGCATTTAATGGTGATATGCGTCTAAATGCTCTTAACCCAACTAAGTCAGAAGTATTAGTTGATGAAGAAACAGGCGATATTATCGCATACACAGATGCAGAAACTCAATTTACTTGGGGTGAAGCATATACAATCACTAAGGGTGGTATTGATATAACAAGTAACTATTATGTTACATTCAATATGAACATAACAATCACTCCTAAGACTGTCATGGTTTCATGGGCAAGAATGAGTACTGAATATGATCAAAATCATAGATTCAGCTTACCTATTGCTTCAGTAACCTTAAAGGCAGGCTATGACCCTTATGTTCTATGTCCACTTAATGTTGACATTATGCTTCGTGGAGAAACAATTTACTCCTACATTTGTAATTCAAACTTCTTATCAGCAGAGATTGATTTTGTTTCTTCAGGTAGTTATCTAGTTGTTGCTTCAACTACTTCAAGAAATTATGTATTAATCAATGAGAAGAATGTCTTCACTATTGAATTAATTACTGTTCCAACACCTATTGTTCAAAATGAATTAATCTTTAATAGATTTAATTTCATTGATGTTACTATCAGTAATCTATTTGATTATTATTCTGAAAAGGACTGCATCAATAAGATTGCATATTTAGATGGCAATGTTCCAGAAGAAGAATGGGTAGAGAACTTCCGCAATTCAATTTATGAATTTATATTAGGAGACAAGGAAAGAATTGAAGTTGGTGTCTATGTAATTTACGCTAAGCTAAGAGATGAGAATAATTATCAATGGCGTGACTATCGTTCTCCATTATATAGAGAAGATGTATACGAAATGAAGATTAGAATCGTTGAAGAGCCAGTTAACGTTGACTTGACAGGTACTGAATTAATTTATGATCCAACTGTTGATTCATTATCATATCACATTGATGGTGAATATGATGGACACAATGTCGTTCTAGATTTGAAGGTTCCTAATGTAAAAGGCATGTATACTTATAAGGAATTCTTAAGCATTATAGGAACCATTGATGATGAAGTCCTAGAATTAAGAGAAGATGGAAATTATTATTCAAGTAATTATCAACTTGTACTAGGTGGTATTCTTCATGTTATCTATCCATCATTAGTTGGTACAACTGTAGCAGATACAACTGGTGCAGAATATGTAAGTGATGTAGCAATTACTGAAGATGCTGAGATAGAAACAGGTACAATTGTAGATGTTTATGATGCTTCTAAGGCTCATGATATTCAAATTACTACTGGCAATCCAATAGCAGAAATTCAATTCAGCTTAGATGGTCAGATCTGGACATCTCCAGTTGCAAACGAAGCTACAACAAATTATGGCTTCACAAATGCTGGAACTTATAAAGTTTACTTCAAGATTACTTGTCCAAGCTACAAGGATCGTCTTGGTACAATTACTTTACAAATTAAGAGAGCTCAAACTTCTATTGAAATTGAAAATAGAGATGAGTTATCTAAGGGCTATGATGGATATAATGTTACACCTGAATATAGTGTAACAGGAAGCAGTAACCAAGCTGTAATTAGCTATCATAAGGAAACAACTGCTGGTGATACTTCTGGTTCAGTTGTTTATGATGGAAGATATTATAGTCTAACTGGATATGCTGAAGCAGCAAATGCAGGAAGTTGGTTAGTAAGAATTGTAGTTACTGGCGATGAAAATTATGAAGGTGCAATTGCATATGCTCCATTTGTAATTGATAGACAGTCACTTCAAATTACAATCAATGAAACTTATTCTTACAGCTTATTCAATTTATATACTTATAGTACAACATTCAATATTGGCGAAAAAGAAGCTGTTTATACCTTCACATTTGGTGTAACACCAAATACTGCTGGAAACACTTATTCATTAGCTGATGAAACATTATTCATTAATTCAGAAGGTCGTACAATCACTTTAGATGACTTAAAGTTGAATATAGAAAACTTCGATATTGAATATGATATTACAGTTACTATTGAAAAGTCAGAAGCAGAAATTACGCTTGTATCTAATGATGAGGCAAAGGATAAGGAATACGATGGTAATCCATATGTTAATCCAACTGTCAATACAAATGCTGATACTAAACCATCTTATGCATATTATTTAGTAGGCGAAAATGGTGTTAGAGCATTAGCTGATGGTAATCCAGTTGATGCTGGAAACTATGTATTAGTTGTTTCAGTTGATGAAACTGCAAATACTTTAGCAGCTAGCAAGGAATATGAATTTGCAATTACTCCTAAGCAGCTATATGTTCAAAGTGGTTCTTTAAGATTAGAATACACAGGCGATATCGTAGTTCCTGAATTTAAGATTACTGGTGATGCTGCAGATCAATATGAAATTGTATATGAATTTGCAGATGATTATGATGGTAAATCTGTTGGAAAACAAATCGTTTTAATCAATCTAAAAGAAAATGCTACAAATTACATCTTAAATTACTATTCAAGAGAATATGAGATTATTGCTACAGATATTAGAATTAAATACACTGAACGTGTTCCTGTAAGTGATAATCCATGGCATAAGGATTTAGAAGATTTCAATAGTCTATTACCTGAGGGTATGAGCTTTGTTGGATACTTAGAAACACTTAATAGTACTGTTGGTACTTATACAAGAGTTCCTAACCACATTCAAGTAGTTGATTTTGATATCGTAGATTCATTAGGAAACAGTGTAAAAGATAACTTCAATATTAGTTATTCATTAGCAATTTATATTACTAATCCATTAATTGAACATGAAGTTAAGGATGCTACACTTGTTGATGGTGTATGGGAGATTTCTGTTCCTTACGATAAAGAATTACATTATGCAATAGTTGAACCTGCTATTGAAGGAGCAACTGTAAATTATGTAGTTCAAGGTATTAAAACTAAACAACCTGCTTCATATAGAAATGTTGTTGATACAGAAATCACTTATAGCATTACAGCTCCAAATTATGAAACTACAACTGGTACAATTCACTTTGTAATTTCTAAGGTTCAGCTTGAATTAGAATTCTTAGATGTTGAAGTGGATGAGAATGGAAATCCAACAGGTAGAGTATTTGATGGATATAATACACGTTTCGATTATGAGATTACTCCATTTGCGGTACCTTCTACAATTCATTTCTATAGAAATGATATAGAAGTATTCAGTGCAATGTCAGTTGGTGTCTACACAGTTGAAATTGTTGTGGCAGACTCATTGAATTACTATGGATTTGTAAGAACATTTGAATATGAAATTTTAAGAAGTGAAAGACCACTTGCAATTCTTGCAGATTATATTAAGCAACCATATACAGGTAGTCCTGTGGAGAATCCTGCGGTAGTATCTCCTCTTCCAATTACAGAAGAGAATGCAACATTCACTTACTATGACGCTGAAGGTAATCTATTACTTGATCGTCCAGTAAATGTTGGTAAGTATACAGTAGTAATATCTGTGGATGAAAATGAATACTATGTTGCTACAACTAAGAGTTTCGAATTTGAAATTCTAGAATCAGCATTAATTGTATTCTGGGAGAATGTAGAAAATTATTATTATGATGGTCTACAGCATGAGCCAACAGCTTATACAATTGACCTAGATAATAATATCATTCCACTAGAACTTTCTTATGAAGATGGAATTCTACCTATCCTTGCTGGTAAGTATGTTGCAACTGCAGTACTTCCAGAAGGATATAAGAACTACAAGGTTGTAAATAACACTTGTGAATTCACAATCTTTGCCCGTAATCTAGATGTAATTATCTATAATGATTACATATTAGTAGGTGAAGACGATTTCGTTGAAGAGATTGCAGAAGCTAATAATTTAGCTGAAGGTGATCAATTCTATCTACAATATCGTTTACCAGCTTATAAGCGTGTTCGTGGTAGTATATATAATGATGCTTCAGACATCTTTGTTGATGAGGTATCTATTATATCTGCTTTAGGTGATGTTACTGACTCATACAATATCAGAATCAGTGTACATCTAGAAGTATATCTACCAAGAATTGAATATGAATTCATAGATGCTGAACTTGTTGGTTCTGAGTATGTATATCACAAGGTATATGATGGAGAGCTTATTTCTCCAGTACTAAATGTAATTACTGAACCAGGTGAGGGTGAGCAACTTGTTAAAGAGTTTGATGAAACTCAAGCCTTCGTAGATGCAGGAACTTATACTCTTCCATATCGTATTATGATAGGATATTATGAGGAAGATGGTAGATTTGTTCCTACACATGAACCAGTAATTGGTACAGTACGTGTTGTAATTGATCGTGCTGAATATACAATTGTTGTTGAAGAAGAATTATCTAAGCCTTATGATAAGGTTCAGGTATTCCCAGTAGTTTCTGTAAATGGCATTTTAAGAAGTGATGCATTATTCAACTTCCCATGCTACATTGAATTCTATCAAGATGGTGAAACTCTAATGTCTAACCCTGTTAATGCAGGAACTTATACAATAGAAATCACAGTTTACACATCTGGAAATTATAAGACAACAAAATATACAGAAGAATTTGAAATCACAAAAGCTGAGAGCAATATTACCGTAAATAACTATGGTATAACAGTTGGTGAAAAATATGACTTCTCTAAGGTATATGATGGACAGCCAGTTACTCATGCATTGAAGGGTGAGGATAGCTCTGCAAAGATTCAATATGAAGTTGTTGGTGATGGAAAGGTTCAAGTTCGTTATTATGATGCAAACAAGAAGCCTATTTCAAATCCAGTAAATGCAGGTCTATATTATATCCAATTTGAAGTTTCAGAAACTGTAAGCTACAAGGCATTTACTTCTCCAATGTATTCTATCAATATTATTAAAGCATATATCTTTGTTGGTAATTTTGATGTTCATGAACAGAAGTATTTTGATGGTACTAAATTTGAATTAGATGCATCTATATTTACTATCTTAAAGCAAGAATATATTAAGCAACAATTAGGTGATACAGGCTTCGAAAATATCGTTGGTGCATCTCTAGTTGAGGATTCAGCTTCTCGCTTTACAATTTCAGGTAAGATTTATACTGCATCTGAGCATCCAGGTCAATATGGCTTTGGACCAGATTTCGATGTAAACTATGTAATTATTACAGACATTGAAACAGGTGAAGATGTTTCAGGCAACTATGAAATCTATGCGTTCTGTGATGTGTTAATTAAGCCAGAACAAGTAGGAGTAACTTGTAAAGATGTTGTAGTAGATTATGATGGTGAGGCTCATACTATTGATCCAAGACCAGAAAAGAATATCACTAATTACACAGTTCAATATAGTAAAGATGGTGAATTATATCAATATACACCAATCACTTATACAGATTGTGGTACTTATACAATCTTCTATAAGATACTATTTGAAGATTATGATGAAGTAGATGGCTCTGCAACCTTAACAATTAATAAGGTAGCTGCTGCTAGAATAGATATTATTCAATCCTTATCAGGTGTTTATACTGGATTTGCAGTTCATGAACCATTATATAGTTCTAACACTTTAGGTGATGTAACTTGTACTTGGTATATGCTTGTTGATGGTGAATATCAAGAAGTAGAATCTGCAATTCATGTTGGTAGCTATAAGGTAAAGGTATCTATGGCAGAAGGTAAAAACTTCTTTGCTGGAGAAGCAGAAGCAACATTCGAAATCACTCCAAAGAAGGTTTCTATTGGTTGGGTAAACACAGAGTTAACTTATACTGGTACAGCACAACAGCCAATTCCTTACTTCGTAGGTGGTATAGCTGATAAGCTTGCAATTGAAGTTACTACAGATCGTGAGTCTATTGCAAGAGGTACTTATACAGCATTTGCAAATGTAACTGAGGGTTATGGTGATTACATTATCGATCCAGAAAGTGCTCAAACTACATTTACAATTTCTCATAAACTTGTTGATGTATTAGCAGTAATGGAAAGAGAATTTACTGGTCGTGATATCATGATTAATGTAAATGCTTTCTATGAAGCTAGTATAAAGACTGTTCGTAATGTAGGTACATACGAAATTCAAGTATCCTTATTAGATAAGGAAAATTACAAGTGGAGAGTCATTTCTGAAAATGGTGATGTTGAAGTTACTGATTCAGGAGATATGACAATCACAATGACAGTTACAGAAGCAAATATTAATAATGCAGACTTCGGTACAATTGCTGACCAACCATATACTGGTAAAGCAATCACACCAAAAGTAAGTGTAAGCTATAACGGTATTATTTTAGTAGACGGCATAGATTATGTACTTGAATATGAAAACAATATTAATATTGGTAAGAATGCAATCGCTAGAGTTGTAGCTTGTTCAGATGGCAACTTTGCTAGCTTCCATGATGTCTTCTTCACAATTGAAAAGACAACATTAGACTTTGTTGAAGGCTCTACTTATGCATTTGTTAATGCAACTTCAGCAACAACATTTGAACCAGATGAGCATGAGATTTACACAGCATCTAAGAGAATTATTGTTGATAACGTTGCTGCAAAGACTACAATAGCTGACTTCTTAAGCAACTTTAAGCTAAAAGAAAATCAATCATTTGTAGTAATAAATGCAAATGGTGCTACAGTAAGAGATACTCAATATAAGACTACATATATCGGAACTAAATTTAGATTACAACTTAAAGAGGGTAACTATATTAAAGATAGTGTATATGTATCTGTATTAGGTGATGTTGATGGAAATGGTCTTGTAAATTCAGCTGATCAAACAGCAATTCAAAGACATCTAGCAGGTAGTCCTAAGTTGACTTATGAACAATTTAGAGCAGCCGATGTAAACCGTGATGGTCAAATCACTGCTGCAGATAGAACTGCAATTACAGCTTTATTTTCTTAGTATTTCTTAGGGTTAAAAATAGAGTTTAGAACATTGTTTTAAGAATCTATTTCTTAAGGAAAAACTTCTTGTAAATTTAATATAATTGGCATGATATCTAGCATGGTATCATGCCTTTTATATTGCCAAAAAAAGGAAAAAATCGTAATCATTTGATGGGGTTAGAAGGAAAGTGTCAAACAAAAAAGAAGTAAAAGTTTTTTTTGAAAAACTGGTATGTTTTGGAAGCGTTTTTAGAAAACAACTATTTTTTTGAATGAAAAATAACTCAAAACTAGTAAAAATATTCAATTTTATGCGATTTTTGGTGAAAAGTTTATTGAATTGCTTTACAAAATAAAGTATAATTAAAGATGGACTAGTATGCCCAAAAAGTTTTTAATATGCTTTAAAATGATTATAGATGTAAAAAAGTGAGTAAATAAATTAAGACAAGGAGGACTTGTAATATGAAAAAAATATGGAAAGGATTAATACTCGGTAAAACAAAAATTTTATCAATTGTTTTTGCTGCTGTCTCTGTGGTTTGTTTAACAGCAACATTGGCATTAAATATGACCATGAAACCAAGAGAAGACACGCCTGGTGGAACGGTAGTGAAAACAGAAGCAGATTATCAAAGTATGGGAGCAATTGACGAAGGTTATTTGCTTTTCAAGTCATGCACTGCTGCTGATGCTCCAGATCATACGACGGCAGGTCTGTGGTGTATAGGTATAGACTTACCAGCTATTGCTGCCGCTCATAGCAATGCATGGGATACCTATCTTCGTAATCATCCTGCTTTAGTTATTCCAAGTAAAGTTGGTTCTGATGATGTTGTCGGAATTGACTTCTCTGGCATTGGATATAATAATCCTATTGTATCCGGATCACATAACTCAGGAAATAGCTTTTTGACAGCTGCTGCTTTGATAGAAAAAGTAGTTATACCTAAGTCAGTTAAATATATTACAGAATATTCCTTCAACAGTTTTTCTAAGTTGGGGTATTTTGAGACGCCATTTATTGGTACATCACGTGGGTCCTCAGCACGTGGTATCAATATGACATTAATTGAAGTTAGTCAATGGGAAGTATTACATCCAAATCAGCCAACAAGTGATTCTTTTGCTACAATGTTTGGTAAACCCATTCCACTAAATAGCTCAGGTATATTCAGCCCTAGACTAAATCAAGGAGATACGGATTATTGGTATACAGATAATAGTGAAGGTATTGATTATTCTCCAAGACAAATAAAGTGGAGAGAAATTGATGATAATCAAAACAACTCTACATATTTCTATTTCAATGCTCCAGATAAGATTGATTATTTAAAAATTACAGATGAAACAGCATTAGGTAATTATGCTATGGTTGGATGTTCTGCAAGACATGTAGAAATCACTGCCCAAGGATCAGTATTTTCATTTGGTTCTTACACCTTTGCTGAGAGTGGTAATCTTGGAGATGCACTGACAGGACAAGAACCTAGTCAAGGTCTTGAATCAATCGAATTAAGAATGAGTGGTTCTATTTCTATGAGAGTAGGAACCTTCAATAAGTGTGAAACTTTAAAGAGTTTGATTTTACCTTATGTGTCATCTTCTTTTGAAATTCCAGAAGGCTTTATCAGCTCTGCAGTAAACCTAGAGCAAATTTATATACCTAGTACAGTTAGAAGTATAGGTAATGGAGCTTTTAAGGGTTGTGAAAAATTAGCAAGAATTGCTGTTTATAGTTGTAATGGTAACTACTTAACAGTAGATAAGAAGTTGAAATTTACTGGAGATTTTGAAGAAGATTCAAAGTTGATTTTGACAGTAGATGGTGTTCAAATCAATAAAAACACAGTTACAAAGTTTGATTTGCCTACTGCATTAGAGACTATAGGCGTTGATGCATTCGCAGGTTGTAAGTCTTTTGATGTTATTTATGTTCCAAATAATGTAACAAGCATAGGCTATGGTGCATATGATGGCTGTACAAGTGTAAAGAAAGCTACTCTACCTTTCGTAGGTGCACATGCTGGAAGATGTACAAGTAATTGTACAGATGATATTAAAAATTCTGGCTCATCTGGTGGTAAGAAAGAACAACATGGATTATTTGGTTGGATTTTTGGTGATTCCTCTGGTTCTACAAATTGCTATTCTGCAACTCAAGCTTATGTTAATAAAGATGGTCAATTGACAACAAAGTCTTTCTTTATTCCAAGTCTTTTAACAGAATTGACAATTGAAAAGGAAACTTACCTATATCGTGGTGCATTCCAAGGCTTGAAATCTTTAGTTAGTATAAGTGTAAATCCAGCTGTCGGTGGTAATATTGAGATTGGCTGTTTTGATCAATGTGCTAACTTGGTTAGTTTAACGATTTCATCTATTCCTGGAAATTTAGGTGCATTGTTTGCTGGTAATGGTTCTTTCATTGAGGCAACCTCTACAAGAATTTCTAACTATCGTGTACCAAATACATTAAGGAATGTTAAAGTTACGAATATGCCTACGGCAGCAGGTGCTTTATTCCACAATTGTTATACAATTGAAACTGTAGAATTTAGTAATGCTACTACCGAATTTGGTAATGCAATTTTCTATAATACTTCTAATTTGACAAGTCTTATTGTTCCTATTGTCGGGCAGTTGCAAGGAAAAAATCCATACACTATTTATATGTGGTGGAGAGATGTAGATTATAGAAACTCATTGATGTGGTTGTTTAGCTTTGGTGAACAAACAGATCATTATAGAAATACTTCTCAAAAATATTATGAGTCTTATGCTCCATATATTCCTAGTAAATTAGTCAGCTTGACTGTTACGAACGAGAGTGAACTTGATTATTATTCTTTAAGAGGCTTTTATAGTTTAAAGAATATATCCATCACCAATATACCAGGCAATATTGCAGAAGGTTCTTTTGGTGGATGTACTGGTTTAACTTCACTTCAACTTCCATATATCGGTCAAAATATTAATGAACGTGGATATGCTGGACGTAATCATGTATTGGGTTGGATATTTGGTAGAGGTAATTATGGAAATTCATATGCTGCATATCAATATGATACTACTTATTACATTCCAAATGGCTTGGAAATTGTTGAAATAGGTACTGACGATAGATCTCCTTCTGATTTATCAAATGAAATATTTGAACATGCTTTTAAGGATTGTAAATCTATTACAACAATTGACTTTAATCAAGCAAGAATTATCGGTTTAGGTTCTTATGCCTTTGCAAATTGTACAAAGCTTGAAGATTTACATTATGATAATGCAGCGTATACACATGTTGGTAATTATGCGTTCTATAATTGTAAAACTGTAAAGAGAATGAAGAAGGTTGGTACATCTGAGCAGCAGAAGTGGTTTATACCTAGTACTGTAAGAACTATTGGTAATTATGCCTTTGCTGGTACATCTGTAGGATATCTAGATAATGATGTTTATGCAGATAATAGATTAGATTTAACAAGCTATACTTCAGTAGGAGCTTATGCTTTTGCAAACTGTTTACAAATTGATAAGGTAGTTATTCCAGAAAATTTAAGTTTTGGTGCTGGTTTATTTGCAAACTGCTCTTATTTAGAGGAAGTAACTTTACCTACACATAACAAGGTTGTAACACCTTATATGTTCCAAAATTGTATTAGTTTACCTGGTGTTGATATTTCAGGTATTAGTAGTATCCCAGAAGGATTATTCTATGGATGCTCTAGATTATCTCAAGAAACAGGCTTAATTTTGAACCAAACAGTAAATACTTATGGACCTTACTGTTTTGCAAAATGTAGTTCTTTAGGACACTTTGAGTTCCCTGCAACAGAACAAAATGTACCTCTAAGAATAGAAACTGGTGCATTCCAAGGCTGTACAGGTATGGACTATATGACAATTCCACAGGAAACTCTAGTTATTAATCCTTATGGTTGGATTGGCTGTGATGACAATTTCTTCTTCTATGTATATGATTTTGAAGAAGATTGGCCTAACACTTGGGTAAATAACTGGAACTGTGATTATCCAGTTTATGTATTAAGTGATGCAAGAGAAGATATATTTACTTATTATTATTCTCTTACAGAAAAGAAGTATTATATAACTGGTATTACAAAATCAGCTTATGATTTAGGCTTATTTGATACGATTTCTATTCCTGCAACTCACAATGGTCTTGCTGTAGTTGGTATTGATGAAAGCATGATGACTACAGAAGATAGGGCAGCAGGTGCTCAATCTATTACTACTCAAGCAGGTATTACACGAATTATCTTACCTAAGGGTGTAACTAAGATTGTTGGTGAACCATTTAAGACAGGTCAACGTGTTGATATTTATACAAATTATACTAAGGCAGAGATTGCAAAAATTTATGCTGATAGTAAGGCTGCGATTGATAAGGAATTAAATGATTGGGCTCAAAGTCAAACTCCTAAAATTCCTGAAGATTCTTTGGAATATGCAAATAAGAAGACAGAATTATATCAGAAGATAAAAGGCTGGGTTCCTTTTGGCGCAGATGGCGATGGAAATTGCATTGCTGATGGAACAGGCTTGGATGCTCGTAACTGGACTTCTGGAGGTATATTATATTATAAGGATTACTGGCAATATGCTGCTGGTACAACCTCTCCATGCTTAAATATTGATACATTTAAGTATACATTTGATGAGTATGCCTTAGAAACAGCATCTTATGATCAAGGCAATCCAGTTATAGTCCCTGTTGTTAAAATTCAATTACCAGGTGAAATCTTTGTTAATCCAAGCTTAGGTGTAACTGTTGATGAATTATTATATTTATATGATGTTGATATTTTAAACTATAAATATACAAATAATGTTAATGTTGGTACAGCTAACGTTACTGTAACTGTAAACAATGACAGCTTAGATTATTATAATAAGTATATTAATTCTTTTGGTGAGGATTATCCACTTAAATTGACTGGATCAACTACACTTCATTTTCAAGTTCTTCCAATAGAAATTTATTTAAGTGCTTCTGCAAATGAAGGATTATACTATACAAAAGAATATGATAGAAATAAATTTACATTCAATCAATGGCAAACTGGTCAAATGACTGGTCTAGAGAGCTATCCGACTGCTGTATTTAGTGGTACTATTGCTACAAATGCTGCAGATGCTGGTTTCTACTTTGCTGAAGATATGTATTGGTCTACTCCATGGCGTGTAACAATTAATGGTGTAGATGTAACAAAGAACTTTAGACTAACTATTGGCTTCTGGGTTGAAATTGAAAAGATGGAAGTAGAGGTCGTTTGGGCTAAATCTAGTCAGCCAGTAAATGGTGTATATCAATTGGCTGAATTATCTGGTGAAAAGAAGAATGGTAAGGACATCTATCTATATCCATACATTGGTGGTGAAATTACACCTAGTGCTATTGCTAAACGCTATGGTACTGAAAGTGATTATGTTCCATATTGCCAGGTTAATGTATATCATATAAGTAACCCTGGTATTTACACCTATGAAAAGGTTAGAGATACTTATCATGTTTATGCTAGATTAGCAGATGAAGCTAACTTTATACTTTATGAAAATGTAGATGGTGAAAAGGTTGTTCCAGAGGTAATCCTTGGCGCTACACAAAGAGTTGTGGCAGTAGAGGGTTGGTATCGTGTATCTAAGGGTAGAATTGTAATTACTATCGATTTATCTGGTGATAACGCATATTTGATTTCTCCATACGAAAACGAATGGTCTAAGTCTTGGGGCTCAGAGCCTAAGGGTGATGGAACACATCGTCCAATTAATGACCGTACTTACATTACAGGTTTAGGTGCTAATTCACGTTTCGTTGGTAAGCTAGCAACTTCCTCAGATGTAAAATCAACTTATAATTATCATAGTTTAGAGGATGGAATCCGCTTTAAGGCTGAAGCATCTCCAAGTTCATATGTAATTAGCTGGCAAGATATTAGCTTTAATTATTCTTGGGATACAGATCAACCACATTCAATTACATTTACCGCTAAGGAAGAAATGCCATTCTTAGTTTGGAATCCTGTTCTTGGTGAGGAAAATGAAAATGATTGCTATGATGTAGTAGTAGATGCACGTGTTAAGATTAATTACAATGAATTTGTTCCAACTTTCTTTATTGGATTAAATTCAGGTGATTATCCAACAATAAAGAATCCAACATACATTAATAGAGATTATACACTCCTACCTAGAGATGTACAGGACGAAAATGGAAATATTGTTGGCACACGTACTTACTATTATTGGGAATATG
The DNA here is from genome assembly GCA_947174785.1 of uncultured Mollicutes bacterium. Classification (GTDB taxonomy): domain Bacteria; phylum Bacillota_I; class Bacilli_A; order Acholeplasmatales; family Anaeroplasmataceae; genus Pelethenecus. The sequence goes on from CAMWKG010000003.1 coordinate 55,665, forward strand.
CAGTAGATGGTAAGGAATATCGTTTCTCTGCAGAAGACTTAGATGTATTAGCAAAGAAATATCCTGGATATCAGGTTACTTATCACAAGGGTAATGGTACTGAATTAATTAGTGAAGATCCTACATTTACTCAATTAGGAGATCATGTATTCTCTGTAACACTTAGTGCCCGCCATTATGATGAAATTCAATATGATATTTGGATTAAAGCTGTTAGAAGTAATGTTCAAATTGGGGAACTAAGTAAGTATTATGACCGTGAACCAGTTGACATTTTAGATAAGATTATTAAAATTGGTGAGGATCAAGTTCCAAATATTACTTATATTTATATGGATCAATATGGTACAGAGCTTCATCAACCACCTGTTGATGCTGGTAAGTATAAGGTTCGTATCATAGTTCCTCAAGGAGAATTCTTTAATGCATTTGATCAAGTGATTAGCTATGAGATATATCCACGTAATATTACGATTGATGTATCAAAGCCACTTCCAGGTAAAGATTTCGATAATTTAGTTTATACTCTTGATTTATCTACTTTAACTGATTTAGGTGCTACAAGTGTACCTGGTGAAGGTTTATTGAGTGGTGATCGTCTTCAAGGTATCATTCAAACTTCTGATTTTGTTCCAGCAAAATACTATGCAAATTCAAGTGCTGCATATCATTTTGTTTGGGCAGCAGATTGGAATGTTACATATTTAGGAGATTATACAGATGTAAGCCGTAACTATAGAGTTAATTTGGTAGGCGAATATGAAATTAGACCTCTACAATTCCAATACAATGTAAGGGATAATTTAGGTACTTTAATTACTGAAAGAGATGAGTCTGATCATTTATATAAGGATTATATTTATGATTCAGCTTACCATTCTATTAAGGTAAATGTTACATATCCTACTCCTACAAATTATTATCCAGCACCTACTCCAAAGTATGAAGTGTACTATAGTGACTCTCCTCTAAGCGAGTATTCAAGTGCTTGGAGTGTAAGCTGTCCTCCTTGTATTGCCCCAGGACAACATAAGATTTACTATATGATTAAGGCTGATTACTTCAAGACAATTATAGATTATGTTGTTATTGATATAAAAGAATTACCTATTGTCTATGATGATCCAGCTTGGAATGATGGAGATGGGGATGATGCTCGTTATACAATTGAGTATAATGGTAGCAACCAAACCTATGAAATTGAAGTCATTGATCCAAAGTATAGTGCAACTGTTTACTATAGTGTAAATGGTGGTCGTGAGACATTAGAAGCACCTATGTTTAAGGAAGTTGGAGAATATACAGTACATTATCGTATTACAGCTCCAAACTATGAAGAGGTTAATGTAACTGTTATTGTACATGTTACAGAACCAGGAGAAGAGCTTCCTACAACAGCGTTTGAATATAACTTCTTCAGTGGAGTTTATGATGGAAATCCACATTCTGTAAGTGGTAGATTCTTACCAAGCTTTATTAATTCTCAAACAGAAGGATTCTGGTATGAGGTAACATATTCAGTTGATGATGGTCAAAACTGGACTACTGTAGCTCCTTCTTATACAGAAATTGGCAAGTATCCAGTTAAGATTAAATTCCGTTCTAGAGGATATCAAACACTTATTATTCCTGGACAAATTCAGATTACTGGTAAACCAATGTATTTAGAGACTGTTCCAGTTACTGTTGTCTTTGATGGACAGTATCATAATATTGGACTTACTACAAATCAGTCAGGATGTTCTGTAGCCTTAGATACTACTACAAATAAATTTATGTATACAGATGCAACAGGAACTGTAGAATTAACAATTCTATATTCTCTTGATGCTAACGTTGCAGCTTCTGATAGTGGCTGGATTGATGGCCCTGGATATAAGAATGTTGGTCAATATCCTGTTTATGCAAAGATAGTGGCAGAAAACTATGAACCAGTTATCTTCACTACATATACACCATTAGAAATTCAATTCTTAGAAAATCCATTTGCAGATATGGAAGATCAAAAGTTTGAATATAGCAAGTCACCAATTGAAACAAGTCAAATTGAAATTGATACTGTTGCAGATGGTGTTAGAACAGCTTATTGGTATACTGCACACTATGCTCCAGGCAATATTCCAACTCAGGATATTCCAGAGGAAAGAATTAGCGCTCCACAAGAGCTTGGTCTTTACTATGTAGTAATTAAGATTGCACCTACTAGAAATACAGGTGCTGCAGAAGTATCAGGATTTATTGAAATTATCCCTCGTACTATTCATGTTGAATGGGAAACTCCTCAATATTATGATGGAAACATTAAAGAGCCACATGCAAAAGCAGAAACAGGAACATCAGACAGTGTTTCCTTAATGTATGAGGTTATTGGTGGTGTTTCTCCAATTGAGGTTGGTACTTATGACTTCAATGTATGGATGGCTACACCAAATCCTAACTATGTATTAGATACAAATATTATTACTTTAGAAATTCTTAAGCGTAGTGTTCTATTTAGCTTCAAAGAAGAGATGGAAGTTAAGGATGGCTATGTAAAATGGAATCATACCGATTCTGTATACTATGATAATTCTGAACAGTGTCCTGGAGATGACCATTGGCATCTTTTAGGTGACCTTCAAGGAACTGCTGAAAAATATCAAGGTACAGAATTAGTTGAAATTACATATTCAGGCTTAAGTCCAAATCATATGTTCTATGCTGAATTAGAGACATCTTCAGGATTACGTGGTCAATATTTCTATTCAACAGTTAAGAATGATTACTATATTAATAGTGTCAAGGTGTTGAAATGGGATATTTATGAAAAAGATGAAAACAATCGTATTAAAACAATAGGTGGTGTTCCAGTTTCAGCTAAGGACTACTATGATGTTGATTTTGATATAGTTGTTTCTATAATTAACCCTAGAATTGATTTATCTAGTCTAGAAATTATTACAGATTATGTATATGATGGTCTTCCTCATACCATTTACATTAATGTACCTGCAGCTAAGTATAGTGGTGCATATGTATATTATAAGGATGATTCTGGTAGATACTCTACAGTACCACCAAGACGTACGTTTGTTGGTGAGTATCCAGTAGACTACTATGTATCAGCTCCTGGCTTTGAGGATACTTATGGAAGTGCTACATTAAAGATAACACCTGCTGATTTACAGATTGCAATTAGCGATCTTCATAAGAAAGCAGATCCGACTAAGACACTTCATGAAAAGTATGATGCTACGCCACATATCAATTCATATGAACTTACAAATATTTCAGGTCCTGTTCCAGATGCAACACATATGAAATATTATGATGCAACAGAATTTAAGGAAGAAGAAATCATTGCGTTATATCAAAACTTTGATGCAAATAGTGCTATCTATAAGTCAGGTATTAATGAATTAGTTGATGCTGGTAAATATTACTGTGTTGTATATTATGAAGAGGATATAAATAGATGGCATGAATCCTTTGCAATGATGTATGTGGAATTAAAGCCAAGAGATATTTTGATTGAATTCCCTATAGGCTCAATTGCAGATATTCGTAGAACCTATAATGGTGATCCAGTTGTTATTCCACTAGCAAATGCAATTATTGATACGGATATGCATGGTGATGATGGTCTTTTGGATATTCATACCCTTAATACTACACCACAAGTTCAGAAGCAATATTTTGTTCAAACAAATAGTGCAAATGCTGGAGTATATCCATTAGATACTGGATTTGAATTTGCAGCAATTGATATTCGTGAAAAAGTAGGTATGAAGAAGGTTAAAATGTCTAACTATCATCCATACCTAATTGGTGATTTCTATGTTGAAATCTTAAAGAAATATCTGGAAGACTTTGAATTCGAACTTTTATTAGATGAATATAGCAAGATTTATGATGGTTATGTACATACTCCTGAATATTTTGCAAAAGACGTTTATACTTGCGTTTCAGATGGTGAGTTAAATATGACCTTCTTTGAGATTTTGGAAGATGATACTGAGGTATTATGCTCTGGAAATCAAAAGAATGCAGGTAAATATCGTGTTGTATTAGGTATTGAAGAAGGAACAAACTATTATTCATCCTATGATTCACATGCTGCGTTGAAGAGCGACAATACACCATTCTTGTCCTATGCGACAGTAGAATATCGTGTAAATTGTGCTCAAAAGCTTGTTGATGTCATTTGGAAGGATTTAGTACAAACCTTTAATGGTGAGGTTCTTGCTCCAAAGCCTATCTTCATTGATGCTGAAACAGATCATACACAAGAGATTGAAGCACAATTAAAGACAATCTATTATGATAATGAATCAAGACAGTTCATCCCTATGAATATTGTGAATGCAGGAAGCTATATGGTTGCTGCTGTATTTGATGAATCTACATTCGTTGGCAGAACTTATGCAAAGAACTATATTTTAAATACTAGAACAAATATGGACACATTCTTTGTTAATAAGCTTACCCTTGCAATTCAATTAGGTGATGGTGGTTCTACAAATAATATTATTTATTATTCATCACAAGCACCATGGTCAACAAAACTATATACAAAGCCAACTCCTGGTGCAGCAGAATTTGTTTCTCTAGGAAATGCTGAAATCCAAAAGTGGATTGATAATATGACCATTTCTTTAGGCTCTGATGATTATCAAGATGCGATGGTTTCTACAATAGGATTTGAAGAAACTGTATATACAGATAGTGCTGATTTTGTTGTGGATATTAAGATTTTGAATCGTTTTGGTGTTGATGTAACATCCTCTATTGATTTTGATATCATTGGTACTGTTAGAATTGTTGCAGATGAGATTGTTTATGAGCTTACAGATACAGTTACAGTAACCTACCGTGAATCTAAGGATCAGAGTGGTGCTACAGGTTATACTTTGGCAGAATTAAATTGTTTAAAGGTTCTTAATCCTAGACAATATGAAATCGCTCACTATAAGATTAATGGTGAACTTAAAAATGTTAATGACCGTATTTCACAGGCTGGTGAATATGAGTTAGAATTTGATATTACAGCAACTGACAAGATTCCAGTTCATTGTGTTGTTCATGTTACAATTGAAAAGCATAGTGCATATATGATTTTCACTGGAAGCTTGAATAAGACTTATGATGGAGCTACAGTAAATATTTCTAATTTAATTAACTATAATTTATCTGGCTTTAATGGCAATATGTCCGATTTAGAGTTTAGATATGTTGAAATCGATCCTAATGCAGGTGAGATTCCACTTACTGAAGCACCTAAGGATGCAGGACAGTATAAGGTTTATGTAACTTCTAGAGCTGATTCAGATCCTAATGTTCATAAGAATTATACAACCTTAGAGGTTGAACAACTCTTTAAGATTAGTCCTAAGACAATTAATTTATCGTATGATAGAGATTTAGAGCTTGAAAATGATGACTTACTAGGACAACCATGGGAGGATAAGCGTTCTGCTTTAGCTGGTGATGTTGTTGATGTCGTTACCGGTGATAGATTGGTTTACTCTATTAGCGTTGATCCACTTGCTAGAGGAAATTATTATGCAAAGAAGACTTTCACTCAAAGCAATGGTGGTGCATACCAAGACTTTACATCAGATAATCACACACCATTTAATTTCTCATGGTATGTAAATGCAACTGATGATGCTGGTAATGATCGTTTAGAAACAATTTGGGATGGAACTCAATATGTTGATATCCCTATTGATAATTCAAAGAACTATACTGTAAATCTTACTTTCAAATTATTAGTACATTATCCTTATATTCCAGTTGAGTTTACTGGAGTAGAGGTAGAATATGATGGTAACTCTTATCATGGAACAGTAACGTTCAGTAATGATAAGGCTGGCCGTCATGATGCGGGTTGGTATTTAGATAATGTTATCCAGAATTATTCTGAAAATGCTATTGGTATTGAGTCATCTTCTATTCATACAATAGATGATCCAAATATTACCTATACAGAACCTGGTGAACATGTTGTATACTATTACTTGGCAGTAAACCCTGCAGCTACTGATATGAAGTATGAAGAGGCTAGAGGCTCCTTTATCATTAACATTAAGAAGTTGACTCGTCAAATTACGGTAACACCTCCTAATAAGCAGTATGATAAAGATCCTGCTGGACACATCGTTACAGGTACGACTACACAAAGATGGTTCCCTGAATATGAAATCACTCGTGATACATCTATTCCAGATGTATATGATATGGATGATGTAACGATGTCTTATTTCTCAGGTACAACACCAATTGATGCATCAGTAGGATGTATTGAAGCGGGTACATATTATTTCAGTATGGAATTCCCAGAAACTGATTATTATTATGCTACAGTAGTACCTAGAACAAGATTTGTGATTGACAGAATTAAGATATTTATCAAGGATGCTTCAGAATTGGGTGGAGAAAGCTTTGTTTATGATAATTTAGTTAAGACCTATGATATCAATTATAATAAAGCTACTCAAACACAATATGACCATGATTCTTATAGCATTTATGTTCTTAATGAAGATGGTGATCCAGAGAGCATTGAACTTGCTGGATTGCTATTGAGAGCTACTTTGATTACAAGAAATAAAGAAGTAGGTACATATTTTGGTAGTGATGGTTCTTTGACATTATTTGCATATGAATTTGAAGTTTATGATGTAAATGATGATCAAGATGCAACAAATAACTATGTCGTTGACTATGCTCAGGCAACTGTCGAAATTCAAAATGATGAAATGAGATGGACTGCAAATAGCCCTGAATATATCTATGATGGTGAATTACATGGATTTAGTGTTTCTTTTGGTTCACCACACAAGAGTCAGGTAACTATTGAGTATTATAATGAGCAAACTGGTCAATGGCAGGTTACACCAATTGAATACAGAAATGTTGGTGTTCATACAGTGGATGTACGCTTCAAGGCTAAGAACTATAATGATGTAACAACTACATTATCTATGGAAATTAAGCGTGCTCCAACGATATTCAATTATGTATCTTATATGGGTAAGATATATGATGGTGCTGAGGTAACAATTCCTACAAATATTCAAACGAACCGTGAAACGGCTAACGAAGAGAATATGAGATTGACTTATACTTATGAGTACTATGTATATGATAGTATGGATTCAGATCATGCTGTAATTAAGTATACGCAGTGGTTTACAGGCTATGATGCTCATGGTAAGGCTCAGTATGCATTTGAAGGTACAAGACCTATTGATGTAGGTAAATATATGATAAGAATAACTATTCCTGAAGCTCAAAACTATGAGGAAGGTGTATATGAATCTATTTTCTATATCAGTAAACGTGATGCAATTGTAAACTGGGCAGGTTCAGAATTCGAATATGATGGTACACCAAAGTCTCCTGCAGCTTATATGATATTGACAGACGAAGATATCAAGAATAAAGTAGTTATTAAGTTGAATTTGATTATTACACCTTCAGCTGAAACTACTGATCCTGAGCATAAATCTGTTGGTTTCTATATTGCAAAGGCAGAAATCGACTATACAAATAGTTCTGATAAGGCAGCAAACTATAATATTGATGCATTGACTGAGGCATATCCATTTAAGATTACTCCACGTCATGTTACAGTTCGTTTTGCTAAGAATGGTATATTGGATTTAGAGCCTCATGACTTTAATCTAAAGCATGAATCTTCAACTGAAGCTAATCCAAGTACAAAGTATTTATTTGAAGTAACTCACATTGTTCCAGGTCATGTTGTCAAGGATTACTTACATTTGAACTGGGCAGGCGCTAAGGTTTATAATACTGTTGATGACTTCCAGTGGAGAGATTATCAAACTGATCAACAGCTTGTTGGAAATCCTAGAATCTTTGACGACAATGGAAATGATGTAACAAGCAACTATATCTATGATGCATTTAATTATCTATTCGGCTTAACTCTAGATGCAAATGCTATTGAGCGTACTGTTTTAGGAGAAAGAGTAGAATATGATGGAGAAGCTCATACATTTACTTTTGAAATGGATGAGAAAGAAAAGTACAACATCTTATATAAATACACTGGTACAGGTAATAACTATGTAAATGCAAATGACTTACCAAATGGTCAGCCAGAATTTACAGAGGTTGGTTTCTATAATGTTGAAATTCAAATTTGTGACAAGGACAACAATGTATTAGTTACAGAAAATACATATGTTGAAATTTATCGTGCTAATCCTAATTTAAAACCTGCATCATTAGACTTTAAACTAGGAAAGGTATATGATGGTATTCCTGTAGAAAATCCACAAATGACTTATGCGGGTATAGATAAGAATCCTGTAACATTAAAGTACAAGTATTATAAGTACAATGCTAAGGATGGAGATTATACTGATGAATTACCAGGTGCTCCAAAAGAGGCTGGTATGTATAAGCTTGTTGTGGAAATCCCTGAAACACCAAATTATGTTGGAACTACTTATTCAGATTCAAGCTTTGTATTCCAAATTAAGCCTAGAAAGATTACTGTTGTCATCCAAGATAATATTCATAAGAAATTATATGATGGTCTACCTTGGGAAGGCACAATTACTCAGGCTGATATTGAAGGAAGCGGAGATGAAGGATTAGCTCCTAACCAAAAGTTTGGTACACAAGTACTTCACTTGAATGCCAAGGATGTAGGTGAATATTGGCCTAAGGGCGATGACCTAGCATTATTCTCATGGAACTATGGACAAGATATGTGCAAGGTTTATGATGAAAATGGTTATGAGGTTCAAAAGAATTATGTGCTTGAATACAAGGGTAGTGTTGAAATAACACAACGTGAATTTGCATTCAAGTTTGATCCACTTATCACAAGATATGAAGTTGGTGAACAATATCAAATCATGGTGGAAATCATTGGAACTTATGATGAAAATGGAAAGGTTGTTTCTGACTTATTTGTTCCTGCAAGCAGTATTTCAGTGAAGTATAGTATGACCTATAATGGTGATTTCAAACCTGAAATTATTCAAGTAGGTGGTGCTTCAGGCAGATATACAATCTATGCATTGATTGAGGATACTTCAGGAAATATTAAGACGGTTAAACCATCTTCTTACATCTATCTATATGATGATCCAAATGGTGGTGAAAATGGTCCTGATGAACCAATTCCTGGTCCAAACGAGGCTGAAGGAGATCCATGGATTGAATTTGAAAAGTATAAGGTATATGATGGAGACATATATAAGTGGCCTATCTTTAAGGGTCCAAATCCAGACTCTCGTGAATATATGAAGTTAGAGTTCTATGACTTAGATTACTATAACGATTGTGATAATAAAGATATTCCACTTGATCCTGATAAGGCATTAAAGAATCCACCAATTAACACAGGTGATTATGTATTCATCTTTGATGTTGGTCCAGATACTACAAACCCTGCAGATAAAGGTAAGACGTGGAAGCAAGCCTTCCGTGTTAAACCTAAATATGTTCCAATCGTTTGGAGTGATTTGTTGGTTTACACAGAAAATGGTAAAACATCATTAGATGCTCCAACTCTACCAACTGCATATTACTTGAATGTAGATGGTAAGAGAATAGACTTACAAGTAGAAGATCAGCCTGGATATATGGAAGTAGGTACATATGTTGTAACAGCTGAGTTCAAATCAACTGATACAGATGGATTAAGAAATTATGCTCTTAAAAAGCCTGCAGCAGTATTTGAAATTACAGCAGATAGAAACAAAAAGCCTCGTCCAAATGATGCTGAATTAAGAGACGATATTGACTTTGATAAGTCTAAGGAATATGATGGCGACCCTTATGATGAACCAAAATTCACAGGTCATAATCATGAAAATCGTCATCCAGATATTATATATTATCCATGGGATTATTATGAGGAATTTGGTCCAGATAACCTAGATCCTGATAAGGGAAGCACGACTCCACCTACTGATGCTGGTGAGTATGTATTTGTTATGACTATACCACAAGATCCTGATGATCCAGATCAATATCCTGAGGAAATCGTAAAGCAAGGCTTTACAATTACTCCTAAGGGCGTTGATGTTGTATGGTCAGAATTATCACATCAATATGATGGAACTGAAAAGGTTGCAAAGGCTGTATTCAGCAAGATTGATGATCCAGTTGGAACTTATTCAGGAACTTGTACAGTTCAACCTGGATACTCTATGATTGGTGATAAGCTAGCAGTTGTAGCAAAATCAGATGATCCAAACTATAAGATTAATAATCCTAATGCTAATATGACAATTACAGGTGATACCATTGATGAAGTCATAATAGCACCAGGACAAGAATTGAAATATGGGGATCCTATTATTCTTAAGGATACTAGTGATGATCCAAACTACTATATCTCTAAAGAGGATTATGATAAGGATAATACAATTATACCTATCGCAGATTGGAGTAAGGTTTTCTTGACAGATAATGATGGTAAAGTGTATGTATGGAAGGCAGACTCATTAGAATGGGTAGATGGTAATTTACCATATACAGTGAAGCTTGATTATAATAGAGATGCTGGTACACATACTGTAACAACAGCATTGACTGATAAGACTAAGTATTCTTGGAAGAATAGTGGACAAAATGATTTAACAGAAGACTATGAAATTTTACCAATCATATTACCAAATGAAGAATGGGATATTGAATATTCTTATAAAGAAATTTGGGAGTATACTGGTGAACCTATTACACCTCCTGTTACAATTACACTAGTAGAACGTGCTAATCCAACAAATAGACAGCCATTAGAATCAAAATATTATAAATTGACTTATGAAAATAACATTGAAGTTACAGATAATGCAATTATTAATATTCAAGGTCAAGGCAATTATTCATTCAAGGATCAAAAGACCTTCTCTATAGTAAAACAAATTCAAATTTTACAACTTATTGAAGGCTCAGATGCTCAATGGATTACAGCAATTGTAAATGAAACAGGTAAAGCTGAAATTAAGGGTGAAGACGAGGGTACAGAAAAAATCGAACACACTGCTCCTGTAGAGGAAAATATGTATTTAGGACGTTTACATCAAGAAACTTACATTGAGGATATCTTAAAACAATTTGTAGGTTATGATGATGATCCAGATTCATTTGTGGTTAAGAGATTAGCTGTTACTCCATCCGAACTTGCAAGCCCAGATATTGACAGACATGGTTATATTCCAATTGACAAATCTGAATATACAACAAAATTATTCGGTACTGGATTTAAAGTTTGTCTTGTAGTTGACAAGGGTGATGGAACAACGCAAGTTGTTGATGAAATTACAGGAATTATTCATGGAGATGTTGATGGCAATGGATATGTTAATCTTGGAGATTTCTCTGATGCTTCTGACTTTGTTGAGAATGATATGAAGTTCAATCAAGTTCCTCTATATACATATTTTGCTGGTATAACAAAGCGAGCAAATTTATATTACAATCTTGCTACTGTTTCTGATATATCAGATTGCATTGAGGATCCAGAAAACTTTGATTTCAATTCATTTGGAGGAAGGTATCCAAAAAAACAACAAGATTAATCAATAAGATTAAGGTATGCGAAAATACAATATCTTAAAAATCGAGATTGGTTGGTATTGTATTTTCCATACTTACAATAAAAAATCTTATTCTAAGATCTTTAATTAGGAGGAAATTTATGAAAATAATTGACAAATTTAAGAGAATAGTATTGCTATTAACACTTGCAATAGGATTAATCTTGACAGGTTATGGTATTAAATTAAGTGTTAATGCAGAATCGGACCCCGCTGGACGTCCAGTAATTACATATCACTATTCTGCATATAAAAAAGATGCATATGAAGCTTATTTGGATGCAAAAATTGTTGTCCGAGATGGCGATTTAGCTACATTGGATGAGGTTAAAAGTATTATAGCTACTTATGAAGCTTTACCTACTGGTAATACTTTGCAACAGAATAAAAAGAAGAATTTCTTTACTTCTGGTGATGGTTCTAAATATAATGAATATTATAATATTCCAAAACTTCCAAATGGTGAATATGATTATGATAATGCAGATGGACCTTATAACAGAGGTACTACCTCTGAAGATGTATATGCGGCTCTTAAGGCAGAAGTTGCTGCCTTTGAAGCAAATTTAGAGGCTGGCGCTGTTACAAAGTTAGTTGCGGGTCAAGAAATAGTTATAGCAGTAACTGCTACAACTAGTGATAACACACCAATATATACTTCACAGGTTGTATTGGATTTAAATGGAATTATGACAGGCACCCCAACATTTTATAATAGCAAAGATACTCTAGGCAATAGCCTTAAAGTTGCTAACAAAATGCAAGGTGATAATAGACCTTTGCTAGGACAAGGTTTTGATAGACCTCAAACAGGAGTATTGCCTTATCCAGCTTTTGTTGGTGCGGTTGGATTCACTGTGTCTAATACAGCAACTACAACAACAGTTAAGATGGATAAAGTTGTGGACCCAGGACAAACTTTATTTGGTGTAAGTAGTATTAATGGTACTATTAATATGGATACTTATGCAGATAACTTTGCTGAAGATACATTAGAGTTAAAAGGCGCAGCTGTTTCTGATAAAGTTGGATTGACACAATTAGATGTAAATTCAGTTGATGCGTTAAAAGGAAATAGTGCTGGTCCTTCTTATACAGGTACTAATAGTACTTCTAGTGCAGATGTAAAGATTAAAGTTGAGGATGATGGTACAATTGAATCAACTGGTTATGTATATACTACACAACCAACAGTACCAGCTTCTGGTACTGCGGCCGCTCCTGCTGGTAGTACTTCAACTGTAAATATCACATCTGGCATATTCAATTATAATATGTCTAGTGTTGGTGCTGGTAAGAGTGTATGGGTATTATTTAAAGCTGTGTCCTCTTCAGGAAAAGTTTCTAAATGGTACATGGTAGAATTACCAAAAGCAAAGTCTAATGATTGTAATCTTGAAAAAGTTATAATTAACGGTGATACAAAAGAATTGCTAAATAAGACTGAAACAGATCTTGCTAGCACAAAAGATTATACTGTTTATTATCCAAAAGGAACATCTACATTTACGTTGACTCCAACGTTTATTAAGGATGATAAAACAGCAAAAGTTCAAGGTAACACAGTTACTTCAGGAAGTGTAGTTACTTTAACTGGTATTTCTAATAATACTGTTGTACCTGTAGTTGTTACCGCACAGGATGGTACAACATCAAAAACTTATAATTTTACGTTTGTAGAGGCTAATACAGCACCTACTGCGGTAGTAGCAAAATCAGGTCCTGCTGGTGGTATTGTTACAGTAAATGGTGTTTATTCATCATCTCCTGATACTTACACAATGGACAATATGTGTCCAGGTCGTAGTTCATTTGGTCTTACAATAACACTTCCTTCTGGTGCTTCTGCTGTGTTAAAGGATAGTTCTGGTGGAAGTAGTACGCTTAAGGATCCTGTTGTATCTGGAGTAGAATTTACAATTAACTATGATACTCCTGTATCTCAGGCTGATACTGCTACTACTAAGACAATGATTTTAACTGTTACAAATGCGGGTGTATCTCAAAATTATGTATTAGTTGTAAACCGTCCTGCAGCTGATAAAGATATGGACATTGAAATTATCAATTTAACATATGTCAAGCCAGATGGTTCTACAGATACATATAGTTTGCCTGCTACACCAACGCTTTCTGGTAGTACAAGAGTATATACAACTACTGCGAAATTGCCTTATAATTCAACTAAAGCAAATTTCACAATTCAGTTGAAAAATGCTAGTTCTAAATCAAAAATTTTAGATCAAACTCTAAATGATATAAATGGTGTCCCAAAATACTTGGATTTACCTACAGGTCCTAGTGATTTGAGTGAGGAATACTTATTCTATGTTCAAACAGAGTACGATAGAGCACAAGGTAAGACTGGTACAGTATGTAAGATTGTTATAGAAGAAGAGAATCCTAGTACAGATAAGAATAAGACAGATCTTCATATAGAAGATACATCAGGTACTACAATTCCTGCTAAAACAACTAACGATACAACTCGTAAGTACACTTATGAGATTGATACATCAACTTATGGTGATAAATTCACAGTGGTATTTGATTGGACTCCAAAGGATAAAGCAAAGGCTTATGCTGGAACAACAAGCAATCCATCTGTTGAGTATTCAGCTTCAACACAATATAATGTTGGTGATACGGTTTATGTTAAGCTAGTTGCTGAAAATGGTTCTTATGATATCTATGAAATTGTAACTTCAAAAGGTAAAAATTCAATAACTGATATCGAAGATATTGTTATTACAGCGACTGTTAATGGTACAACAAAGATTATATTTAATGGATATAATAAGACTACTTATAACTATGACTATACTATGTCTGGTTTGAGCGACTTGAAGGTTCCTTATGGTACAACAAGTATTAGTTATACAGTTACTTTAAAGGATGCAAAATCTACTTTAGTAGTAGATGGAAAAGATGTTGGTCCAGCAAATAGTACAACTAGAACAAGCACACGTACACTAACTGCTGGTGATAATAATATTGCCTTCAAGTGTCGTGCTGAAAATGGTACAGATGGTTCAACGTACAGCGTTCATGTGTTCCGTACACAAGCTAATACAGGTAATTTACTTACTGAATTAGAAATCGGTGGATATGATTGTTCACAAGTTGATACTACAAAGTATCCTCAAAAATTTGATCCAAATACTAACTCATTCAGTATTTATTTGCCATGTACTCAAGGAAATACTAAAGTAAAATTAGGATTCTCAGATGGTGCAAAAGGATATGTAAGTATTGTTAATGGATCAAGCTTTGATTATAGTAGTGAATTCAACTTCACTAACTCAATTGCACATGGCAACGTATATACCTTTACTGTTGGTGTTGCTTCTGAAAAGGAGCTTGTTGATAAACCAACAAACCCAACTAGAAACACATATACAATTAAAGTGTATGTTGGATCTCAAGATAAAGACTTAACTAAACTAGATGGTTTAAAATCTGCAGGTGCTGCTTACCTACAGAATATGTCTGGTGGTATAGTAGACATTAATAATTATGCATCATATACCTCAGGAAATCCATTCAAGGTTCCTTATGCAACTGAGAATATTTATATTGATGCAGCAGCAGCAGTAACCTTCCATGGTGTTATTAAGTACAACAATACTACTAATGCATTAGTTCCACTTGCTGAAGGTCTTCAGCCAATTACTGTTAGAGTTGAATCTGAGATTTTTGGATTAGATAGCACACGTACTGATTTAGTAAGAGAATATACTTTCTATGTTGAACGTCAGGCTTGTGACAATGATAAGACATTACAGTCTTTAGATGTTCTTATTGATGGTGTTCCGACAGCCTTTAAAGTTCCATTTAATCCTTCTGTGACTGTTTATAATATTGAAAACTTAACAACTGGTGGAACAATTACTATTAATGCTAAAGCAAATTCAGATACTTCTAAAATTTCAGGTCAAACTGGAACTCAAAATATTACAGGATTAGATTATACTGATTTGACAACTCAAACGACAGAAACATTTACTGTGACTGTTACTTGTGCATGTGGTAAGAATTCACAGGATTATAAGATTATTTTAAGTACAAAGGCTTATGAGAAAAATACTAATCCTGGAGCAATTACATCCATTTCTGCAACAACGAACCAATCTGGTACAAAAGAAGCACTAGAGCGTGTTCCTTCATCATCTGATACTCCTGTTTATAATCAAGGTGTTTACAATTATGAAGTGCATTTGACAAATAAGGATAATGATGATACAGTTGTATTTAATATTTCAAAAGATAATGATAAGTCTACTCTTCATTTTAAAGAAGGTACAAATGACAAAACTACTACATTAAATACAGCACAATTTACAGTTAGTGGTGTAAATTATGATGAGACAAGACAAATCGAAGTTAAGGTTGTCGCAGAAGATGGTACTGAGCCTTCAGTAGTCTATAGAATTACTATTAAGCGTGATTCTGCCCCTAGTACAGACAATAAGCTTCTAAGTATTAAGTATAATGGCACTACACCTGTTCCTGGATTTGATCCAGAAAAGGACGGTCCATATACTGTACATTTAAAGACAGCTAATGATGTATATTTCACTGTTGAAAAGAGCGATGCAAATTCGACTGTAAGTACTACATATCCTGATAGTTACTCTAATCGCTATATTTTTGCCGCTAATGAATTCAGTAAGACATTTGCTATTACTGTAACACCAGAAAAGGGTACTTCAAGAACATATACAATCATAGTTGATCGTGATGATGCTATGACACTTGAGGAATTACATGCCCTTGTTGCAGGAACAGATGAATTAGATCCTGGATTTAATAAGATTATTACTGACTATTCAGTTCTTCTTAATTCAAAGCAAGGCTCTGTAACATTAAGATATGTACCTTCAAATGCTAATACAACTATTCAAATTTTAGATCCAAGTGGAACAGTTGTTTCTACAAGTACATCTTATATTGTTAACAACATTCAGCCTACTATGGATTCAAACGGCAATAATGATAACCCACTTGTTTATACAATCAGAGTAACTGCTGCAAGTGGTGCAAAACAAGATTATACAGTTGCTATTAGTAAGCAAAGAGGTAGTGATGTAGTATACATTGATTCTTATATGTATAAGGAAAGTGCTACAGATGCTACTGAGAAGGCTTTAGATGGTCTAAACCCTACAGATAGAACTTATAGTTATCGTGTAGATAGAAATGTTACATACTTTAATCCTACAATTACATTAAATGATCCTGATGCAACCTACAAGATTACATCAAGCAAAAATTTAGTTGCTGGACGTAAGAATGAAATCAATATTGAGGTTACTTCAGCTAGTGGTGACACAGTAGAATATTATACATTTAATGTTTATCCATGTGATATCACATATACAATTGATGAAATTAATGCTTTAGTGGCTGACCAATCTGGACACCTTCTAAGTGTGGATACACCAGCAAAACATATTAGCTATGTTGATGGCGTATTAGAAATTACTGTACCTTACGGTAAGGCAGCTATATTAAATACATACTTAAAGGTTACAGCAACCGCAGATAATTATACAGTATTCTTAAATGGCTCTGAAATGAAGAATGCTATTCAAAACCTTGTTGTAGGTAGAAATACATTTAATCTTCAAGTGAAGAGTGAATATGCAACAGTTTATGAAAAAGAAACTGGAATCGCATTATCTGGATATTCTTCAACAGTTGTTCCTGTTGTGATTATTCGTAAGGATGTTGGTCATGATGCAACATTAAAAGAATTATATGTAACATATATGAAGGATGGTGTTGAGCATAAGGTCGTTGCTGACTTCTTGCCAAACAATTCTACATTGACTTTACCATTCCTAGGCGACAATGTAACAATCGTAAGCATTACAGCTGTACCTAATGACCCACAAGCAAGTGTAACTGGTGATGGTACAAAGACATTAACAGATGGTACACCAGATGCTTCAGGTAACTATAACTTTACTGTTACATGTACAGCAGAAGATGGTACAACTAAATTAGATTATCCAATTTCTATTGCACGTGATGCAATTGACTTGAATAAGGATAATTCTATTCTTGAAATCATTGTTGAAGCAGGTGGTAAAACATATTTAGCTTCACCAGATTTCAAACCTGAAACAACAGAGTATGGAGTATTCAAGATTCCATTTAATGCACAAAACTATACAATTACTGTTAGAAGACCAGATGGTACTTATTCAACAACATGGATTGATGGTGCACCTCGTACTTCTAATAATTTGACAACTACAATTACAGATGCTATGAGAGGTACTTCTAAGAATGTTCCTGTATATTGTGTTGCTCAAGATAGTGAAGTAGGTAAAGGTAAAGAATATACAATTAAGCTAGAATTTGAAGAGGCTTCTACAGATTCTTCATTAGCTAACTTAAAGGCTGATGGTACAACTGTACCAGGATTCAGCCCAAGTGTATTAGAATATGAATTACCTGCAAGACCTAATGGAACTCAAGTAATTGAATTCGAATATACAACAACTGATCCTAAGTCTACTGTATCAGGTGATATTGGAAGACAGCCATTAAAAGAAGGCGACAACTATTTCACAATTACAGTACGTGCTGAGGATGGATCAACTACTGCATATAAGATTCATGTAGTAAGAGAATATCCATTACCTTACTTAACTGATTTATTAGCAGTTGGTGAAAAATTATTAGATGCTGATTATAAGACTACAACATTTGATAAAGAAGTATATTACTATACTACAATTGTAAGCTATATGACTCTTCATGCTACAATCAATGCGTCTGTTGATAATAAAGACTTTGTGGTTACATGTAGTAACTCTACTGTAAATTCAAAGACAGATTTCTTAAGAGCATTTGATGTTGATTTAGCAGAAGGTAAAAATGAATTTACAATTACAGTAACATCTTTACAAGGTAAATCTGTTGAATATCACTTGACTATTAAGCGTCGTGGTGAAGCATCAACAAATACAGATGTAGCAAGTATTGAAATTCTTCAAATTCCTGAATTCAAGACAGATTATACAAATGACATCAGAGAATATACTTATGACGTTCCAAACGGAATTAAGAGTCTTGATGTTGTTGTACATCCAGAAAAGGTAGCAGATTCTGATGGTGATGGCGCAACCTATAAGATTATCAATGGTAGAGATTCAGGAAAAATCACTGAGGAAAATGTTGACTTACGAGTAGGTAAGAATACTTTAGTTGTTCTTGTAATTGCAGAAGATGGAGAAACAACTCGTGCTATTATAGTAGAAGTAAATAGAGCTCCTATCAGCTTCACTGTTGATACAGAAGCATATGAAAACTATACTTGTACTAAGAAAGAAACTGGTGAGTATGCATACCATATCAATTTAGGAAACAAGAGAGCTGCAGATATTGAAGATTATACTAAGTATATTGTCTTTGATGAAGATAGCTATGATTCTAAGAATGAATATGTTGAATTACCAGAGGTAACAGTTATTTCTGATACTTCTAATAAGCAATGCAATGAAGTTATCGTACGTATATATGATGGCGATGAAGAAATCTTCGTTACATTCGAGCTTGAATCATCTGCATTAGGTGGAAGCTCAATTCCTGAAATTCTTCAAATCATTATGCCATGGATTTTACTTGCAATTGCTATTATTATCTTAATTATTATCTTAATTTGTGTTAATAGAGATAAGTTCGGTGCTATTAACAAGAAGAGAAAAAAAGATGACGAACAAGAAGCATAAGAGGTGTTAAAACATAATGAATTTATTTAAAATTGGTAACTTTCAAGTTACGTTAGTTCACCTAATTCTGCTTATTCTTATCATCGTATTGATTGTTGCTATAATTGCTTACCGTTTTAATCACCGTAAGCAAACAAAAGCTAGCCAGTATATGGATAATGAGTGTATGATATACAACAAGAAGGGAATTATTAAATTTCTCTCCCGCAAGGGGGGGAAATTTACCAACCCTACTGTTGTTGTCGTTGAAATTAGAAATTTAAGTTATCTATATATTAATTATGCTAAAAGAAATAAATTACTATATCAAATTTCAGATCATTTGACCAAGGGCTTAACCAAAAGAGAAACAATTAGTAGAATTGAATTTGATAAGTTCTTAATTGTATTTAATGATAGAAGTAAAGAAGAAGTAAAAGCTCAATGCCAGATTATGGAAAAGCGTTTAGACGAGATGACTATTGATGGCTATGGTATGTATGACTTCTATGTTTACTATGGAATTTATGAACAAGCTCCTTTAGATGATCCTGAGCTTGTCTATGTAGCTGCTGCAATCACAACCTTCTCTAAATTAATTGAAGACAACAACCAGTATTTCTATACTGGTGAAGTAAGAGATATCTTAAACAAGTTTAGAAGAATGAATAGTGAAAAAGATGTTGATTTTGAACAAAACCGTTTTGTTCCTTACATTCAGCCTAAAGTTGATTTAAGTACTGGTAAGGTTGTTGGTGGTGAAATTTTATGTCGTTGGATGGATGATTCCAATGGATTTAAATTCAGTCCAGCTGATTTTATCCCAATTTTTGAAAAAACAGGATTTATCCGCTTCATAGATGAAGCTATGTTAAAGGCTGCATGTCAGTTTATGCAGACTCTAATTCAGCGTGGTAGAAGTGATTTAGTAATTTCTGTCAATTTGTCAAGAATACTATTTATGACTCCAAATTTTGAAAATAGAATTATGGAAATTGTAAATCAGTATCAGATTAGTCCAAAGAATATCGAATTAGAAATCTCTGAAGACACCTTTATGGATAATACACAATATATTTCAGGTGTAATTATGAGATTACGTCAATTTGGATTTACTCTTTCTATGGATGACTTCGGTAAGGAGCATTCATCTATGGATTACATTTCTACAAAGCCTTTTGATGTTGTTAAGTTAGATTTATTATTCTTTAAGAATAGACTTTCTACTGAGAAGGATTTAGCAATCGTAAAGAATATGTTGGATATGTTATCCAAATTGAATTATGTTATGGTATGTGAGGGTGTATCAGATCGTCAGACTTTAGAGGCATTAGCTGCTATTCGTCGTGATGTTATTGTACAAGGTTATGTTATTTCACAACCTATTCCACTACCACAATTTGAAGCATTTGCTGGTACTATTTTTGACTTCAAGCTTCCACCATTAGAATCTGAAGTAGAAGAAGATTCAGATGAAGATGCTGATGATAAGGATAAGAAGTTGAATGGTACTGATACTGTAGAAACTACAGTATTAACTACACCAAATGGTGGTACCTCCATTAACATTTCCGGATTGGGTGGAACAACAGTTGTTCCTGAACATGATAAGGAATTAGAAGAAATGCGTCGTCAAATGGATGAAATGCGTCATCAGTTCCAATTAACTCTTGAGGAACAAAAGCGTTTAGCTCATGAAGAAGAGGTTAAGCGTTTGAAAGAACAAATGGAGAATATGAGAAATCAACCACAGCCTCAGGTTCAACCTACAACGGTTACTATTAAGCAAAATGATGATGAAATCAATGCATTAAAGCTTGAGATTGAGCGTTTGAAGAATCAAAAGAATCCAAATAGTTCTGAAATTGATGCATTACGTCTTGAAATTGAACGTCTAAAGCTTCAACAGAATACTACAAATACAACAACCTATATTCAAAGAGATTATCGTGATCGTGACTACTATGGATATCGTGATGATGAGGTTTCTCGTTTGAGACGTGAGGTTGATGATTTAAGATATTCATCTAGAGAAAGACGTTTCTATGATTATGACCGTTATCAAATTCATGTTTCAGATAATAGAGACAGAGAATTTGAAATTCTTCAAAAACAAATTGATGATTTAAAGGAAAATCAAAAGAATCAGCCTGTTTTCAATGTTGATGAATTGATTGCTAAGCTTTCTAAGGCTCAGGATAATTCTCGTTATGAAATCGAAAAGGCTCAAGCAGAAGCTAAGTCTTTAAGAGAGCGTCTTGAACAAGAACGTAGAGAACGCGAAGAATTAGAGGCATTAATTGATGAGCTTCAAACAGTTCAAGCAGAAGAAACTAAGGAAGAAGTAGTTTATGTTGATGAAGAAGCTCAAGCAAAAGAACAAGAAGAGGCTGACTTAAATCTAAATCTTGATTTATCTACATTATCAAAATCTGATGCAGGTGATGATGATGACGATGATGATGACGATGATGAAGAAAAGCTAGTTAAACCAACATTGTCCTTAGAAGAATTAGAAGCAATTATCCAATCTTATCGTGATAAGTATAACGATGAATGGAATCAGCATGCTAAGGAAGAACTACAGGATGGTTATTGGGAAATTATTGATGGTTTGAATTACTATAAACGTGCACGTTTGACATTCACTGAAAAGATGAGAAAAGCGTCACCAGAAGTAAAACAACTGTTTAATATCGTTAAAAATGAATTGATGAAATATAAGGGTGTTAACAATCGTTTAACAAATTACTATGATTGTTTCTATTTAGGAAGAAAGCAAATTTGTAAGTTATCTTTAACTTCTAAGAAGCTAAAGGTATATCTTGCTGCTGATCCTAATCAGTACCCTGAACGTCAATTCCCACATAAGGATGTTTCTGAGAAGAAAGCTCATCAAAGAACTCCTTATTATACAATGGTAAAATCTCAACTATCTGTTCGTCGTATCAACAAGGTTATTGCTGATGTAATGGAAGAAGGAAAATCTTCTATTAATGAAAGCTATAGACCAGTAGATTACGCAACAAAGTTGAAATACCAAAAAAATTAACATGAAATCCAGTAAGACTATCTCTTTTTGGGATAGTCTTAGGTTTTAAGTGAAAGAAGGAATCTTCTTTCATTTAGAAGCTAAAAAAAGGAAGGATCCGTATGAAAAGAATTTGTTCCATTTTAATAGTACTTATTCTAGTCGTTTTGACATCCTGTAAAACAAATACTCCAAAAACTCCAAAAGTGTTATCTCTTGAGCTTAAAAACACAGAGAATGCCAAGGTTTATCAAAATGATCTTTATGTGCCTAATGGAGTAGTGGTATATGCAGTATATGAAAAGCAGAAAATTGATGTCACAAAAGATGCTACTTTTAGTACGATTAATACGGAATCCATTGGGTTTAAAGAGGTTATAGTTGAATATCAGGAAGTAAGTACAAGCTACCTTGTTGAAGTTGTTACTCCACCTCCAGCAAATACCTTAAGTCTTGTGATAAGAAATAATCCTTACAAGACGGAATATTATGTAGGTGAAGAGCTTGATCCTGCTGGTCTTTTGGTTGTAGTTATGAAGAATGGACAAGACGAGGCAATGGTTGACCTTTTTTCCTTGAAATTTTCTATTCGATATTTTGGAACACTTGTTGCAGGTTTTACTTCCATTGGACCATATGAAATTGTTATATCTACAGAATATGGTGAAACATCACTTTCTACAAGTTTGTATGTTAATGTTAGTCAAGACCCAGCAAAGCTTCCAAAGGAAATGCTTAGAGTCAATACAGCTCATACTAAAATGGATTATTATATAAATGAGACCTTTGATTCAGCTGGTCTAGAGGTTTATATAGAAGATGAAAGAGATATAACCACTAGCATACCTTTAGAATATTGTACAATAACTGTAACATTAAATGGAGTTGAAAAAACCATTTTAGATGTAGAGGGGATGTATAGTGTATCTGTGGACTTCAGAGGTATGAAAGCTTATTATAGCATACAAGTAATCTACAGAGAGCCTGTACGCAGACTTATAATTGATTATAAAGAAGCTGTCATCGAATATAAAATGCATGAGGCTTATACTTCAGCAGGCTTATTCATTCAATATGTAGAGGATGATGTTGTAAAAGCAATTGTTAATCCAGCAAACTGTCAAATTAAATTCCTTTTAGAGGGTGTGGAGCATATCTCATTTGATATGCCTGGAACTTATCAAATTGTAATTGAATATGAAGGAATTTTAGAGAGTTACTATGTTTCTGTAATATAAATAAGAAAGGAAGTAAGACGACATGAAAAAAGTTTTAATATGCTTAAGCTTAATATTCCTAGCAGTATTAGCAGGATGTAAAAAGAAGGATATTGACAAACCAAATCCAGATAATGAGAATAAAGATCCTATAATTGAATCTATTCGTGTTGTAGATCGTTCTGGCAAGGAATTGAAAGAAGATTCAGTTTTTGCTGGTTTAGAAAGAACTTACGATCATTCTAATATCTATGTTTGGACAATCTATTCAAATGATACACATAAGGATGTTACAAAGGATGCAACATTCTCAGAAGTAGATTTGAAAGAAGCAAAGGATGAAAAGATTACAGTAAGCTATGACAGATTTGAAACTAGTTATACATTACATATTCTTGAAAATAGTGTCACAAGTATTACAGTAGATTATACCAATTGTAAGCTATTATATCCTGTTGGATCAGTGTTTAATTCTGCAGGCTTAGTAGTTCGTGGAACATTTGCTGATGGAACTACAGATAGTATTACGGACTATAAGCTATCCGTAGGAAATTCTATAGCAGATATTACCACTCCTTTCCAAACCGTAGGTAAAAAACAAATTGTTGTAACTTGTGGAAAGCTTACTAAAGAATTTGACATTTTGGTTTATCAAGATAATTATACAAGTAGTTATGATTATAAAATGGATTTCTTAGCAGATGAGGTTATTCTAGATGAAAAGGGTGCTTATGAATTTGTCACCCCTTTTGAAGCTATGAATAATGCCATTGCTACTATGCATATTAATCATACTCATCTTGAAACAAAAGAAGCAAATGGTAGTGATATAAACCATACCTATGCAACGGAAACATACCATTCTTTTTTAGCAATACCAACGGAAGATGGTATGGAAATTACTTTACCTTATGCGACTGATATTTTCTTACTTGCTGGAGATTTATATGGTGCTAAAATTTATTTCAAGCAAGGAAATCAAACCTATGAAGCCTTTGGACATAATGGCAATTATACTTCTCAGCTATACTGTAGTTTGGAAGCTGGAACATATCAGCTTGTATCAAGTAAGGCTAATGTAAGATTGTATAATATCACATTCCACTCTAGTCGTGCTACAGCAAGTGATATAGAACTAGATACTAAGGATATGAAGAAAATCTATTCTATAGGTCAAGGATTAGATTTAAATGGATTAAAGGTTTACTATGTTTGGGAGGATGGAACAAAATCTATTGCCTCAACAAGTAGTGTATCTTATAGAATTTTGAATTCAAACAATAATACTGTTTCTTCACTTGATGCAGAAGGAACCTATACAGTTATTATTTCTTTAGGAAACTTAAGCAAGAGATTTAATATTGAAGTAACTGATAACAGAAGATTTAGAGGTATTGAGTTAGATACCACAAATGTTACAAAAGAATTTAGTGGAACAGAATTCCAATATAACAATTTGAAGGTATACGGTGTTGCCGCAACAGGAAGAGAGCTTTTAACAGAAGGAAGAGATTATGAGGTAACCTTATCTTATGATAATCAGGTGGTTACAGGCTTTACTACACCAGGTACCTATATCGTAACAGTGACTTATATTGGTACTGGTTGTGAGAATAATAAAGGCTTTTATACAGTGAAATATACGAAAGAAGTATCTAGGATGTCCCTAGATATTTCTGCCGTAAAGACAGAGTATTATGTAGGAGATTCTGTTGATTTATCTAATTTAAAGGTACTCCTTGAATATAACGATTCAAACAGAGATCAGCTTTCTCTAAGTTCTATTAAACGTGAAATTCGAAAAAATGGACAATCCTTTACAGAACTTAGTGAAGTTGGTACTTATGAAATTATTATTAAATATCAGAATTTTGAAGAAAAATTTACCATTACTGTAAGTCCACAAAGAGTATACGAAAGAATAGAATTAGATACATCAGAAGTAACTAAGAGCTTTACAGGAACAGGGTTTAATAGTAACAAGCTAAAGGCTTATGCCATAGATACTGGTGGAAATAGAAAAGAAGTTTCTAATGGAGATTTAAAGGTTGTATTAACTCTTGCTGGAAATGAAGTAAGTAGCTTTTCTTCAAGTGGAACATATACAGTCTATGTATTCTATGTAGGCTCCATAGAGTGTACGAATGATACAGCAAGCTATGATGTAACATACACTGCTAGAAGAGTACAATTTGGATATTCTGGACCTAGTGTTCCTTTAGAGTCTTGGTATGAGGATATAATATACCCAATAAATTATAGTGATTATATAAAGGTTCCTGATGATACTTATGTATTTTTAGGCTTTGGCGGAGATATTGAGGGACAATCCTTTATAAAGATTTATGTAGAGAAGAAGAAAACAGGTAGTGCTTGCACCTATACTTATGTTACTCCTCGTTACGAATATATAACTTCTAGTACATCTGCAAGTTCTCCAACTATACCTTCTTATCTTTTAAAGAATAATGAAATATTTGATCATTATGAATTAGATACACAAAAAAGTACTGCAAATTATAAGCTATATATTGCTGTATGTAGAGAAGAAGTTGTATCACCAAATGTTACGATTCATTCTTTAACTACTGCAAGTATAGATATTCCAAGCACCTATACAGGAACAATAACGGTAAATGGAATTTTAACAGATAGTGATGGAGTAGAGATTCCTTTCACAAATCTTACGCAGGAATTTCATTCTTTAGATTCTAATAAACAATATACAATTTCTGGTTCTATTGAAGCAAATGGATCTACTGCTAAAATATTACCAACTACCTTTTCAACTCATGTTGCAGGAACCTTGACCTCAATTACTGAGGATCAGGCATTACGTCATATATCTGCAACTAGCATAGAAATTGATTGTGCTCCTTACATTCATTCTTTACCAAACGGATATCAGTTGGTTGGCTTTCAGCTCATTAAAGAAACTGGAGAAGTTGTGAGGGAAGAAGCCTATACTTTAGGTATGGAGACGGTATATTTTACAGGCTTAGAAGAAAACACAAAATATTCTATTTCTTCCTGCTATAAGGAAATAGAGCCAGTAGTATTTTCTATTCCCACTCAGGAAGAAACAAAGTTCACTTATGATTTTTGCTTTGTAGGATTCTGGATTATCTCTTATGGCGATGAATTATATCGTGTTCGTATGCAATATCAAGGGGATACATTATATACATGGTATGTAGGTAATTTTAATTATTTTGATAATATGAGATTTTGTCAATTTGCAATGCCAAATGAACTCAGTGATTATACAGTTATCGGATGTGAAACACCTCTTTATAATATTACAGAAGATATTGATGTAGAGGTCATTCTTGTAAAGAAAAATCCAAATCAGGAAATTGTTGCCTTTTATGGCTTTCAGCAAGTTCTTCTTGACTATCAAGTTGTAGCAAGTGGAGCTACTGTTTCATATCCAGCTCCTCCAGCAACAGTGGAGTGGGGAAAATATACCTATACCTTTGATAGCTGGGCAGGTCCATATTCTATATATTATAATGGTGAGGTAAAGGTTTATAATGCTATCTACAAGTGTACAAATGAAACAGAGACCTCTAATCTAGTTTATCCATTAAAGTTCTATATTTTTACAGATAAGCTTTATAGAGAACGTATTGTATATTCTTACTCACAGTATTATGTTGATTATTCAGAAAGAATATATTTAGCAACAGGAGAAGATGTTACAAGCACATTAACCTTTACTCCAGCAAATGGAGCTGATTCCTTTAGCTATGGAGATTATTCTGGCTTACTTCCTGACACCGAATATATCTATAAGGGTGTCCTTATCTATGATCTTTTAGATGGAAATGGAAACCAGACAAAGGAATACACATATTCCTTTAAAACAATGGCATTAAATGCAACTAAAAATGTAACAATCACATGTAAGAAGTCACCTCGTTATGCTTATTCTTTACAGGTTGCAGCGAATAAGAATAATTTCGATTCTTATATATTCTTTTATGATCACTATGTAAGAGAATTGTATAATGATGAGCATATTGAATGGAAGGGCTATACTTTAGGATATCTAAAGGATACAGAGCCTGTATATATTTATTATGCAGATAGAGAGACTTTAGATGATGATACAGTTATGACCTATGTATATCCTTCAAAATCCCTTTCCTATCAGCTTGATGAGATTAGAGAGGTTGAAATTGAAGATATAAGTGTTGAATATGTTATGGGGGAGCATGGGATATCTCATAGCTACATTACGGTTAAAGGAAAGAATGTAGCTTATGCAGACTTAAACATTATGTGTCCTGCTGATTATCAAGAATTTGGAGGAGGTTTACCAAACGCTATTGCTATTGCTAACTATGAAAAGACAGTTTCGGATGATGAAGTAGTCTATGTTTGGTATGCTGCTTGGGAGCTAGGCGCTGAGCATCAATATGATTGCTTTTCAATGCGTGTTAGCGACATTCATTATATTGTAGCGGGTGAATCTCATTCTGGTTTTTGTCAGATTGCTGATGTAGAAACAGTAGACAATAAAACTATTGCTCATTTTACTATAGATATGTGGTATTAAGTTATTTGTAATTTTTATAAGAAAAGTATAAACAGAGGTATTATGGATTTTCATAGTAACTCTGTTTTTTCTAAAAAAATATTTACATTTTATTTATTTTGGTGTATTATATGTATAGAAAAATCTGAGAAATTAGACGAAGATATGTCGTGGAATTAGAGAACTATTGGTTGGTGAAAAATAGGAGAAGCGCATATTTTGGATCACTAATGGAGATGATACATGCAAAGTGTATTCGTTTTAGCTCTGCGTTAAAGAGAAATGAGTGCTTGAAATAAATTTTTATTTCTTGAACAAGGGTGGTACCACGTAACAAATGCGTCCTTTGATTAGGACGCTTTTTATATTTTAGGAGGAAAAAATATGGATTACAAAGATACTTTGTTTATGGGAAAAACAGATTTTGAAATGCGAGGGAACTTAAATGTTAAGGAACCTAATATTCAAAAGAAATGGCATGATATGCACCTATATGAAGAGGTAATAAAGAAGAATGCAAATAAGAGGGAATATACGCTTCATGATGGACCTCCTTATGCAAATGGAGATATTCATTTAGGACATGCATTAAACAAGATTTTAAAGGATTTTGTTGTACGTTATAAAAACATGAATGGATTTAAATCTGTTTATATTCCTGGTTGGGATACACATGGATTACCTATTGAAAATCAACTCCAAAAGTCTGGTGTAAAGCGCAAGGAAATGAGTACAGCAGATTTTAGAAAGCTATGTGAAGAATATGCTTATAAGCAGGTTGAACGTCAAAAGACAGGATTCTTAAGACTTGGAGTTTTAGGTGATTTTGATCATCCTTATATCACTTTACAAAAGGACTATGAGAAGGACCAAATAATGATTTTTGCTAAAATGGCAGAACGTGGTTTAATCTATAAAGGATTAAAGCCAGTATACTGGTCTTACTCTAGCGAATCTGCTTTAGCAGAAGCAGAAATAGAATATCAGGATAAGGAGGATTTCTCTATTTATTTTAGCCTTCCTATCGTAGATAATAAGGAGTTAGAGGGTACATCCTTCTTAGTATGGACAACAACACCTTGGACTCTTCCAGCAAATTTAGCAGTTTGTGCTGGTCCTGCAATTGATTATGTTCTTGCAAAAACGGATAAAGGAAGCTTTATTTTTGGTCTTGAGCTTTTAGATAAACTCAAGGAACTATTAGAGCTTGGAACAGTAGAAGTACTAAAGCACTATAAGGGAACAGATTTAGAAGGCTTAAAATATAAGCATCCTCTTTATGATAGAATTTCTCCTTGTATTTTAGGAGATTATGTTTCCACCTCTGATGGTACAGGTTTAGTCCATATCGCTCCTGGACATGGTGAAGATGACTATATGGTTGGTAAAAACTATGGCTTAGATATTTTATGTCCAGTAGATTATCGTGGCTATATGACAAAAGAAGCAGGCCAGTATGAAGGGATGTTTTATCAGGATTGTAATATGAAGGTCATTGAGGATATGGAAGCATGTGGCTGCTTATTAAAGACTGTAAAGATTTGTCATAGCTATCCACATGACTGGAGAACACATAAGCCTGTCATCTTTAGAGCAACACCACAATGGTTTGCCTCCATTGACCCAATTAAGGATGATATTTTAGATGCTATTTCTAAAACGACATGGAATCCAAAATGGGGAGATGTTCGTATTTCCAATATGATTAAGGATCGTCATGATTGGTGTATTTCAAGACAAAGAGCTTGGGGTGTACCTATTCCAATTTTCTATGCTGAAAATGGTGAACCTGTTTTGGATCAAAAAGTATTTGCTCATATTGCTGATTTATTTGGAGAGTATGGTTCAAATATTTGGTTCCAAAAGGAAGCTAAAGAATTATTACCTGAAGGCTATACGCATCCAGGTAGTCCAAATGGTATTTTCACAAAAGAAAAGGATATTATGGATGTTTGGTTTGATAGTGGCTCCTCTTATATGCTATTGAATAGAAGAGGATTATCCTATCCAGCAGATTTATATTTAGAAGGTTCTGATCAGTACCGTGGATGGTTTAATGCCTCTGTAATTACAGGTGTTGCAACTACTGGAATGGCTCCATTTAAAACAGTTGTATCTCATGGATTTACACTAGATGGTACAGGCGTTAAAATGAGTAAATCCTTAGGAAACACAGTTGATCCTATTAAGGCATGTAATGAGTATGGAGCTGATATCCTAAGATTGTGGGTTGCATCCATTGAGTATCGTGCAGATATGCCATTATCTAAAGATATCCTAAAGCAAGTATCTGAATCTTATCGTAAGATAAGAAACACTTTACGTTTCTTAATGGCAAATACCTCTGATTTCAATCCCAAAAATGCATTACCTTATGAAGAATTAACTCATGTAGATCAATATATGCATATTAAGCTTCAAAGATTTATCAATGATATTAAGAAGCATTATGATAACTTTGACTTTGGTGAGGTATATCGTGCTACAAATAGCTACATTGCTAATACTCTTTCAGCCTTCTATTTAGACTTTACAAAAGATATTCTATACATTGAGGCACCTACTAGCAAGAAGAGATTATCTTGTCAGACAGTATTTTATGAAGTGTTAGATGCATTAATGAAGCTACTAGCTCCAATTTTACCACATACGATGAGTGAAGCCTATGACCTACTTCCAAGTAAAACAGAAAAGGATATTTATCTAACAGATATGCCTGTAGCACAAGAAGTAGATGAAAATTTAGAACAGACATTTGATAGCTTCATGAAGTATCGTGATGAAATTCTTAAATCCTTAGAAGAAGCACGTGCTGCAAAGATTATAGGAAAGAGCTTTAATGCAAAACTAACTTTAACCTTAGATGCAAAGGCTAGAAAGATTTTTGATAGCCTAGATTCTGATTTAGCTCAAATCTTAATTGTTTCCCAACTTGAGCTCAAGGATGGAGAAAGCTTTAGTGTTTTAGTAGAAAAAGCAGCAGGCCCTACATGTGAGCGTTGTTGGATGATTGTTCCAACTGTAAACACAAATGGATTATGTCCAAGATGTGAAGTAATTGTTAAAAATTTAACAAAGTAGAAAATGTAAATGAGTGAATAAAGAAATGTTTATAGACAAAATATAACTTATGTCTATAAACATTTTTATTTCTCTATAGAAGTTTTGACAATTTCCTCTAAAAATGGTAAAATAATGTAGATAGATTTGGTGGTGAAGGATATGCAGTTTAAATTCTATTATTTGAAAGAGGGTACGAGAGTTTTTGATCGTACAGAGCTTTTAACATATTTTCAATCTAATCCACATGTGACATTAGAAAGAAATGGAGAAAATAGAGATTATACATATCACCATCCAATATTAGATTTTGATGCACACTTTATACTTTCCTCAAAAAGTGCTATACCACATCTAGAGCGCTTGAATCCAAAGTATTTTGATGTAAACTTCAGAGTAGAATTTGATATTAAGCTATCTACCTATTGTGTAGAACTCATCCTAGATATTGCAGATGAAATTGCCAAAATGTTTAAATTTGCAGTGTATAATGAGTCTTATGAGGATGTAGTAACCTTTAGAAAGAATACCTTGGCTAAAACCTTTGACATTTGGAAAAATGCCTATAAGAATAAAAATGAAGAAGAAATAGCAAGCTATAGTCGTATAGATCCTGCATTACTTTCTCAAATTTATAATTACATTTTAAGAAAACCAAAGCTAGAGGTTCTATTAGATAGAAATAAAGTACAGATTTCTGATTATTTTTTTATGAGAGCTGATAAATCTAGAACAGCTTTTGTCTGTATGTCTTGGGATGGAGAAAACCCATTTATCATTCCACCAGGGATAGATATCTTATATTATAATGATGCAAAATCTCCAAAGTATGTAGCTATGCAGGAGCTTGCAGTCAAGGCAGATAAGCTTCTTAAGATGATTGATGGCTATGGGAATATTAAGATGGTAGATGTAAAGTCTATAGGTAAGCTAAGAAAAATTATAACCAAATCTAAATTTGCTCCCCTTACTGTGGAATTAAAAGAAATCAAGCTTAAAAATATTTTAGATATTTAAAAAAATATAAAGAAAAGAAAGGATAGAAAATATGGAAAAATCAAAGTATATTGATCACACTAACTTAAAGGCAACAGCAACCTATGATGATATTTTAAAGCTTTGTAATGAGGCTAATGAGTATCATTTTGCTTCAGTATGTGTGAATCCAAGTAATGTAAGCTTAGCTCATAAGCTATTAACAGATACAGGAGTATTAACTTGTACAGTAGTAGGCTTTCCATTAGGAGCTACTCCAAGTGAAGTTAAAGCTTATGAAACTACTAAGGCGATTGCTGATGGTGCTGATGAGATTGATATGGTCATCAATATTGGTATGGCAAAGGCTCATAACTGGGATTATGTTTATGAGGACATCAAGGCAGTAGTAGAAGCTGCTCATGGCGTTTTAGTAAAAGTCATTATTGAATGCTGCTATCTAACAGATGAAGAAAAGGTAGAGGCTTGTAAGGCTTCTATGAAGGCACATGCAGATTTTGTTAAGACTTCAACAGGCTTTGGCACAGGCGGTGCTACAGTTGAGGATGTTGCTTTAATGAAGAAGACTGTTGGAACGGTTTGCAAGGTAAAGGCAGCAGGCGGAATCCGTGATAAGAAAGCCTTTGAAGAAATGATTGCTGCTGGAGCTGATCGTATCGGATGTAGCTGTGGCGCTAAAATAATGGAGGAATACAAGAATGAGTAAAATCCCTACACCACATATTGCTTGTGCAGATGCATCCATGATTGCAAAAACTGTATTGATGCCAGGCGATCCCCTTCGTGCGAAATTTATTGCAGATACATTTTTAACAGATGTTATATGCTTTACCTCTACAAGAAATATGTTTGGCTTTACAGGTAAGTACAACGGCAAAAGAATTTCTGTTATGGGCTCTGGTATGGGTATGCCTTCCATCGGTATTTATTCTTATGAGTTGTTTGAATTCTATGGTGTTGAAACAATTATTAGAATTGGTTCTGCTGGATCTTATGATGCAGATTTAAAGGTGTATGATACAGTATTAGTAACAGAAGCATATTCTGAATCCTCTTTTGCAAAGACTGCCTTTGGAATGAGAGGAAAATCTTTAAAGAGTTCAAACTCAGTTAATAACAAGCTTAGAAAGGCTGCAGAGGATTTAGGTATTCCTCTTAAGGAAGCTAAGATTCATTCTAGTGATGTATTCTATTCCTCTAATCCAGATCACTGGAAGGATGTTCATGATACTTATGGCTGTAAATGTGTAGAAATGGAAAGCTTTGCTTTATTCGCAAATGCTAAGGCTACTGGAAAGAAGGCAGCTTGTTTATTGACCATATCTGATTCCTTTATTAGTCATGAGGTTACCTCTAGTGAAGAGCGTCAGAAAAACTTTACAAATATGATGAAGATTGCTTTGGAGCTTGCAGGCAAATAAGAAAGAAGATGCATATCTTCTTTTTTTTCGAAAAAAATAATGGTAAGGAGGTCTTTTTATGGATATCTATATCAAGCAAGAAAAGTTTCATCAGGTTATTCTTAAAAAATATTTTATAGCTCCCATTGTAAAGGAAGAACAAACTATAAGAAAATTTTTATGCTATTACCAGGAGCTTGCCTGTAAGACCTATTCTACAGAAGCTAAAATGAACACTATCTTAGGAGATTTATATGATGCAAAATTTCATGTGTATTTGACTACCTTTGGATCCTATAGTCTATTTGTTTATAGCTTATGTGCAGTTGATCCTTCCTATGTAGATGATGAAAAATATACTATTGAGCGTTTAAAAGAAGAATTTGAAGCCTTTATAGAAGCAAAGATGAATTCTGCCTCAGCAAGCAAATTGCTATTTGAAAGAGCTTATGAAATCTTTGAAAGTGATTTGCTAAGCTTAAAAGAAAATATGCAAGCTATCTCTATAGAAAATGCATTATTGCATTATTTTAAAGGAACCTCAAGAGAATATACACGATATGGAACATTAGAGGATTTAGAAAAAATCACTCCTAGAAGTCTTTTCCTCTATTATCAAAAGCTAAAAAAAGAAGAAACCATCTCTATAGGTACTGGGCATTCTCCTATTAAAGAAGAAACAAAGGATATTAAACTCACTCCTAAGAAAAATTATCTTTTTAAAAATCGAGGGAACCCACCACTTACCTTATCTGAAAAATGCAAAGGAAGACAATGCTATTTAAATATTATATATGAAACAAATACTTTTTCAGATGACAAGTTTTTTTCAGCTTGCGCATTTTTAAATCAAATTTTAGGTGGAGGAGGCTCATCCTACTTATTTAGAAAAGTAAGAGAAAAGTATGGCTTATGCTATTCCATAAGCTCCTCCTATATGGGAGCATCTGGTATTATACTGATTACTTGTGTTTTAGATCCAAAGAATGTAAAAAAGGGAATATCAGCAATTGAAGAGGCTTTAGAGGAAATTCCAAAGCTGGATTTTGATTTAGAGGAAATTAGAAATATTTTTATATCAAAGGTACGTCTTCAAGAGGATTATCTAGATACCGCTATTGAAAACTATCTTATGGATACCTATTTTCTTGATACTCCTAAATCTTGCGATGTTATAAAGGACTATAAAAATGTTACTAAGGATGATATTTTAGAGGTTTACAAGCGGTTAAAAAAATCCTTTGTATATGTTTTAGGAGGAAGAATACATGCAGAAAAATGATGTTTTTCAAACAAAAAACGGACTTAGGGTAAGCTATGTAGAAAAGCCTAATTTTCATAAAAGCTATGTTGGAATAGGACTTAATTATGGAAGCAGAGATTTAAAGTTTTATTTAAATGGCAATGCAGTTAGCACTTTAGAAGGTACAGCACATTTTATTGAGCATAAGCTATTTCAAATGCCTTATGGAGATGCATTTGAAGAATTTTCAAAGCTAAATGCAATGGCAAATGCATATACAGACTTAGAAAAAACAGTTTACTATTTCACTACAACAGAAGATATTTATGCGCCACTAAAGCTTTTACTCAAAATGTATTTTACTCCTTATTTTAAAGAAAGTGATGTAGAAAAGGAAAAGGAAATCATCACATCAGAAATTAATATGTATGATGATGTAATAGAATCCAAGTTTACAAGAAAAATTCTAAAGCAATTGTATCCAAGAAGCAGCTTATCAAGTAATGTTGCTGGAACTAAAAATAGTGTAAGTAAAACGACTACAGATGATTTAAATAAGGCATATCAAGCCTTTTACACAACAGATAATTCCTACTTGGTTATCGTTTCTAATGAGCCTAGAGAAAGGATTTACCAGTTTATTGAAGATGTTATGTCTAGCTTAGATGTGAATAGAGGACTACCTCAAAGAGGAAAAGAACAGCCAACCTTAAAGCTAGGTACAAGCTTTACAATGAAAGCAAACTGTGAACAATCCACAGCTGCCTTAGCAATTCGATTTTCTGCAAATCAGGATTCTCATTTGTTTTGTAATTATGTCATAGGAATTCTTGATGGTCTTTTTTCTCCTTCTACAAAATATTATAATGAACTATATTCTAGAAAAACCTTTATAGCGGATATAGAGTATTATGTCATGACATTAAGAGATACAAGCTATGCAATCATCTCAACTACATCCCAGCATCCTAAAGATTTTTTAATAGCTATTCAAAATAAACTTGAAAATCTTTCGAAAAAGGATTTAGATAAAATTGCTATTGAGCAATATATAAAGCATCTTAAGGCCAAAAGCATTCGTGCTTTAGATTCAGTAGAAGAACTAGGAGAAGAGATTTTAGTTTTAGCCTTAGAAAATGCTTCTTATTTGGATGAACTTGAGCAAAGTCAAACTTTACGTATAGAGGATTTTTATCCTTATATTGATTATTTTAAACAAGCAGAATATATTCAGGCGATTTGTGAAAAAAGTACAAAATAAAGGGTAAATCATAAAAATTTATTATTTTCAAATGAAAAAAGGATTTTATATTTAAAGAATCCTTTTTTTTGTGCTGTTTTATAGAAAACTATGCAAAATAAATCGGATGATTTCTAAATTCGAAATTATGTGAAAAAAGGCTTATCTGATATAGTATAAGCCGAAGGGAGGAAACTTTTTAAAGCATATATTTTAAAAAAGAAAGGAGGAAAATATGTATAACTATTTTATGCTGATGGGGCGCCTTGTAAAGGATCCAGAGGTAAAGGAACTTGCTGATGGGAAGCGGGTAATGAACCTAAAGCTAGCTGTCAATCGGAGTTTTCAAAATACAAAGGGAGAATATGATACAGATTTTTTCACTGTGGTTTTTTGGGACTATCTTATTGAATTTGCTCAAGAGAATTTAAAGAAAGGGCAGCCAGTTTTAATAAAGGGTCGCCTGCAGACACAGAAGGAAGAACTTGCTAACGGGTATCAATTAAACTATCCAACCCTTGTTGGAGAGCGAATCTTCAGTTTTTGTAATTCTAACTAATACTTAAAGAAAAATTTCCTATTTTGCTTCAAAGGGCTAGCTTTCTAGCCCTTTAGATTTTAAAATCAATTAATAAAAAATAAGAATCAATCAGATTCTTACTCTTTATCTTTTCTTTGGTTTTCAATATATTTTTCTAGTGGCTTAAGATTTTGACTTCCTGTAAAATAGCTATTTAAAGTGTCACATGCCCTCCTACATTCTTTAAGTATCTCTTTGTAGAGTTCATCAAAGGAATAGTTTGCTATTTCATCCTTAAGTGCATACTCTTGTTTAGTCAAATTAAGAACTGTAGTATCTAATCGCTTTGGATATAGGAAGGTTCTAGCCTTTCGTTTGTTTTTTCTGTGATTTAGAAATAGATCATAAAAGAAGAAGAGAGGTCTTTTTATTCTAGTTGTGCTATTTGCTAAATGATTAAAATAAAATCTTGCAGACTGGTAGCATTCAAGAAAATAGTTCTTTGTGCAGAAAAAACCAAATAACCTTTTAATAGGCTTTTCTAACAAAGCAATATCCTCTTGATTCAATTCAAAGGAATCAAAGAAGTAATCTGCAATATTAGTTTTATGCAGTTTCAGTTTTTCATTTTTATTAAATAGGTAAGTTTCTAGCATGCCTTCTATATAGTTTTTATCTTTTTTGTTATTCGTAAAGGCAGAAGAATAATCCTTAATAAATTCATTTGTAACATGTGATAACAAAATATAATAACAAAAAAGCTGTTCTCCTAAGTTTGCATGGAAATAAGCATTATTGATACATTCCTTTAAAAAATCCCAAAAATGATCTTGAATTTGTTGAGTAATCTGATAAGAATTCTTTTTAAAAGGTTGAAATATTTTATAGAAAGTATCTGCATCATAAAATAATGCATATTTAAAAATAGCTTGATTGGAAGTATCCTGCATATAGGTTATATTTGAGTTGATAAAACGAAGAGAATCTTTAATTATATAATATCTTAAAAAATGACTACTCATTATCAACCACCACCTATCTATATCTTATTTTACCACAGGTTTGATTATGTTTAAACTATTTCTGTAAGGAAATTCTAAAGTTCATCTTTATTTTTATTTGTTTTTATTATAAAATTAAAAAAGAGGTGAAAAAAATGGTAAAATTAACAAAAGATGACATATCAACCATTGAACGTTTATTATATAACAAAGCAAGAGATATTGATGTTTCTATCTATAATGCTTTGCAGGATGAAACTTATAAGGATTTTATACTAGATTCTTTAATGCTTTATTTTACTAAGGATGGAGGCATTGGTAATGCTTTAGAGATTGATAACTATAATCCTAATGCAAGTGTATACCAGACTTATGAGGCTTTAAGAATATTGTCAGCATTAAATTTTGATAAGAAGTATGAACATGAGCTATATAGTCAAATTCTAAATAAAATTGGAAACTATCTATTTAATCGCTGCCCTATAGAAAATGGGTTATGGAATCCTCTTGTTGAAACCAATGATCAATACGCACATAGCGAGGAGTATTCTTTTATGAAAAATCCTTTTGCGATTTGGGGAATACATCCAACTGCAGCGATACTTGGTTATATCTTAGAATTAATGCCAGAATCTAAGGCTTACTACAAGAAGGCCATGAAACAAATTGGATATGTTTTTTCATACTTAGACAATGAAGAGCCTTGGACAGCTTATACCTTTACAAGCTTTAGTGCATTACTATCCTCTTTGAAAAAAACTGGATTATATCCAGTAGAATGCAACAAAATAGAAGAGCGTCTGAAAAAGGAAGCTTTAATGCATATCCATGATGACAGTTTGAATTTCCCTTTGTACTTCTTAGGTGTTAAGGTAGATGGAGATATAAAAAATAAAATTGAGGAGCAATTAGATGAGCTGATTGCGAAAAGGGCAAAGCATGGTCTATGGGAGCATCAAAAGGGATGGGGAAGTAATCGTTATCCTGAGGCAGATAGTGCTAGCTTGAAATGGCTTGGTGCCGAAACTGTATGGAATCTATATCTATTAAAAGCATATGGGAGAATAGAAGAATGAAGCTAATCTTATCTTTTGGTCATACAGGCACAACACAGAAAGCAGCTGAGCTTTTAGCAAAAGAACTGGAAGAATGTACAGTACTAAATGGTATGGCAAAGAATAAAATTGATTTTTCTTTATATGAGACTATAATTTTTGGCGTGAACGTACATATGGGAAAGCTCAATAAAAAATTCATTAAATTCTATAAGAAATTAAAAAAGAAGGAAATCTCTGCAAAATTTGCATGCTTTGTTATTGCAGCAGATGAACATCAAAAAACAAGATATATGAATATGGCAAAAGAAATACTGCCAGAAGATTCCTATATAGGTTATTTTGGTGGAGAGTTTGACCCGACTAGAGCCAAAGGTCTAAATAAAGCAGTTATTAAGACTTGCATGAATCAATTTATGGAGCAGGGGTTACCACTACCTTCTCTCAATATGTCTGCAATTTTAGATTTTGCTGAGCATATGCATTAAAAAAAGGTCCATTTGGACCTTTTTTCTATTTTGCATCTTCCATAGATTTCATAACAGCACGAACTTGCTTCTCAGAAGGAGTACGTCCCATTTGTGTCATCATAGCACGAATCATTTTTTCATTGATAGGTGGATTCTTTTTAAGTTGATTAGCAAAAATCTTTCTTACCACGAAGAAGGTAGCAATTGCTACAACGATTAACTCTAACAAAACAATTAAAATAAACTGCCAAATTTCTAATGTCATACTTTTATCACTCCTAACTTATATTGTACACTTTTTTATTGTGAATTGCAAGAATCAAACCAAATATTGGAAACTTTTCATATTTATAAATTTTAAAAAAGACTTAGTAGAAAAACATAGTAGACAAATTTCAAAAAAAATGGTAAAATAGGGTATAACAATTAAAGGAGGAAAAGAGATGCCTAGATTTGTTAATGATACTTGTATCGCATGCGGTTCTTGTGCTGATCAATGCCCAGTATCAGCAATCACAGTAAACGATGCTGCAGTAATCGATGAAGATACTTGTATTGACTGTGGAGCTTGTGAAGCTGTTTGTCCAGTTTCTGCAATCTCTGAAAGATAAAAAAGAAATTAGCTGACTTATATGTCAGCTTTTCTTTTTGAAAACATAAAAAAATAATAGATAGTTAAAGGGTTGCAGAAAAAACTGCAACTTTTTTTAATTTTTTTAAAAATAAAATAAAAAAACAGATGCTTCTTGGTAATTATTTATATGAAGCCAAAAAAGAACTTCATAGGAGGTAATACCATATGAAAAAGAACTATGTAGTGAAACACACAGGAACAATGGATTATATCTTTAAAACAATCTTCCAAAATAAAAGGATACTCTCTAGTTATTTAAAGATATTAGGACTAGATGTAAAGGAAAAAGATATTATCTATGAGAATGTAGAATCAAAGGAGGATATCAAGGTAAAGGCAGTACGCTTTGATATCAGAATCCATTCAGAAAACCTACTAGCTGATTTAGAAAGCCAAAGAGAAAGAATCAGTGGGAAGGATGAAAAAGGGAATAGTGTTGATGGAGATACCTACCAAAGACACAGAATGATTCACTATTTGTGTATGCTACATAGTAGAGCGTATGAACAAGGGGAGAAGTATTTTGAGGAAAGGAAATCCAAGGTTATCTTCTTTGCAGACTATGAAACAAAAGGGAAAGAAGCGATACAAAGAACGAAGCTAGTGAATACCACAACAGGGGAATTCTATGAGGAAATAGAAGTGATAGAAATAGCATTGAAAAAGGTAAAAAAAGATGCTACACTGAAATCGAGGATGTTAAGAGTATTAACAGAGGAGGACTTAACAGACTACATCAAAGAAGAAGGGATCATAGGGGAGGTAGCGAAGATGATATTTGAGATCAACCAAGAAGAACATGAGAAGAATGTGAAGAGGTATGAGGAGGATATGAGAAGATTAGAAAGGGACATATCCTATTTGAAGTACTATGATGGATATTATGATGGGAAGGATGAGGGGAAGAAAGCTGGTATTATTCTAGGGAAAAAACAAGGTTTATCCCGTGGCAAGAAGGAAGAAAAGCTTGCGACTGCTAAACGACTTAAGGAACTGGGAGTATCGGATGAAATCATTTCTATTGGTACGGGCTTGAGTGTAGAAAAGATTAAATCTTTATAAAAATAAAACTGGCTATTTGCTTATAGCCAGTTTTTAATTCATTTAGTTAATCATATTTTCTAGATCATAGGGTTGAAATAAATGATATTGTTTAAGTGGAATTTCTGCATCATAATATGTTCCATAATTTTGATATTCTTTATAATAAATATAAGCACTCTCTTCTAATATATTACAATATTTACCCTCTTTATATGGTATTAATAATTTAGCACGTATTGTAGAAGGACCAATATGTGTTATGATATCCTCAAAAAGTTCCTTTAGATTCATTTTAGTTGTATTGGAGAACTGTAAGGATGGATAGCCTATGATTTGTAAATTTGCATTTTCATTTTTATCCCATTTATTTAATAGAAATAAAGAAGGAATCTTATCCGCTTGAAGTGAAGCAAGTACTTGCATTACAACGTTAATTTGCTGATTAATGTAAGGACTAGATGCATCCACAACATGAATAATGTAGTCTGCGCGCTTGATTTCAGCTAAGGTTTGATAGAAGGAATTCACCAACTGATGTGGCAGTTTAGATACGAAGCCAATAGTGTCAACCAATATAAACTCTTTTTTATCATAGGTTATTTTTCTATTATATGTAGATAAGGTTGCAAAAAGCTGATCCTTTTCCAATACTTGTTTATCTTCTTGTCCGATATACTCTAATAGGGAATTCATGGTAGAGGATTTACCCGCATTTGTATATCCTACTAAAGCTACAATAGGAATATCATTTCTTTTACGTTTATCTATCTGTGACTCTTTCATAGCTTTTTCTTTTTCTAATTCTTTTCTTAAGCGATTGATTTCAGCCATGATGTGTCTTCTATCTAATTCCGCTTGTGTTTCACCTGCACCACGATTAGAAAGGGATCCACTAGTGCCACCTATTCGAGATTCTTTTTCTCTTAAAAAAGAAATTCTAGGCAATAAGTAAAGATTTTTTACAAGTTTAATTTCTAAAACAGCTTCCTTAGTTTGAGCACGCTTTTCAAAAATCTTTAAAATTAAATAGCTCCTATCGATACATTCTACTTGTAATGCTTCACTAACATTTCTTAACTGAGAGGGAGTTAGTTCATCATTAAAAATGACCATATCTGCATTGTATGCTTTTATAGCGATAATAATTTCATTTAATTTTCCTTTACCTACATAGGTCTTACTATTCGGAGTGTCTAACTTTTGGTAGATTTGAAACACTGATTTTATATCTATGGCTTCAGCCAGATTTTCAAGCTCAGCTAAAGAGTAGTCGACATCGTAAATATCGTAAGAGGTTGTAACTGCAACTAAAATAGCATTCATTGTCGAAATTCTCCTTTCAGTTATATTATAAACTATTTTTTCCAAGATTAGTAGTGTATGTAAAAGAAAATTAGAGCATATAATAAATCAATGAGGAGGGGGTAACCATGGAAGAATTAAATACAAGAGCCAAGCAAGTATTTAATTTGATGAAGAAGTATTCCTTGCAAAATAACATAAAAACTATGGGTAGTGAGTTTTTAATTTTAGCGATGTATGAAACAGAAGATAGCTTATGCCATTTTCTTTTAGATGAATATGATGTTACAAAAGAAGAGATAGAAGAGAAAACGAAAGACATCTTTATATTGAGAAAGGATTTAGGAGAGTATAACTCATCCTTAGAAGCAATCCTCCATCAAGCAAAGCTCCTTGCGGGAGAAGGAAGTATCTCAGAGGAACATTTATTTATGGCTGTTTTAATGAATAAAAATACCATTGCATGTTCTATATTAGAAGCACTAGATTTAAGTATTGAAGAGCTTATTGAAGATGTCAAAGATATCTATGATTTTGAGCACAATGACACAAACGAGGTTTCCTTCGTAAGAAACATTACAAAGGAAGCTAAAAACGATGAATTAGATACATTTATTGATCGTAGTGAGTATTTGAAAAGACTGGATGTCATTTTACATAGAAAATATAAAAACAATCCATTGCTTATTGGTAATGCTGGTGTAGGGAAAACAGCTCTAGTAGAAGGTTATGCTAAGAAGCTGGTTCAGGACAAATCAGATGTTTCTGTTTTAGCATTAAATTTAACCTCTATGCTTGCAGGAACTAG
This sequence comes from uncultured Mollicutes bacterium, assembly GCA_947174785.1. Lineage (GTDB taxonomy): Bacteria > Bacillota_I > Bacilli_A > Acholeplasmatales > Anaeroplasmataceae > Pelethenecus. The sequence continues at coordinate 98,514 of CAMWKG010000003.1, forward strand.
ATATCGTGGCGATTTTGAGGAACGCTTTGATAAATTTATCAAAGATATCGCAAGCAAAAAGAATGTGATTATTTTTATTGATGAAATACATACAATTATTGGAGCGGCAACTACAGATGGAAATTTAGATGTTGCAAATATGCTAAAACCACTTCTTGCAAGAAATGGTATTAAATTAATAGGTGCTACAACCTTAGAAGAATATCATAAAACTATTGAAAAGGATAAAGCTCTAGCGAGAAGATTTCAGACTGTGTTTGTAAGTGAGCCTACCTTAGAGGAAACAAAGGAAATCCTTTATGGCTTACGCCCTGATTATGAAAAATATCATAATGTGAAGATTAGTGATACGGTTTTAGATTATTTGTTAACAGAATCCAATCGCTGTATAATTCATAAATTTCGACCAGATAAATGTATAGATGTATTAGATGACATGCTTTCCTTAGCACATATTTTAAACAAGGATGAAGTAACAACAAATGATGTAGATCATACGATACATACCTATTTGGGAAATAAACAAGCAACGGATAGTTATGTTCTTTCTTATAGTGCACTTGAAAAATATCGTTGGTTATATTTAAATCATTTATTAGATGATAAGCCATTATTAAAATTGAAATATCAGGGGAGTAAGGATGGATTAGATACCTTAATTACAGATTGTAAACAAATCTTTAATATTGGACATGAAGCTGTTTTAAGCATTGATTTAAGTGGGTATAAGGATTCTTTTATGCTTACCAGTCTTATTGGGGCTCCACCAGGATATATCGGCTATGAGGATGAAGGAATTTTATCTAAGCATATTTTAGCTTATCCAAGCTCTATTCTTGTGTTTAAAAATTTTAGTCAAGCTAGTGGAAATGTAAGCTCCTTTATTTTGAATTTTATAAAGAGTGGATTCTTCACAGATCAAAAATCAAGATTTATTCAGCTCAATAATGTGATTGTCATTGTTGAGGGAATTTCAGAAAAAAAGAGTATGGGGTTCAATGAGAAAGTAATTGAAGAGGATACTATTTTTGATGAATGTATCACAAATGACCATTTAGTCTTATCAAATTTAAATGCCATATATGAAAAGGCACTCTCACGTTTGAACTATGAGATATCCTTTGATTTTGATATAGATTCCTCTAACAAAAAGAAAGTAAATCATTATTTATATGAATTTACTAAAAAAAATAAAAAAGGGACTTATCAAATTCACAAGGAAGACATTTTAGATGGTTGGTTATAGGCTAGCTTAAAGCTAGTCTTTTATTTTTTTCTAGAAAAATTAATAAAATGTGATAAAATAGTACTATAAGATGAGGTGCTATATTATGATACATATAATAACAGATTCTACAAACGATTTAGATGCAAAAACAATTGCAGAGCACAATATAGAGGTTTTACCTTTATATGTTAACTTTTCAGATGCTTCATATCAGGATGGGGTTGATATAACAACTCCTGAGCTTTATAAGCTAGTTGAAGAAAAAAATGAACTTCCTAAAACCGCTGCTATTCCTCAGCAAGTTTTTATTGATGTTTTTTCTAAGTATGTTGAGGCAGGGGATGAAGTAATCTTTACAGGTATTTCTAAGCAGATGTCTAGAACCTATGAAAATGCTGTTTTAGCTGCAAGAGAGGTTGATGAGAGTAAAATCTTTATTGTGGATTCTATGAACCTTTCTACAGGAATTGGGCTTTTAGTATTAAAGGCTTGTAAATATCGTGATGAAGGTAAATCTGCAAAGGAGATTGCAGAGGCTTTGAATAAAGATAATAAGCGTGTATTATCTCAATTTGCTATAGAGAGAATGGATTATCTTTACAAGGGTGGACGTTGTTCTGGAATGGCTAAAATATTTGGTACACTTTTAAAGATTAAGCCAATAATAGCAGTTAGAGATGGAAAGATGCATGTAGCTAAAAAGCCACATGGAAAAATGAAGGTAGCTTTAGATGTTATGATTGAACAGCTAAAAGGAGATTTGCCGCGTTTAGATAGAGATGTTGTACTTATAACACATTCTTTAGCTTTTGAATATTGTGATTATATTAAAGCCGAAATTTCTAAGTTTTTAGGAGATACTCCTATTTTATGCACGGTTGCAGGCTGTGTAATATCTTCTCATTGTGGTCAAGGTACTATTGGTATCTTATATATGGTAAATGAAGAATGAAAATAGATGTTTTTAAAGAGTGTCCTAGTTTAGAAAATGATGATTTTTTGATTCGTTTTATAGAACAAAAGGATGCAGAAGATTTATTAAAAGTTTATAGTGATAAGCTTGCGTTACCATTTTTTAATAGTGACAATTGTCATGGAAGTAATTTTTATATTACAAATATACAGGATATGGAAAACACAATCTTCTATTGGCTTAAGGAATATTATGAATATAAAGGCTTTGTGAGGTTCTCTATAGTCGATAAGAAAAGAAATCAAGTGATAGGCACTATTGAAATATTTAAAAGAATGGCCAATGATTTTTTTAACAATTGTGGTTTGTTAAGAGTGGATGTGGGAAGTTTTGATGAAGAAGTTCTTATTTTAAAATCTATTTTTTCATTGGTTTCTACTCCATTTATGCAGTGGTTTGATTGTGATATGATTGCAACTAAGGCTCCTATTTATGCAGTAGAAAGAATAAAAGCATTATCACATGCAGGTTTTGTAAAATCAAACCATCCATTAATAGGACATGATGGTACATATTATTATGACTATTGGATACAAAAAAATAGTCTATAGAGAGTATTGTAAAAGGATGTATAAAATAATAAGCAAATTTACAATGTATAAGTGAATTTGCTTTTTTCTTTGGCACTTTTTTAGCACTTGAAATGATATAATCCCCTATATTTTATGGAGGATTACAATATGAGAAAAAAAGTGTTTTTAATTGCATTTTTAAGCTTTAGTTTATTGCTTTTCTATGGCTGTGGGGAAAAAGATAACCCACCATCAGGAGGGGATGGTCCATCCGTTGTGAATCCGCCTGTAACAGAGCATACACATTCTTGGGGAGAATGGAGGGAAGAGGCTGCTACCTGTACAGCTTCTGGAAAAAAGACTAGAACGTGTAGCGGCTGTGATAAAGTTGAAACAGAGGATATTCCAGCTTTAAATCATAACTTCAAGGACGGATATTGTACACGATGTGATGAGGTGGATCCTAAGAATACAGATATGATTGATGGTAAAGAATTTTTATCTGTAAAGATTTCTAACGATGGATTATTAACATTTAGCCGATTAAAGTGTGCAAGCAAATATGTTTTAAAAATTTCTAATGCTTCAACTGAAGAAGAAATTATAGAACTTGATAAAACAAAAGGAGCATACTCTTTAGCAACTCTTCCAGTAGGAAGAACAATGGTAACTTTAACTGCATATGAGAAGGTTGAAGTTAAGGTAGAAAATGAAACACATTATCAGGATGTACCTATTTCAACCGCAACTGATGAATTTAGAATTACCAAAGTAAATCAGACTTATACTTTAGAAAGATTACGTTACACAGATGAATATATTACTCTAGAGGGCTTTTATGATGAGCCAAGAATAGATAGTAAGACAAATGAAAAGTACTATTTGTATGAAACGGTTTATAAAGCTCCTTCCTTAAGTAATATAATGAACAACTCTCAAATTAAAGATGCTAGGAATTTTAAACTAAAGGATACATCTAAGTACAAATTAGTTTATTATGAAAGTGACGGAGAAACCTCCTTTACTTTGGGAGCAAGTCATTATATGAATGTCGAAAGAGCAGGTTATTCTAAATACTATATTGCAGTAGTTGAAAAGGATACAAGTAAAGAAGTCAAAAGATATCCTATTCAAACCTATGGCTTAACAACAGTAGAACTCAAATTTAGAAAATTAACCATATCCATAGAAGACGGAATCAGAACAATAGAAGCTTCAACGCTTAGAGAATCTTTATTCTTTACAGAAAAGGATATTTTATCAAAAGAGGATATATATCGAAATATAGATTCTGGCTTGTTAGGAAGAACGGGAGCATATACTCTGTTGGATAGAGATAGTGACTTTATAATTCCTGCATCAAATATGGCAGGTGAGGTTGTTCTATATTTTTATGAAAAAGACCTCGTTTCAAAGGATTGTGAAGAATACAAAAAGTTTTCTAAAGATTTCGTTTTGTATGAGACGGATTATGGATGGAGCTTAACGGCAAGAAACGATGTTAAAGAAGTTTGTATACCTGCACAAATTATGGGACGTCCTGTTATTGGTGCCAATCTTTCTTCTACAGCAGTAGAAAGCTTAGTCCTAGAGGAAGGAATCACCCAATGGATATGTAGAATACAAGACTGTTCGAATTTAACAAGTATTTCCTTACCAGATACTATTGTATCAATGGAAAGACATTCCTTTGCGGGAATCCGTACAGATTGCATTATTTATTGTGATTTTGTAAAAGCAGTAGGAGATACCTTCTCCATATATTGGAATGGCATTTCAGGAAGCTCCAACACATATAAAACAGTATATTTGGATTCTGTAAGGACAATCCATGGTTGTCAGATAGAGATTAAAGATGGAGTTGCGAGTGTTGTTGGATATACAGAAGAGTTTAAAGGGCTTGTTCCTAAGGAAGTGTCCATAGGTAAAAAGAGTTATCCAGTTAAAACAATCGCAGAAAATGCATTTGCAGATTGTTTAGTAACAGAAATCATTGTAGAAGAAGGCATAGAAAGAATAGGAAGAAATGCATTCATCAATTGTACAAACTTAGAAAAGATTACTTTACCTTTTATTGGTTCAGAGTTGAATTCATTAACGAATGCTTATTTTGGATATATATTTGGAGCTAGCTCTGCTAATAACAATTCTGGCTATGTACCAGCAGGTCTTAAGGAAGTCGTAATTATTGGGGGAAAGGCTATCGGTAGTCAAGCCTTCTATGGTTGTAGTTCTATTGAAAGCATAATTGTTAAAAAGGATGTTGTTCAGATAGGAAATAATGCATTTTATAATTGTAACAGTTTAGTTTATGTAGAACTACCTATTAGTGTAACTGATGTGAATTCTAGAGCATTTTATAGATGTAACACAATTGAAAAAATGGTTGTTCCTTATGCTTGTCTGCCATATATTCCATCAAATTTAGAGGAATTAAAACTTCTAGATGGAGAGCGTTTAGAAGAGTCTACACTTCCTTCTGTACAGAATTTATATTTGCCTAAAACCATAACATATGTTGGAAGCAACTCTGGTACAGTTTTAAAAAATATATATTTTGAAGGTACCATAGAGGATTGGTGCAAGATTAAATTTGAGCGCAATTTATTTTCGGATTCCTCTGAAGCAAAAGGCTTTTATATTAAAAAAGATAGCGAATGGGAAAGAGTAGAAACCTTAACTATACCTAGAGGAATTGAAGAAATAGGAAACTATCAGTTTTATGGCTTTGATTGTCTTTCTCGGGTAGAAATGAATGAAGGAATCCTTCGAATCGGCGAAGAGGCATTTGCTTATTGCAAGGGTTTAGAAAATATAATTCTACCTGATAGTTTATTAGAAATTAAACCATATGCCTTTTTAGAAGTAGAAAGCCTTACATACACAGAATATGAAAATGGTTTATATATAGGAAATAAAAATAATCCTTATTTATGCTTACTGAAAATGAAGGATACAAGCGAGAGAGAATTTACCATTCATGAAAAAACTCGTATTATCTACTCAACAGAGGCTACCAATTTGACAAAAATACAATTTCCTCAAAATGTTGTAAGCATTGGGGCTTATGCATTTATAAGATGTAAGCTTTATGAAGTACAATTGCCAAAGAGTTTAAAGCATATTGGAGAACAGGCATTATCTTCCTATGTGGACTGGATCAAATACGAAGGTACTATAGAAGATTGGTGCAAAGTAAAGCTTGATTCTTATATATTTGAGAATTGGGCTAATTCTAATACCTTTTCCATCCAAACGGAAGATGAGTATTGGTTTCATGTTACAACTTTAGAAATTCCTGATACAATTACTCAAATTGGAGATTATCAATTCTATTGTTTTAATAATATTACCTCTATTGTTGTTCCTGATAGTGTTACAAGTATAGGGACTAAAGCTTTTACTCATTGTGAAAAGCTTAAAAGCATCACGCTTCCTTTTGTTGGTCAAACTAAGGATGGTACAGGAATAGGCGTATTTGGAGCTATTTTTGGGGCGGAACATTATGGAGAAAATAGTAGGACACCTCAGAACTTAAAAGAAGTAAAAATAACGGGTGGAGAAGTTATAGTGGAAAATGCCTTCACCTATTGCCTTCATATTGAAAAGCTTATTCTTCCAAAGAGCATAATTAATATAGAAGCAACTCCTTTTGTAGAATGTAGGAGTATGACAATATATTGTGAAGTTGAAGAAGCTCCAAGTGGCTGGCAAGGAATTCTAAGTGCTGGAAATCGTGTTTATTATTATTCTGAAACAGAACCAATGAATGAAGGAAACTATTGGCATTATGTTGATGATGTACCTACAAAATGGTAACAAATTGGATAATGGAGAAATCCATTATCCTTTTTCTTTGGCACTTTTTTAGCAGTTGAAATGTTAAAATAAGCCAAATATGAAATCTAGGAGTAGATAAAATGAAGGTTTTAGTTATTGACGATGATTTAGCATCCTTATCTTGCTTTTTAGAGCCTCTTGTAAAACAATACACAATGGAATATAAATTCTTTAAAGAAAACCCTGTTGATGCACTTACCTATATCAAAGAACATGAGGTAGGGGGAGTTTTCATTAGTATGACTCTATCCTCTATAAATAGTATTGAACTTGCAGAAGGATTGTTAGAAATAAGAAAAGATTTAAAATTTGTTTTTATTGGTCAACCTAATCATATGAAGCTTTCAATAGAGCTACAGAAAAATCTTTTAGGAATTTGTGATAGACCATTAATGCCCAACCAAATAGAAGAATATTTGAAATGCTTGCAGATTCAGGAAAGAAAAAAAATTAAAATTCATACCTTTGGAGCTTTTGATGCTTTTATCAATCAGCAGATTATAAAATTCAAATCTGCTAAATCAAAGGAGCTATTGGCACTGCTCATTACCTATAATGGAAAATCTATATATATGTCTGATGCGATATTTCATCTTTGGCCAGATAAGGATATAGAGCTTGCAAAGCGTTTATACAGAGATGCGGTGTGGAAGCTAAGAAAAACAATGATTGAATATGGGATTTCTCACATCATTGATTTTAAGCGAGCCCAATTATTTTTACATAAAGAAAATATAGAGTGTGATTATTGGGAATATTTAGAACAATCAAATATGAACTATAATGGTGTATTTTTACCAAGCTATGACTGGTCTATTGAGTTTCAATTAGAGCTAGACACCATAAAAATGAAAAGAAAATATCAATTGAAATCCTAGTCTTTTTAAAAGAAGCATAGTATAATAGAATTGAGGTGAAGGATATGAAAAGACTAAAAACAATTTCAATTTTTATATTTTCTTTTTTTTGTTTATGTCTTGGATTTTCTCTTGCTTTAATCATTTCAATTTACAATCATGAATTGTATCACTATCCTCCTAATGTTTATGGTCTGATAGACTTTGAAGGGTGTGACATAAATAAAGAACGTTCTCATTCTATGAATATGACAGGTCAGTGGGAATTTTATTATAATCGTTGGATAATAACGGATGAGGATGAGGGGCAAATGGATGCCTATATTCAAATTCCTGGTAAGTGGACAGGCTTAAAGGTAAATGGGAAAACCTTAGGAAGAGAAGGCTATGCTTCTTATAAAACAACTTTAATTAACATACCTAAGGGCACTAGACTTATGCCTACCTATCAAAGTGGTGGTGGAGATTCAGCTTATCGAGTGTATTACAATAAAACTTTAGTTGGGTATACAGGGACAGCTTCTAAAGAATTGAAGGAAACTAAAAATGGATATAAGATGGATTTTGATTTTTTTTATGAGGTTCCTGATGATGGAATAGTAGAGGTTGTCATAGAGGTTGGAATGAACAGGCATGGCGGCATTACCCAAATGCCAGGCGTTATTACAGATGGTTATAGTGGATATTTTCAAGTTTTTGTTAGTTTTTTCCCTAGCTTTGTTTTAGGTTTGATTTTCTTCTCGGCATTAATAGGTGTGTGTATCAATTATTCTTATCGTACATTAGGGGATCGTTTTTCTATCTTTGGTATGATGATTCTATTGCTGATTCATTATTTATTTTCTATTGATATGATCAATTTGCTTAGAAATTTGAATATAAGGACAAATCTTTACGTATTTCAAAGCTTATCCTTTCTTTCCTATATTTTATTATTAAGACAGCTAGCTGGTTATGTTTTTAGAATAAAAGAAATTGAGCATTTAAAACTGTATCATAAAATTTATTCTTTTATAGGGATTCCCATTTTTATATTAGATTTTTGTTTGATAGGAACAAATTTTCAGTGGATCTCTTGGGTGATTTTGTTTTTATGTACCTTGCCTTATTATATTGGGCTAGCTGCAGGAGTGGTGCACAATCGAAAACAAAGTCCATATTTCTTTATATTGTTTTCTGTAATATTAGATATGGGCATTGTAGAGATGATGGATATATCTGAAATGATACTTTATAGCTCTTATGGATATGAGGCTGTTTTTTGTACAATATTAATGTCTATTGTTTTCTTCCTGTATTTTTCTAGAATTAAGGATTTGAATAAAGGTGAGGTTGAGCACATCTTATTTAAACAAGAAATATTAAGAGAACAAATTAAGCCACATTTTATCTTTAATTCTTTAAATGCAATTAAAAATCTGTATCATAAGAATATAAGTGATGGCGATGAAGCAATGATTCGCTTTTCTAAGCATTTAAGAACAAATGTTGATGCATTAGATCATGATATGATTTCCTTCGAAGATGAACTTGTAAATATTATCAATTATGTTGAACTAGAAAACGTCAGATTAGATAAGCCGTTTACTTTATTGTTAGATATTCAATTTCAAGAGTTCTTGGTGCCTGTTTTATCTTTACAGCCTTTAGTAGAAAATGCGATTAAGTATAGTAGAGTAAATGAAAAGGAAGATGGATATATACAGGTTATCGCGTATAAAAAAGAAAATTTGATATATATTATAGTTGCTGATAATGGAGTTGGTTTTGATCCAACGGAGATACCTACAACCTCAAAGGGAATTTCTAATTTAAAGGAGCGGTTTTCTTTAATGCTAGATGCAAATGTTAGTATTGAAAGTAAAAGCTTAGAAGGCACTAAGATTACAATTGTATTTAAGGAGAATTTCAATGAAAATAATCGTAGTAGATGATGAAATCATTTCATTGGCAGATTTTTTGGTTGAGGTTGTCAATGATATTAAAATTGAATATAAATTCTTTTTAGATAATCCATTAGATACAATAGAGTATGTAAAAAGTAATGAGGTTTTTGGTGCTTTTTTGGATATCAATATGCCAAAAATAAATGGTGTTGAGTTGGCAAAAAAATTAATTCAAGCAGCACCCAAATTAAAAATAGTTTTCATAACAGCATATACTCATGATGAAAAAGCAATTCAAGAAATGCTAGGACCTAATTTGTTAGGCTTTTGCTATAAACCATTTTTAGCCTATGACATTAATTGTTATATTGAACAAATGTATACAAGTGAAGAAAATAATAAAATCAAAGTGATTACTTTTGGGTCCTTTGATGTTTTTGTTCGCCGAAATGTAGTTCGGTTTTCTTCCTTTAAATCCAAAGAACTATTAGCGTTATTAATCACCTATAATGGGAAGTCTTTAACTATGGCTGACGCTATTTGCCATTTATGGCCTGACAAACCGTTAGATTTAGCAAAAAGCTTATATAGAGATGCTGTATGGAGATTAAGGAAGGTCTTAAAAGATTATCATATAGAAGAAATCATAGAATTTAGAAGAGCGTTATTAATACTGAATAAGAAAAATATAGAATGTGATTATTGGGATTATTTAGAAAAAAAGAATTCTTTATATTTCGGTCAATTTTTAACAAGCTATGACTGGTCTATAGAATATCAAAGATTTTTAGATGAAAAGGAATGAGCGATGAACTATATGGTTTATTTCTAAAGAATTTATAGCATAAATGATAGAAATGTGATAAAATATTTTTTACTTGTTGGTTATGAATTTTAAGAAAGGAACATTAGAAATTCTAATTGTGATAGAACTATGGTTAATTTGTTTCGAAGACTTTTTATAAAAAACTATAAAGACACTGGAGAAGAAAAGGTTAGAGAGGCTCATGGAAGGCTTGCTAGTGTATTTGGTATAGTATCAAATTTAATTCTGTTTGGCATAAAGCTATTTGCAGGAATCTTGTCTGCCAGTGTTTCAATTATTGCTGATAGTATAAACAACCTTTCTGATATGGGGTCTTCCCTGATTACTTTGATCGGATTTAAATTAGCTAATGCCCCAGCAGACGAAGAGCATCCTTACGGACATCAGCGTATAGAGTATATTTCAGGATTGGTGGTTTCTATTATTATTTTATTTGTTGGAGGAAGCTTATTAAAAACCTCTATTGAAAAAATGATAGATTATACGCCAACAACTATAACCAATTCAGTGCTTTATATTTCAATCGGAATATTAGCGATTTCCATATTCATTAAAATATGGCAGGCATATTTTAATTATCGTATGGGTAAAATCATTAATTCTGTAGCGTTGAAGGCTACGAGTAAGGACAGCTTAAATGACTGCATTTCTACATCTACACTTTTAATTGGTAATATTGTATTATTGTTTATTAAAGATATGCCATTTAGCTTAGATGGTCTTTTGGGTATTTTGGTTTCCTTGTTTATTTTAATTTCTGGTATTAAGTTAATCAAAGAAACAATCAATCCACTCATTGGAGTTTCAACAAATGAGGAGTTTGTTCAAAAAATCCTTAAGGTAATAAAGGAAGAAGCTATAGTGCTAGGCTATCACGATTTGGTTTGTCATATGTATGGACCAACAAAATGCTTTATGACTCTTCATATAGAAGTAGATGCAAATCAAAAAATGCTGGTTGTGCATGATGCTATAGATAACTTAGAACGTAAGGTAAAGGATCAATTTGGGGTAGAGCTAACGATTCATATGGATCCGATTGAAATTGATAACGAGGTTACCAATGAATTAAGAAAAAGGGTAAAGGAAACTATAAGGGAAATTCACCCTAGTCTCTCTATGCATGATTTTAGAGTTGTTAGAGGGCATACTCACACCAATCTAATTTTCGATTTAGTTCGACCTTATAAGTTTGAATATAGTGATGAACAACTTCTTAGAATGTTACAAGATAAGTTTGCAGAAGAAGAAACAAAGTATTATTTTGTGATTGACTTTGATTATTCCTTTAATGATAATAAAAATAGTGAAGAATATGAATAAGAAGAAAAAGAACTAGAAATCTTATAGGAATCTAGTAAGTTGGGTTGTGGAAATTCTAAATTTGAACTCAATGCTTTTACAAAAATTTAAATTTTTTTATTTTGATGTTTTTCAGTTTTATTAAAAAATTTTATCAAAAATAAGAGGATTAAAACTTGATTGTGCTTGGTAACTTAAGAAATAATTTTGTTGTCAGGAAAAAGTTGCTAAAATAGAAATTTCCCTCATTTGCAAGCATAAAAAAAGTGTGCTATGATAGTCATGGCACATAGTGCTGCTTAGGAGGTTTCTATGAACAAAGCACACGCTTCAAAGGAAACGATGAACGTGTATATGGAGGTTAGCTAGATGGAATATCTAGTGGTACTAGTCATTATATTAGTTTTACTATTTTTAATGATCTGTATCTTAACTGGCAAACGAAAGTAATCCGGTAATCCTCATTGGGCTGTTAAGCCTATAATAGTAGTACGTTCGTAGTTTCCTTATAAGCGAAAAGGGTAGGTTGCAGCCTACCCTTTTCATTTTAATATAGTAATACGTTCACACCTATATTGTAAACTAATATGCTATATTTTGCAAGCCTTAAAAATAATTTTTGAAAATGGAAATTAGTACTTGCAATTACATAAAATTTGAGTTATAATTATAAAGCTTATCGAATAAGCATACTAGCTGTGAAGTGGGAGGTTGTCGACACACTGAAGAGCGTTGTCATTGCAATGTGTCGGGTTTTCTCATGGAGCAAGTCTATACAAAGATTATAGGCGAAAGGAGTTTAAAAAATGGCAAAATCAAAAATTAGAATTCGTTTAAAATCTTATGATCACAGATTGTTAGATTTATCAGCAAAGAAGATTGTTGATAGCGTAAAGAAGACTGGTTCAAAGGTAAATGGTCCAGTACCTCTTCCAACTGAAAAGGAAATCTTTACAATCTTACGTTCACCTCACGTTAACAAGGATTCTCGTGAACAATTCGAACGTAGAACTCACAAGAGATTAATCGAAATTGTGGATCCAACTCCACAAACAATTGATGCTTTAATGCATATTGATTTACCTTCTGGTATTGATATCGTATTAAAGTAATAAAAAAATAAAAGAAAGAAAAGAGGAAAATTTCAATGGCTAAGGGAATCTTAGGTAGAAAATTGGGCATGACTCAAATTTTCGATGCAGCTGGAAATTTAATTCCAGTGACTATCATTGATGCAACTGCTAACGTTGTTCTTCAACAAAAGACAGTAGAAAATGATGGATATGTAGCTGTTCAAGTTGGTTTCTTAGATAAGAGAGAAAAGTTATCAAACAAACCTGAACAGGGCCACGTTGCAAAGGCTAACACTGCTCCTAAGCGCTTCATAAGAGAATTCCGTTTCTCAGAAGCACAAGGAAATGAGTTACTATCTTACAATGTAGGCCAAGAAATTAAGTGTGATATATTTGCTGCAGGTGATGTAGTAGACGTAACTGGTACTTCAAAGGGTAAAGGCTTTGCTGGTACAATTAAGCGTTATAATCATGCTCGTTTAAGAATGAGCCATGGTACATCTGCATGTCATCGTATCGTTGGTTCAATGGGTCCAATCAAAGGTAATATGAAGGGTAAGAAAATGCCTGGTCATATGGGACATGAAACCGTAACATTACAAAATTTAGTAATTGCTGCTGTAGATACAGAAAGAGACTTAATCTTAGTTCGTGGTAATGTACCAGGACCTAAGAAGGGTTTAGTAATGATCAAGACAGCTGTAAAGGCTAATTAGAAAGGAGATTTACTATGCCAACTATAGCATTATTAAATCAATCTGGAGAAAAGATTAAAAATATTAAGTTAAGCGATGAAATCTTCGGAATTGAACCTAATCGTCAGGTTGTCTATGATGTAGTAAACTGCCAAAGAGCGGCAATGCGTCAAGGAACTCATGACACTAAAGGTCGTAGCGAAGTTCGTGGTGGTGGACGTAAGCCTTGGAGACAAAAGGGAACTGGACGTGCTCGTCAAGGATCTATCCGTGCTCCTCAATGGCGTGGCGGTGGTACAGTATTTGGACCAACACCAAGAAGCTATGCATTCAAGTTAAATAAGAAGGTTAAACAATTAGGTTTAAAATCAGTTTTATCTTATAAGGTAAAAGAAACTAAATTTGTTGCAGTAGATGCAATTAAATTTGAAGAAGCAAAAACTAAGAATTTCTTAAAGTTCTTAAGTGATATTAAGGTAGAGGGCAAGGCAATCGTAGTTTGCACTCGTGATGAATTAACAGAACAAGCTATTTTATCTGCTAGAAATGTTCCAGGTGTATTCCTTACACCAGTAGATAATGCAAGCGTTTATGAAATCTTATGCTATGATAAGATGGTAGTAACTGCTGGTGCAATAGCTTACTATGAGGAGGAATTGAAGTAATATGACTAAAGCATTTGATATTATTCAAGGTCCAATCATTACTGAAAAGACAATGGCATTAAAAGAGCAATTCAACAAGTATACCTTCAAGGTAGCTAAGAGTGCTAATAAGATTGAAATCAAAAATGCTGTTGAAGAAATATTCAAAGTAAAGGTTGAAAGCGTAAATACAATCAATGTATTACCTAAGCGTAAGAAGGTTGGTAAGTATGAAGGATTTGCTCCTGCATACAAGAAAGCAATCTGTAAATTAGCTAAGGACAACAAGATTGACGCCTTCGAAATCTAATTAGGAGGAAATTATTAACATGGCAGTTAGAAAATATAAGCCAACATCAAATGGTAGACGTAATATGTCTGTATTAACATTTGATGAAATCACAACAGACACTCCTGAAAAGTCATTATTAGCACCTAAGCATAAGAAGGGTGGACGTAATAATTCAGGAAAGATTACAGTTCGTCATCAAGGTGGCGGAAATAAGCAAAAATATCGTATTATTGATTTCAAAAGAAATAAGGATGGTATTCCTGCAAAGGTTAAATCCATCGAATACGATCCAAACAGAAGTGCAAATATTGCATTGTTAGTTTATGCAGATGGTGAAAAGAGATACATCCTAGCACCTAAAGGATTACAAGTTGGTGATACTTTACAATCTGGTAGCGGTGTAGATATTAAGCCAGGTAATGCATTAGTGATTAATGAAATTCCAGTAGGTAGCTTAATTCATAATATCGAGTTACATCCTGGTAAGGGTGGACAGTTGGCACGTAGTGCTGGTGTTTCTGCTCAAATTCTAGGACGTGTAGACAATTATGTATTAGTTCGTCTTGGAAGTGGTGAGGTTCGTAAGATTTTAGCTACTTGTAAGGCTACAATCGGTGAGGTTGGTAACGAATCTCATGAATTAGTTAGAATTGGTAAAGCAGGTAAGGCTCGTCATATGGGTTTACGTCCTGAGGTACGTGGTTCAGTTATGAACCCTAATGATCACCCACATGGTGGTGGTGAGGGTAAGTGTCCAATCGGCCGTCCTTCTCCAGTTACTCCATGGGGTAAGCCAGCACTTGGTTTAAAGACTCGTAATACGAAAAAGGCTTCTACAAAACTTATCGTACGTAGAAGAAACGACAAATAATAAGGAGGAAATATTATTATGGCTCGTTCAATTAAGAAAGGACCTTTTTGCGATGATCATCTAATGAAGAAGATTGAAGCACAAAAGGATAACCATGAGAAAAAAGTAATTCAAACTTGGTCTCGTAGATCAACAATATTCCCTGCATTTATCGGTTTTACCATTGCAGTTTATAACGGACGTGAGCATGTTCCTGTTTATGTTACAGAAGATATGGTAGGTCACAAATTAGGTGAATTCGCTCCTACAAGAACTTACCGCGGACATGGCGCTGATGATAAGAAAGCAAAGAAATAGTCTAAAGGAGAAGAATGAAAATGGAAGCAAAAGCAGTTGCTAGTACAATTCGTATCACTCCACGTAAGGCTCGTCTAGTTGTAGATTTAATCCGTAATAAGGATGTAGCTGAAGCAAAGGCTATCTTAAAGCTAACGAATAAGCAAGCTTGTGAAGTGGTATTAAAAGTTTTAAATTCTGCATGCGCTAATGCAGAGCACAATTACAATATGGATTCTACTAATCTATATGTAAAAACAGCATACGTTAATGACGGTATTCGTATGAAGAGAATGTTACCTCGTGCTAAAGGTAGAGGCGATGTTATCATCAAGAGAACTTGTCATATTACAGTTATCGTAGCTGAAAGAGAAAGCAAGTAAGGAGGAAATCACATGGGTCAAAAAGTAAGTCCTACGGGTTTACGTGTTGGTATTAATCGTGATTGGGATGCCGCATGGTATGCTGGAAAGAATGATGTTGCAGATCTTTTAATTGAAGATTTAAAGATTCGTGACTATTTAAATAAGGTATATAAGAAGGCAGCAATTTCACGTGTTATTATTGAGCGTTTAAAAGGAACAAATAAAGATCGTGTTAAGATTACACTACACACAGGTAAACCTGGTGTTGTTATTGGTCATGAGGCTGAAACTAAGAACAAGGTTGTTAAAGAATTAGTATTCATGACAAAGAAAGAAATTATTTTAAATGTTGTTGAAATCAAAAAGCCTGAGTTAGATGCAACATTAGTAGCAAAATCAATTGCTGAGCAGCTAGAAGCACGTGCTTCATTCCGCCGTGTTCAAAAGGTTGCTATTCAAAGAGCTTTAAAGGCTGGTGCTAAGGGTGCTAAGACATTAATTTCTGGTCGTCTAGGCGGTGCAGAAATGGCACGTAGTGAAGGTTATAATGAAGGACAGGTTCCTCTACAAACTTTACGTGCTGATGTAGATTATGCTGTAGCTGAGGCTCATACTACCTATGGTAAGTTAGGTATTAAGGTTTGGATTTATAAGGGTGAAATTTTCGAGATGGCTCCAAGAAGCTTAACCGAAAAGAGACCTGCTCGTCCAGCTAAGCCAGTTAAGAAACCAGCAGCTAAGGAAGCAAAAGAAAGCTCTAAAGGAGGTAAATAATTATGTTAATACCTAAGAGAGTGAAATATCGTCGTCCTCATAGAGTTTATTATAAGGGTAGAAAAGCAAAGGGTGGTACAGATATCGCATTCGGTGAGTTCGGTTTACGTGCTACTGAAGGCTGTTGGTTAACTAACCATCAAATCGAGGCAGCCCGTGTTGCTATCACTCGTCATATGAACCGTCAAGGACAGGTATGGATTAAAGTATTCCCTCATCTATCTAAGACTAAGAAGCCTCTAGCAGTACGTATGGGTTCTGGTAAAGGTGCTCCTGAAACTTGGGTAGCTGTAGTTAAGGAAGGATTAATTTTATTCGAAGTTGCAGGTGTTCCTGAGGATGTTGCACGTGAAGCTTTACGTTTAGCATCTCACAAGTTACCTTGTTCAACTAAAATTGTAAAAAAAGTAGGTGACGAGCAATAATGAAAGCACAAGATATTCGTAAATTAACAAAAGCACAAATCGAAAAGAAAATTGCTGAATTAAAAGAAGAATTATTCAATCTTAAGTTTCAAGCTGCTCTAGGTAATCTACAAAAGCCTGCTCGTATGGGTGAAGTTAAAAGAGATATTGCTAGATTAAAGACAATCTTAACAGAAGGTTCTTATAATGTTGAGGAGGAAGCTCCTAAGAAGAAGACTCGTGCTAAGAAAACTGCCGATGCTGGCAATGGAGCAGAATAGGAGGAAACAGCATGGAACGTAATAGTCGTAAATTTTTTACAGGAACTGTAGTTTCTGATAAAATGAATAAAACAATCGTTGTAACTGTTGATACTTTTGGTGTAGCAAAGCTTTATAAGAAGCGTGTAAAGAAGTCACATAAGTTTCATGTACATGATGAAAACAACACAGCTAAGGTTGGAGATGTTGTAAGATTCATGGAAACTAGACCACTATCAAAAACTGTATGTTATACATTGGTTGAGGTAGTTAAGGCTAAGGAAACTATTTAATATCGGGTCCTGAAAGGAGGTACTAACATGGTTCAACAAGAAACTAGATTAGCGGTTGCTGATAATAGCGGCGCTCGTGAATTATTAATTATTAAAGTATTAGGTGGAGCATTACATCGTTACGCAAATGTTGGTGACATTGTTGTTTGCTCTGTTAAAGCTGCAGCTCCAAATGGTGCTGTAAAAAAAGGTGATGTTGTTAAGGCAGTTATTGTACGTACAAAGGCTGGCTTAAGAAGAAAAGATGGCTCATATATCAAATTTGATGAAAATGCAGCTGTTATTATTCGTGAGGATAAGACCCCACGTGGAACTCGTATTTTCGGACCAGTTGCTAGAGAATTACGTGATAAGGATTATATGAAAATCATTTCTTTAGCACCCGAAGTACTATAAGGAGGTGCACATTAAATGCAAATTAAAACTGGAGACACAGTAGTTGTCATTGCTGGTAAAGATAAATTTACAAAAGACAAAAAGGGTAACCTAGTTCCTACTACTGGTAAGGTATTAAAGGTTTATCCAAAAACTAACCGTGTGGTTGTTGAAGGCGTTAATAAGGTAACAAAACATCAAAAGCCTACTCAAGCTAATCAAAATGGTGGTAAGATTGAGATGGAAGCACCTATTGATGCATCTAATGTAATGTTATTAGATCCAAAGGTAAACAAGCCTACACGTGTTGGCATCAAGATTGATGAAAATGGAAAGAAGATCAGAGTTTCAAAGAAATCTGATTATGAATTTAAGTAGGAGGAAATAAGAGATGAATCGTTTACAAGAAAAATATCTAAAGTCTGTTAAACCAGAGTTAGCAAAAAAATTCTCATACAAGTCTTCTATGCAAATTCCTAAGGTTGAAAAAATCGTTATCAATATGGGTGTTGGTGATGCAGTTGCAAACTCTAAAGTATTAGATGATGCAGTTGAGGAATTAACACAAATTTCTGGACAAAAGCCAGTTGTTACTAAGGCTAAGCATTCTATCGCTAACTTTAAACTACGTGAAGGTATGCCAATTGGCTGTAAGGTAACTCTAAGAGGAGAAAGAATGTATCAATTCTTAGATAAGCTAGTATCCATTGCGTTACCTCGTGTACGTGATTTCCATGGTGTAAACGGCAATAGCTTTGATGGTCGTGGAAATTATACTCTTGGCGTTAAGGAACAATTAATTTTCCCAGAAATTAATTTCGATAAGGTTAAGAAGGTTCGTGGTATGGATATCGTTATCGTTACTACAGCTAACACAGATGAGGAAGGCCGTACTTTATTACAATTAATGGGTATGCCTTTTAGAAAGTAAGAGAGGATATAATAGACTATGGCAAAAACATCAATGGTTGTTAAAAATCATAGAAAAGCTAAGTATAGTTCACGTGCATATACACGTTGCGAGCGTTGTGGTCGTCCACATGCCGTAATCAGCAAGTTCAAGCTTTGTCGTATTTGTTTCCGTGAATTAGCATACAAGGGACAAATTCCAGGCGTTAAAAAAGCAAGCTGGTAATTTATTAAAAGGAGGATTAATTCATATGATGACAGATCCAATTGCGGATATGCTAACCCGCATCAGGAATGCAAATGCAATGCGTTATGAAACAGTAGAATTGCCATCTTCAAAAACTAAAACAGCTATGTTAACTGTTTTAAAGAATGAAGGTTATATTGCAGATTTCAAGGTTTCAAAAGACGTTAAAAGTGTTACAACAGTAACATTAAAATACACAGAGGATCACCAACGAGTAATTCGTGGGTTAAAGAGAATTTCAAAGCCAAGTCTTCCTGTTTATACTACAGCTGAAGATTTACCAAGAGTATTAAACGGATTAGGTGTTGCAATTATCTCAACCTCAAAGGGTATTATGACAGATAAAGAAGCTCGTAAGCAAAAAATCGGTGGAGAAGTTTTAGCTTACGTTTGGTAAAAAATTAAGTTTAAAAAATATGGAGGTGTTTTAAATGTCTCGTATTGGTAATAAGGCTATCACATTACCTGCCGGCGTTACCGTTAATGTTGCTGAAGGCAATTTTGTTAACGTTAAAGGCCCTAAGGGTGAGTTAAGCTTTCAATTCAATAGTGAGCTAGAAATTGCTACAGAAGGTAGCGAATGTGTAGTTAAGCGTCCAAACGATACTAAGACTATGAAAATGATGCATGGTACTACTCGTGCATTATTACACAACATGGTTGTTGGTGTATCAGATGGATTCACAAAAACTTTAGAGATTAACGGTGTTGGTTACCGTGCTCAATTACAAGGAAATAAGGTTGTTGTTTCAGCTGGTTATTCTCATCCAGTAGAGTTAGAAATTCCTAAGGGATTAAAGGTAGAATTACCTAAGAATACACAAATCATTATTTCTGGTATTGATAAACAATTAGTAGGACAATTTGCGGCTGAAATTCGTGAGGTACGTAAGCCAGAGCCTTATAAGGGTAAAGGTATTAAGTATGCTGAAGAACATATTCGTCGTAAGGAAGGTAAAACTGCTAAGAAGTAGTAGAAAGGAGTGCTAGTATATGATTAATAAAGTATCTAAAAATGCAAGTCGTCAAAAGAGACACTTACGTTTACGTCAAACATTATCTGGAACAGCTTCAAAGCCAAGATTAAATGTTTTCCGTTCAAATAAGCAAATTTATGCACAAGTAATCGATGATACTACTGGTAAGACATTATGCTGTGCTTCTTCTCTAGATGCAGAAGCAAAAGTTAAAAATGGTTCCAATGTAGAAGCAGCAACTAAGGTTGGTACTTTAATTGCTAAGCGTGCATTAGATTTAAAGATTGAGGCTGTAGTTTTTGACCGTGGTGGTTATTTATATCATGGACGTGTTAAGGCTTTAGCTGATGCAGCAAGAGCTGCAGGATTAAAATTCTAAGGAGGATAAATTCTTATGCGTCAAGATCAAAAAGAACGTAAGGAAGTTGAACAACCAGAATTTGAAGAGCGCGTTGTTACAATCAACCGTGTAACAAAGGTTGTTAAAGGCGGTAGACGTTTCCGTTTCGCTGCATTAGTTGTAATCGGTGATAAGAAGGGACGTGTTGGCTTTGGTACTGGTAAATCACAAGAAGTACCTGAGGCAATTAAGAAGGCCGTTGAAAGTGCAAAAAAGAATATGATTACTGTTGCCACTGTAAAAACTACTATTCCTCATGAAGTAACTGGTGTTTATGGAGCAGGTCGTGTTGTTTTAAGACCAGCTAGTGAAGGTACTGGAGTTATCGCTGGTGGTCCAGTACGTGCCGTTGTTGAATTAGCCGGCATCAGTGATATCTTATCTAAATCATTGGGTTCTGCTACACCTATTAATGTAGTAAGAGCTACAATAGAAGGGTTAAAGAGTTTAGAGACTGTTGAACAGGTTGCTGCTAGACGTGGTAAGACAGTTGAAGAAATTCTAAGGTAAGCAAACATGTATAAAATAACTTTAGTAAAAAGCTTAATTGGTCGTAAGCCTAATCAACGTGCAACAGCAAAGGCTCTAGGCTTAACAAAAATTGGCCAAACAGTTACAAAAGAGGAAAATGAAGCAATTCGCGGTATGATCGTTACCATAGCACATATGGTAAAGGTTGTCCAAGAATAGGAGGTGCCAGACATGTTAAATGAATTAAAGCCAAATGCAGGCGCAAGACATGCTAAAAAGCGTGTAGGTCGTGGTATTGGTAGCGGTCTTGGTAAAACAGCAGGTAGAGGTTCTAAAGGTCAAAATGCTCGTTCAGGCGGTGGCGTTCGTCCAGGCTTTGAAGGTGGACAATTACCTTTATTCCAACGTTTACCTAAGATTGGTTTCCATAGCCATTCACACAAGTTCTATGCAATTGTAAACATAGAAAAATTAAATTGCTTTGAGGATGGAGCTACAGTTGATGCTGAAAGCTTAATCAAGGCAGGATTAATTAAAGAAACCTTAGATGGGGTTAAAGTATTAGGTCAAGGAGAATTAACAAAGAAGTTAACTGTTAAGGTTAATAAAATTTCTAAATCAGCACAATCAGCTATTGAAAATGCTGGTGGTACTGTCGAGGTGATTTAATTGTTAGAGAAGCTAAAGAAGATTTTAAGTAATAAGGAAATATTACAGAAAATCATATTTACATTCGCAATTCTTTTAGTATTTAAAATCGGAACCTACATTCCAATTCCTCTAATTTCTACAACAAGTATTAAAGGAGTTATTGCAGGTAATGATTTCTTAACTGTGTTAAATGCCTTTTCTGGAGGAGGTTTATCTAACTTCTCTATCCTAGCTTTAGGTATTTCTCCTTATATTACTTCATCCATTATTGTTCAAATGCTTCAGCTTTTAATTCCAAAGCTAAAGGAGTGGGGAGAACAAGGAGAAGTAGGTAAGGTAAAGATTGGCCGTGTAACACGTTATGTTACTGTTGTTCTAGCTATGGTTCAAGCCTTAGTATTAATCTTTGGTCTTGGAGCTCAGCCAGAAAATGTTTTGATTGATTCCTTGATTCAATATAAAAATTATTATTGGGCCTTCTATGTTTATATGGCTATTGTAATTACTGCAGGTTCTGCATTTACAATGTGGTTAGCTGATTTAATTACACGTCATGGTATAGGAAATGGTTCATCAATGATTATTTCTGCAGGTATTATTTCATCAATACCAGCAATGTTTAGTACTTTGGGAAATAAGTATCTAGGAGCAAATACAACAGGATTAAATATCTTCTTATATATTTTAGTTATTGTATTATATATAGCAATGATTTTAGCTGTTGTTTACTTCGAAGGTGCAGTAAGAAAGATACCAGTACAATATGCAAACCGTCAAGCATCTCAAGGCTCTGACATTCCAGTCAAGCTAAATAGTGCAAACGTAATTCCAGTTATCTTTGCATCTACAATTATGAGTATTCCTTTGACTGTTGTAGGTATTATGGGATTATCCACATCCACCTCTACAGGTGCATTCTGGGTAAATGAGGTATTCTCTAACTCAAAGCCTATCGGTTGTACATTGTATATTATATTAATTGTATTCTTCAGTTTCTTCTATTCCTTTATGACAGTAGATCCTGATAAGATTAGTGATAACCTTGACAAACAAGGAGCATTTATCCCAGGATATCGTCCAGGAGAAGATACTAAGATTCAATTATCAAGAATGCTATTTAGAATCACTTTAATTGGTGCTACATATTTAGTGTTCATTGCATTAGTACCTATTATTGTATCTGCTGCTTTCGGATTCACTTCAAGTGAAGCAAGCACAATTACAATCGGTGGTACATCATTAATCATTGTTGTCGGTGTTGCTATTGAGACATTCCGTCAAATTGAAACAGCATCTGAAACAAAGGATTATAAAGGCTTCTTAGATTAATTAGGAGGATGACTCATATGAAACTATTAATTATGGGTAGACCTGGTGCTGGTAAAGGCACACAAGCAGCTAATATTAAAGAATATTATCATATTCCCCATATTTCTACAGGAGATATGTTTAGAGCTGCAATTAAGAATCAAACGAAGTTAGGCTTAACAGCCAAAGAATATATGGACAAGGGTGCATTAGTTCCTGATGAAGTAACTATTGGCATTGTTCAAGAAAGATTATTAGAAGATGATTGTAAGAAAGGATTCCTATTAGATGGTTTCCCTCGTACAATTGCTCAAGCAGAAAGCTTAGAGAGCTTTTTGAAAGAAAATGGAATTGTCCTAGATGCTGTTTTAGATGTAGATGTTCCAGCAGAGATTTTAGTAAGAAGAATGGTTGGCCGTCGTGTATGCAAGGGCTGTGGAGCTACATATCATGTAGAATTTAACGCACCTAAGCAGGAAGGCATTTGTGATGTATGTGGCACTAAGTTAATTCAAAGAAATGATGATACTTTAGAAACTGCAGAAAATCGTTTAAATGTGTATGATAAGCAAACTGCTCCATTACTACAATTTTACAAGGAAAGAAATTTATTAAAAACAGTAGATGGCAATCAAGCATTAGATAAAGTTTTTGAGGATATAAAAGCTGTATTAGGTGCTTAAATATGATTGAAATCAAAAGCGAACGTGAAATAGCGTTATTAAAAGAGGCGGGACGCATTGTTGCGTTGTGTCATGAAGAAATGGCTAAGCAGGTAAGACCAGGAGTTTCTACACAGGAGCTCAATGATATCTGTGAAAAAATCATTTTAGAACATAATGCAACACCATCCTTTAAAGGATATGGCGGTTTCCCCTCTGCTGTTTGTGCATCTGTGAATGAAGTAGTTGTTCACGGTATTCCAAGTAAGAAGCAAATTCTTAAGGAAGGAGATATTGTGGCCTTAGACATAGGAGCCTGTTATAAAGGTTACCACGGAGATTCTGCGTGGAGCTATGCAGTAGGTAATATCAGTCCAAAGGATAAGCTTTTAATGCAAGTGACTCACGATGCCTTGTTTAAGGGATTAGAACAGGTACGTGAGGGAGCACACTTAGGTGATGTTAGTGCAGCGATTGGTAACTATGCTACATCCTTTGGCTTTGGTGTGGTTGAAGAATTTACAGGACATGGTGTAGGAAGAAATCTACATGAGGATCCTGCAATATTTAACTATGGAGAACCAGGTACTGGGCCTATATTAAAGGAAGGTATGGTTTTAGCCATTGAACCAATGATTAATGCAGGTACTAAAAGAGTGAGAATTTTAAGTGATGGTTGGACAACCGTTACGAAAGACAAATCTAAAAGTGCACATTTTGAACACACCATTGTAGTGCGTAAAAATGGTTATGAAATTTTAACTACACTATAAAGGAGAATATAGAATGGCGAAAAAAGACGACGTTATTGAAATGGAAGGTAAGGTACTTGAGGTACTACCTAATACACAATTTATTGTTAAACTTGAAAATGATCATCAAGTCTTAGCACACGTTTCTGGTAAAATCCGCATGAATAACATACGCATTTTACCAGGGGACAAAGTTACGATTGAATTATCAACGTATGACTTAACACGTGGCAGAATAACTTACAGACATAAATAATATTGGAGGTATTTAAAGATGAAAGTAAGACCATCAGTAAAACCAATTTGTGACAAATGCAAGGTTATTAAACGTAAAGGCCGTGTTATGGTTATTTGCGAAAACCCAAAGCATAAACAAAGACAAGGATAAAAGTAGGAGGAACTAAAATATGGCACGTATTGCAGGAGTAGATATTCCAAGCGAAAAGCGTATAGTTATATCATTACAATACATTTATGGTATTGGTGAACCTACATCTAAAAA
Source organism: uncultured Mollicutes bacterium (assembly GCA_947174785.1). GTDB lineage: Bacteria > Bacillota_I > Bacilli_A > Acholeplasmatales > Anaeroplasmataceae > Pelethenecus. Next base: position 123,139 of record CAMWKG010000003.1, read on the forward strand.
GATTTTAGCAGATGCAGGTGTATCTGAGGATATCCGTACAAAGGATTTAACAGAAGAGCAATTACAAGCTATTCGTACTCAGGTTGCAAAGATTAAAGTAGAGGGTGACCTTCGTAGAGAGGTAGCTCTAAATATTAAGCGTTTAATGGAAATTGGATGCTATAGAGGTATTCGTCATAGAAAGAATTTACCAGTTCGTGGACAAAATACAAGAAATAATGCACGTACTCGTAAAGGCCCTAGACATACTATCGCTAATAAGAAGAAATAATAAGGAGGAAATAAATTATGGCACGTAAAGTTACTAAACGTCGTGTGAAGAGAAATTGCCCTACTGGCGTTGCTCATATTCATTCGACTTTCAATAATACTATCGTTACAATCACTGATCCAGATGGAAATGTAATTTCTTGGAGCAGTGCAGGTGCATTAGGCTTTAAGGGTAGTCGTAAATCAACTCCTTTTGCCGCACAAATGTGTAGTGAAGCAGCAGCTAAGGCTGCAGTAGATGCAGGTGTATCTAAGGTTGAGGTTTCAGTAAAGGGTCCAGGTCAAGGACGTGAGGCAGCAATTCGTTCTTTAACTGTTGCAGGATTAGAGATTACAGCAATTACCGATGTAACTCCAGTTCCTCATAATGGTTGCCGCCCACCAAAGCGTCCAAGAGGATAAGATTTTTAGAAGTATTTTTAAATGTTTTGTAAAAATATATAGGAGGCCCATTAATGAAAGATTTAAAATTCGAAAAACCTAGAACAAGCATTGAAGAAATTGCTGATCAAGGGAATTATGGTAAGTTCGTTGTATCCCCTCTAGAAAGAGGATTTGGTATTACTTTGGGTAATGCCTTAAGAAGAACTTTATTATCTTCTTTACCTGGTGCAGCTTTCGTTAACGTAAAAATTGAAGGCGCAGAGCATGAATTTCAAAATGTTGATGGTGTAGTAGAGGATGTTATCACAATTATCTTAAATTTAAAGCGTGTAGTTTTATCTGTAGATAGTGAGGATCCTAACTTTGAAACTGTTGTTGAAATTCATAGAGGAGAAGGCGAAGTTACTGCAGGTGATATCATTCACGGAAATGATGTAGTTGTTGTAAATCCAGAACAACATATTGCTACTGTTTCTGCTGGTGGAGACCTACATATGTTCTTAACAATTCGTAAGGGAGTTGGTTATGTAAGCTCTGCTACGAATAAAGAATATAATCAATCTGTTGGAGTAATCTCTATTGACTCCATTTATACACCAATTGTCAATGTTGCATTTAACGTTGAAAAAACACGTGTAGAAAATGTTAACGTAGCTTCATTTGATAAGCTAGAGATAGAGGTTCAAACTAACGGTTCTATTACTGCTAAAGAAGCATTGGCTATAGCTTCTAAAATGATGATGGAACATCTACAAGTAATAGTAGAATTGAGTGAAAAGGCATCTGTTACAGATTATATGATTGAAACAGAGGATGACACTCAAAATCGTAAGCTAGAAATGACTATAGATGAATTAGATCTATCTGTTCGTTCCTATAACTGTTTGAAGCGTGCAAGCTTAAATACAGTTGCAGAATTAGCTGCTAAGAGCGAAGAGGATATGATGAAGGTTCGTAATCTTGGTAGAAAGTCATTGAAAGAAATTAAAGAAAAGTTAGAAGCCTTAGGATTAGGCTTTAAGAAAGATTAATCATAAGGAGGATATCAAATATGGCATATAGTAGATTACGTCGTAGTTCAGACCAAAGAAAAGCATTACTTCGTGACTTAGTTACTGATTTAATTTTAAATGGTCGCATTGAAACTACAGAAGCCAAAGCTAAGGAATTAAAAAGATTAGCTGATAAAATGGTAACTTTAGGAAAAACCAATACACTTCACTCCCGTCGTCAAGCTGCTACACTCGTACGTTTTGAGAAGGCTGAAGATGGACAATATGCTATTCAAAAGCTATTTAGTGAAATTGCCCCAAAATTTGCTAGCCGTAATGGAGGTTACACTCGTGTAATTAAAACTGGTTTCCGTCGTGGAGACTCAGCTCCTATGGCTATAATTGAATGGGTTGAATAAAAATATAAAGGTGCACCAAGGTGAACTAGTCAATAGTTCGTAGACACAAAAAAAGAATTATTTAAATGAGAGCT
>CAMWKG010000004.1 GCA_947174785.1 uncultured Mollicutes bacterium
CGACTGCAACTAAGGCTGCACCAAAGAAAACAGCAGCAAAGCCTGCAGATGATAAGGCTAAAGCTTATTCTGGTAAATATGAAGTTTATCCTAGTGGAGATGGCTACCAATATCGTTTAAAAGCTTCTAATGGTGAAATTTTAGTTGTGAGTGAAGTTTATACAACTAAGGATAGTGCCTTAAAAGCAATTGATGCAGTAAAGCGTAATGTTGAAGATGGTGAAATTAGAATATTTAAGGATAAGCGAGGCTTATACAAATTTAAATTAACTTCTAAGAATTATAGAGTATTGGCTTTAGGCTCAAGCTATTCAACAGAAAAGAGTGCGATACGTTCTTCTGAGTCATTTAAGAATTTCGCTTTAAAAGCAAATACTGTTGAAATTGATACACCTGCAGATCAAGATAATATTGTTGAAGCATATTTAGATATCACTACTGCTGATGTAAAGACTGGTGGAAAATATGTTGTTGAAAAATATGATGGAGAATTCAGTTGGGATTTAAAAGCTTCCAATGGTCAAATTCTTTGTCAGGCAGAAGGATACACTTCTAAGAGTGGTGCATTAAGCTCAATTGAAAGCTTTAAGAAGAATGTTGAGACTGGATCATTTAAGATTCTAAAAGATAAGAATGGTAATTTCCATTACAATTTATATACTGCTAGCGGAAGACTTGCAACAATTGGTGAGTCATATAACTCAAAGCAGTTAGCAGAATCTGCTGCATTTTCCGTAGTGTCTTATTTTAAAGATGCAGAAATTGAAGAAAAGAAGTAATTAAGAATTAAATGAAATTATGGAGCATCAGGTTTATCTGATGCCCTTTTTTCTAGAAAGGAGAAACGATGAAAATAGTATTTCCTAATGATATTATAAGAGGAGTTTTTTCTATTCCTAAAACCAAGAATCAACCTTATTTGAAAGCTAAACTTCAACGTATTCTTATAAAAAATCAAGAAGTCATTCAAGTAAGTCTATATACACAACAACAAGTATTTCATGAAAATATTTCCTTGGATAAATTGCAGAATTATTTAAATGAAATGTTGGACCAACAATTTAGAAGCTTAGAGCTTTATACAAAAGAATATTTGTATGCTTATAAAATATCTAGCAAGGGGAAACTCTTAAGTAATAAAAAACAACAAAAACATGATTTTGTTGTTTTAGAACACAATAAAAAGAAAAAGTATTTGATTGAAGAAGGAATGATAGTTTCTCCACTTATTGATTTGGGAATCATGACTTCTGATGGAAAAATTGTTAAAGCTAGGTTTGATAAGTTTAAGCAGATTAATCGTTTCTTAGAAATGATAGAAGATAGTATTGCAAATGAAACTAAACTAAAAATAATTGATTTTGGTTGTGGAAAAAGTTATTTGACATTTGTATTATATTATTATTTAACTAATATAAAAAAAATAGATTGTCAAATGATTGGTTTGGATTTGAAGAGTGATGTAATAAAGCATTGTAATGAAGTTGCAATGAAATATGGATATGACAAATTAAAGTTTCTTCAAGGAGATATCTCGCAATTTAAAGAAGAACATGATGTCGATATGATTGTTACACTTCATGCATGCGATACTGCAACAGACTACGCATTATATCATGCCATTCAAATGAAATGTAGATATATCTTTTCCGTACCTTGTTGTCAGCATGAAATTAACCTTCAATTAAAAAATAAAATTTTGAATCCTATTAGTAAGTATGGACTATTAAAGGAGCGCTTCGCAGCTATTTTAACTGATTCAATTCGTGCAAATATTTTAGAATACTTTGGTTATAAAACACAGCTCTTAGAATTTGTAGATTGGGAGGCTACGCCTAAAAACATTTTAATTAGAGCTGAATGGGAAAATATTACTCCTTCACATTCTTTGAAAGAAGAGGTGGAAGAGTGGATGAAGCAATTGGGATTTGATCAAACCTTATATAATTTGTGCTTTAAAGCAAAAGAATCCTAGATTTTTATCTAGGGTTCTTTTTAATATACAACTTTATGTGCAAGTCTAAGCTTATCTGCAATCATAGCAATGAACTCAGAGTTTGTAGGTTTGCTTTTATTATAGCTAATCGTATAGGCGAATATTTGTGATATAGCTTCCACATTTCCTCTATTCCAAGCGACCTCGATTGAATGGCGAATGGCTCTTTCAACTCTTGATGAAGTGGTTTTATACTTTTTAGCTACTGTAGGATATAGATATTTAGTTATAGCACCTAATATATCTACATTATTATATACCATAGTGATAGCTTCCCTTAGATATAAGTAGCCCTTGATATGTGCTGGCACACCAATTTCATGAAGTATTTCAGTGATTTCTGTATCTAAATCAACATTTGCACTCTTACTTTTTTCTTTCAAATTGTAAGTTATTCCTTTTGTTGATTCCTCATTAACTAACTGATTTAAAGTCTTGTGTAAATTGTTTAAATCAATTGGTTTGACAATAAAATAATCAGCACCTAAGGCTGAAGTTTTTGCCATGATAGATTCTGTATTAAATGCAGTAATGATTACGATTTTGTTAGGTCTATTGTATTTTGGATTAGACTTGATTTCATTTAAAGCATTAACACCATCTAAATCAGGCATAAATACATCTAATAGCAGAATATCTGCAGTATTAGACTCTAAATAAGTTAATAGTTCTTTACCGCCAGTAAAAGTTTCTACAACCCCCATATTAGGTTGCATTTTCAAAAATTCGCTGACCATATTTAATAATTCCTTGTTGTCGTCAGCCACAATAATTTTAGTCATATATTATTCCTCCCGTATTTACAAGAGATATAATAAAGGATATTTTTAGGAAATACAAGAGAATTTTTAAAATTTATAAAATCTTTTTATCAAATCGACAAATAAATGTAAGATTATTTCTGCAAAAAATCAACTATTTAGTCAAAAGTGTCGACCATTGTCGAATTGTATACTAAATGATTTTTTATCTGTTTTTTTCTAGCAAATACGCGTAGAAATTTTTGACATAATCTTCCGCTTCAAAAGAAGTGAGCTGATGTGACCAGCTTACTCTTTCTTGAATATTTACATTTTTATTGTATTCAAAGAATCTAGCGGTTTTATCTCGATTCGTATCATTCCATTTGTTGAAGCCTTCGGGAAGAATATGATTTCCTAATTCACAGTCTATGAAGGAAGCACATCCATAATCCCTCCAAGGCCTTGCAAGATAAGTTTTTTCATTTCCTTGAAATTTACAATGATAGAATAAATATCCAAACGGAAGCTCTTTAGGATGTGCAGGGGCACAGACAAAAGATGGTGTTGATCTATTAGAATCCAAAGTGATAATGGTACATTCTTCAAATAAGGCTGTGGCACATCCAAAAATAAAATCCACGTCTCCTGTTATTATGCAATTCTTATATGTTTGCCTAGAAGGCAAGCCTTTTAATTTTTCTGGTGGATAAAAAGCTGCATATCGTTCACATAAATCCTGTGGAAGAGGGCCAGTGAAAAGAGTATCCTGTGCACTAGTGATATTACAACTCTTGCAAGAAAAATTGTCACCATCTACGTGTAAAGCAACTGCTTGACCATAGATTTTAGATGGAAGAGCTTCATTTTGTATTACTAATCCCTCCAAGGTAATGTTATTCCCTCCTATATATAATGTATAGGTGTGAAATGTATTACATTCATTACCATCTGACATGATTTTATGATAATAGTCCTTATTCGTAATAATTGCTTTGCCTGTGTTTTTAGCACGTATAGTTATATTATTTAACCAAACTTCCACCTTTTCTTGATAGATGCCATCATGTAGAATAATGGTGTCTCCAGAATGCATTTTTGATATTGCTTCATTTATACTTTGCATGGATGTTATTTCAATCAACATATGTTTTACCTCATTTATTTGTACTAAAATATTATAAAAGATTTTTTCGTTTTTGTACATAGCGAATTATAAAACATTATAAATAGATATCATAGAAATGTTGACTTGAATGTTTTTAAATGATAAAATATAATTACACTCTATGAAAACGCTATTATTTTTTGTTTTGTAGTAGTTAGGAAGGAAGAAGAATATGAAAAAATTTAGTAAAGTGTTGTTTGCATTACTAATACTTTGTGGAGTTTGTTTTTTTGTTTCTTGTAAAACAAATACCCCTGAGCGTAATGAAGACCTTGAAACAGAAGAAGTTAAAAAGGCACTTGAGGAAATTCAAGTTGACACTTCAAGTGTAAAGATGGAATATTTTTTAGGTCAGGCTTTTGAAAGTGCTGGACTAAAAGTTGTAGCCAAATATAATGATGAGACAAGTGAAGATGTTTCATCACAGGCTGTAGTGGATAGTGCAAGCTTTGATGCAAATGCCCTAGGAGAATATTTAATTACTGTTTCTTATACTTATGAAGGAAGAGTTAGAACTGGAAACTATACGGTTCAAGTTAAAACAATTTTAGAGAATATAACAACTTATATTGTGGGTCTTGAGGTTTCTTTAGGAAAGACTACTTATGATGTAAATGATGAATTAGATTTAACTGATTTAAGTGTTAGTGCAATTTATTCAGATGAAACAAAAGAAGTGTTAGAAGCTTCTGCTTATACTGTAGATTCTAGTTATATTGATAAGACTAAAGGAAATATTAGCCCACTCATTGTTTCAACTAAGAAAACTTATGAGAGTGGCCAAAATAGTCAAGAAGTTGAAGTGAAGAGTTTTGTAATGATAACTTATTTAAATCCACTAGTTTCTATTGAATTTAAATCAGGAACAATTGAATTTGAATATGGCTCTAAATTTTCAATAGATGATTGGAAGGTTGAAGCAACTTATACAAATGGTGAAGTTGGAGAAGTAACAGGATTCACAGTGAATAAGAGAGTTAACACACACTTATCAGGACCTGTATCTCTAACTATTAGTTATTCTGAAATGAATATTGTTAAGAATTGTGTGGTTGAGATTGTTGTCGCTGAAAATCCAAATCCAGATGCTCCTGTGAAGTTTGAAATCAACGCAAATGATTTGGAACTTAAGGCTACTATTACAGAACCACTTGTCATTGATGATTTTGTTACAATTAATGCAGCATCTGGAAAAGCAAATAAGATTGATGCAAATTCAAAATCCTATGGTGATGAATTCACATTTAATAGAAGAATAAATCTACAAGGAAAAGTTGAAATAGGTGGACGTAATATCCAAATATTAATGCCAAAGGCTGGTAAAATTAGAGTTATCTTTAGTCAAGGCAATAGCGGTAGAAAAATGACACTATTGGATAGTAGTGGATCTACAGTAGGAACTAGTGAAACTCAAACTGCTGGAAATGATGTTTTAGTTGAATGGACATTTACAGTAGAAGAAGCAGGATATTATTATCTTGGTGGCACTAGTGGAATATATGTTTGGTATATTGGCGTAGATGCATAATAGAGGTGAATGAAATGAAAAAGAAATTATTATTATTAATTCCTTCTTTAGCTTTGGTTGGTTTATTTGGACTTGCTTCTTGTGGTAAGGAAGGTAAAAAAGGAAAAACATATTATATAAGTCCTACAGGAACATTAGAAGGAAAAGGAACAAAAGCTTCCCCTATGGATGCTCATACTGGATTTAGTACAGTTCAAAGTGGAGATACTTTAAAGGTTCTTCCTGGAACTTATGAACTTCTTGAAAGAATTTATGTAGCTCAATCTGGAGATGCAGGAAAATATATAACTGTTGAAAATGATTCAGAAACAGAAAGAGCAATTTTTGATTTTCATCAATTAGAATTTGCAGGTACAAATCGTGGTATTTCTGTAAACGGTAATTATTGGCATTTCAATAATATTGAGGTTACAGGTGCCGGTGATAATGGTATGTACATTGGTGGAAGTCATAATATTATTGAAAATTGTCAATTTTATGAAAACCGTGATACAGGTCTTCAGCTAGGAAGAGCTGGTGGTGGTCTAGAATTGATTAGAGACTGGCCATCTTACAATTTAATAAAGAATTGTACTTCCTATAATAATTATGATGATGAAACCTTTGGTGAAAATGCAGATGGTTTCGCAGCTAAATTAACTGTAGGATATGGAAATGTATTTGATGGCTGTATTGCTTATCGTAATAGTGATGATGGTTGGGATTTATTTGCTAAGGTAGATTCTGGTAATATAGGAACAGTAATCCTTTATAACTGTGTTTCTTTTGAAAATGGATTCCTAATGAATAAAACTACAGAAGCTGGAGTAGAAAGATTCATCACACGTGATGGTGATGGTATTGGCTTCAAGCTTGGTGGTAGTACAATGAAGGGCGATGTTATTTTAAATAACTGTGTTACCTTCAATAATAGACTGCAGGGAGTAGGAGACAACTCTAACCCAGGTGTTATTTCTGTTAATAATGTTACAGCTTACAATAACTGTGCAGCAATAGATGAGAACGGTGCTATCATTAAAGATGGAAGCAATGATAAAGAATCAAGCAATTTTGATTTAGCACGTTCAACAGCTAGCTACAATAATTACTCTAACCTATTGTCATATGCAACAAACACTACTGTTCAAGCAGATAGATTCCTAGGTTCAATGAGAAATAGTGTTATGTATATGGGAGCAGGAGAATATACAAAATTTGATGCTCCTGTTGATGCTTCTACATTCTCTGGTAATACTGGTGAAAAGTATGAAGGTATGTCTGATAGCATATTTAAGAGCGTAACTGCTCCAAATGGTTTGAATAATAGAGACATCCATACTACTTTGAGAAATCCAGATGGTTCTGTTCAATTAGGCGATTTCTTAAGTCTTAAGGATGGAGAATTAAAGAGTGCTGGTGTTGGTGCTGATTTAACCAAGACTTCTTATGAAGACTATAAGCATTATACTTATATTGAATTAGATGAGAATTTAACTGATGATCAACAAAGAGTAATTTCTGTTTATTCAGCTTTAGAGGTAAACTGTAATCCAGAAGCAGTATTCCAGGATATGCTTGTTACAAATGAAATGAACAGATGTAAGATTCATTGGATATCTTCAGATCCAAGCATTATATCTGTAGGGGAAACCCCAATTGTATCATTCTCTAGTTCAAGCGAAATATTATTGACTGTTTATAGACCAGAAAAAGATACTGAGGTAACTTTAACTGCTGAAATTGAATATAATAATGTTCGCAAAACTAAAACTTTTAAATTGAATGTTGTGAAGGACAATCCTTCAATTGGAAATGTTGAGGTTGAAGGTGTAGAATATGGAATGATGATTGTAGATCAGTTCGGATCATTTGAAGAGCCAAAGATTCTTGTTACAAATGGAGCTTCTTATTCAGGAAAAGAATTATCCAAAGATCTATATGAGTTGAAAAAGACTTATAAGTATGCAGTAAGTACAAACGATGTGGCATATCCAGTAAATGGTGTATATACATCTAAAGAAGGAGTATATACTATAGAATACGAAATTCAATCTAAGATTAATGAAAATGATGTAAAGAAAGGTTCTTATTTAGTATATGTGACTAGTCCTGATTCACCAGTGGATGTTACATCAAATCCTAAAGTTAGTGCTAGTCGTGATGGCTTCTTGGTTTCTGCAACATTAAGTAATGTAACAGGACATGTTTATACCTATGCATCAACAAACGCTGTTGAAACTGTTGAGACGATATTAGCAAATGGTGATAAATTCGAATTTAGAAATAATAGAGTAGATTTAGCTTACAATCATTCTAATTCTGACGGATATTTTGTTCATACTATTGTAACAAATAAAGCAGAATCTATTAAATCACAGGTTTATACGACCGAGATTAAAAAGGAAGAAATTTCATCTGAAGCAGATTTACTTAAACTATTAACTTCTGGAAGTGCTGATACATCTACTATCTATCTATTAACTAAAGATTTAGATTTCAGTGAAACAGATTGGAATGGAGAAGCTACTTTCAAGGGCTTATTAAATGGTAATGGTCATAAAATAAGCAATGTTACCACACCTAAACTAGCTTTAATTAACAAATTAGAAGGAACTGTAATGAATTTAGATTTTGAAAACATAACTCTAAATTCTGGCTGGAATGGTAGCGATAAAGCTGAAAGAGTGGGAATTGTAGGAACTTTATCTGGTGGATATTTACATAATATTCATATAACTAACATTAATTCTCAAGGAAGTGCAAGAGTTGGTGGTCTAGTAGGACAGATTGATAAAGGTCATAATTATATTACACAAATTGCTTTATCAAATGATAAAGACCACATTATCAGTGGTGAAAGATCTGGTGGTATCATTGGCTTTATTCAAGATGCAAGTGATATTACTGAATTTACTATAACCTTAGAAAACATATATGTTAAAGCTAACATCGGACAAAATGACAATTATGTTGGTGGTATCTTAGGTCGTTATGATAACAGATCAGAATTTATGGTTTTAAGTATTTCAAAGGTATTCTTCCAAGGTCATATTACTGCAAAAACTTATGCAGGTGGTATTATAGGTGGTTTCTCTAATGGATTTACAAAAATTACAGTTAGAAGCTGTATGAGTGATTTCTCTTGTACCTATAACGGAACACCTTTCACAATTGCTTTGAAGAATTGTAGCCCAATCATCGGACATCATGCAAATGCTACAGAAGAAGATTTGATTGTGGTAGAAAACAATTTCGGACCAGTAGGAGAATATAATGAATTCTATGAGAGTACCTCAGGAAGATTTGAATCAAATAAGAGCAATAAGGATGTATATGCCTTAACACTTGAGTTTGATTTAGAAAATGTATGGTACTTTGATGAAGCTACTTCCACAATTAGTTTAAGATAATATTTTGTAAGCCCCTCAAAAGTATAGAAATAGGGGCTTACACTTTAATCCTATTTTATATTCGCAAAATAAAAATTAAGCGTTTTCTATTGACTTAAAAAAGGAAAGGTGTTAAAATAAACTATAATATATGTAAGCGTTATTTTTAAATTGCCGAAAAACAGAAAATATTGCTTATAATATTGTATTTAATCCTATTTTTAATTGATGACCACCTCACATAAAAGTATATGTTTGTGGCATCTAAAGAATAGAGGTGCATTCATTGCGTTTAAGAAAATATATGATTGTTGATTTAGCAATTTTAACATGTGTTGGTTTTGTTGCTGAATTATTTGGGGAATATGTAATCAATCGTTCGATAGTAGCTGGATGGGTTGCTGGCTCCATTTCGTTGTTAATCTTGTTGATATCTACAACTAGATGGGGTTGGAAAGGCTTGTTACCAATTCCTATTTTAGCTTTGGCAGTAGTATTGTCAGGAAGGTATTTTCATCCTATTGTAAGGCTTCGACCGAATTATGACTGGAAATTTTACATAGTTTTGGTAATATCCTATTTATCTATAAGCATTAATTTGTTTTGGATGAAAAAAATCGGATATAAGGATACCTTTAAAAAGCTTTGGCTTACTATTTTATTATGTACAGTGGATTATCTAGTTTTTCAATTAGTACTATCCATAGTATTTTGGATAATAATGAAAGATTTCTTGTTCTTAGCGTTTATTATCTGGAACGCATTTACCTATGTTATTTTGCTTGTGGGAAGTTTTATTTTAGGAAAGCAAAATGCTTTAGTAAATATAAAACTTTCGTTACTAGAAAAAAGCGAAGAAGAACGAATTGAAGAAGATTTTAAAATGCAATTTGAGGAAACAAAAATTGAAAAGGAAATTGATCAGGAAGGGGATTCGAAAGATGGAAAGAATAGTTGATCAAAAAGTTGTTGATGAAGTAGAACGTACCAAGTGGAAACGTACACTTCACACTTTGGCAAAGGATTGGCGATTATATGTATTGCTAATTCCGATGTTAGTTTTCTTGATATTATACAAGTATAAACCAATTGGTGGTATATTGCTTGGATTTAAATTTGGTGAAGCTAATACTATAATGGGAGAACAATGGTGTGGTCTTGAATGGGCACAATATATCTTTGGTGGATCATTTTCAGCAAGATTTTGGAGATCATTTAGAAATACCTTTGTAAATAGTATGTACGGATTATTGTTTGGTTTCCCAATTCCTATTTTCTTGGCATTACTATTTAGTGAAATTAAGAATGAAAAATATCGAAGTGTTTTACAGGTATGCTGTTATTTACCTCACTTTGTATCAGCCGTAGTTGTTACAACTCTGATTACAATGTGGTGTCAAGGACAAGCTGTATCTGTTACTGGTGTTGTAACAAGACCAGCTGGTATTATTTCTCAAGCATTAGCTTCTATGGGAATGCATGATGCAACAAAATCAGTTCTAGCATCTCCAAGATTCTTTAGACCGATTTATCAAATTTCGGGTGTATGGGAAGGTGCTGGTTATGGTTCCATTGTATATTTTGCTGCTGTTATGGCAATTTCACCTACAAGCTACGAGGCAGCAAGAATTGATGGTGCTTCAAAGCTACAGCAAATTCGATATGTAACATTGCCGGGTATGGCACCTACATTAACAATTATGTTGATTATGCGTATTGGACAAATTTTAAATGTGGGCTATGAGAAGATAATTCTTTTGTGTGGTGGACAAGAACAATCCTTTGAAACATCTGAGGTTATTTCTACATTCGTATATATAACTACTGGTAAGGGTGATGTACCTAAGTTTACTGAAGGTGCTGAACATATAGGTGTTGTTGCGGATTTATTCAACTCTATTATAGCTATGTGTTTAGTTCTTGGTGCTAATGCTATAAGTAGAAGAGTTTCCTCTACATCATTATTCTAAAAGGCAGGGGGAAATGGAAAATGAAAAGATTAGATCGTTCAGAAATTATTTTTAAAGTTTTGGCCTATGTTTTATTAACATTGTTTTCATTAGCTTGTTTATATCCATTCATATTTATCATTTCAGCTTCTGTATCAAGTAAAGCTGCAATGGATGCATCAAAAGTTTATTTATGGCCAGTTGGACCACTACAATTTGATGCATATGTAGAAATGTTTGGTAAATCAGCTTTCTGGTTAGCTTATTGTAATACATTATTCTATACAATGTATGGTACTATAGTTTCTATGCTAGTAGCAATCACAGGTGCTTATGCATTATCTAAATCAAGATTAATGTTTGGTCGTGGATTTAACTTTATGCTTGTATTTACAATGTGGTTTAGTGCTGGTATGATTCCTACTTGGAACAACTTTAAATCTTTAGGTGTTGATAATAGATATATGTATATCATAGCTTTAGGATTTAATGCATTTAATATCATATTATTAAGAAACTACTTCTCATCTGTATCTACAGAAATAGAAGAAGCAGCTACAATAGATGGTGCTACTGAATTCCAGTTGTTGACTAAGATTTATATCCCAATGTCAAAGGCTTCAATTGCAACAGTAACAATGTTCTATGCAATATCTAGATGGAATGGTTATTTGTGGGCTCAAATGCTATTAGGTCCAAATGATCAACCATTGCAGGTGTACATTAGACAAGAGTTGAACAACTTGTTTAATGATGATGGTGGTGGAGTAATAACATCTTACTCTCCATATTCAATGCAATACGCATTATTAGTTTGTTCTATCATACCTATCGTCATTATTTACCCTAAGATTCAAAAGTATTTTGCTGCGGGTGTTAATGTCGGTGGTGTAAAAGAATAGAAAAAAAAGAAGGAAGGAAAAAGAAAAATGAAGAAGAAAGTTTTATTAGGTGCTGCAGTTGCTCTTTCTTTATTGGCTACTACAAGCTGTGGTGGAAATTCAGAGCCTAAATGGGAAAATGCAGACCTAGAAGGTAAGACACTCAACGTTTATATCAACTATAAAGGTCAAATGGGTGTTACCTACACTGGTAAAGTGTCAAAATTAGGAACTACTTATACTAACCCTATTGACAATGTTACCTACAAAGATGGCGACTTATTGCCAACTTGGAAGGAGGTAGAAAAGAATCTTAAGGTTTCTATCCATGATGCTGTAAGAGATTTTAAAGAAGATTCTTATACTAAAACATCTGATGATGATGTTGCTGATGCTATCTCTACTTCTAAGAATTTAAAGAAGATTGATGTATTTATGACAAATACATCAAATGCTACTAAGTTAGCAAAAGATGGTAAGTTGGTTGACTTAAACCAATATTTAAGTGAAATGCCTAATTTAAAGGCATGGTTAGATGCGCATCCAAATGTTAAGACAGAATTAACTGATGCTGCTGGTAAAATGTATGTTGCACCTTATTTCGATGGTGTAGATACAATTGAAAAGATGTTCTTATTCAACACTGAAATGGTATCTATCTTATTAGATGGTGCTAAGGGTGTTGGTGATACTGATGCTATCAAGGCAGAAGAAACAGCAAAATATACAGCATTTATTGATACTTCAGCTGATTATACAGTTTCTGTATCTAAGAATGGTGTTGCTTCTGATATGACTGTTAAGGCTGCTCAGAACCCTGTTACTGCTCAAAATGAATTACCAACAAAGACAGGTGCTGCTTATCTTGATGCTTTAAAGACTTATATTGATGCAGCTTATGGACATGAGATTGGTGAAGGCAAGAAGTTTGCTAAACGTTCTGATGTATTCAATTCTGAATCTGCTTGCTATTCTGCAGATGATATGATCGCATTAATGCGTTGTGCTGTACGTAACCCTAAATTAATTTTAGGTGACAAGTATAAGGCTGGTAAGAGTGACATCGCTGGTATTGTACCACGTGGTGAAGCTAATAACCGTGTAATCACTATTCTTCAAATGGCTCAAATTTGGGGTGTTAGAGGTTTAACATCTGAAAAAGATTATTTATATTTTGGAAAAGATGGTAAATTAAAAGATGCTCGTACAACTCAAGCTACTTATGATGCATTAGACAAGTTACATGCATTAAAAGAAGAAGGTCTAATCTTAGCTGGTTGGGAAACAGTTCCAAAAGAAGGAGCTAAGGGAACTAAGTATTATGAATACTTAAATGGTAAGAACGAAGGTTCATCTTCTGCTTTAATGATTTATGATTACAATGCTACACAAGCAGTAAATAACAAATATGATGAAACTACAGGCATTGGTACTGATGGAGCTATTTGGAATGGTCTTATGCCAGTATTACCTCCAGTAACTAAGTGGGAAGATTCTGCTGATACTACTCATAAGTATACTCGTTATACTGAAGATGCTCGTGCATTCAAGGGTGCTGGTAGTGTTATTATTGCAAAAGATGATGAGAATCGTATTAAGGGTGCTTGTAAGTTAATTGATTATTTCTATAGCCAAGCAGGTGCTGAACTTCAAGATTACGGTCCAAGTAATTATACTGATGGTAGAATTACTATCGCTGGTGTTTCTTATCCAAAAATTAGTACTGCTGTATTAAAAGCAATCAACACATCTGGTTTAGGATGGAATGACTGGTATCGTGCTGTTGTTGGTTCTACTCAAGGTATGGGTCATATCCGTACAGACGGTTTAGATTACCAAGTTACTCATGCTTCTGGACAGATTGGTTTACAAAATGTATTAAATGCAATTAAGTCTGGCGCATTAGTTTGTGCTACTACAGCTCGTGCAAGAGGCTTCGGAGCAACTGTTCCAGCTAACTATAGTAGTACTCCAGATTCTTCAAATATTACTGCTTTAGTTGACTTCTGGAAACAAGGTGGTAACAATACAGCTTGGAGAAAAGTAATTAATGATGGTTGGGACGATGGTCAACTAGCTACATTAAAGAATTTATGGGAAACTTCTGATAAGGGATACTTATACGCTTATCAAGCTTTATTGAAATAATTATTTAATAAAATATTGTTGTCTTTGGAGGATGGCAAGGATCATCCTCCAAAAGATGACTTTTAACGGAGGGTATTTATGACTCGATTTTTGAAAAATAATGCAAAAATCATTTATGTGATTTATGGCGTCTTTTGCTTTTTATGGATTTTGCTAGCGTGTATTTACATTACACCATTTAAAGACACTCTAGTACAGTTCACAAATGCAGTATTAAAAAATCCAAATGAAATTGACTATTCAAATTATAGAATATCAGATTTCTGTTCGAATACAAATCAAAGTTATGCAGAATATTTTAGAGTGATGTTTGATTTTAATCAAAAATTACAAGCTGTAAATAATTTAATGCTTACTCTTGGTGTTGTTTCTTTAGTAACATTTGCTGCAATGCTAATTTGTTCAAATATTTCAAGAAAAAAATATTACATATCTAATTTAGTTTCAGGAGTAGCAGCTCCTGCAATCAATGCTATATTAGCAATCGTAGTGTTGGCTTTGAATTTTGCTTGCATTGCACCATTAAACAAAAATTTTGATATATTGAATTGGGGAGCACTTGCGAATGATGATTTGAGAGCTATTCCTGATGTAATTAGTTGGTATACTGCTAGTGATACCTCTCATTTTGTACTTAATTCTACTCCACTTATAATATATGGTATCGTACTTATTATTTATGTTTTAGCATCTTTTGCTATGCTAGCTTACAATGTATATAGATATATGGATACTAGAAAAGTATTATCTCAAGAAAAGGTGGTAGGTGAATAATGGATAATAATGTTGAAAACAAGAATTTGCAATCAACGGAAAAGGTTTACTATGATATAAATAATATCCATGGTGAAATGCTTCGTTATAAAACAAATTCATTATCATATAAACTTGGATTTGGTGGAATCCTATTTAGCATTCTTGGAGCATTTATATGTCTTAATACTATGACCTGGGGTGCTGAAATCATTATTAAAATTTTAGGAAACATAATGATATTATTGTTTGGTTTCCTTTCATTAGAAAAAGCTAAAGCCTATTCTAGAACTTATTCCTATGTTTTGATTGGAATTGGTGGCATATGTATTGCAAGAATGTTCTGGATTCCTATTCAAATTATAACATGGTATCAAAGATATCTTGTTGCTACTGATGAAGAAAAGACTGAAATTTTGAATCATTTAGGAGCTACAATTGTTAAGCCTTATATTACAGATGCTTTCTTACCTCAAAATGGTTATTTCAGAGGTATCTCTGCAATGGTTTTATTAGGAATTGCTGCCGCATTCTTTATTGGTGCAGGAGTATATGGCGTTATCAAAGCTAAGCAATATGCTGATTATATGAAAGATCAAGATGTTAGTAAGGGGGTATAGTAGTCATGGAAAATACTGAATTAAAATCTGAACCTATTTATGACGTGATTTTAAAAGATGTTAATAAGGTTTATCCAAATGGTTTCCATGCTGTATACGACTTTAATATTAACATCCAAAAAGGTGAATTTATCGTTTTAGCTGGTCCTTCAGGCTGTGGAAAATCTACAACACTTCGTATGATTGCTGGTCTTGAGGAGATTAGTAATGGTGACTTAATTATTAATGGTAAGCGTGTTAATGATGTTGCACCTAAAGATAGAGATATAGCAATGGTTTTCCAAAACTATGCTCTATATGCACATATGACAGTTTATCAAAACTTGGCCTTTTCTTTAACAATACGTAAAACAGATCATGAAATCATTCATAAGCAAGTAATGTATGCTGCAAATGTTTTAGGATTAGTTCCATATTTAAATAGAAAGCCAAAACAATTATCTGGTGGACAACGTCAAAGAGTTGCCGTAGGTCGTGCTATCGTACGTGACCCAGTTGTATTCTTACTAGACGAACCACTATCTAACCTAGATGCAAAATTACGTGGATCAATGCGTAAGGAGTTAATGCAACTTCATGATAGATTAGGTTCAACATTTGTATATGTAACACACGATCAAATTGAAGCTTTAACTCTTGCTACAAGAATAGTAGTAATGAAGGATGGTTATGTTCAACAAATTGCAACTCCAAAAGAGATGTTTGAATATCCTGAAAATCTGTTTGTAGCAGGTTTCATTGGTACTCCACCTTGTAATTTCTATTCAGGTAAAATAGATGCAGAGGTTACTAAATTTATTCACCAATCAGGCGCTGAAATTTATTTATCTAAAGAGCAAAGCCAAATTTTAAAGGATTATGCATCAAAAGAAGTAGTTATGGCTTCACGACCTGATTATGTGTTTATTGATGATTCCTCACTTAAAAAGTATAGTAAACAAACTTTTGAACTTAATGTAGAATACTTTGAATTCTTAGGTGCTTATAAATTGATTTATGGTACTTTTGGAGATGAAAGAATTATTGCAAAAGTTGATCCTCGTGATGAAATTGATGGCGATAAGATTAAGGCATGTTTCCAAGCAGAGAAAATTTTATTCTATGATAAAGAAACAGAAAGAAGAATTAGGTAGGTGTTAATATGGAAGAAAAAGATAATGTAGTATTAGAAACTGAAAATATTAATGAAGAACCTATTCAAGAAGAAGTAAAGCCAGCAAAATCTGATGAGAATGTTGCTAAAAAGAATACGTTCAAATCTTATTTATATGGTATATGGTATAACTTTGTTGATTCTTTTAGATATAATCCTTGTAAATTAGCAGGAATTTTAGTTGCTTTACCTGGTTTGTTTATTGGTTTCTTTTTAGGATTCCATAGTCAAGTTACATTCTTAACTTTAGATAATGAACTAGATTTCTCAGGAGCATTGATGTTTATCCTAGTATTAATGGGATGTATCAATATAGCAAACGGTGTAACACTTTCTTCTAAAAAGAATTTAGGAACTGTTATTACTTCCACTATTTGTTCTGTTATTATCCTTATATGTGGTATTTTCTGGATCCAAAGAATATTCTATTCTAAGTCACTTGTTGATTCAGGTCGTATTACACTAGATGGTGCAGGAAGTTATGATTTAACATTTACTGTATGGATGTCTATTATCTCTGTAATATTATCTATGGTATGTTCTATTGCGGGTTGCATCTTAGGTTATATTAAACGTGATAAGAATTATAAAAAGGTAACAATGTAATGAAGAAAACAGTAACAGATGAATTGGAAGGACAAGATCCTTACAAGAAGAGTAATTTATCTAAAATCCCTTCTTGGCTAATTTTTCTATTACTAAAGTATTGGGCAGCTGCAGCTGCCGTTTTCTTTAGTGCAATAGGAGGATTAGACGTAGGTTTAGATTTTACAAAGGTTGATGAAAGTGATATTAATGCAATTATAAATGCAGATGTTGCTTTAATAGTATTCATTGGTATGATCTTGACTTTGGTGATGAATTATATTATAAGACCAATTTCCAATCTAATGCATAGTAGAGCACAAAATATACATAGATATAATATGGTGAATTGTAAAGGAATACTCTCCTTTGTATTGAATTTTATTTACTGTATGGTTTTATCTATCATTTTATTCTTTATAACTTTGTTTTTGAGTTCTAAAGGATGGGTGCTAGATAGCTTTGGTATGGCAGAAGGTCAGGGAATTGAACCCTTTACATATGCATTTTGCTTTTTGCTTGTTGATTCTATTTTCTTATTGATAAAGAATATTATAATAATGATATATCAACGGTATCGCTATAATAAAGAAATGAAGGCGGTGATTTAATTGTTTGATGTGATTTTTAAAAGTTCTACGAGCATCACAATAGAAATGAAAAATGAGGCTGTGTATGTTACGAACCCGTATAACATCTATTTAAATGAAAAGCTTGTAGCTGAAAATGTCATAACAAATGTTTATTCACTCTATAATTTGGTCCCTGACACTAAGTACCAATTAAAGATTAATGATACGGAACTTGTATTTGAAACAGAAAAGGAATATGTTTGCTTAAACGTTCGAGATTTTGGAGCTAAAGGTGATGGTGTAAGCAATGATACGAATTTTATTCAAACTTGCCTATATGCTTGTCCAAATGGCGGAAGAGTATTTATTCCAAAGGGAGAATATTACACAGGGCCTTTGTTATTAAAAAGTAACATCACAATTGAATTAGCTGAAGGAGCTCATTTAATAGGAGATACAGATCGTACGCATTATCCTATTTTGCCTGGAATGACCTATACAAGTGATGAAAAAGATGAATACAATCTAGGTTCATGGGAAGGAAATCCACTTGATTGCTTTGCTAGTATTATAACAGGAATAAACATTGAAAATGTAAAAATAATTGGTAAAGGAATCATTGATGGAAATGCACAAAATGCAGATTGGTGGATAAACGTAAAAGAAAAAAGAATTGCTTGGAGACCTCGTGGTGTTTTCTTAAATCATTGTAAGAACATTCAATTTCAGGGGGTAACAGTAACAAATACTCCATCATGGAATTTACATCCATATTTTTCTTCTAAAGTACGCTTTATTGATATGAAGCTTATTAGTCCAAAGAATTCTCCTAATACGGATGGTTGTGATCCTGAGTCTTGTGATGAGGTAGATATTATTGGTGTTTACTTCAGCGTTGGTGATGACTGTATTGCTATAAAATCTGGCAAGATTTTTATGGGTAGAAAATATAAAAAACCATCCTCTAATTTCAATATAAGAAACTGTTCAATGAATTTCGGACATGGTGCTGTTGTATTAGGAAGCGAGATGAGCGGTGGAATACAGAATATAAATGTTTCTCAATGCTTGTTTAATCAAACAGATCGTGGACTTAGAATAAAGACAAGAAGAGGAAGAGGCAAAGATGCTAGAATAGATGGAATCACTTTTAGTAATATAGAAATGAAGGAAGTTTTAACACCTCTTGTAATTAATATGTTTTATTATTGTGATCCTGATGGACATTCTGAATATGTTCAAACAAAAAAGAAGCTTCCTGTAGATGATCGTACGCCTTATTTAGGGGATTTCTATTTTAAAAATATTTCATGCGAAAATGTGAATGTGGCTGCTGGTACATTTTATGGAATTCCAGAAGCTCCAATACATTCTATCACTTTAGAAAATGTTTGTTTTAAATATGCCGATAATCCAAAGGAAGGAATCGCAGCTATGATGGATGGACTAGATCCTCTTGTAGGCGAAGGCATTCACTTTAATTATGTAGAGCATGTTAAAATTCACAATGTTCAATTTGATGGCTTGAAAAAAGAAAAGTATATAAAAAATTTTGTTAATGACTTTAAAGAAGTTTAGTTGAATGTCTCCAAAATAATTTGGAGACATTTTTTTGTAGAATGGAAATAATGCATAAACAGTTATCTTGAATAAATGCTTAACTTATGTTAAGATAGCAAAAAAGAAGAGGATAAAATGAAAAAAGAATTTATATCTAAATATGACATCATACATCACAATTTTGATATTGAAAACCCTTTGACCATAGGGAATGGAAATTTTGCATTTACATGTGATATTACTGGTCTACAGACTTTTTATCAAAGCTATACAAAAATTCCTTTATGCACAATGTCAAATTTATTTTGGGGAAAACAAAAAGGGACAGGAGATTTGCCTTATCAAGTATATATCAAAAAAAGTGATGCTAGTGAAGTGAAGTATATGACGGATACTACTGCAGAAGCATATGAGAATTATAGAGATGATGTGTTTAAATTTGATATGTTTAAATTAGTTTTTCTAGTTCAAGGGAAACCAATGAAGAAAGAAAAAATAAAAGTAATTTATCAAAAGCTTATTCTCTATGAGGGCAAAATAGAAACTGAATTTCAATATGAAAAAGAAACTGTTTATGTCGAAGCAAAAATTCCACAAAAGCATAATCATTTGCAAATCAAAATAAAGACAGAATTAAAACAGCTTCAAATTAAAATACTATTTTTAGTTCCAGCTTCTACATTGCACGGATCATCATTAGAAGAATTACAAACATATAAAGTCAAAGATTCATTGATTTGTATTCAGAATTCATATCTGGATTACACTATTTTTTACAAGACAAATATGAAAAGAGAAAATGCAATCTTTAAAGTGGAAAAGGACTCTTTTCTTTCGATTTCCTTAGATAATGATTTTAATAATGATTGTGGAATGGAAGAATATTTTTCTTTAGCAAAATCTTTAAATACAAAGGATGAGGAATTGAATCGTAGAATGGTGCTTTCTTTGTATTTGCTGAAGGTAAATACGTTAGGAATTTATCCACCTGCTGAAACTGGATTAACCTGTAATTCTTGGTATGGCAAATTTCATTTAGAAATGCATTTATGGCATCACTTAGGCTTGATTCGTTTTGGTTTATATTCGTATGTTTTGCCTTCACTAAAATGGTATTTATCCATTTATGAATCCTCTAAGAAACGAGCAGAAGAACAAGGCTATCAAGGAATTCGCTTTCCTAAAATGACAGATTATAGGGGAGAAGATACTCCTTCTACTATTGGCTGTTTATTAATATGGCAAATGCCTCATCTTTTTATTATGCTTGATGAGATTATCAAACAGGATGCTAATGCAATTAAATTAGAGGACTGGCTACCCACACTGATGGGATTACTAGATTTTATGGTTAGTTTTTATTATCTCAAGGATGGTAGATATCATTTAGATTCTCCAATGATTCCAGCAAACGAAAATATCAAGTATGATTGTGATACACCTATTTTTGAGGAATGCTATACTATTTATGCGTTTGAGATTTTTAAACGTTGGAAAGAGGAATATCATCTTTTATATGACACAACACAAATAGATGCTATAATAAAGCATCATGTTCCATTAGAGGTTCATAATGGTTGTTATGAAGCATT
This sequence comes from uncultured Mollicutes bacterium, assembly GCA_947174785.1. Lineage (GTDB taxonomy): Bacteria > Bacillota_I > Bacilli_A > Acholeplasmatales > Anaeroplasmataceae > Pelethenecus. The sequence continues at coordinate 20,614 of CAMWKG010000004.1, forward strand.
TATTGGATGTAATACAACCTATACAGAATATAACTATGATCATCCTATGATGGTCGGTATGTTCTCCTATTTTCAAAGTAGTATAGCTGATCCCACTATTGTTCAAAACACCCTGCATAAAATAATAGAATGCTGGAATTTCGATGCTGCCTGGGGATGGGATTTTCCGATGCTTTCTATGGTTGCAAATCGGTTAGGAAAAAAAGAATTAGCTATTCAGCTTTTGAAAATGGATGCTCTTAAAAATACATATCTTAAAAACGGGCATAATCCTCAATTACCTAGGAAAGATTTGCCCCTATATTTACCAGGAAATGGAGCATTATTACTTGCTTTAACTTATCTTTTCAAATAATAATTCGGATTGATTTAAATCGTTTAAAAAGGATTTAATCTGATTTTTAAAATGTTCAATTTCAAGCATTTTATCCTTAAGAATCCAGTTGTGTATCATAGAATTGGTTCCACCAACAATGAAAGAAATAATGTATTCCTCATCATATTTTAATCTATAGTAATTTTTTAAATTGTGAAAGATTTCTTTTAAGCTTTTATAAGCAGAGGAGTTAATCATATACATTAGCATTGAATTTTCTTGTTTTCCAAAATGAATAATGATTTCTCGTTCTGCACTTATGGCATCAATCATATTTAGAAATATCACACTAAAGAAGAAGGTTAACGTTTCTAAAGAAGAATTGCTTTTTGTAACTATAGAATTTGTAGGTTCTAAAACGGCATTTTTTATATCATCAATATAACTTTGGAATAAGTCATATTTATCTTGATAGTGTGAATAAAATGTTACTCGATTCACTTTTGCTTGTTCACATATTTTTGACACATTTATTTTTTCAAATGTTTCCTTTTTAAGTAAATCAAGCAAGGCATTTTTTAATGCCTTTTTTGTTTTGACAATACGTAAATCTTCTTTCATGTGAACATTCCTCATCTTTCTACATTGTTTTACATTACTATAGATATTATAACACATGTAAATTATTTTCAGGCTAATAATTCTTTTTTGAAAAAAGAAAAAGTTAAAATAGCATTTTTATTTCAAAAAAAATCTTCTAGAATTATGCTTTTTATTTTAATTCATTTATGATATAATTTTAATGAATTATTATAATTGTAAAATTATGGTAAAAATAAAATAATAAGAGGAGAGCCAAATATGAAGATTTCGATTGGCTGTGACCACTCTGCATTAAAAATTAAGAATGAAGTTTCTAATTACTTGAGGACATTAGGTCATGAAATAAACGACCATGGTACATTTAATGAAGAAAGCTGTGATTATACAGATTTTGGAATTAAGGTTGCAGAAGATGTTAGAGATAAAGTTGCAGAACGTGGTATATTAATATGTTATACTGGAATTGGAATGTCTATCATAGCTAACAAGGTAAAAGGTGTTCGTTGTGCATTAGTTCATTATGTAGAAGAGGCAGTACTTACTCGGGAGCATAATGATTCTAACTGTCTTGCTTTATCTGCAAAGTATACTTCTTTAGATATGGCGAAACAAATAATCTCCGCTTGGCTTGACACCCCATTTTCTTTTGGAGAAAGACATACAAGAAGAGTAGAAAAAATAAATAAATACGAGGAGGAACATATATGAGTTTTAAATTGTTGGATCACCCTTTGATTAAGCATAAGCTAACAAATATCCGTAAGAAGGATACTAAGATGAAAGACTTTTATCAAAATGTTGAAGAGATTGCAGGATTAATGGCTTATGAAATTACAAGAAATTTTCCATTAAAGGAAGTTGAAATTTCAACGCCAATTTGCGATACGGTTCAGCATGAGCTTGCCCAGGATGTTGTAATTGTGCCTATTTTACGTGCAGGTCTTGGTATGGTAGAAGGAATTAGAAGGTTAATTCCTACTGCTAAGGTCGGTTTTATTGGTCTTTATCGTAATGAAGAAACATTAGAGCCTTGTGAATATTATGCGAAATTCCCAGAGACAATTACTGAATCTATTGTTTTAGTTGTCGATCCAATGCTAGCAACAGGTGGAAGTGCAGCAGCAGCGATATCTATGCTTAAGATGCGTGGTTGTAAGGATATTCGTTATGTTGGACTAGTAGGAGCTCCAGAAGGAGTAGAGGTTTTGCAAAAGAAGCATCCTGATGTCGATGTATATTTAGCCGCCTTAGATGAAAAGCTAAATGAGAATGGATATATTGTTCCTGGATTAGGAGATTGTGGAGACCGTTTGTTTGGTACAAAATAATGAAGTTCTCTAAATACGCTAGGTTTTATGTACTGACAACCCAAGGCATCCTTACTATGGTTGTCCTTGCGGTTATAGGCTACTTTATTGGTAGAGCTATAGATGTAGAATCCGTTTGGCCAGGTGTATTAGCCGTTATTGGTGCGCTATGCGGATTAGTCAGCTTTATCTATACTCTCTTAAAATTATTAAAAGAGGAGGATAAAAACAAGAATGAAAAAACCGATAGATCTGAAGATTAGTTTATTTGTTGTTCCTATAACATGGGTTGTAGCAGCAATAGTGACTATAGTTCTATGGGCAACGCACTATGATTGGATGTATTATCTGATTGGCGTTTGTACAGGACTGTTAAACTTTGGATTGATGATGAAAACAAATAGAAAAATATTACGCTTATCTGAACTCTATCCTGATACAGCTCAGGTGATGGCGAAAAGACAAGCTTGGATAGGTGTATTATTGAGAATCTTAGTATTTGCAGGAGTATTCTTAGCAATCTTCTTCAAGGAGGTTTTCCAAAATCCAGATGAAAGTAGAGCCTGGAATTTGGTAATTGCCTTTGGAGGATATGCAACAGTTAAGGTTGTTCTTGTTATTGTATACTTGATTTTCAGAAGGAAGGTGAGTGAGTAGTGTCTGAATTTTGGCGCAGCTTCTGCGATGTAGGAACAATTTCAAAGCCAATTCTTTCTACATTAATTATCGTAGTTGTTTTGTGCACTATTTTCATTTTACTAAGTTTTAAAATTAAGAAGGTAGACCCATTACAGAAGACACCTTTATGGTTATTACCTTTTATGATGCTAGTAGATATGATTAATACCTTTATAAAACAAAACATAGGTAAAAGGTGGAAATCCTTTGCTCCATGGTTTTTGAGTATTGCAATATTTATTTTCTTTTCAAATATTTCCGCTGTATTTTTACTAGAAAATCCAACGAGCTATATTATGATTACCTTGGCATTAGCTTTGAGCTCATTCTTTGTGATTCAAGGGGCTGGTATAGCATCTAATGGTATATTAGGATATTTGAAGGGATTTTTAGATCCCAATCCCGTAATGCTTCCAATGAATTTAATCAGTGAGATATCTCTTCCGATATCTTTATGCTTGCGTTTGTTTGGTAACATTATCAGTGGTTCAGTTATTGCATTATTGCTTAAAGGATTTTTTGGGTGGGCAGCCATTCCAATAATGCCCTTTATCAACATTGTATTTGATATAGGCTTTGGTTTAATACAAACCGCAGTGTTTGTGGTACTATCGATTATCTTCACGTCGATGAAAATAAAGGATGAAGAAAAAATATTTAGTTTAGATTAAGGAGAAACAAAAAGATGCAAATTTTAACATTGATTACAAATTTTTTAGCAGAAGCAGCAGAGGTTGCTGGAACTTATAATGAATTTTTTAAGAGCGGTATGGCTTATATAGGAGCAGCCATTGCTGTATTTACAGGTATAGGAGCTGCATTAGGTGAAGGTAGTGTTGCTGCTAAGGCAGTAGAGGCTATTGGTCGTCAACCAGAGGCTTCAGGTAAGATTACAATTACAATGCTTATCGGACAAGCAGTTTCTGAAACAACAGGTCTTTATGGCTTTATTATTGCGTTAATGTTATTAGGTAAGTAAAATAGAAGAAAGGAACATTGTCAACTGACAATGCTTAAGAACAATGAATGAGATATTAGAAAAGATTGCTGAGGCAGTCAATAGTTGTTTAGGACCTTTAAAGGATTTAAAGGTTACAGGCTCTGATATTCGTGATTTACTCATTCAGCTATGTGCAACAATTCTTTTGTTTGTTGTGATTCGTTTCTTTCTTTGGAAGCCTATTACGCATATTTTAGAAACTAGAAGACAAGCTATAGACCAAGCCTTAGAGGATGCAAAAAACTCTAAGGAGAATGCTAAAGTATTAGAAGAAGAACTAGCGGATGAACTTGCTAAGGCAAAGGCTTCAGTTCAAGAAATATTAGCAAAGGCTGAACATGATGGAAACATCAAAAGAGAACAGATTATTAGTGAGGCAAAGCAAGAAGCTAAGCAACGCTTAGAAAATCTTGAAATTGAATTGGAACAAGAAAAGAATAATATGCAGAAGGAAATTCGTAAGGAAATTGTTGATATTGCCTTTGCTGCTGCAGAAAAGATTGTAGCAAAAGAAATCGATCAAGACAAATATATGGATGTTGTTGATGAGATTTTGAAGGGGGCATAAGCATGGTTGAATATGAATATGCCAAAGCATTATTTGAATTAGCTATTGAAGAAAAAAAGACAGAGCTATTTTTAGATTCTTTGAATGGAATTTTAGATGTTATTAGCGCAAACAAAGATTTTTATAAATTGGTTGCTTCCCCTTTAGTTGATATAAATGAAAAACTAAAGGTTGTGCATACAGTTTTTAAAACAATGGATTCTACCTTTAAAGAATTTTTATGTTTGCTAGTGAGAAATAATCGATTTGTTTTAATTGAACAAATCACAGAAGAATATAATCAGATGTTAAGTGATTATAATTCTATATTGAAAATAGAAGTAATTAGTTCGGAAAAGCTTTCTAAGGAAAGACTTAATATAGTTACAAAAAGCTTAGAACAGCGATATCCAAACAAAAAGCTTAAAATAGAAAATACAGTGAATCCTAAAATTTTATCTGGTTTACAGATTATTTGTAATGGAGAGAGCTTAGATATAAGCTTGAAAAACAGACTTACAAAATTAAAGAATTCACTATAGGAAAGGATAAATGTATGTCAAATATTAATTTATCTGAAATATCAAGCCTTATCAAAGAACAAATTAAGGCTTATAAGGAACAGATTTATACAGAAAATGTTGGTCGTGTGGTAGAAGTTGGCGATGGTATTGCCGTAGTATATGGACTAGATAACGCAATGTCATCTGAGCTTTTAATTTTCCCTAATGATGTATATGGTATGGTTCAGGATTTGAGAAAGGATAGCGTAGGTGTTATTCTTTTAGGGGATTCCTCTAAGATTAAGGAAGGCGACATTGTTAAATGTAGCGGTAGAGTATTAGAGATTCCAGTTGGTGAGGAATTTATTGGACGTGTTATCAATCCATTAGGACAACCTTTAGATGGCAATGGTGCAATTCGTGCTACCAAGACGAGACCAATTGAGGTGAAGGCGACAGGTGTTATGGACCGTAGTAGTGTAAATACACCACTTCAAACAGGTATTAAGGTACTAGATGCATTAGTACCAATTGGTCGTGGTCAAAGAGAATTAATCATTGGTGACCGTCAAACAGGAAAAACGGCAATTGCTATTGATACTATTTTAAATCAGGCAGGACAAAATGTAATATGTATTTATGTTGCGATTGGACAAAAGGAATCTACAGTTTCTAATGTCTATGAAACATTAAAGAGTCATAACGCAATGAAGTATTCTATTATTGTTTCTGCATCCGCTTCTAACCCAGCACCATTACTATATTTAGCACCATATGCTGGTGTTTCCTTAGCTGAATACTTTATGTTTCAGGGTAAGGATGTTTTAATCGTTTATGATGATTTATCTAAGCACGCAGTTGCTTATCGTGAGATGTCATTATTGTTACATAGACCACCAGGAAGAGAAGCTTATCCAGGAGATGTTTTCTATCTACATTCAAGACTTTTAGAGCGTGCTGCAAAATTGTCTGATAAGTTAGGTGGAGGAAGTATTACAGCACTTCCTATTATTGAAACACAGGCCGGAGATATCTCAGCTTATATTCCAACAAATGTTATTTCTATTACAGATGGACAAATCTTTTTGCAGTCAGACTATTTCTATAAAGGAATTCGTCCAGCGATTAATCCTGGTCTTTCTGTATCCCGTGTTGGTGGTGCTGCACAGACAAAGGCAATTAAGAAGGTTTCTGGAACACTTCGTCTAGATTTAGCTTCTTATCGTGAGCTTGAAGCATTTACACAGTTTGGTTCTGATTTGGATGCTTCAACCAAGGCTAGACTTGACCGTGGTAAGAGAACTCAAGAAATCTTGAAGCAGGGTCTACACAAGACTTTAGCAATGGAAGAAGAGTCAATCATTTTATATTGCTTAACCAGTGGTTTATTAGATCAGATTGCTGTAGAAGATTTAGCACGTTTTGAGGAACAATTATATTTGGATTTAAAGGTGAATGAAGCTGGAAAAGAGCTTGCAAGCTTTATTCGTGAAAATAAGGTATTACCAGAGAAAGAAAAACTGGATGCTTATTTAACTGAGTTTGTAAAAAATTTTTAAGTAGGTGAGACAATGGCGAATTCTTTACGTGAAGTAAAACAGCGTATTTCATCTACAGAAAGTACAGCTCAAATTACAAAAGCAATGTATATGGTAAGTTCGTCCAAGGTAAAGAAGGCAGAACGTATTTATAAAGGATATCAAGATTTTATGATACGTAAGGCAGATTTGGTTCGCCAAATGGTGGCTAAATCAAGTGAGGATTATGTTCATCCGCTATTAAAGGAAAGACCTGTAGGTAAGACTGCATATTTGTTAGTCACTTCTGATCGTGGTCTTGCAGGAGCATATAATTCCTCTATCTATAAGGCTTTTGAGGAAAGATTAAAGGAAACAAATCAAGAATATGAAAACATCATTTGTGGAGCAATAGGTAAGCAAGGCTTTGCCTATTTGAAAAGAAAGGGATACCCTTTAATATCAGATGCTCCAACCTTGGTAAGAGATGATGTCATGTTTATTGATGTATTACCTCTTGCTAATAGCTTTATTGATTCTTATTTATCAGGAGATATAGATAAGCTAGTGATTATATACAATCATTATATTAATAGCTTATCCTTAGAGATTCGTTTTGAGGAATTACTTCCTATAACCTCTTTAGAGAAAATGGAAAGTCCTAGAGAGTATATCTATGAAACAGGTATAGAGAAGACCTTGGATATTGTACTACCTATGTATATTCAGGATATGATTTATGGAATTATTTTAGATGCAAAGGTTTCTGAGCATTCCGCTAGAATGAATTCTATGCGTAACGCAACAGATAATGCAACTGAGGTAATTGCTAAACTACAATTATTATATAATAGAGCTCGTCAAGGTGCTATCACAACAGAGCTGATAGATATCATTGGAGGAGCGAATGCGATAGGAGGAGATGCTTAATGTATGGTAAAGTCATTGAGGTAAAAGGACCAGTCGTTGATGTTTTATTTGAAGATGGTAACCTTCCACAAATAAACGATGCATTAAAGATTAATGTTCCAAAAGAAGAAAACCACGATGTAGAAATCCATTTGACATTAGAGGTTGCTTTACATATAGGAAATAAAATTGTTCGTTGTATAGCAATGGATTCTACAGATGGCTTGGTACGCGGAATGAAGGTTGAAAGCACAGACAAGCCAATTATGGTACCCGTTGGTAAAAAGACATTAGGGCGTTTATTTAATGTTTTAGGAGAGCCTATTGATAATAAGGATCCTCTAAGAGACGAGCTTCATATGCCTATTCATAGAGATGCACCTAAGCTAGAGGAACTATCCTCTACTGTAGAAATTCTTGAAACAGGAATTAAGGTTGTAGACCTTTTAGCTCCTTATATCAAGGGTGGTAAAATCGGTCTATTTGGTGGTGCTGGTGTAGGTAAAACTGTACTCATTCAGGAGTTAATTCATAACGTTGCTCAAGAGCATGGTGGTATTTCTGTATTTACTGGTGTTGGAGAGCGTACAAGAGAAGGAAATGATCTTTATTCAGAGATGAGTGAAAGTGGAGTTATTAATAAAACTGCCATGGTATTTGGTCAGATGAACGAACCACCAGGAGCACGTATGCGTGTTGCTTTAACAGGTTTAACCTTAGCTGAATATTTTAGAGATCAAGAGCATCAGGATGTATTATTATTTATCGATAATATTTTCCGTTTTACTCAAGCAGGTTCTGAGGTTTCAGCCCTACTTGGACGTATGCCATCTGCCGTTGGTTACCAGCCAACTTTAGCAACAGAAATGGGTAAATTACAAGAAAGAATTACATCTACAAAGGATGGTTCTATTACATCTATCCAAGCGATTTATGTTCCAGCAGATGACTATACTGACCCAGCTCCAGCAACTACATTTACACATCTAGATGCAACAACCAACCTTTCACGTAAACTAACAGAGGAAGGTATCTATCCAGCAGTAGATCCACTTGCATCTACATCACGTGCTTTATCTCCAGAAGTAGTTGGACAAGAGCATTACGAGGTTGCAAGACGTGTTCAACAAATCATTCAAAGATATAATGAGCTTTTAGATATCATTGCTATTTTAGGTATGGATGAATTATCTGAGGAAGATAAGTTTGTTGTTTTAAGAGCTAGACGTATTCGGTTATTCTTATCTCAAAATATGTTTATCGGTGGACAATTTACGGGTATTCCAGGATCCTATGTTCCAATCAAGGAAACCGTAAGAGGCTTTAAAGAGATTCTTGATGGTATGCATGATGACCTACCAGAAGAAGCCTTCCGTCTTGTTGGTACCATTGATGATGCAATCGCAAAGGCTAAGACATTAGAGTCATGAAGCTAATCGTTTCTACCCATCAGGGTGTTCTATATAATGAAGAGGTAGACTATGTCGTTGTACATAATGCCGATGGTGAGTTTGCAATTCTAAAGGAACATATTCCAGTGATTGCTGTAATGGATGAGGGCTATGTAAAAATGGTAAAGGCTACAGAGGAATTTTATGTAGTCATTACAAATGGCATTTTAGAATTCCATGATAATGTAGCAAGTGTCCTTGCTCAAGAAGCACATCTTGGAAAAGATAAGGAAGAAGCAAAACAACAATTAGAAGACTTTAGAAAGCAACGCTTAGATGAAAACCGTAAGGAACAGGTAGACTTTACACAAAAGGAAAAGGAATTACGTGAGCATTTAAGAAATTCTAAGGCAGGTCAATTATAAGAGGACTTTAGAACAAACACATAAATTGTGTTTGTTCTTGTTTTTTAATAAATAGAGATTAGATTATAAGTTTAGTTTCATTTGTTGACAAGAAGAGCATATCCACTTATAATTAAAAAATGTATTCGAAATGGAAAAGGAGATTTGTTATGATAGAAGGAGCAATTTTTTCAGTAGGATTTTGTATCTTTTTTGTAGTAACATTTTTGGTGCTACAAGCATCGAGATTAGAAGAATGCTTTAAGAAAGGAAAAATCGTTCATATACGAATTGCATATTTTATGATATCCTTTGTAATTGCATTTTTAATTACCTATGGATTTAATTATTTGGTAAATTTATTTAAATTTTAATTTTTTTTAATTTCTTTGTATAACCTCATAGGGAGTAGACCATACTACAAGTGAGGTGAAAGAAATGAAAGACAAAATTAAGAGATTTTTCATAGACAAGAAGGAATTATTAGTATTCATCGCTGTAGTTGTTGTAGTATTTGCAACAGTAATTACTATTGCTTCACTAGCTTTAAATGATACTCCTGTATCAAATGATGATCCTATTCAAAACCCAGGTGATGATGACAAGCCAACGGTTAATCCAGGTGATGACGACAAACCAAATAATCCAGTTATCCAACAGCCAAAGGCTAAGTTTGCTGTGCCTGTTCAAGGTGAATGCGAAGTTGTAAGAATCTTCTTCGATTTATCTTTATCTGATGAGGAATTAGAAGCAGCAATTATCACTGTAGGTGGATACTTCGTAGAGTCTAAAGGAATCAGCTATGCAAAATCCGATAATAGCGTTTTTGATGTCTGTTCAATTTACGATGGCAAGGTTACATCTGTAGAAGAGGATGAACTTGATGGTGTATGTGTAACAATCAAGCATGCTGATGATGTTATCAGTGTATATTCTTCCTTAAGCAATGTAAACGTAAAGGTAAACGACACTGTAAGGGTAGGACAAGTTATCGGTAAAGCATCAACATCTTTAGCAGACGTTGAAGCTGGAGTACATGTACATCTTGAAGTTAAAGTCAACAATGCATATGTAAATCCAACAACAGTATTCGGTAAAGAATTGTCTGAAGTACAAACAGGTAAGTAATACCATAGATAAGGCACAAGGGTGCCTTTTCTTTTTTTCTAAAACATAAAAGGGAAGCTTTTTGCATATTTAATACTAGGTGAAGAACAATGATTGAGAATGAATCACGAGTATTAGAAATGGCCTATTCGATGTTAGAGGGAAGAAGAACAGTTCGTGAGGTTGCAAAAAGAATTGGATATTCTAAATCTACAGTACATCACGATTTGACAACTAAGCTAGAGAAAATAGATCCGATACTTTACGAGGAGGTAAAAGAATTGCTAGAGTATAATAAAAAAATCCGCCATTTGCGTGGCGGAGAGGCTACCCGTTTAAAGTATCATCATCAGGAACCTCGATTGGAAATACGCCCAAATCCATAATTTGTGTATCTCCTATTTTGTATATATAGCAATCCTCTTTCAACTTAGAGAAAAGTTCTTTTTTACAATACCCTAAAATAGTTACCTCAGTTAAAAATGAGGTATTTTCTATTTGTATATATTTCATAGTTTTTAAAATGGTTTGATAGGAAGAGTAACTACAAGTCAATTGAAATTTATTTTGTTCAGATAATTTATATAAAGGAGCTTGTTCTAAAACTGCACTAGCAGCTCCACTATATGCCCTCACTAAGCCACCTGCTCCTAAAAGAATTCCACCAAAATAACGTGTAACAACAATTAAAATATTTGTGATATCTCTTTTTAAAATTACATCTAATATAGGAGCACCTGCTGTTTTAGCTGGTTCTCCATCATCACTCATTTTTTGGATATTATCCTTTAATCTATATGCAAAACAATGATGCGTTGCATCATAATATTTTTTTCGAATTGCAGATAAAATTTCCTCAATTTCTTCGACAGTATCTACACGATAAGCTTCTGCAATAAACCTTGATTTTTGGATTACAATCGTATTTTCGCATTTTCCTTGTATATATTTCATAAATATCACCAAAGATATTATACAATGATTATTTTTTCTTTGCAAATAGGTTCGTTTTGTTTTATAATTAATTTGGTGTTTACTTGTGGATAAATTAAAATTAGGATTAGAAATTTTAAATACACTAAATGAATATTCGTTTGAAGCTTATATTGTTGGAGGAGCTGTTAGAGATTATATAAGACAGTCTTCAATAGAGGATGTAGATCTTACTACAAACGCCATGCCTGAAGATATTAAAAAAATATTTTCTGATGTCACAAGAGAAGGAGAAAACTATTTAAGTTCTCGAATACATTATAAAGGTTATACCTTTGAAATAACTACATTTCGAACGGATCTATCCTATATTGACCACAGACATCCACAGAGTATACCAGTAAAAACTTTAGAAGAAGATTTGTCTAGACGAGACTTTACGATGAATGCTCTTGCGATGAATAAAGACAAAGAGATTGTTGACTTATATCACGGAGTAGAGGATATAAACAGAAAAGTGATTCGTGCAATTGGAGATCCTATTGTTCGTTTTAATGAGGATGCATTACGTGTTTTAAGAGCGTTAGATTTTGCTTCTCGCTTCAACTTTCAATTGGATGATGAAATTTTGAATAGCTTTGCTTATGACTATGTTTCTTTTCTAAAGGAAGAATATGTTGTTTCTATGATTGAGAAAATCACTTCAAATCCTTATCCTATAGGACTGGAATATATTGCAAAGTATCATGTTCTGAGAGGCTTTCCATTTTATCAGGTGGTTTGTGAGGAAGCTTATCAGACAAAATATACAAAGCATATATTTGCACTATTTTTTTGTAAGCATAATTTTTTACCTACAAATTTAAAAATATCAAATCAAGAGATTAAGCTAGCAAAGGATATGGCATATTTGGTTAGAAATGATTTTAGTGACATTGCATTATATTATGGGAATTTATGCTGTTTGGATGAAGCCATTGAGCTTTACAATATTTTAAAGGGGAAAAAGCTTTTAATTGCTGATATTCAAAACAGAATTCAGGATTTACCAATTCATACTTGTAAAGATATTCATTTTGATTGGAATCAAATTCAGGCTAAAGAAAGAGGAAAAATTACTAAGCTTTTAGAACAACTGATTATAGATAAAAAAGTGGAAAACAAAAATGAAGTTTTAAAAAAGTATTTAGAAATAGAGGAATAAAATATGCGTTATACGATGATGGCTTTTATTGATAACTACAATGAAATCACATTTTTAGTTCAAAGAAAAAATAGATTTAAAGCCAAAAGCTTTTATTTATATGATGAAGATTTATTTGTAGAGGAATTAACAATTAATTATAGTAATAGTGAACATAATATGGTTAAGATTAGTTTAAGAGTAAACACAAAACTAATTTTGCATCACAATTATTTTATTGTAGATGATTTGAAGCATCATGTTCCTGTATATTCAGGAAGTATTGTAAGAACATCTGAATTTGAATCGGAATACTTTTATGATGGCAAGCTAGGCTTTGAGTATTCAAAGGAGTCAACTACCTTTAGAGTTTGGAGTCCGGTTGCTAAATCTATTTATGTGAGTATTTCTTACCCAGATGGCAGTTTAGATAGAAAAGACTTGGATTATCACAATCACGGCGTTTGGGAAGCAACCATAGATGGAGATTTAGATGGTGTAAGCTATGTTTATTATGTCAAAATATTCGATTACTATGAGAAGGTATTAGATCCTTACGGAATATCCGCTGGAGAAAATAGAGAATGGAATTACGTTATTGATATAAATAAATTATATAAGATACAACATGAAAAACCTTACTTTTCTGGTTTGCCTGTTGATGCAGTTATTTATGAAGCACACATTAGGGATATGACATGTCACTTAAGCAATGAACTAAAAGGAACCTATCTTGGTTTAGTAGAAGAGGAGGAAACCAAAGGATTAAATTACATTTCTTCCTTAGGTGTTACTCATTTACAGCTAATGCCTGTTTTTGATTTCGGTGGTGTAGATGATAAAAAAAGAGATCTATATTACAACTGGGGATATAATCCAGAACAATACTTTGTTCCTAGTGGTTGGTATTCCTTTGATCCTAAGGATCCCTATTCACGTTTGAATGAATATTTGCACTTAATCGATGAAGCACACAAAAGAGGAATGCGTATTGTTATGGATGTGGTTTATAACCATGTATATGATAGAAAGAATTTCCCTTTTGAAAAGCTAGTTCCAGGATATTTTTATAGAGTAGATGCTTATGGAAACTATACAAACGTATCTGGCTGTGGAAATGATTTGGCTACTGAAAAGAGAATGTGTTCTAGATTTATTGTGGATAATTTAGTATATTGGGCAAAGCTATTTCATATATCAGGCTTTCGATTTGATTTGATGGGGCTTTTGGATATTGAGACTTTAAAATCTGCGTATCTTAAATTAAAGGAAATTGATTCAAATATTTTATTATATGGAGAAGGCTGGAATATGCCAAATACTATACCAGACGCTTATCGCCCTCATACCTATAATTCCTATAAAATGCCTCATTATGGATTTTTTAATGATAAGTATCGTGATACTTTTAAAGGAAGTCAGTGGAATCGCAGCTTAGGATATGCTTTTGGTCAACCAGCACAGCCAAAGGACATCTTTTATTTGATGGGTGGTAGTGTACAGGATGGGTACAGATTTCAAAATCCAAATCAAAGTATAAACTATGTAGAATGTCATGACAATTATACTTTATTTGATTTTGCTGTGTATGCTGCTGGGGTAAGTGAAGAAGTGGCAATTCGCGGAGGAAGGGTTGCCTTACAAATCATAGCTGTTTCTTTAGGTATGGTATTTATTCATGCCGGTCAAGAATTCTATCGTACAAAAAGAGGCGTAGAAAATTCGTATAAATCAGAAGGCTCTATCAATCGTTTTGACTATGCTAGAAGAAATAGGTTTAGTGAGGATATAGAAGGATTAAAGGATTTATTGAGGATTCGTAGATATTATCCTGAGTTTCGTATGCAAAATCCTTGTGATATAGAACGAAGAATGATATTTGTTGAAGAATTATCTGATGAGCATAGAGTATGTTTTTGCTTAGATGGAACAGAATATCGTTTGACAATCATAGTAAAAAATACTCAAGAAGCCTATACATTTTTGTTGAATCATAGTGAAATGATTTTTGACGGACATAGAGCTTCTTCTCTAAAACAAGATCAATATGTTTTAGAGGATGCTGGTGTATATATTTTTAAGGAGGCGAAATAATGCAGATTATTGGTAAAGTTGTTGCAATAAACACTTCAGATGGAATGGCAAATCTTTCTATTGTGGATCAAGAAAATGCTCCATGGAATATTAAGGCTTCCTTAGAGATTACCTTTCAAATTGGACATGTGTATATTTTTGAAGTAGAGAAAAATTTAAAAGAACGTATAAGCTATGTGGTTGATACATATCAAGCAGTTAAGGATTTGAGTACAGATGAAAATGATAGAATATTAAGAATGTTTTATCCTAGCGCTCCCTATAGCCTAAAGGAGTCAAAAAAATTTATCTATGATGCTATTAATCAAATTGAAAATAAAATCATTTTGGACATTACGAAAAGCTTATTAGAGGCAAAGGAAAAGGAATTTTTCATTTATCCTGCCGCCTCCAGAATGCATCACACCTACGTTGGAGGGTTAGCTTATCATACGATAGGAATGTTAAAGCTTGCAGAGACCTTCATTCAAAATTATCCTTATCTAAAAAAAGATTATTTGTTTGCTGGAATCATCCTACATGATTTAGGTAAAACTAGTGAGCTAACAGGAGTAGAGGCAACAGAATATACGGTAGATGGACAGCTTTTAGGTCACTTGGTAATGGGGGCTTTAGAGATAAGTAAGACAGCAGAACGGTTAGGCTATGGAAATACCTCAGAGGTGAGAAATTTAGAGCACATGCTCATATCTCATCACGGACAACCCCAATTTGGTGCTGCCAAGCGTCCGATGACACCTGAGGCAGTAGCGCTATGGTATATTGATACAATTGATTCTAAGTTTAGAGTTTTAGGAGAAGAATTAAATAAGACAGAGTCTAATCATTTTACTGAAACAATAGGTGTTTTAGATAAGGTCAAAATTTATAAGGAGTAGAGTTATGATAGAGAAGTTGTTATCTAATGAAATTTATGTAGTTTTAATAGCAATTGGAGTTACTATATTTCCTTTTTTAGTGTGCTGTTACCATTATAAAAAATATGGTATGCTCCAAGGAATTTTTAGCATTTTTACCGTTCCGATGATTTTTAATGGAATTGGGGATTTAGTATGCTTCATATTCAAAGGTGCTCATGATGTAGAAACTGTATTTCAGGGAATATTTTTTGGACTAGATTCGATAGTTCAGTTATATCGAAAATTATTTAGTTTTACAGGCTGGAAATGGTTATATGAGACAGGTTGGATTTATATGCCTGCAATCGTAATATTTGTTCTAACGTATGGGTATAGCATTACATTTTATCAAAAAAGAAAACATAGAAGTAAAGGTGGAGAAGAATAATGAATAAAAAATTAATTACATTTTTAACAGAAAATAATTTTACAATTGAACAATCAGCTGCATACTCTTTTGTCAATGAGTATCAGGTTTCAGTTGGTGAAGAAAGAGTGGAAAGTGCACTTTATGGTGGAATGGCAACTGTCGTTCAAGCTTTCAGTCATTTAGAATCAGAACAGGTATCAGCACTTCAAGCTTATCTAAAGGAACATAAAAAAGAATTAAATATTTTCAAATATGAAGTAACCCCTGTTGGTGTTTGCTTTGCTGTTATGAAGCATTTTGATACTTTATTGAACACCATAAACCAAGTTACGAATCAAATGCTAGAACTGAATACTAAAAATAAAGAATATTGTCCTATCACTGGAGAAGTATTAGATGAGGCTACAAAGAGAAAATTATATTATAATGATTTCATTGTCTTTTTAAATGAGGCAAGTGTTGAGATTTTAAATCAAGAAATTGAACAAGCAGAACAAGATTTCCAAAATGCTCCTAACAACTATTTGAAGGGTACATTAGGTGCGATTGTTGGTGGTCTTCTAGGTGCGATTGTTTGGATAATTGTTGGCGTGTTTTTAGGTATGATTTCAGGTTGGATTGCATTCCTAATTGCTTTCTTGGCAGGCTTAGGTTACGATAAAATGAAGGGCAAAGCTACCAATATGAAATTTATTATTTCAGCTATCGTAACCTTATGCTATGTCATCCTATCTATGCTATTAATCTATGTTTTAATTGCTAAGGCACAAATGGCAGAGGATGGATTAGGAGGAAGTGCAATTAAGGGATTGATTCACTATCTTAATACAAGTTCAGACTTCAAGGGTGACTTCATTGGAGATATGGTATCATCTGTTATTTTTGGTGCATTAGGTATTTTCTTCTCCTATTTCCAAATGAAAAAGACAATACACAAAAAACAAGAAAAATTAAAATAAGATTGAAAAACTTATAAATATTTGATAGAATTATAAACGTATATAAAATACGAGGATAAAGGACTAGTAACAAAGTGATGTTATGATCAGAGAAGAGGGTTAGGTGAGAGCCTCAGATAAATAGCTTTGTGAATTCACCTTTGGAGTGATGCTAATACCATCCGTAGGTTGGGCGTTAACCAAAAACGAGTGCTATAGGAATATAGAACTAGGGTGGTACCACGGAAAAATTTCGTCCTTAGAAGAGTAAAATCTTTTAAGGACTTTTTATTTATTAGGAGGAAGACAAAATGAAAGAATTAGAAGAATTAGATAAGGTTGTAGATTCATTAGAAGCCGAATTAAATGACATTAACGATTTGAATGCCTTACAGCAAAAGAAGGCCAACTATCTAGGCAAGAAAGGTCCACTTGCCCAAGTTATGGCCAATATGCGTGATTTAACTATTGAGGCTAGAAAAGAAATAGGAATGCGTTCGAACAAGATTAAGCAAATTTTAGAAGAGCGCTTTGAACAAAAAAGACAAGCTATTGAAAATGCCCTTATTGAGAAGAAACTAAAAAGTGAGTCCATTGATGTTACACTACCAGGTGTACATTTGCCCATAGGAGGAATTCACCCACTAAATCAAACGATTATGGATTTAGAGGATTTATATATCAGTATGGGATATTCCATTGCTGAAGGACCAGAGATTGAAACAGATGAATACTGCTTCGAAAAGTTAAATCTTCCTAAGGGCCATCCAGCAAGAGATATGCAGGATACCTTCTATATTAATCCCGAGCTTTTACTTAGAAGTCAAACTTCTCCAGTACAGGTTAGAA
The DNA here is from genome assembly GCA_947174785.1 of uncultured Mollicutes bacterium. GTDB lineage: Bacteria > Bacillota_I > Bacilli_A > Acholeplasmatales > Anaeroplasmataceae > Pelethenecus. Next base: position 38,162 of record CAMWKG010000004.1, read on the forward strand.
CTATGCTTGCAGAAAAAGGCAAGCCAATTAAAATCATTTGTCCAGGTAAGGTATATCGTAGAGATGCTGATGATGCAACACATTCTCACCAGTTTATGCAATGTGAGGGACTTGTTTTAGGTAAGGATATTACTTTAGCAGATTTAAAGGGAGCTTTACTGGAAATGGCAAGAAAGATGTTTGGCGAAGAAAGAGAAATCCGTTTACGTCCATCCTTTTTCCCATTTACTGAGCCTTCTGTAGAAGTAGATGTATCTTGTGGACTATGCGGTGGAAAAGGCTGTTCTGTCTGCAAGGGTTCAGGCTGGATTGAGGTGTTAGGTGCTGGTATGGTTAACAACAACGTACTTAAGATGTGTGGCTATGATCCTGAAGAGATTCAAGGCTTTGCGTTTGGTATAGGTGTTGAACGTATTACGATGCTAAAGTATCGTATTGATGATATCAGAAATTTTTATACGAATGATATTCGTTTCTTAAATCAGTTTAAGGAGGTTAAGTAAGATGAAAATTTCTAAAAATTGGTTAAAGGATTATTTAGATTTAGATCACATTTCCGATGAAGAATTATATAAGCAAATTAGTTTCCATGTCTGTGAAATAGAGACAATGAAGAAGATGGTAGATGCTTCCTTATTATCCATTGGTAAGGTGTTAGAATGTGTAATGCATCCTGATAGTGATCACCTTCATGTGTGTCAGGTAGAAGTAAAGCCTGGTGAGGTTTCTCAGATTGTTTGTGGAGCTCCTAATGTGAGGGCAGGAGTTAAGGTTATTGTGGCTTTGCCTGGAGCTGTACTTCCTGGAGATTTTAAGATTAAGCCTTCAAAGATTCGTGGTGTAGAATCCTTTGGAATGCTTTGTTCCTTACAAGAATTAGGTATTGAAGAAAAGTATGTGGATGAAGAATTTAAAAATGGTATTTATCTTTTAGATGATGAAGCAAAAGTAGGAGAAGATCCTCTAGCATATCTAGGCTTGGATGATACTATTATTGATTTAGATGTTACATCTAATCGTTCTGATTTATTATCTATAGAGGGTGCAGCTTATGATATAGGTGCAGCTTTAAATCAAGAAATTTTACCTATAGAACCTTCTTTTGAGGTTAGCTCTAAAAAGAATCCTGTTTCTGTAATTGTTGAAACAGAAAACTGTTATAAATATCATGCCAGATACTTAGCCAATGTAAAGATTGCACCTTCTCCACAGTGGATGAAGGCAAGACTAATTGCTAGTGGAATCCGTCCAATTAATAATGTAGTCGATATCACAAATTTTGTGCTTATGGAAATGGGACAACCTTTACACGCTTTTGATGGAGACCGATTAGGAAATAAAATTGTAGTACGTATGGCTCATGATGGAGAAAAGCTTAAGACATTAGATGACATTGAGCGTACCTTAAATCATGAGGATATTGTGATTACAAATGGAAATGAAGCTGTTTGTGTTGCAGGCGTTATGGGTGGTCTTACAACTGAGGTGGAAGACACAACAAAAAATATCATATTAGAAGCAGCTTATTTTGATCCGCTTTCTATTAGAAGAACATCAACCAAGTTGGGATTAAAGAGTGAGTCCTCTATTCGTTTTGAACGTAAAATTGATTATGAACGCGTTGAACGTGCTCTAGATTATGCAGCACAGCTTATGGAAGAATTATGCGGTGCTGAAATCTATGATGGTGTTGCAAGTGATATAAAGGTTATTCTTGAGCCTCAAGCTGTCACTGTTACAGCACATAAGATAAATTCTATTTTAGGTACAGCATTATCGAATGAAGAAGTAGAGGATATCTTTAATCGTTTACAATATTCCTATACAAAAAACAATTTAGAATACACGATTACCTTACCTTCGCGCAGAATGGATTTAGAGCCATCTGTTCAGGATATTGCGGAAGATGTTGCAAGAATTTATGGCTATGAGAATATTCCTACAACCTTAGCTGCAACAAGAGATAAAGGCGGATTAACCTATTCCCAAAAGAGAATTCGTCTTCTTCGTCAAATTCTAGCCAATATGGGATTAAATGAGGTTGTGTCTTATTCTTTAATTGCAAAAAAGGATTTGAATTTATATACGACTACTGAATTAGAGCCTATCAGTGTTTTGATGCCAATGACAGAGGATCGTGCTGTAATGCGTCAAAGCTTACTCAATGGAGTAATTGATGCTATTAGCTACAACAAAGCACGAAAAAATGAAGACCTTGCTTTCTTTGAAATTGGTAAGACCTATTCAAAAGAAAAAGAAGAGATGAAGCTTGCGATTGCATTATCCGGATTATATTCTTCTCATTTATGGAAGGGAGTAAAACAAGAGGCTAGCTTCTATCTATTAAAAGGTATTTTAGAATCCGTATTCCAAAAGCTCAATATAGATGTTTCCTTTACACCTTATTCTAATGTAGCTACCTTCCATCCAGGAAGATGTGCTGCTATCGTTTATCAGGATAAGATGATTGGTCTATTAGGTCAGCTTCATCCAAAATTTAGTAAGGATATGGGAATCGGAACGACAGTAGCCTTAGAAATTTGTTTAGAGGATATTATTACAGAGGTTAAACCTTTTACGTATCAGCCTTTGAATAAATTCCCAACAATTGTGCGTGATCTTGCGATTGTATGCAAGAATGATATCCCAGCAGAGGATATTGCAAAGCTGATTAAGCAAACAGGAAAAAAGACATTAACTCGTGTAGAGTTATTTGATGTTTATACTGGAGAAAATGTTGGTGCTGATGAGAAGTCTTTAGCCTTTAAGCTAGTGTTTGAGGATCCTACAAAGACTTTAGAAACAGAAGATGTAGATAAGCTAGTTAAATCTATTTTAAATCGACTGGATTATACTTATAAAGCAAGATTAAGATAGAATAAAAAAGATTTACTTTCAATCAAAATGAAAAATGACCACCAAAAGTTTAGAAACTTGGTGGTTGTTTTTTCTATATCAACAAAATGTTGATTGAATATATAATTACATTTTGATATGATTATAGTGAAAGAAGTGATGGATATGGGGATTGGAAACAACATAAAAGAACAAAGAATTAAACAGGGATATACACAAAGAGAAGTTGCTGAAAAATTATTTGTTACAACTCAAGCTGTTTCTCGTTGGGAAAATAATGAAACTGAACCTTCCGTTGATACAATAAAAGCTTTGGCAGATTTATTTTCTATTTCCGTGGAAGTTCTTTTAGGAACAAAGTCAGAAGGATTTGAGCACTTTACTCCTAAAACAAATTTATCTAAGAAGAATTATCTGTATTATTTCTTTATTTGGTTATTTGTTTTCTTTATGATGAGTGTATTATTTCTTTTATTAGGTATAAGAACACTTGATATTTCTAATATAATTATATGGTCTTTCCCTATGTTACTTTGTTTAGGCTTTGACATTTTCTATTTAAGAAAGTTGATTATTGTTTCTAGGATAAAAAGAATTGAGTATGGTAAGGTTATAGGAGTGGTTATATCTGGGCTCTTTTATAAAACTTATAAAATTTCTTTTGAAGGAGAAAATAAAGTTCATCAACAATTTCTTATCACTTTAAGTAAATATAAGTATATTTCCAATGAGCCTTGTGCATATGGGGTGGATAAAAAAGGAAAAGGATATTTAATTGATATTCATCTAAAGGACTAAGTAGGTCCTTTTTTTCTTGCTTTTTTTTATCTCATTATGTATAATTTAAAAAGGAAATAGGGGTGATTTTATGGAAAGTATTTATAATTATACTGAAGATATGTTAAAAGAATATTGGATATCTAAGGGTGAAAAGTCCTTTCGTGCCCCTCAAATTATAGAATGGCTTTATCGCCATCAGATTACATCCTTTGACGAAATCACCAATATGAAAAAGATAGTAATCGAAGAATTGAAAAAAGATTTTACATTAGGGACATTAGAATGTGTTACCCATCAAAAATCTAAAGATGGCACACAGAAATTTTTATTTCAGCTTGAGGATGGGAACTTAATAGAAACAGTTTTAATGCACCAAGAATATGGCTATAGTGTCTGTGTTACAACAGAGGTAGGTTGTAATATGGACTGCCAATTTTGTGCAAGTGGAATGAAGAAGAAACTTAGAAATTTAGAGACTAAGGAAATGGTTCTTCAAATTTTGATGGTTTCTAAGCTTGCTCAAGTTAGAGTGAGTCATGTGGTTGTAATGGGAATTGGAGAGCCTTTTGACAATTATGACAATGTGATTTCTTTTTTGAAAATTATAAACCATCCTTTAGGATTAGAAATAGGAGCTAGACATATTACGGTTTCTACATGTGGAATTGTCCCTAAGATTATAGAATATTCTGATTTTGATTTACAAGTAAATTTAGCGATTAGCTTACATGCTCCTAACAATAAGATAAGAAATCAGCTTATGCCAATCAATAAGGCATATCCTGTAGAAGAAATTGTAAAGGCAATTCGTTACTATATCCATAAAACAAACCGAAGAGTAACCATAGAATATATCCTCATCAAAGGCATCAATGATTCTGTAGAATGTGCAGACGAGCTTGCCACTTTATTACATGGTTTAAATGTTTATGTCAATTTAATTCCTTATAATGAAGTTGTTGGCAAACCTTATGAGCGTTCTAAAAAAGAGGATATGGTAGCCTTCTTCGACTGGTTAAAGAAAAGAAGAATTAATGTGCAGCTACGTAAGGAACAGGGCTCAGACATAGATGCTGCTTGTGGACAATTAAGAAGTAAGCATTTGAAATAAATAAAAAATCTCTTCTGAAGAAAAGAAGAGATTTTTAGTTTTATTAGACAGCGTTATTCGTTAAAATACTTCATATTTTGTAGTTTTTGTCAAATACTATTAATGGTGATTTTATGAAGTGGATATTAAGACTATGGTTAGTAACCTTTGGAATAATTTTAATATGGATTTATTTTTTATTTATTTCTCCTAAAATATTTAATAACCATATTGTTACCATTCCAAATGTTGTTAATCTAAGCGAAGAACAAGCGATAAAGCAACTAAATAAAAATAAGATTAAATATCAGATTACCTATATTGAGAGTGAAGAAGAGGTTGCCTTAAAAACTGTACCTTATGCAGGAACAAATATTAAGTCGGATTATGTGATTTCTTTGTATGTTGGAAAGATTATGCCTGCAGCATATAAAAGCTATTTAGGAAGAGTATATGAAAATATCGCTGATGAAATAGAATTGATGTGTAATAATCATGGTTTAAAATTGAAACTAGAATATGAAGAAACTGATAATACGATTAGTGGCGTTATTATAAGAGAGTCTTTAGTTGATGGTTCTATATTGAATCAGGGAGATGAATTATGTTTAACCATCTCAACAAACCATTCCTCTTATATGCTTCCAGACTTTGTTGGAATGACTATAGATGATGCATTAAAGCTTATTACAGAATATAACATTAAAGTCAATTTAACGTATATTCCTACGCCTGTAGATGAAGATATTATCATTTTTCAATCAACTCCTCCAAGTACTTTAATTCAAAAGAATAATCCTTATGCATTAGACCTATATATCTCAAAAGGTGTCAAGCCTACTATGGTTGTTGATGTAGATTTCTTTATAGAGGTTATACATAATTTGGGGTATGATATGGAAATAAATTATGTAAATTCTAATGATTTAGAAAATAAATTAGTTGCGTTTGATGTCCAAAAGTTATATGATAGTAATATAGTAAAATATATCCTTTGGATTACAAAATAGGAGAGCTTGATGCAAGGAAGAATAATCAATTTAAATGGCGGAAAATATCAGGTGGTATTAGAAGATAATACAATTGTCACTATACCAGCTAGAGGGAAATTTAGAAGTATAAAGAAAGTTCAAGCCAATCCCAATAGCTTAAGTAAAAAAGAAACAGTGATGACAGTTAAAAATTCTCCAAAGGTTGGAGATCTTGTAACTGTTTTAGATCATCGTATTGATTCTATTTTAGAACGTAAAAATGAACTGATTCGACCTGATATTTCTAATGTTGATCAAATATTATTAGTGTTTGCCGCTAAGGAACCAGATTTTTCTTCCTATTTATTGGATTTATTCATTGTGAATATTGCAAAGCATAATATTCATCCTGTTATTGTTATTACCAAAATTGACAAACTAAATGAAGATGAATTTACTCAATTAAAACAACAGTTATCCTACTATGAAAAATTGGGCTATGATGTATTATATGTAAATAGTAAAAGTGGTGAAGGTGTCACAGAGGTTGCAAAGCTTTTAGAATCTAAGGTAACAGTTTTATCAGGACAAACTGGCGCTGGGAAATCAACATTAATTAATGCCATTTTTCCTGACTTTGAACTCAAGACACAAGAGATCAGTCAAGCTTTAGGTAGAGGAAAGCATACAACTAGAGAAACGACACTTTATGCCTATAAGAATGGGTATATTGGAGATACTCCTGGTTTTTCCAAATTAGATGTTTTAGGAATAGAAAAGAAGGAGCTTTCTAATTTGTTTGTTGAATTCTCAGAGGAAACGTGTAGATTTAAGGACTGCTTGCATCAAAAAAACGCAAAGGATTGTGGTGTACACAACGCTGTTTTAGAAGGGAGAATTTTGCCTTCAAGACATGAAAATTATTTGAAAATGCTTATGCAGATTGAAAAGGGGGAAAGAAGATAATGGAGATATCTTTATCTATTTTAAATATGGATTATAACCATATTGAAGAAGAACTAAATAAATATAGAGAAGAAATAAAATATCTTCACTTAGATATTATGGATGGTCACTTTGTTCCAAATATCAGCTTTGGACCGGCAGTAGTAAAATCCATTCACAAAGAAAATGATTTTATTTATGATACTCATTTAATGATTTCTGACCCTATGAAATATATAAAAGAATTTGTAGAAGCTGGTAGTGATTATATTACCTTTCATTTAGAAGCAGTAGAAAATGTTATTGAAGTTATAGACTATATTCATAGCTTCGGTGTAAAGGCAGGACTATCTGTTAAACCTAATACAAAGGTAGAAGAATTGCTTCCATACTTATCTAAATTGGATTTGGTTTTAGTTATGTCTGTTGAGCCTGGCTTTGGCGGGCAAAGGTTTATGGATGGTTCTATTGATAAGGTAAGACTGCTAAAAGAGTGGAAAGAAGAAAGAAACTATTCTTATTTGATTAGCATAGATGGTGGCATTAACGATTTAACTCTTAATAAGGTTGAACCATACTTAGACTTGGTTGTAGTAGGATCATACATCACCGCATCTAAAAACCCTTTAGAAAATATTAAGCTACTTAAGCATAATTTATAGGCAATCCACATAAGGTATACTAAAGGTGATACCCATTAGAATCATTATTATTAAGCTTCCTAATTTCTTAGTGAAATTTTTAAGTTTGTTTTCCAGAAAAAAATAAATAGTAGTAGGAAAGATAGAAATTCTTAAAAAGATTTCTATTTTTTTATTTTTTTTTGAAAAAACTATTGACAGTTGAATGTATATTCAACTATAATATATATGGTTGAGCAACCATTCAACTATCGAAAGGGTGAAAAATATGAAAGATTTCATGGATTGTGAAATAGAACATCCGCATAATAAACTCATTAAAGAGGTTAAATCCCTAATGCCAAAAGAAGAATATCTTTATGATGTAGCTGAGCTTTTTAAGGTGTTTGGTGATTCTACAAGAACTAGAATTCTTGCAGCCCTTTTTAATCACGAATTATGTGTATGTGATATTGGTAAAGTTGTTGACATGACAAAATCTGCAGTTTCTCATCAGCTTAAGGTCTTAAGAGATTTTAATTTGGTTAAATGTCGTAAGCAAGGTAAGGAAGTTTTTTATTCTTTAGCGGATGAACATGTGTTTATGATTTACGAAAAGGCTCTTGAGCATATATTAGAAAAAAAGGAAGGTATTGAAGAATGAAAAAAGTATTTAAATTAGTGGATTTAGATTGTGCAAACTGTGCAGCTAAAATGGAAAGAAGTATTTTAAAAATTAAAGGAGTACAATCTGCAAATGTTAGCTTTATGTCTCAAAAGCTAACATTAGAAGCACCAGATGATGAGTTTGAAACCATCATGGATGAGGTTGTACGCGTTTGCAAAAAGGTAGAACCTGATTGTATTATAAAAAGATAATATAAGGATATAGCAGTATGAATACACTTATTCTTGTATTATCCTTGATTGCAGGAACTATTGGTACAGGTGTTGGTGGCGTTTTAGGTGTTCTACTTAAAAACAAAGGAAATAAGGTGATGAGTAGAATCTTGAGCTTTGCAGGTGGAGTAATGGTTGGTATTGTTGTATTTGAGATGGTACCTGAATCTATTGCAAAAACAAGATTTGAAGAACATCCCTATGGTGTCTTTATTACCTTTGCAGCAGTGGTTTGTGGAATTTTGCTTACCTTTGGGTTAAACAAGATATTAGACCAATTAGAGAATGTAAGAGAAACACACAGAAGCCTAGAAGAACTACACCATGAGACACAGGTCTTACAATTAACTCAAAATCAAAATGAAACAGGTACGAGTAAAAAAGCCTTAGTTAAGGCTGGTCTTATTATGCTACTTGCGATTATGTTTCATAATATTCCTGAAGGTATGGCAATAGGGGCAACAGGTACGGCTGAGGTAAAAATGGGTGTATTAGTTGCAATACTAATTGCTGTACACAATGTACCTGAGGGTATGGCTATTTCAGCACCTTTAGCTAGTGGAGGTATGAAAGGCTGGAAGACTATTCTTTTAACCTCTTTGGCAGGAGCTGCTACCGTAGTTGGAGCAGTAATAGGTATGGCTATTGGTGGAATTGGTACCCTTGCGATTGGAATCTGTATGGGTATTGCAGGAGGAGCAATGCTATATGTAACCTTCTGCGAAATTATTCCGCAGTCTATACTAATGGATGAGGGAAGAATTCCTGCAATAAGTATGCTTGTCGGAATATTGTGTGCAATGGTTTTTGTTTATTTATTTTAAAGATTAGAGGGATGATTATGACTAGAAGACAAAAAAGAAATTTAATTAGAATTTGTATTACTCTAGTTTTATTTATTATCTTATTTACAGTAGATCACATCATACATTTAGATAAGGTTATACCCAATAAACAAGTTGGTTGGATACTTCCAGCAGGACTTTTTCTTGTAGTGTATTTATTTATTGCTTATGATGTTTTATGGAAGGCAATCAGAAATATATGCCATGGACAAATTTTTGATGAAAATTTCTTAATGGTTGTTGCAACGATTGGAGCTTTTTCCCTTGGTATATTTAGAGGAGTAACGGGGAAGGAGATTGAAGGCTTTGATGAGGCTGTTGCGGTAATATTGTTTTATCAAGTAGGAGAATTCTTCCAAGGCTATGCAGTTGGAAAATCTAGAAAGTCTATTTCAAGTCTTATGGATATTCGCCCTGACTTTGCAAATGTTTTAAGAGATGGAAATTTAGAGACTGTTGACCCTGATGAGGTAGAGCTAGAAGAAATTATCATCGTAAAACCTGGTGAACGTGTGCCATTAGATGGAATTATAATTGATGGAGCTTCAACACTTGATACAAAGGCTTTAACTGGAGAATCTTTACCAAGAGAGGTTCAAAAGGGAGACGAAATTATAAGTGGTTGTGTTAATCTTACGCAAACACTTCAAATTCAGGTTAAGAAGGCATTTTATGATTCAACAGTATCAAAAATACTTGATTTAGTAGAAAATGCATCTAGTCAAAAATCAAAGGCAGAAAACTTTATTACAAAGTTTGCAAAATACTATACGCCTACCGTTGTTATTCTTGCAGTGCTTTTAGCACTTATTCCAGGACTTATCACAAAGGATTATATTATTTGGATTTATAGAGCGTTAAATTTCTTGGTTGTTTCTTGTCCGTGTGCTTTAGTGATTTCTATCCCGCTTTCCTTCTTTGCAGGAATAGGGGCAGCATCTAAGCTAGGTATACTCATCAAGGGATCAAATTATTTAGAAAAATTTAACAAGGTGAATACCTTTGTATTTGATAAAACGGGCACATTAACAAAGGGGAACTTTGTGGTTACAGAAGTTGTCCCTACAGACAAAAAAGAAGAAATATTAAGACTTGCTGCAATTGCAGAAGGCTCTTCTAATCATCCTATTGCCAAAAGTATATTAGCTTCTGTTGGCTCTGTTTCAGAAGAGGGTTATACATTAACAGATATTGCAGGTCATGGGATTATGGCTGTTAAGGATGATACTGCGATTTATTGTGGTAATGAGAAATTGATGGAACAACAGGGCATAGAATATCAAAAGGTTCTCCATATTGGAACAGTTGTTTATGTAGCCAAAAATAAAGAATTTATTGGTTCTATTTTGATTAGTGATGAAATTAAAGAAGAGGCTCCAAAGGTAATCAAAGCTTTAAACGAAATGGGAAATGAAACGATTATGCTTACTGGAGATAATGAGGCTATTGCCAAAGAGGTCGCGTCTAAATTAGGTGTTACCTCCTATAAGGCATCTTTACTTCCTCAAAATAAGGTAGAAGAGGTTGAGGCTCTTTTATCAAAGAAAAAGGAAAAGGAATTTTTATCCTTTGTGGGAGATGGAATTAATGATGCTCCTGTGTTGATGCGTTCTGATATAGGTATCTCTATGGGTGGAGTTGGATCAGATGCTGCAATAGAGGCTTCAGATATTGTCTTAATGAAGGATGATTTAAATGGTCTTAACCTTGCAAAAAGAATTGCCAAAAAGACAATGCGTATTGTTTTTGAAAATATCATTTTTGCATTAGGTATAAAGATTATCGTTTTGATTTTATCTGCATTTGGCTATAGTAATATGTGGTTAGGTGTCTTTGCAGATGTAGGTGTTGCTATTCTTGCAATCCTAAACGCAATGCGTTGTTCTAGTATAAAAGAATAATATAATTAGCTTTAGTCTTTGGATTAAAGCTTTTTTTATGATAAAATTAAAAATAATCTAAAAAAACCCTTAGATATTCGTTATATATAAGTGAGGTGGGGAAAAGTGGACTTAGAAAAAGAAGTTGAAAAGTATAAACTAGGGAATTCGCAAGCATTTGATAGAATCTACAATGAAACAAAAGCTTTGGTTCGATTTGCAATTTATTCTAAAATTCCGAACCGGTTTATCATTGAAGATTTAATTCAGGATACCTATGTCAAAGTCAATCAAATGATTTTTGAATATCAAGCGAAAAATTTTCGTTCATGGATCTATACTATAGCAAAAAATACGGCTTTAGATTATTTAAAAAAGAAAAAAGAAGCTAGTATGAAGAGCTTAGATATTTTGCCAGATATGAAAAGTTCACATCCGTATTTGTATTATGCAATTCGCCACCTAGAGGAGATAGAACGAGAGGTTTTCTTGATGAAGGTTTTGTGTGGCCACACAACGAAAAAGATTTCTGAAATTTTAAATCTTAAGCCTTCTTTAGTAAATCAATATTACTATTTAGCCAAAAATAAATTAAAGGAATGTCTAGAGGAAGAAGAACTATGAAACTAAAAGAATTTAAAAAGAATTTAAAAACTGAATATCAAAATACTTTTCCCAAAAAGAAAGATCCAAAGCGTGAATTTCATTTTCAGTTGCGTTATGCTTTTCTAGCTGTATTTGGAATCATATTTGCCGCATTACTGATTCAGCATTTTTGGGTGTATAGCTATAACGAAGGAGTAGATCGTCATAATGAAGCTATTGCTAATCGCGTTGTCAATTTGGATCAATGTATAGAATTTTCAACTATCAATACAAGAAAAGATTATGATGCTGCAGTTCGTAACTATAAGGATATGCATACTTATCAAACAAAAAAGAAATCTATTTTAACTTCTATTTTTACATATCAGCCTAAAAGCTGTTCGGATGCTACTCCTGACTTAGATGCTCCTACATTTGCACAACAGCCAGGTAATTCTGGGACTATGGTAGATGAGAATTCTTTTCAAACCAATATTCAGGTAGAAGGAATAGATGAAGCAGATATAGCTAAATGTGATGGCTCCTATATCTACTATTTTCATTCAAGAAATCTATATGTTTATGATATTGAAAGCCAAAAAAATATAACAAGTGTTATGGATAATGGCATCGAATTATTCATTTATAATCATATGATTATATCTATTGGAAATCATGAAACTAAGGTTTATGAATTCAATCAGGATAGACTAGTAGTAAAGAAAAATATATCTTATGAAAGATATCTTACTTCTAGATTAATTGAGAACAGGCTTTATTTAGCATTTGGTTCTTATGTGAAGGAAGAGATTATCCAATTTGAGGATTGTTATTATGATACCTGCAGTAATCCTAATTATCTTTATTCTGCTTACTATTTAGATTTAGATTTAATGGAAGACAAGGAAGCACAATTATTAACCTCTAATAGCACTGTTTTATATGCTTCAAATCAAGCCTTCTATTTTGCATCTATGAACAGAGCTTATACGACTATATCTATTTTTTCTCATGACTTAGAGCCTAGAGGCGTAATTAATGTCAATGGTACGGTTTTAAATCAATTTTCTATGGATGAATATGAGGGATATTTTAGAGTGGTGACTACCGACACTACTAAGAATGCAGAAGAGCTCAATGCGATTAGTATCTTTGATTTGAGTGAATTGAAAAAGGTGGGCTATTTAAATCAAGGAATAGGCAAAGAAAGACAAATTGTAAAATCTGTTCGTTTCGATAAAAACACTTGTTATGTTGTAACCTATGAAAATACTGATCCCCTATATGAAATTGATTGTTCTACCCCAGAAAAGCCAGTAATCGTATCTGCTTATGAAGCGCCAGGCTACTCAAATTATTTGCATACCTTTGTAATCAATGACAAAGAATATGTATTAGGTTTAGGGTATACAGACTCAAGACATAGCACTAAAATTTCAGTATATGAAAAGACAGAAGGAACTGAACAAATTGGAGAGGATTTTATCCTAGCTTTTAGTGATTATTATAGTAAGGGTGGTTATTACAATGAATCCTTGATATTAGATATGTTTCAAAATCATAAAGCTCTATTTATTTATAATGCTGGAAATCATTTATATTTAGGGGCTATGGTGGCTTTTGATGCATATTTAATCTTTAAAATTGATGTAAATGCAGAGAATGTGGTGACAATCTATAAAGAGATTGAGCTTAAGTCAAATAAAGCAAATTCTTCAAGATTATTCTTGATTGAAAACAAAATTTATCTAACAGATCGTGATAAAGTTTTAGTTGAAAATTTTGCATAAAAATATGGTGAATGGCATATGAAGAAAATTTTAAGATTGATTTTATGCCTATGCTTGATTTTCTCTATCTCTTCTTGTATAGGTAAAACAGAATATGATGATAAAACAATAGCTAGAATAGAAACTATATGGGCAGAAGGTATGGGGATGGGTTTTGTTTATAAGCGTATCTTTGATTTTACGGATGAAAAAATATATGACATTACCTATGCTGATGTCGAAATGCTAAAAAAGCAATATAAGAATAGCCCAGAGCATTACAAGGACTATGCATCATTAGAAGAATATGAGGAGTATTTAAATTCTCGCTATAACGTTTTAATAGAAATCATTGCATTTACAGAAGAAGATGCACAATCGTTTCTAAAAGAAATTAAATCGTTGGGAGTTTACACTTGGAAAGAACGATATGTTACAGATGAAATCATTTTTGATGCGGCTGGCTCAGACATAAATATTTTTTTTACAGATGGGACAAAAAAAGAAACATACATTTATTTTAAGTACCCAAGAAACTATAAACGTATTCTTGATGCTTTTTCCAAACACTTTAATGTAGACTGCTGGAATGATACCCATTAAAAGAAAAGACACAGGCCTAAAACCTGTGTCTTTTTTGCGCATAAAAAAAGGGTTGTAAGCAGCCCCTCTTAATACCTAACTATTAAGCTCTTTCTAAGTTACACTTTTTTAAAGCTCTAGCAGAAATTTTTACTTTCTTAACGTTACCGTTCTCATCCTTGATATGAACAGTTTGAAGATTAGCCTTCCATGTACGACGAGTAGCATTTAAAGCATGGGATCTTTTGTTTCCTGTTACAGTACCTTTACCAGTGATATAACATTTAGCCATAGTTCTTACCTCCTTATGACGTTAAAATTAAACTTCAAGCTTTATTAGTATACCTTAAATCTATGAGAAATGCAAGAACTTTTTAATCTTTTTTATAAAGTATTTGACTTTTCTAAAAAAAATTGATATATTTTATAAGTCACTGCCTTTAAATGAAAAGTTTTGCTTTACTTTTAGGGGCTTTAGTGTTAAAATGTTAAATGAATTAAACATTTCTAAGTGCAAGAGGTGATTTTTAAAGAGTCGAATTGTGTCTGTTTGGGAGTTTATTTGGAAGAGTTGTAAATTGATTTGATTACCCTATAGCTGTAAAGAAGCTATAACTATATACTTAATTTGATATTTAGGAGGATTACCATGCCGGTAAGCAGTGTTAGCGTAGCCTTATTTAAAAAGATGGTAATGAATGGCGCTATAAATTTAAAGAATAACCACAAAAGAGTGGATGAGTTAAATGTTTTTCCTGTGCCAGATGGAGATACAGGTACAAATATGTCTATGACAGTTATGTCAGGAGTTCGTGAGATGGATTCTTGTGAATCCTCTTCAATTATAGAAGTAGGTAAAGTTTTATCCCGTGGAGCGTTAATGGGCGCTCGTGGAAACTCTGGAGTTATATTATCTCAGTTTTTCAGAGGACTTTACGTAGGTATGAAAGAGCTAGATCATAATTTCTTATCTATAGAAGATTTAATGACTTGTTTTGAGTCAGGTTGTCGTGTAGCCTATAAAGCAGTAATGGAACCAGTTGAAGGAACAATTTTAACTGTAGTTCGTGAGGCTGCTGAAAATACAAGAGCTCATATGAGTGAATTTAATACAATTGATGCATTACTAGAATGCTATCAAAAGGAAGCTCAAAAATCATTGGACAATACTCCAAACCTTTTACCTGTTTTAAAAGAGTCTGGTGTAGTAGATAGTGGTGGGGCAGGCTTTTTAGAGATTGTCAAAGGAATGATTATGGCCTTAAATGGAAAAATGCTAGAGGCTAATGAAGGTGTTCAACCAACTAAGACAGAAGAAAAACCTGTAGAAATGAAAAATATATATTGTACAGAATTTTTCATTAACCTAAAGGATGCAAAAAACTTTGATGAAGGAGTTGCAAAGTCTTCCTTCTCATGTTTAGGTGATTCTTTATGCCAGGTAATAGAAAACACTACTTGTAAGGTTCACTTGCATACAGATCATCCAGGAAGAGTGCTAGAACAAGCATTAAAATATGGTGAGTTAACAGATATTAAAATTGAAAATCAAAAGATTCAGCATACGCATTTAAAAACAGGTGCTAAAGAGATTGGAAATGGTCCTAAGAAGGCTTTCGCATTAGTAGCTGTTTGCTTTGGTGAAGGAATTTCACAAACCTTTAAGGATTTAGGTGTGGATCATATTATTGAGGGTGGTCAAACAATGAACCCATCAACAGAAGCCTTTGTTGAAGCTTGTACTATGGTTAATGCAGAAAAAATCATCATCATTCCTAATAATGGTAATGTAGTTATGGCAGCAAGTCAGGCAGCTGGCTTAGTAAAGGGATCTAAAGTAGAAGTATTAAAGGCAAAGACCATTGCTCAAGGCTATGCTTCCTTAATGGTATTTGATCCTGAAGCTGATATGGAAACCAATTTAGCAGCAATGATGGAAGCTGTTGAAAATGTTAAAACAGGTGAAATCACATATTCTGTAAGAGATACAGAAATTGGTGGAGTTAAAATTGCTGAAGGTGATTTCATGGGAATTGCTAATGGAGAAATCGTGGTTTCTACAAAGAAGCAAAGTGATGCACTAGAAAACTTATTAAATAAATTGATTGATGAAGAAAGTCAAATTGTTACCTTCTTCTGTGGTAAAGATGTCAAAGAAGAAGAAAAAGAAGTTTTAGAAGAGCTTTGTCAAAAAGTAAACGAGAGCGTTGAAGTTGAAATTATTGATGGCGAACAAGATATTTATTCATATATTATCGCTGTAGAATAGTTTTTTGATAAAAAAGTGATGGTTGGAGGAATCCAACCATTTTTCCACACTAAAAGGAGGGATGATCTTGGAATTAAAGGACATTAAGCATATCGGACCTGTCACTTTAGATAGATTGAATGCAAATCATATTTATACTCCAAAGGACCTTCTTTTATGGTTTCCTAAAAAATATTATTTTTATCAAGTTGATAATGAACATGCATTTAGCGGGGAAACTCTTTGTTTTAAAGCAGTTGTTGCATCCAGACCAGTTTGGATAAAGACTATCAAAAGATCAAGAGCTTTCGTTTTTTATGTGAATGTGAATCAGCGCAAGGTCAAATGTATTATTTTTTCGGGAGATTACTTGAGGTTTAAGCTTCAGGTTGGAATACCTATCATTTGTTATGGAAAATATAAAGAAAAAGAAAATGAGTTTAGCTTAACTACTGTTTTTTTTGATGATTTTGAATGTCGAATTGAATTGGATTATGGCATACCTGACATCAATAATAAAACAATTCAAAATGCTATTGAACGCGTTTTACAAACAGGATATGTGCTAGAAGATGAACTCCCTCTACAATACATTCAAAAATATAAACTGGGCACTTTAAATGAGCTTGTTCGTTTAGCCCATTTTCCGAAAAGCATTATAGACTGTACAAGAGTAAGAAGAAGAATTCGGTATGAAGATTTTTTCTGGTATACAGCTTCATTGGAAGCTCTAAAACAGCTGAAGAGCTCAGAGGAAAAAACTCCGAAGAAAATAAAGGATTGCCTTATCAATCAATTTATTCAAAATCTTCCTTATCAGCTGACAGAGGATCAAATTCATGTCATAGAGGAGTGCTTAAAGGATCTTCAATCAGCAAAGATAATGAATCGATTGGTTCAAGGTGATGTCGGCTCTGGAAAGAGTATTGTTGCGTTTATATGCTCCTTGGCTGTGATAGATGCGGGATATCAGGTTGCTCTTATGGCACCAACTGAAATCTTAGCCAAGCAGCATTACGAAAATGCAAAAAAGCTATTTCCAAATTTAGCGATTGAGCTTTTAACCTCTTCCGTGAAAGCAAAGGAGAAAGAGGAAATTCTTTATAAGCTTATGCATGGTAGAATTTCTCTTATTATTGGTACACATGCTTTGATAGAAAGTCAGGTTATATTTAAAAATTTAGGACTGGCTATTATAGATGAACAACACCGATTTGGTGTGAATCAAAGGAAGGCTTTATTAGACAAATTGAAAGGTGTGGATGCCTTATATTTAACAGCTACTCCTATTCCAAGAACACTAGGCTTGACAAGCTTTGGGGATTTAGACTTATCTATGATTAAAACGATGCCTAAAAATAGAAAGCCTGTCCTAACTAAAATTGTTCAGATGGAGCAGCTGAACTCCTTAGCTAAGGCATTAGAACGGCATTTGGTCTGTGATGAGCAGATTTATGTAGTTGTGCCATTAATTGAAGAAAGTGAACGCTTAGATTATATTGATATGAATCAAGCGGTTGAAATCTTTAAGGAGCTAATTCCTTCGGCAAAGCTAGGGGTACTTCATGGGAAGATGAAGGCTAAAGATAAGGATAGTATTATGAAGGCATTTAAAAATCACGAGCTAGATTGTCTTTTATCTACTACAGTGATTGAAGTTGGAGTAGATGTGAGTAATGCTACCGTTATGGTCATTTTAGATGCTGAACGCTACGGATTGTCTCAAATCCATCAGCTACGTGGTCGTGTTGGTAGAGGAAATATCCAATCCTATTGCTATTTAGTAACGACAAAGGATTATGTGAAAAGGTTAGATATTTTGGAAAAAACTACAGATGGATTTTTATTGGCAGAAGAGGATTTCAAGCTGCGTGGCCCAGGGGATTATCTAGGTGAGGAGCAATCTGGATTCAATAGTTTAAACTTTGATTATGAGTCAAAGGATTTGATGATTTGGGAATGTGCTTTAGAGGATAGCAAGGAATTTGTTTCCAAATATTTACTAAAGGAAGTAGATAATCCTAGAATAGAAGCTATCTTCAAACAAATTTCTGTTAAAAAAACGAAAATTAACTAGTTTTTAAGACTATAAAATGCTAAAATGTTATTAATTAGGAGGAGAATACCTATGTTTAAAATTGCAGTTGATGCCAATGGCGGAGATTATGGAGTGGATACTACTGTTTTAGGTAGTATGATGGCAGTAAAAAAATTTAAAGATTTAGAGATTATTTTATACGGAGATGAGGCTAAAATTAAGCCTCTATTAACGGATTCGACACGAATTACAGTAGTACATACAGCAGATACAATTTCAATGGGAGAACATGATCCTGTAAAGGCAATCCGTACTCAAAAGGAAGCATCCCTTTGCCTAGCAATGAAGGCATGTAAGAACGGTGAGGCAGATGCTTGTGTAACAAGCGGACCTACACAATGTGTAGTTGTAGGAGCACATTTACTTGTTCGAAGATTACCTCAAATGGACCGTGTAGCTTTATGTCCATTTGTTCCTAATATGGATGGACATCCAAGATTACTACTAGATGTTGGTGCTAATGTGGAATTAAAAAAGGAGCATCTAGGAAGCCTTGCAATGTTTGCTTCTGTTGTTGCAGAAGAAATCTTAAAAGTAAAAGAACCTAAAGTAGGTTTATTAAATATTGGTTCAGAGCCTGGTAAAGGTAGAGAAATAGAAAAGGAAGCCTATACCTATTTACAAGATTTAAAGGATATTCATTTTTATGGAAATGTAGAACCTACAGAAATGATGAATTGTCCTTGTGATGTAGTCGTTACAGATGGCTTTTCAGGAAATATTTGTTTAAAATCCATTGAAGGTACAGGTAAGGCAATTTCTACAATGCTTTCAGAAGAAATTAAATCTTCTTTAGGTGGTAAGATTGGTTATTTATTTATGCGTAAGAATCTTAAGAGATTCAAAAAAAGAATGAGCACAAAGGAAGTTGGCGGAGCTATGCTTTTTGGACTTTCTAAGATTGTGGTTAAAGCTCATGGAAATTCTGACCCACTAGCATTCTTCCATGCTATCCGTTTGGCACGTGAGCTAGTAGAGGCAGATATAATCAATAAAGTAGTAGAAAAGCTTCCTAAAGAAGAGGCATAAAAATGAAGAAGAAAGGACTTATAGTTCTTATTTATGTTGCCGTTATTGTGATTGTCTTTGGTGGCTTTGGATTGGCTATACTTACAAAGAATATACTTCCTATTTATCTAGTTTTTGGTTTTTTCTTTCTTTTATCTATTCTTTCCTTACCTCTATATTTCAAAAAATTCCGCAAAGAATATGAAAGGCAAGAAAAGATGGATACTGATGAGGTTATAGAGGAAATTAATAACCAAAGAGCCTACAATAAATTAGAGTACGATGTTCAGCAGGTTAGAAATGTAGTGCAGCTTTGGAAAAAAAGCAGTAAGGGTGATATTATCAAAGGACTCCTTTTTCTTTTCTTTTTTCTAGGCTGTTGTGCTGGCTTTGTTATATGTATGAGTTTGGGTTATACTATATGGGGCTTTGTCTGTTTTGGATTAGGAGCAGGAGAAATCATTTTAGCCTTAATAGTGGTTAAATTCTTAGAAACGAGTTCTTTGAGATTAAAGAAGGGAAGAACCTATACAAAATCAACAGCGACTGTGTTAGGGTGCACGATGTCAAGTCAATCTTCAACAGGAACAAGAAATCATACCAATATTAGAAATATAACTTATAAGGTATTTTTAAATAATAAGAGAATAGCTTACAGCAAAGAGTATTATACTATAGGAGAAAAAGTAGATATTAACATAGATACTAAGAATCCAAAGAGAATTATGATTCTTGGGAAGCATGAGGATATTTTTGACATAGAAGAAAATGAATTTTAGGAGATGAAACTATGGATTTTACAAATTTAGAAAATCAAATTGAATATCATTTTCATAATTTGGATTTATTGAAATTAGCTTTAACACATTCTTCTTATGCAAATGAACATCAGTTGGAATGTAATGAACGTTTAGAGTTTTTAGGAGATGCAGTATTACAGCTTTGTATGTCTAAATACTTATATCAAAAAGTACATTTTGATGAAGGTGTTTTATCTAAAACTAGAGCGAAGTGTGTTTGTGAGGAAGCATTAAATGTATATGCAGAAAAAATACATCTAGCAAAATATCTTTTATTAGGTAATGGTGAGGAGCATAGCGGCGGAAGAGGAAGACCTGCCATCATTGCAGATGCCTTTGAAGCGATATTAGGAGCCATCCTTTTAGATTCAAATTTTGAATCAGTATATAAGGTTTTTGAAAAACTTGTATTACCGTATCAAGATATTGTATTAAAAATTAAAGATTATAAATCTGTATTTCAAGAAAAAGTACAGGCAGATAAGAGAACGCTTCATTATGAAATTGTTCATGAGAGTGGTCCTGCAAATGATAAAACCTATGAAGCTGTTGTCTATATGGATGACATCTTAATGGGAAGAGGAATTGGAAAAACTAAAAAGGAAGCAGAACAGAATGCTGCAAAAGAAGCATTAAATAAGGAAGCAAGAGGCTAAACTTCATCATATACTATAATGGTGATGTTTATGGTTATGGCAATCATAGGAATATGTGGGAAAATGGGTAGCCAAATTTATGACAAATATAAGGATGAATTTTATATTGTCGGAATAGATGAAATTAAGCATAAAGCGGTTGAAACCTTTCAAGATATCTTAGATGTACCCTATCCAATAGATGTTGTTGTAGATTTTTCTTCTATAGAGGCATATGAAACTTTAGTTCAAGCCATAAAAAAAGGATACATTGTTTTAAGTGGAACTACAGGTTATAGCTTTGAACAAATAGATGTGCTATATAAACTAGCAGCAGAGTATCATACAACATTTATTTGGAAAGCAAATTATGCAAAAGGTATTAAGCTTTTTTCAAAGCTTTTAGAGGATTGTAAGAAGGAATTTGAGATTTTAGATTTTGTTGAAATTCATGCAACATCTAAAAAGGATGCTCCTAGTGGTACAGCCAAAGTTTTAGCTAAAAGCTTAGATATTCCAGAAAACAAAATCCAATCCTTAAGGATTAATCAAGCCCCTGCAATCCATGAAATTATTTTTTCATCAGAGGATGAAAGAGTTTATCTTCGTCATGAAATCTTACAAAAAAGAGCCTTTATCACAGGGTTTGATGAAGATTTAAGAAAAGTACTTAGGAGTTGATGTATATGTTAGAAGATCTATATAAAAAGGGTTATTTAAATTATGAAGAACTTATATTTGATCAGGCAAAGGCACTTGGCTTAAATGCAGAAGAGGTTTTTGTTTTAATTCATATTTTAAAAAATCATTTACTTACAAATACACTCTCAGTAGAAGATATCCAAGCTCAGGTTTTAATGAGCCCTTCTAAATTGGACAAGCTAGTCGCTTCTTTAATGGAACGAGGCTTTTATGAGGTGTATTTAACCTATGACAATGGGAAAGGTATGGAATGTATTTCCTTTAAGCCATTATTTGCAAAGCTTGAACAGCTTTTAGAACAAAAGACAAGCTTGGATACCTATGACATTGAGAAAGCAAATAAATATATTTCTTCTAAGCTGAATCGCGTTCTTACAGCATCAGAACTAGAAATACTTCAAGGCTTTATGATAGATGACCATTATACCTACGATCAGATTGCTGCAGTAGTAGATAATATTAACGCTTCAAAGAA
The DNA here is from genome assembly GCA_947174785.1 of uncultured Mollicutes bacterium. Classification (GTDB taxonomy): domain Bacteria; phylum Bacillota_I; class Bacilli_A; order Acholeplasmatales; family Anaeroplasmataceae; genus Pelethenecus. The sequence goes on from CAMWKG010000004.1 coordinate 59,951, forward strand.
GGTTCTATCTATGCGCACGATTGCATTAGGACTAGCAAACAAGCGTTATGAGGTCAAGCCTTCTAGTGAGGCTCCAGCTGCATTTCAGGATTTCTTAAAGAGGATTTAAAAATGAATGCAGTAAGATCAAAAGAAATTCTGGATGAGATTAGAAAAATTATACCAGCTCCGAAGTGTGAATTAAATTATACAAATTTATTTGAGCTTGTTTGCGCTGTTATGATTTCAAGTCAAACTACAGATAAGCGTGTTAATCAGGTTACCCCTGCTTTATTCCGAAAATATCCTACACCAAAGGCTTTAAGTGAGGCAAAATTTGAAGATGTTTTTGAAATTATAAAATCTTTAGGCTTTGCCAAAAATAAAGCTAAAAATTTAATTTCAATGGCTCAAACTCTTCACAATGAATTTCATGATGAGGTTCCTAAAACTTTAGAAGAACTTCAAACCTTGAGTGGTGTAGGCAGAAAAACGGCTAGTGTAGTTTTAGCAGAAGGATATAAAATCCCTGCAATGCCAGTAGATACACATCTAGAGCGTATGGCCATTCGTTTTGGATATGTGAAAAAGGGAGCCACCGTTTTAGAAGCAGAGGAAAGTTATCGTAAATACATTCCTATGGAAGAATGGATAGAAGCACATCATCTTTTACTTTTATTTGGAAGATACCATTGTAAGGCTATAAATCCAGAGTGTCAAAATTGCACTTTGAAAAAATATTGTAAGGTAGAAAAGTAATTTCTACTTTTTTTTTGACTCAAAAGTGATAGTCTTAATTTGGTGATATGATGAAGGTAAAGCTATTTGATTTTGAACATGAACAAGATTTAGAGGACGCTTTAAATAATTTTTTTTCTGAGCATCCGAAAATAGAAATTAAGGATTTGTGCTATCAAACGAGTCATTTTGCAATAAATGGGGAACAAATTTATTCTTTTTCCTGTTTACTACTTTATAAATAAATTTTCTTTATTTTTCGGACAATGTTTTATCAATACGAAATTTCTTTTATTCTGGTTTTAAAACATTTATAATGGTTATACGACATGAGTAAAAGGAGAAATGTTATGAAAAAAAATATTTTTATTGAGGAAATGAAAAGAAGAGTAAAGGAGGATGAAAATACCTATTCGATGATTGGAACCGAGTTGAAACGAGTGCGTACGAGTCAGGCTCAAACTCTATCCTCGGTTGCTGGGAATCTTTGTTCCGTATCCTATTTGTGTAAGGTGGAAAATGCACAGCTTAAGCCTAATCGGTATATGCTCAATGAGATTTGTAAAAAGCTAAATGTGGATTCTCCAAAACTAAATTTGTTATTTGAACTCAAAAACCTCTTAATGAAAACAGTCAGCTATTATTATCATAAGAAGCTGAAGGAGATTGAGAGTGTGTATGAATCGTGCAAGGTATTTGACAATTATCGAACAAAATTGTTATTTCTTATTTATTACATTTCGGTTTATAAGTTCTCAGAAGCCAATGAGATTTCAAAAGAATTATTTAAAATAACTAGCGTTATGCACGAAGATGAATTAAGTATTTTTATGGTATTTTATTCTATTCTAAAATATTATGATGAAAGCTATTTGGAAACCTTGGATAATTTGAAAAGCTTGAGCAATCTTTACAGCTTAGATGATACCTTAGGTAAAGTTGCTTCCCTTGTTTGTTTAGAGTGCTACATAAAGCTCAATAGTCCTATGACACTTCTTCATAGTCACAAGTTATTAGATTTATTTTTGAAGACCTCTGAATTTGAGAATGCAGAATATGTAAGATATCTTCAGACTCTTTATATGATTCAAAATGATATGATGGATTGTGCATATAAAGAGTTTCGATATATCAAGACGGTTGAATATCGTAAAACTCTAGAATTTTTCTTTGATGTTAAAAGAAAGACTTTCAAGAAAAAGGATATTTATCAGCATTTGCGACCCTTTGCAAAGCTCTTGTATACTTATATTTTTGATTCTAAAAATTATTTAAGTATTTTTTGTGAGATGGATAAGACGTTGTGCTATGCATGTGACTTTAGCTACAACATTGCAAACTATCTTACCTTGAGCGATGATGTGGAACGTTATCAGGAATTGACTGATGTTATCATTCCCAATATTAAGCAAACAAATAACGCTGCAGAACGGGCATTTTTTTTAAAAGCGTTTTGTCGAATTTGCTCGAAAATTGGAAGATACAAAAGCTTTTGTAAAGCATTTGAAGTGTTAAATGGAGGAATAAAAGAATGAAAAAAAAGATACTTTTTTTGTTAATATTGCTGTTCTTTATTGGCGTTAAGGTTCATGCAAGCAGCTGGAGTTTTATTTGGGATGAGGAAACTACTACGGTAGAAGTTCCTTTAGGAGGTAATTTACAAAATTATATTTCCAAACCGAAAGCAAAATTATATCGTGATGGTCAAGTGTTAGAAGATGCACAAATTAGCTATATTACCACAGGAGATTGGTTATATTTACTCACAGATGTAGATACTCGTAAGGTGGGGTCCTATCAGGTTTGGTATAAGGCTGTAGAAAATAAGTATAAGCCTGGGCAGTGTCAAGGATATAAAACGCTAGTTACTTTTAATGTAGTGGATTTGGAAAAGCCAGTATTTATTGAATATCCAAAAGCAATAACCTATCTTATCGGGTCAGCAAAACCAAAATATGAAGAGCAAATTACAGCAACAGACAATAGTGGAAATTGTAAAGTTATTATTGATGATACTTTAGTTGATTATGAAACACCTGGAGTCTATACGATAACTTTACGCGCATCGGATGGAAGAAATATCACAGAACAATTTGTGGATGTAATTGTTGAGGATCCAATTGGTCCCATCATAACCTTCTTAGGAGAGAACAACCGAATTCTTTTAACAAAAGGAGAAGAAGCTAAACTTCAGACCTACTTTAAAGCCATAGATAAAGTGGATGGAGATGTTACAGATTCTATTTCCTATTCGTATTTTTCAACGGATATTGCTCAAAGCTTTGATTTGGAGGTTACCTTTTCTGATAAAAACATGAATACCTCAAGTATGATTGTAAAGATTGACATTGTGGATAAAGATGAGGCAAGTATTGAACTTTATAAGTCTATCTTGATTTTAGAGTATAATCAAAATGTTGAGCAAGCACTTTTAGAAAATTTAAAAAGTGCTTATTTAGGAAAAACAAATATTTCCCATGATGTGGTTATTCATTGTGAGCATATCAAAAATGAAGTTGGAAGCTATGTAGTATCCTACGAATATACAAATCAAGATAAGGTAGGAAAAGTTGAGTGTGAAGTTAAGCTTCTTTCTAATGCTGCCCCAATTTTATTGGTGGAAAACATAAATGTTCAATTAAATGGAAAGGTGAATATATTAGATCAAATACAAGTCTTTGATCCATCTGATCCTAATATTACATCTAAAGTTGAATATGATGATAGCTTAGTGGATTATTCTAAAGAAGGAACATATCCAGTACGCATTACAGTAACAAACTCCTCTAATCTTTCTACTTCAGAAACCTTATATATTACGGTCTATGATAATAGCAATGCAATTGAGGCGGCTGGGAATATCTTTTTAATACCAATTCTTATTGGCATATGTCTTATTGGTAGTGGAATTGTTGTGTTTCTTTATTTTAAGAAAAAGAGAAATTGCATTAAAGAACAAAATCAACTATAATATAAGATAGATGAATAAGGTGGTGAGGGTATGAAAGGATTTTTATATGGTCAAACAGAATATAATTTATTAAGCAATTCTATTCATTTAAAAGATTATATAGATATAGCCAAAGCACATGCCTTCACCTTTCTTTCTATGACAGATAAGAATTTGTATGGTAGCTATAAATTTTATCAAGAATGTATATCAAATCAAATTAAGCCTATTATTGGAATAGAAATTACATATGTTGATGATGACAGCTTTAAATCTAAGCTGCTTGCCTATGCACTAAACGAAGAGGGATATAAGAACCTTCTAAAGATTAGTACATATTTAGCTACGCATGATGAGCCTTATGGGCTAGAATTTTTAGAGCCTTATCGTAAGGAAATAGCTTTTATATCTGTCTATAATGATTCTATTATTGAACGTTTGCATTATTCAAAAGCTCATCAGGAATTAAAGTCTAAGCTTAAGCAGCTTCATTCTTTTTTTACATATTATGTAGGATATTCCTTTACAAATCGATTAGACCGTTTGAATGCCAATCAGGAAATTTGTTCTATAGCAAAGGAGTTAGGAATAAAGACACTTCCCCTTCATAATTGTAGATATCTAAATAATGAAGATAAAATTATTTATGAGGCTTTATGTCAAATAGCAGGAAATCCTGTAGAGGTGAAGAACTATGAGGATTATAGCTTTGATGAAAATCCGTTACATTCAGAAGAACTAGAGGAGTTTGTCAATCAAATTCATTTAGAGCTATATCCTAAAAAATTCTATTTACCTGCCTATCCAAATACCAAGGGTGCAAGTGCTATAGAGTATTTGAAATCTCTTTGTTCAAAAGGATTATATCGTAGATTAAAAGGGAAGATATCTTCTGAGTATCAAACACGTTTAGCCTATGAGCTTTTGGTCATAGATAAAATGGGCTATAGCGATTATTTCTTAATTGTTTGGGATTTTATTTTATATGCAAAGAAGAAGGGGATTCTAGTTGGTCCAGGGCGTGGGTCTGGAGCGGGTTCTTTAGTAGCTTATTGTTTGGGAATTACAGAAATTGATCCTTTAGAATATGATTTATTATTTGAAAGATTTTTGAATCCAGAACGTATCAGTATGCCAGATATAGATACAGACTTTCCTGACACCTCTAGAGATGATGTCATAAAGTATGTAAATGAGCTTTACGGAGATAAGCATGTTTGTAATATTTCTGCATTCAATACTTTTCAAATCAAATCCTCTATACGAGACTTAGGAAGAATTCGTAAGATTGATAATTCTAGATTAAATGAAATTATACGTATGGTAGAAGCTAATCCAGACTATGATTCTCTTTTAAAGCAGTTTGTGAATCGTAGGGATATGTATGAATTTCTATATATTATACGTGGTTTGGATGGTCTTCCAAGACACATATCAACACATGCTGCCGGAGTGATTATTTCCTCAACGGCATTAGATGATATTATTCCTTTGCAGGAAGGAATCAATGGTTTATATCAATCTCAATTAGAAGCAACGGATCTTGAAAAAATTGGCTTATTAAAAATGGACTTTTTAGGAATTCGGAATTTGACAATTATTGATGAGGTTATGAGAAATATTCCTAACTTTACAATGAATGATCTGAGAAGAATTCCTTTAGATGATAAAAAAACATACCAACTCTTACAATCTGCAGATACGCTAGGAGTATTTCAGCTTGAGTCTGATGGAATTAGAAGGGTATTAAATAAATTAAAGCCTGAACGCTTTGACGATTTAGTTGCGGTGCTAGCACTTTATCGTCCAGGTCCTATGGAAAATATTGATGAATTTATTGCAAGAAGACATGGGAAACAATTTACCTATGAGCATCCAGTCCTAGAGCCTATATTAAAAAGTACTTACGGTATTATTGTATATCAAGAACAAATCATGCAAATTGCACAAATCTTTGCAGGATTTTCTTTAGGACAAGCTGATTTATTAAGACGTGCTATTTCTAAAAAGAAAGAATCAGAATTAAAAAATCAAGAGACAGCTTTTATTGAAGGAGCTATGAGAAAAGGACATAGTCAGGCAGTAGCTAAGCATATATATGATTATTTCTTGAAGTTCAATAATTATGGATTTAATAAATCTCATGCGGTTGCCTATGGTTTGGTTTCTTATCAAATGGCTTATTTTAAGGCGAACTACTTTAATATATTTATTTCAAAAATATTAAACAATGTTATTGGTGCTACGAAGATGATGGTTAGTTATATTAATTATGCTAAGGCTCATAAGGTTGTAACATACAAACCAAATGTTAACATTTCTACAAATCGTTTTGAAGTAAATCAGGTTGGTATGTTTATGCCACTCCAAACGATTCATTCCATTGGGGAAATGACAACATTAGACATTGTGAATGAGCGAAATAAAAATGGATTATATAAAAGCTTTCAAGAATTCAAGGAAAGAACAAAGCTTAGTGAATCTGCGTTGGAGGCTTTAATTTATGCTGGAGCTTTAGATGTCTTTGGAATGACAAAAAAGCAAATGATAGAAGCTAAAAGCTCAATTAATGAAATTATTGCAAGACATCTTGAGGATAAAATTGAGGATACTTCAGAATACGATTTTAAAGTATTACAGCAAAAAGAATATATGTATTTAGGGTTTAATTTAACATATGATATATTTTTAAATCTGCCAGAATTACAGAAAAAGCATCAAGCAAATTATTTGAGCAAAAAAACGGGTAGAAGTATCGGATGCTTTGAAACAGCGAAGAAAATTCTAACTAAAAAACAAGAACCTATGTTGGTTGGCGAATTTAATGATAGTCATAATATCATTGACTTTGTCATATTCCCTCAGGAATATATGAGAAGTACCTTTGAGATAGAAACAAATCATTTATATCTTATTGAATATACTATACGACTTGATGAAAAGAAAAAACAAAATCAACTTGTTATTAAAAATGTGATAGAGTGTTAAGCTTTATCATATTTTTTAATAGGTGATGATCAATGGAAAAATGCTATGTTTTTAGGAAGGGATTAGAAAAAGAAGAGTTGATTGAAAAATATAAGTCAAGTATACTTGATGATCCTAAATTTGATTCGGAAATAAATTTTGATCAAATATCCATAGCCTCAGGTTTTTTAGTTTACCCTTTTATCGAAGGAAATATAAAAAATCTTGAATATTTAGTTCTTAGAGATAATAAACAAAAAAGTGGCGTAATTGATGCTTCTTGTAGTTTGGTTTCTAAGGACTTTCTTTTACATGAATTATCTATTAAAGATTTTAGGGAAGAAGAGCACAATCTAGATGAGTATAATATTTTTAATGTGAAAGACGTTGAAGTATACGAAAAAGAATTTATTAAACGCATTTTAGAAAAAACAGAACGGAGTATCTGTCAAAGACATAATCTAATATTGACAGAACGGAAAAATGCGATTGACATTTCTCCAATAAAAACCTTTGAAGAATTGAACAAGAAGTATTATTTAGAAGAGGTGTATTGTTTTGATTACTTTTCTAAGAAGCATAGAAAACCATTTAAGAGTATGTACTCTCCTCTTACTGATTCCTTTTATAGTATAGATTTTAAACGCTCAGAACAGTTTATGGATTTTTACAAGGAATATAAAAGACCTATTGTATATGTTCCTAAAGAGTATTTAGAATTATATTATGATATGGCTTTCCGGGTTTATATCTCAACGAAAGAAGAATTGAAATATATTAAACCGTCTCTTCTTTTATCAAAGATAAGAAAAAATATTAAGTATAAAGAATACTCAAAATATAATGATTATCTCAACCAATTGATTTTTTATTTTAAGCGTAAGGAATACTTAAAAGAATTTACAAATTCTCAAGTTGGATTAAAAAAGGATATATTTTATAGTTATTTAACTCTTAAGCACAATCCTCAAAGTGGCTATCATTTAGCTGAATTAGTTTTAAATCATGTTGTAGAAGATAATTATTTAAAGCTTTTAGATATTTCTGCAAGACAAGGAAATACGCTCGCTAAGAAGGCATTATTTGAATATTATTCAGAGCCTAAAAATTATAACTCTTATTATGTTAAACGTTATTTTTAATAATTGCATATAATAAATTGGTGGTAAAATGAAAATTGCTTATTTTACATTGGCTATATTATGTTTATTTGTCACAATCTTTTTATATTATTTTCATCCGTTTTATGTCTTATATCGCAATCAAAAGAAACAACTTAAAAAAACATATAAATACAAAAAATTTTCTTTTTTGCCTTTATTCTACTTGTCTTTTTTGTTAGAAAGCCTTTTTCTCATTTTAATTTATTTAATGTAATACGTTTTCTCATAAATTTATTTGAAAAAATTAGTCATAAATGTTATAATGAGGTATAAAAAATTATGGCTTTATTTTTGGAGGATTAGTAAATATGGCTAAGAAAATTGTATCAGATTTAAATGTAAAAGGAAAAAAAGTTTTAATTCGTGTAGACTTTAATGTTCCTATGAAGGATGGCGTTATCACAGATGATACACGTATCCGTGCAGCTTTACCTACAATTGAATATGTAATTAATCATGGTGGTAAGGCAATCGTATTTTCTCATTTAGGACGTGTTAAGGAAGAAGCAGATTTAGCTAAGAATGACTTAACAGTTGTAGCTAAGAGATTAGAAGAATTAATCAAAAAACCAGTTCATTTTGTAAATGCAACAAAAGGAAAGGCTTTAGAGGATGCAGCTGCTAAACTAGGTGAAGGCGAAATCTTAATGTTCCAGAACACAAGATATGAGGACCTAGATGGTAAGAAGGAATCTAAGAATGATCCTGAGCTTGGAAAGTATTGGGCATCATTAGGTGATGTATTCGTAAATGATGCATTTGGTACAGCTCACCGTGCAGCAGCTTCTAATGTTGGTATTGCTGCAAATGTAAGTGAAACTGCAGCTGGTTTCTTATTAGAAAAGGAAATCAGATATATTGGTGGAGCAGTAGATGAACCTGTTCGTCCTTATATTGCTATTCTTGGTGGAGCAAAGGTTTCTGACAAGATTGGTGTTATTGAAGCATTATGCGAAAAAGCAGATAAGATTTTAATTGGCGGAGCAATGATGTTCACTTTCTTAAAGGCTTTAGGAAAGAACATTGGTGCATCTAAATGTGAAGAGGATAAGCTAGATTTAGCTAAAGAATTATTAGCTAAGGCTGGTTCTAAATTAGTATTACCAGTAGATGCTGTATGTGCAAAGGAATTTGCAGATGTTCCAGGTGTTGTAAAATCTGTTGATGCTTTAGCAGCAGATGATATGGGTTTAGATATTGGACCTAAGACATTAGAATTATTTGCAAGTGTTTTAGCAGGAGCTAAGACAGTTGTATGGAATGGACCTATGGGCGTATTCGAAATGAAGAATTACGCAGCAGGTACAATCGGTGTTTGTGAATTATTAGCCAACCTTAAGGGTGCTAACACAATTATCGGTGGTGGTGATTCTGCAGCTGCAGCTGAAAGCCTAGGCTATGCAGATAAGATGTCACACATTTCTACAGGCGGTGGCGCTTCTTTAGAGTATCTAGAGGGCAAGGTTCTACCTGGAATCGCTTGTGTAGATGAATTATAATAATAAGGAGATTTAAGGAAATGCAAAAGCAAATTGTAGTAAAAAGTACTGTTGGTTTACACGCCAGCTTAGCTGCTAAGGTGGTACAAGCAGCATCTAAGTATTCTGTAGATATTAATTTACATTATCATAATAAAGTAATTGATGTTAAATCTATTTTAGGATTAATGTCTTTAGCTATTCCAAGAGGTGAAAATGTTATAATTGAAGCTACTGGTGATCAGGCTGAAGCTGCAATTAATGACATTGCAACTATCCTTGAAAAATAATTAGGTAAGGAAAAGAATAGTATGAGAAAACCAGTAATGGCTGGAAACTGGAAGATGAATAAGACTCGTGATGAGGCTTTAGAGTTTATTTATGCAGTAAGCGATAAGCTTCCAAGCGCAAGCCAATTAGATTCTATTATTTGTGCACCAGCAATTATATTAAGAGATTTAGTGAAACGTAAAGGCAACAATTTAAAGATTGGTGCTCAAAATGTTCACTTTGCTGAAAGTGGTGCATACACTGGAGAAATATCTCCAGTAATGTTAACTTCAACTGGAGTAGAATATGTCATTATAGGACATAGTGAAAGAAGAGCTTATTTTAATGAAACTGATGAAACAGTGAATTTAAAGGTTAAAGCTGCTTTAGCTAATGATTTAAAGCCTATTATTTGTTGTGGAGAATCTTTAGAAGAAAGAGAATCCAATCAAACACATGATGTTCTTGATAGACAGATTACTAAGGCATTTGAAGGCATTGAGAATAAGGACTTATCCAATATTATTATTGCTTATGAGCCTATTTGGGCAATTGGAACTGGCAAGGTTGCATCTGCAGAAATGGCTGATGAGGCATGTGGCTATATTCGTTCTTTAATTGCAAAGCTTTATTGTCCAAAGTGTGCAGAAGGTATTCGTATTTTATATGGTGGTTCTGTATCAACTAAGAGCGTAAGTGAGCTAATGGCTCAGCCAAATATTGATGGCGGATTAGTTGGTGGTGCTTCATTAAAGGCAGACAGTTTCATTGAGCTTTGTAATAAGGCAATCTAACAAATCAAAAGACCTATATCAAATAGGTCTTTTATTTTTTAAAGAAAATGATATAATATGAAAAATAGGTGTGAAAAGTATGGATGAGAAGTATATCAATTTTTATAAATTAAATAAGAGAAAACCATACGCCATTGAAGGTTCTGTAAGCAAGAGATTTAATTTGCTTATCCCTTTTTCTTTGTTTTTCTTGATGTCTGATATTGTCATTTTTATCATTGGTGGATATCAATCCTTTAAGGAGCTTATTCCTTTACTTTTAGGTATAATCTTTTTCGTTGTAGGAATAGTAATTTTAGGTATCGGCATATTTGAAGAAGTGAAAAAGAAGAAAAATTATCAATACGAAAATAAAATTTTAAAAAACTGTACACTTACGGATGGAAAAATCATTTTTTATGACTGTAAAGAAATTCGCACGCATCACCAAGATCATATAGATATTCATTATGAAGTTCAAATGACATATTGTTTTTATGATAAAAACTTTCGCTATAGAGAAGCACAATATAAAAATATTTATAATCAGGATCCTCTATTTTTTCAAGGACAATATTTAATGATAGCTTTTGATAATGAAGATAGCTTGATATTAAATTCTTTTGTCCTTTCTAAGGAAGACGAAAGAAAGCTTCTCCAAACTGAAGCGTTAAGATTAGAGGGTAGGTTCCAAGATGTTACAGGCAAGCTTGAAAAAGTAGATATAAAAAAATATAAAAGTGGAGAAAATATCTTTGTGCATGTTGTGGTTGCTGTAATGGCGCTTGTTTGGATGCTGATTTGGGCACTACTCATTGGTTTCTTATCTATTCCGCCTGTCTTAGAAACGCAATGGATAGAAGTGATTCTTATCACTATTCTTTTTACTCTTATTATTCCACTTGGAGTATTTAGTATTCCTTTTCTATGGGGACTTGCAACAGCGATTTCTAGAATTAAACGTTATCAATTGGTTTTTAAAAACAAAGATGTTTATTATACATACGGTAAGCTTTTTTCTTCTAGAAAAACATATACAGTAAAAGAAGGAAAAAAGATTTTATATTATTATATAGATCATAAAGGGATATCTCATATGGCGGAATGCAAATCCCATATGAGAGCCAAAGATATGAAAGATGAATTTCAAAGAGTTCTTGTTGCCTATAACGAAAAAGGAAACTCTATAGTTTTAGTATTAAAAGGTACATATTAATAGATATGAAACAAATAAAAAGATCATTTGAAGTAATAAAGCAAATGATCTTTTCTTTTTATTTCTTTTTAAAATTTCTTTGCATTGCTGCTTCATATACAATAATAGAAGTAGCAACTCCGACATTTAGACTATTGTTATTTCCTTGCATTGGGATAAAGACCTTTTGATGGGGATGATTATACCAATCCTCTTGAATGCCATAGCGCTCATTTCCAAATACTAGAGCTATTTTCCCATTATAGTGATGGCTTTGATAGTCTAAACCTAATTCAGGTTCACCTAAGTATATAGTGTAATTGTTTTGTTGTAAAAAACTTTGTGCTTCCTGGTAGCTCATAGAAACTGTGGGAAGTATGAGATTAGTTCCTCTAGCAGAAGCTGTAAGCTTTGGATTATGAGGCTTTGAAATAGAATCTACTAAAATTACACCTGTTGCTCCACAAGCATCTAAGGTCCTATAGATTGTTCCAATGTTCCCAGGAATTTCAAGTCTGTCTAATACGATGATGAAATCCCCTAAATCATTTAGAGAGTATTTTGGTATCTGAATTGCAGCTAATATACCAGCATGATTTTCTTTTGTTTGTAGTGTTTCATAGGTAGATAGAGATATTTCATAGCATTCCTTAGCCTGTTGCTTTAAATTTTCAATGAGCTGTAACGTGTTTTCTTTATATTCTATTTCTGTAATTAGAAGATAAGGAATTTCTAAATGATAGGTATTTGCAAGCTTGAGAACTTCTAGATCATCTGTTATTACATAGTCTTTATGTTTATTGGTTTTAGATAAATCCTTGAAGAAATGTATGATTTCATCATTTTTTCCTATTTTTTTCATAGTATCACCAAAAACATTATATCATAAATAATAAAACTATGGTATAATAGAAATAGAAAAGGAGAGATAGATTATGTCAATTCGTACTAAAATTATTGTTGCAACGCCAATGATTACAGTGATTATTTATTTATTATTAGGATATTGCCTAAATGCATGGCATCCAGGCTGGATTGTATTTTTTGCAATACCAATTGTACCAATGATGCTAGGAACAGTAACCATTGCTGGATTATATCCATTACTTGTAGTTATTGCATATTTACTTATGGGATTGATTGGAAAACTATGGCATCCAGGTTGGATTATATTTTTAACTATTCCGGTAGTTGAAATCTTTTTGCCTAAAAATAAAGTTGTTTTTAATAATAAAAGGAAAAAGAAGAAAAAACAAAGAATATTTGTTTATGATGAAGATGATGAAAGATAATCCCATATGGGATTTTCTTTCTTTATAAAGCTTTATAGAAGGGAAGTGGATATAATGAATGAACCTTTGATTCCTTCTAAAAAAATATATTTTATATTTTCTGGTATAGGTGCGTTACTTTCAACTATAGCAATTACTTTATTATTTATTTTTAACAACCTATTTTTAAATATAGGGTTATCGATTCTCTGTTTGCTTTATATCACTTTTTTTGTTTTCTTTTATTTGAAAAAAGAAAAAATACAGCCAAGAAAATGGAGTTCTATTTTTGGTTGGGTTGGTTTAGTGATAGGAATATCCTTTATGATTGCTATATTGATTGCAGCTATGGGAGATGACGGTGTTCCTCTAACTTTTTTATCAGTTTTATTCTTGGCGCTAGATCTTACTCCAGCGATATATTTAATTATAAAAATTAGCTCATTTTTCCTATGTCCATAAATATGAAGAATTTTCAAACACATAAATATGCAGTCTTGAGATTTCAAGGCTGTTTTTTATTTTCATTCCCAACTTTATTTTTTCTTTATTGACAATAATACAGTTAATACAGTATAATAATAGTGAAAGGAGGAAATGAGATGCAAATAAAGATTACAAGTAAGCAATCTATTTATATTGAAGTAGCAGAAAAAATTGAATCCTTTATTAAATTAGGTGTTTTTAAGGAAAATGAAAAATTGCCTTCTTGTCGTAAGCTAGGATTGGAGCTTGGAGTTAATCCAAATACGATTGAACGTGCTTATTCTTTATTAGAGGAGAAAAATATTGTTTATACGATTCCCAAAAAGGGTATTTTTGTTTGCCCGGCAAATCAAGATCACATTTTTTTAGAGGAAGTAATAAACACTTTGGAGCATTTTAAAGAAATGGGAATTACGAAAGGTGAATTAGAAGAATTGATTTTGAAAATATATGAGGAGGAAAAGCAATGATTGAAATAAAGAATCTAACACATCGTTTTGGGAATTCTACTGTGTTAGAGCATATTGATTTAACCTTTGAAGAGGGTAAAATTTATGGACTCATTGGAATTAATGGCGCTGGTAAATCAACATTGATGCGATTAATGTCCAGTGTATATCGAGCTAATTCGGGTTCAATATGGATTGATGGAGAACCCATTGATTCTAATGCCAAGCTTAAGGAGCTAGTCTTCTTTTTGCCAGATGATCCGTATTATAGTTTTAATGCAACACCATATTCTTTAAGTAAAATGTATGAAATTTTTTATCCGAATTTTGATATGAAATTATTTAAAGAATATATAAAAAAATTTGATATAGACTTAAAGGGAAAAATGAATCATTTTTCAAAGGGAATGAGAAGAAGAGTTTTCTTGACACTTGCGATAGCTTGTCAGGTAAAGTACTTGTTTTTAGATGAGGCCTTTGATGGGTTAGACCCTTTAGCCAGAATTGAATTTAATCATTTTTTATTAGATGCTTTTGAGTCTCATACTATGACAGTAATTATTTCATCTCATTCCTTAAAGGATTTAGAAGAGATTATTGATGGGTATGTTATATTAGATCATCAAAAGGTATTAGCTTCAGGAAAAATGATGGAAAACTTCGAGCAATATGTTAAATATCAAATGGCTTATACAAGTCCAATCACAGAAGAACTATTTAAACCACTTCATCCTACAGAGTTAAAGATTGTTGGAAAAATCGTACAGATTGTTGTGAGAAGAGACGAAGAAATTATAAAAGAACTAGAGGCAACAAATCCTGTTATGATTGAGGAGCTTGAAATGGACTTCAATGATTATTTTACAAATATTGTTTCAGAGGGAGGGAATAAGTGATGAAAAAGGTTTTTATATTTGAAATAAAGAGACTTCTAATCCCTCTAGCAGTTTATCTTGGAATTATGATAATTCTTGGATTTGCGATTATGTTAACGTGGTATGATTTGGATTGGAGAAATTTTACAACCTTATTTGGGCTCTTTATGTTATTCTTAATTGTTGGAATTATCTATATAGTATTTTCTTACAATAAAAAAAGAATTAGTGCTGATATGACCTATTCCTTACCAGTCACGAAGCGGGAATTGTTTATAGGAAAATATTTAGCTTCCTTAGCAGCATTAGCAGTTATGGCATTTCTTTATTTGCTGATTTGCTATATTATTATTGGATTAGCTGATTTGAGTGGATTATTTGAATTCAGTGAATCCTATCAAAGTGTTGGAGAACAGATAGGCAATTTTACTGTGGGATGGCTTATCCATTTGGTAATCACTATTCCGCTTTTCAATTTCTTATTACTATTTTACTATAAAGCAAATACTATCCTTGACGGAATAGTATTTGTCCTTCTTGGATTATTCATAGTATTTCTGATGGGCCAAATTTTTATTGAATTGACACATTCGTATATAGTTGTTTTTCCTTTGATTATGTATGTCGAGGCTCCAAAATATTTTTTACCTGGTCCATATTTTGGTCAAATCCATAATGGCTTATATGGAGAAGAGTTTACGTTATTTGTTACGCTATTTTTAATTTACACGATATTAGGATATCTTATCATTATTTATTTGATTTGGTTTTCTAAAAAAGATTGTTCTATTCGAACACAAGGAATATGTAATGGTATTTTCGGATATAGAGTATTTTTACCTTTACTCGGGGCCCTTATACCAATCGCATCTGTTTTAGGAAGTGGCTTTGATGCAATATGGTTTGTCTTAGTTGCTGTGGGATTGTTTATAGGATATTGCATTTATCATAGAAGTATAAAATTTAACAAAGAGAGCTATATTATTTTTGCTTCAACCTTAGGATTTGATTTCATTTTTGTAATCCTATGGATAGCTAGCTTATAGAAGAAGTAAAATAAAAAAGGAACCTCGCAAGGTTCCTTTTCTTTTTGTCTTATCTGTTGTAGAATTCGACAATAAGTTGTTCATTGATTTCTGGTAAGAATTCATCTCTTTCAGGGATTCTCACTAGAGTACCAACATTGTTATCATCAAATGAAAGATATTCAGCACGTGCTAATTTAGCTTCTAAAGCTGCTTTAACAATAACTAAATCCTTTGATGCTTCCTTCATTGCGATAGTTTGACCAACCTTTACACGGTAAGAAGGAATGTCTACCTTCTTGCCATCAACAACAACATGACCATGATTTACTAACTGACGAGCTTGTGCTCTTGTGCTAGCGAAGCCTAAACGATAAACTAGGTTATCTAGACGAACTTCTAATAACTTTAAGAAGTTAACACCTGTTTTACCAGCCATCTTAGAAGCTTCATTGAAAGTCTTTCTGAATTGTTTTTCAGAAACACCATAAGTAAATCTTACCTTTTGCTTTTCAGCCATCTGTGTTGCATATTCGCTAAGCTTCTTACGCTTAGCACCATGCTGTCCTGGAGCATACTTTCTTCTAGCTAGTTCTTTACCTGTTTCGCTAACAGAATAGCCTAGACGACGAGATACCTTCCAGGTAGAGCCTGTAAATTTTGACATATCTTTGTCCTCCTAAATATATTTGATTTGGGAGTAAAATTGTTTTGTCCTCTGTTATAGGATATCTTAAATTATACGTTCACCATGAAGCAGCGAAGATTACTAGTAATGCCATATAGGCTTTAAGATATGAACTACAGCAGGATTGACAGCTGCTTTTTACCCACGCTTTGGTATTATACCATAAAAAGGAAAGAGAAGTCAAATGTTTTATGCCAATATTTTTGTGCTTCAAAATAGAAAAAGAACAAAAATCATGAAATGTAAAACAAATCGTATAAATTGATGAATCCAATGTATTTTGCCCTGCCGTATCCCATTGCTTAATGAGAAAAGTTGAAATGCCATTAGAGGCATAAGTAGGGTGTAAAAAGTACTCATGTTAAAAAAGAATAAGATGATGTGGATAAAGGAGAGTATTTCACATAATATAAGAAACAACTTAGTAAAGATCTTTGTGTTTTTGTGAAAAAGAGGAAGAAGCATAACTATATTATAGAGTATAAGTAATATACTACTCGCAAGCTTCATAGTATTGGTTTACTTTCTTTTTCATTTTTTCAAGCATTTGTCTTGATTCTATTAGCAGCGTTTCTTGTTGTTTTATTTTCTTTAATGTTTCTTCTAATATATCTAAAATTTGATCTAATTCCTTTTTTTCTAATTGATTAGGTTCTCTGTCTGGCAATGAGAATATTTTTAATAAATCTTTTAAACTTAAGCCTGCGGCTTGAAACTTTCTAATCGCTAGAAGTTGTTCTTGTATTACATAAGTGTAATTCTTGTAATACCCGGCTTTCTGGGGATGAATAAGTCCTAATTGCTCATAATACCTGATAGCTGAAATGGAGATTCCAGTGTTTTTGGATAAATCCTTTATTTGCATCATATTTCACCTCACCTTCAGTATAAACTATAAACCATACTTTATAGCAAGTAGTATTTTTATAATTTTTCTAATTGCATAGATATAATACTAGCGATGCTCTCTAAATGTTTCTGATCCTCTTTAGTGAATCGATTTAAAATGGGTGAATCTATATCTAGGATTGCATAAAGTTCGTTGTGAACTAAAATAGGTATACAGATTTCACTGTTAGAGGCACTATCACAAGCGATATGTCCTTTGAATTCATGAACATTTGGAACAAGTATCGTTTTTAAAGTAGAAGCACAAGCTCCACATACTCCCTTAGACAAAGGAATGATTGTACAAGCAACCTTGCCTTGAAATGGTCCAAGAAAAAGAGCATTATTTTTATTCATATAAAAACCAACCCAGTTTATTTGTTCTAAATGCTCAAAAAGTAGAGCGCTAGTATTAGATAAGATTGTTATATCGTAAGTATTATCTTCGATTAATGCGGGTAATACTTGTAGGATTTCTTCATAGTTTGTCATAGTTCCTTCCTCCGTATAGCTTCATTATACTATGAATTCCGTTAGTTTTCCATTGAAAAAGTTTGAGTTTTTGGTATAATTTTAGGCGAGGTGTTAATATGCTTTACAATCAGATTTTAGTTCGCTTTGGCGATTTAACTCTTAAAGGAAAAAATCAAAAGGAATTTTTAAGAAAGCTTTATGAGCTTATGGCTCTAAAAATGAAAGGTTTAAATGTTGAAATTGAGAATACACATGATCGTATTTATATTCATTTGAATGATGTACCAGCTGAAGAGGTTGTAAAGCGTTTAGAGTATGTTTCTGGAATTTCTTCTTATTCCTTTGTTGTAAAGTGTAGTAATGACTTAAAGGATATTAAAACAACTGCCTTAGAACTAATGAAGGAAATAGCTAATAAGGATATTACTTTTAAAGTAGAAACAAGAAGAGCAAATAAAAATTATCCTCTTCATTCTATGGAAGTAACCAAACAGATTGCAGGTTATGTACTTGCCAATCATAAGCTTCTTCATGTTGATGTACATCATCCAGAAGTTACATTACATTTAGAGTTAAAGGGAAATTCTTGTTATCTTTATAATACAGAGGTTAGAGCTATGGGGGGATATCCTGTTGGAGTTGCAGGGAAAGGTCTTTTGATGCTTTCTGGTGGTATTGATTCTCCTGTTGCAGGATACCTTGCAATGAAGCAAGGAGTAGAGGTAGAGTGTATTCATTTTGAATCTACACCGCTGACTTCAATCGAATCTGCACAGAAAGTGATTGATCTTGTGAAAATTATGGCACGCTATGCTCCAAAGAATAAAATTAATTTACATATGGTCCCTTTTAAAGAACTACATATGGCTTTACTTGATAATGTTCCTGAGTCCTATAATATTACTATAATGCGTAGAATGATGTATAGAATTGCAAGTAAGCTTGCAGAAAAGAAGGACTGCCTTTGTATAATTAATGGGGAATCTGTAGGACAGGTTGCAAGCCAAACGTTAAGAAGTATGAATACTATTAACTCAGTCACAAGTATTCCAGTGCTTCGTCCTCTATGTACTTATGATAAGCTAGATATTATTGCAATTTCTAAAAAAATGGAATGCTATGATATTTCAATTAAGCCCTTTGAGGACTGTTGTACAGTATATGTTCCTAAGGCTCCCGCAACAGCTCCTAGAATAGAAAAGTGTGAAACCTTTGAAAAAGCATTTGATTATGAGAAGCTAGTCAATGAAGCTGTTGAGCATACGAATAGTATAACAATAGATGTAGACAGTGATATAGATTTATCCTTGCTAGGCTTAGAAGTGAGAGAGGTTGTAGCTGAATTAAAAAAATAAATAAACTTGTATAATTTTGTCTACCTGCGGCAAAAATAATTACTGCGAGGAGGTGAAATTATGGCAACAAGTAAGAAAAACACAAAGTCTTCTAATACTGCTTCAAAATCCTCAAAAGAGAATGGTAGAGTTGGTGGTAAAATGACAAAACAAGCTGTTTCACGTGCTAAACAGTCTACAAATACACAAACCTTAAAACAAGAGGTTGCAAATGAGTTAGGTATTCAACCTGGCAAAAATGCTACTGCATCTGAAAATGGTAGAGTTGGTGGCAATATGACTAAGAAGTTATATCAAAAAGGTAAGAATAATAATTAATTATTATATAAAAAAAGGTGGACAAGCTTCCACCTTTTTTGTTTGTTTGTTTATAAAGTTTTTCTTTCTGTCGATTCTCTTGAAATTAAATCTGTAGATATTGTGATGAATCTAGTAGGGACTTTCCTATTATCTGTTCTATGAATCAGAGTTCTTAATATTTCGGACCCTAAAAAATGTGGATCTAAAGAAAAAGTGGTTAAAGTTGGAGAAATAGAATAAGCCTCAGCAGAATTATCAAATCCCACAACTAAAGCATCATTTGGGACCTCTTTATTCATATTCTTTAAAGCTATGCAAACATTTCTTGCTACAAAGTCATTACAGCATATGAATATTTCAGGAAACTGCTCTAGCTTTGAAATAGCATCTTGGAGAGCCTCGATATCCCCATAATTAAAATTGTTTTCAGATAAGGTTATATCCTCAGAAGAAGAGTGAAAAATTCTTAAATTCTTTAAACCTATCAACATACCGGTATATCTTTTTCTAAAGCTATGGCAATGCTTCTGATCTCCTATAAAAGTATATCGGTTTAGATTATATTTTTTATGCAGGTACTTTACATAGTTCGATATAGATTGTTCATCATTTGTACATATTATATCATAATTCTTATAGTTATTTTGTGAGGTGTGAGAAAAATCATGAAAACAAATGGGTATATTTAATTTTAAAAGGTTAGTTATAAAATCTTTATCAAAACATTCTAAAGCTACTATTCCATCAACGCTAAGCTCTTTAACATAGTCACTAAATTTTGTAAAGGAATTTTTCTTGTGGTTAAATATATATTGAAAAAACTCATAGTTTCTTTCAAAACAATAGTTTTCTATGGAGCTAACTAACGAAATATAAAAATTGATATTATTAAGTGGTCTTGCAGATACTAGCAAAATACGATATTTTTTATCAGAAAATACTAGATTTGCCGAGCTTAAGGATTTGTAATTCAATTCTTGAGCTTTGCTTAATACAAGCTCTCTTGTTTTTTCTGGCACATATTGACCATTTAAAGCTTTTGAAACTGTATTTCTAGATAGGTTTAATGCTTCAGCTATATCTTTGATTGTAATGGCTTTTTTCATAATTATTCCTAATACCTCACTATTTTCTTTTATTATACGATATAAAATGCCACAGGTCAAACAAGTTTTGTGCATTTGTACATTTTTCGAACAAAAAAATTGTGCAAATGCACATTACCATTTTATAACATTGACTTTACAGGTGACTTTTCTTATAATCTTTTTGTAAGTATAGCGCTTTCATAGTAAAAAAATCGAATATTTGGAGGAAATTCTATGAGAAAAGTATTTATTTCGTTTATGTGTAGTATTATGTTTTTAATCTTCACATTTTTTCTTGTTTCCTGTGGAAAAAAGAATTGTGAGCACGATTGGGGAACTGGAGTTGTAAAAACTGAAGCTACTTGTAGCTCTGAAGGGCAAACTGAGTATACTTGTAGTAAATGTAAAACGACAAAAACTGAAAAAATAGAAAAAGTCGATCATAAAAAGAGTACGGATTATAAATATAATTCTTCAGGTCATTTTTTATATTGTACCGTTTGTGAAGAAAATTTTGAAGCCGAAGAGCATGTTATGGTAGACTTAGAGGTTCAGCAAGAACCAACTGCCTATGAAGCAGGAGTTATGCTAACTAAATGTAAAAGTTGTGATTATAAATCTACAAGAGAAATAGAAGCAGTTTCTCATGTGAAAGGTACAGACTATAAATCTAATAATGAATATCATTGGTATGGATGTACTGCACATGAGGATTGTACTGTAGAGATTCAGAAGGAAAAGCATACTCTTATTGAAGGAGAAGTTATAAAGGAACCAGCAGCTGAGGAAGATGGATCAAGAGAAGTAAGCTGTTCCGTATGCAATTATAAAGGTGAGATTATCATTCCTGCTTTGAATCACAGAAAAGGTGAATTAAAGTTTGATGATAACGAGCATTGGTATACTTGTGATAGACACGCAGATTGTGATGCCAAGATTGAAGTAAGTCCACATACCTGGGAGCTTGTTAGTGATAGTGCAACTTGTACAACAACTGGAACTGCAGTTTATAAATGCTCTGTTTGTTCTAAAACAAAAGAAGAAGCTTCTCTTGCTAAGCATAGCTATGGTGAGTGGAAAACCATTCAAGAGCCTACAGAAAAAGTGCCTGGAATTAGAGAAAGAATCTGTGGCGTATGTCAAAATAAAGAAACTGGTTCTATTCCTGTAATTGGACATGTGCATCAGTATGATACAGAATGGACTATAGATAAAGAGGCAACCTGTACAGTGGCTGGAAGCAAATCTCATCATTGTTCAGGCTGTGATGATAAAATAGATGTTACGGTTATTCCTGCACCAGGACATAATTATGGACAGTTAATAAGTCAGGATAAGACTTGTACTGAAGATGGTATGGAAGCACATTATAAATGCTCTATATGTAACACCTATTTTAATATAGATCAAGAAGAAGTAGAAGAATCATCCTTAATTCTTCCTTCAACAGGTCATGACTATTCTGTTTGGAAGGTTACTCAAGCTCCTACTTTATATACAGATGGCTTAGAAACTATCTACTGTAGTCACTGTGATCAAGAAGGAACAGAAACAAGAAAGATTCAAGCTCAAGCAGACTTTAGAAATGATTTCAATTTAGAAACTGCAGATGGCACTTGGAAGTATGGTTCTGTTGATTATCACTGGGGCGACGATGAGACATTTGATTTCACTCCTGCAACAGGAAAGAATGGTTCAAACGATGGTTGGACAGCTGATGGAATTGAAATCAAGAATGATTGGATCAATGCTGATGGTATGGTAGGTATTGCTTATACTGTTACAGAAAATGTTCGTGTTGTAGTCAACTTCAAATTTGTAGGTGGTACAGATGTCACAAGATTAGATTTACGTATTGGTATAAAGAATAGTGAAGGTACACTTTATGGTAATCCAAGTTTCAATAATAATCCAGATTCAAATGTATTAGAAAAAACATTCCAGTTTGATTTAAATGCAGGAGATACAATTTACTTTATCTTCTCTAATGGAGCAGTTGGAGTAGAAGGAGCTTGGCCTAATGG
>CAMWKG010000005.1 GCA_947174785.1 uncultured Mollicutes bacterium
AAATTAAAAGTTTTATTACACTTATCATGTCATCTTCCAACCTAATTATCATCACAAGTCGCCCCACAAGTTGAGTTATTAGAAAATATCATCGACTACTGTACTGAACCTAAATCTCTAAAAGAAATAATGGGTCATTTTGGATATAAAGATCGTAAGTCTTTTATAGAACGATATATGAAGCCATTGCTTATGGAAGAAAAACTTGTTCTGACAATACCAGAAAAACCAAATTCAAGTCAGCAGAAGTATAGAAAGAAAATATAGTAAAAAAACCAAAAATATGATATATTTTTATTATTAGGAGGATAAACTATGCATAATCCAGAAAAAGTTATTTTAAGCAACATGTGTATGATTTATCAAAATGATAAAGTGTTAGTACAAAACAGAATGAATCCAAGTTGGCCAGGTTTGGCATTTCCTGGTGGTCATGTGGAATTAGGAGAATCTATTGTAGATTCTACCATTAGAGAAATCAAAGAAGAGACAGGCTTGGATATTACCAATTTAAAAATTTGTGGTATTAAGCAATGGTTTTTAGATGATATTCGTTATATTTGCTTTCTATTTAAAACAAATCAATTTAAAGGAAATCTCATCTCTACAAGAGAAGGAGAGAACTTTTGGATTGATAGAAAAAATTTATTCAACTATAAGCTTGCTTCTAATTTTGTGGATATGATAAAAGTTTTTGAAAATGAGGATTTGTCAGAACAATTTAGAACATATGTCAACGGAGAAAAAGTAAGTATATTAAAATGAAAATGACTAGCATTTTTAGATGCTAGTCATTTTTTTACTACTTGATTATTTACTTGAAATTAATCCGCCTATCATAGATGATAAGGAATCGCTAGTCAAAACCTCTGGTAACTTGCCATCCCAAGTGTCATAGAAAATGATAGACAAAACAATATCAGTACATTCCTTATAGGTCATTGTTCCTGATGTGCTTTTATAAAGATCATCAATTAAAGCTTGAACCTTATTGATGTATGCATTTGCAGCTTCACCATTAGCTTCGCCTTCAATGCGAATAGAATATGCAGTAGCATCTGCCAAAGTCTTTTCAATCGTTGCCTGATTTTCAGCTGTAATTAAGCTAGCAGAAGCTTCTAATTCAGCCACCTTAATTTTTTGCTCAGCCTCAGCCTTTTGAGAAAGGATTGCTTCAACCTCAGTACCACCATCGATTTCATCAAAGCTTACATTGACTAAAGTGATATGATAGGTTTCTAATAGGGTTTTTGTTAAATCCTCTTTAAAATCAATACGTGCTGTTTCTAAACCAGTGGACAACAACTCAAAAATATCATATTTGATTGTAGAGCTTTGTAAGCAAGCCTTTACTAGTGTGTTTAAAGCTTCTGCAGGAATATCTGTGTTATTAGTGATACGATAAAACTTACCAGCATTTTCCTTTTCAATCTTGTAGATTAAGGATAGATTAAAGGTTGCATATTGTCCATCATTCGTTTGACCTGTAGTTGTTACACTAGCACTGCGGTTTGCTGTAGAGATTTGAGTGATATGCTCAAAGATAGATTTTGAATGTACACCCTCACCATAGGTATTATCCTGTATACCACCTTTGAGTTCATCATAAACGATACCTACTTGGTTTGCTTCCACCTTGGTAAACAATCCAAATACAAGAATAAACATACCAGCTAAACCTAAAATGCTTAAGAAGTAGAGCTTATTGTTTTTCTTTTTCTTTTTTTGTTGTAGGACATAAATAGTACCAAAGATTCCTCCTACAAAAATCAGTGATAAAACAATACTAACAATTAAAATGATCATTCTTTTTTCCTCCTATATTCTTTGCGATAGTCGGTTAAAAAGAAAAGACTATCGCGCATATTGTTAGCACAACAGTCTTGAAAAATCATTGGATGATTGTTAAAACCGGAATAATTCGTCTTGACGATTTTAACTATATCTTGAGAGATATCTTTCTACTCCCTGTTACACTTATACTATACCATATTTTTAGAATAATTTCAATAAAAATCGTATGAAAATTATCAAATTTTTATGAATAATATGAGGGGTTTATAGACAATTTTCTTTTTTCTTGTATAATAGAAGCTAAAGAATAATGTAGAGAAATGTTGAAAGGAGTACGTATATGATAAAAAAACTTGTTTTTGATTTAGATGGTACCCTTTGGAAAACAGAAGAATCTTATTTATATGCTTATCGTAAATTACAAAATCAATTTCATTTGAAGCCTTTAACAGAAGATCAAATTCTTTCTGTTTTAGGTGTGGAATTGGCTGATGTTAGAAATATTATATTTGGTACATATGAAAATGCAGATGAATTAACAATGCTTGCATTAGCGTATTCTATAGAATACATTAAAGAAAACCCATCTTTGTGTTCAGAGTATATCCTTGAGATATTTGAGCAATTATATAGTAAATATGAAATCTATATTCTATCTGGATGTCCTAAAGCCTATTTGGACACATTTTTAGAAATATCAAAGCTTTCACAATTTATAAAAAAGGGATATACGATTGAAGATGGTAAAAAAACAGATATATTAAAAGAATTATCTCGCTTTGAAAAGGTGGTTTATGTTGGCGATTCACCTAAGGATTATGAGGTGATAGAAGACCATCAAAGCGTTTTTTTTTGTTATGCAAAATATGGTTATTTTAAGGTGGATACATATGATTACTTTATAGACTGCTTAGAAGAACTTCCTGCCTTAATGTCTGAGCTAGATAAGAAAGAACAAATGCTTCAATCCCATTCTTATGAAATAATTAGCTATAAGGACTCTAATTTAACCTTGATATATAAAGAAAATGGTTTATGCTATTTTGGTTTTTTAAATGTGGGTGAAATAGAAAATTTTAAAAAGGTATTACATAGATTAAAGAACAAATGTAATGTAGCATTTGGGCCTTTTAATGGAAATACATGGTACTCCTATCGAATCCCATTAGATTCTTTTGATTTTAAGTTATACCCAGATTGCATAGGAAATGAAGAAGTATATAATGCTTTTATTGAGTCTGGTTTTTCTGTTTATTCTACTTATAGCTCAACCCTGGCACCTATTTTCGAACGTGTTTGGAATCGTTGTAAAAAGGTTAAAGCTCCTCAAGGAATTCGCTTTAAGGTTTTACATAATCAAGAGTGCTATATGCATTTACAGGATTTATTTTCTATCGCAAGTATTGCCTTTCAAAGGGCAGACTTTTATGAGCCAATTTCTTTTGAATGCTTTAAAGATATCTATTTGAAAAATATAGAATTGGTACAACCAGATATCCTGTTGATTTATGATGAGGAAAAACCAATCGCATTTAATTTCTGTTATGAGGATTTAGAAAAAAGGTTTTATGTCTGCAAAACTACTGCAATTCTTCCGGACTATCAAAACAAAACGATTTTAAAGCTTTTGATAGATAAATCCTACCAGATGATGGTAGATAAAGGATATAAAGAGGTATTGTATCATTTTCAAAATGACAGAACAAAGGTTCTAAATGGCATTTTTAAAAATGGCATTATACGTCAGAAAAAGTATGGAGTGCTACGATATGAGAATAAATAATCAGACTTGTACACGTTGTGTTAACGATAAAACAATTAAGCATATTCATTTTGATAAAAAAGGAGTTTGTAATTTTTGTAATTCCTATGATAAGCTTTCCTCTGTGTTAGAAAATCAAGACTATTTAGATCGGCTATTTCAAAGTAAAATCAAGGATCATTCTCATACCTATGATGTAGCCTTAGGCTTTAGTGGTGGTAAGGATTCTACATACGTTCTTTATCAACTGGTTCATAAATATAAACTAAAGGTTATTACCTATACCTTAGATAATGGTTTTTTATCTGACGAGGCAAAAAAGAAGATTGATAAGCTAGTAAAGGAGCTTGGGGTTCCTCATGAATATGTAGCCTGTGATATGGAGCTATTGAAGGAAATGTATAAGGTCATGGTAGAAAAGTATTTATCCCCTTGTATTGCCTGTTCCTTTTTAGGCTATGCTGTGATGTTAAACTATGCAACAAAGGTGGATGCTGCCATTGGAATACATGGAAGAAGCCGTGCCCAAATGTTTCGTAATTATGCAGAGGATGTAGATGATGTGTTTAAACCCTTTATTGAAGAAGGATTAAAGGAAATTCCTAAGCCTATGAATGAGCTTGTATACACGATTTTAGATAAAATAGAAAGATTAGTACATCCTTCTTTAGCTAAAATGATAAAAGAAAATCTTTTAAAGGAAGGCTTAGAACAAGGCTTTAGAGAGTTCGTTTCTTTCTTCATCTATCATACCTATGATAAGGATGAAATCCTTCAGACCTTAATTCAAAATACTTCCTGGCGAGTGGAAAGTGAAGAAGAGCATTTTGATTGCTTAATTCATCATGGTGCACTTTATCTAAAAGATCAAATTGCTAGAAGAAGCCATCTTATGCCTGAATATAGTTATCTTATAAGAAATGGACAAATGACCAAAGAAGAAGCTTTAAAGGCATTGGCATATGTTCACAATAAAAAACAAGCAAAACTAGAGTTAAAGGGTCTATGTCAATATGCTAAGATTTCTTATCCTAAGGTTATGCTGAAAGCATTCATTTATAAAAGGAGATGGTGGTAATGGTATTTTTCAAACGCTATATCGTTTTACTTTTTGAAATCCTTCTTTTATATACGGCTTGTTTAGCTAGTACTTTATTTAAAGTGCCATTTTTCACTGAAACTCTATATGTGTTTTTACCTTTTTTCTATATGATTCGTGTGTTAGATGATATTTTAGATTATGATAATGATTTAAGAAACAATAAAGCTCCATTAGTTAAAGAGGTCCTTTATCCTTTGGCAATTTTCTTATTCTTGAGTGTGGCTGTTTTGATTAGTGTATTTCAGCTTTGGTATTTATTTTTACTCTTTGGATTAGTAATCCTTTTTGTCTTTTTCAAAAAAATTTCTATCTTTGCTAAGCTATTACTCTTACCAGCTGCCTATAGTTTATTTATATATTATAATTTTAGATTTGAAATCGCAAATATTTGCATGCTGGTGCTATTTTTAATTTTATCTATTCTTTATGCACTTTATAAAAAATTAAATCAGGTTTCTTTTTATGAGGAATATAAGGAAATAAATAGCATAGGTGGAAAAGCTTATCATCTAGGGTATGCGAAGGTAAAAAACACGCCAGCCTATTTCACGATTCCCACTGAATTTTTTAGAGATTTAGAAAAAGAGGAAAAAGGCTTAGAAAGCTTAAAGAAAAAAATTAATTCCTTTTGTAAAAATAATGAGCTTTATGCAGTACGTTCCTCCGCAATAGATGAGGATTCTTTGCATCATAGTTTTGCAGGAATTCATGATACAAAGCTAAATGTCAAAAAAGAAGATGTACTAGCTTCAGTTTTAGAGGTATATAAAAGTGCCTTTACACCACTTGCTATAGAGTATAGAAAAACTTGTGGGCTTCCGATAGAACAGATTTCTATGGCTGTTGTTGTGCAGAAAATGATTGCAAGCCCAGATTATTCTGGTGTAATCTTTACAATGAATCCGAAAACGGATAATCCTGATGAGTTTATGATTAGTCTTGTAGATGGACTAGGTGAGGATTTAGTAAGTGGAAAAAAGGATTCAAAGGATTATTTTATTTCTGCAAAAGAGATAAAAGGAGATTTGTCTTTTATTTCTGTAAAAGTATTAAAGAAATTAGAAAGACTTGCTTACAAGCTACAAAAAAGATATGATGCTTTTTTGGATATCGAATTTACAATCCAAAAAAACAAAATTTATTTTTTACAAGCTCGTCCAATTACCACTTATGCAGATATTCATCCCTCAGAAAGAACTCTTTTCATTGATAATTCCAATTTGATAGAATCCTATTATGGGACCACATCATTCCTAACCCAAAGCTTTGCAAAAAGTATTTATCAAGGAGTCTATACTAAAACCTTAGAGGCAGGGCATATTCGAAAAAAGGTTATGCTTTCCTTAGAAGATACTTTAGAAAATATGCTTTATGC
Organism: uncultured Mollicutes bacterium; assembly: GCA_947174785.1. GTDB lineage: Bacteria > Bacillota_I > Bacilli_A > Acholeplasmatales > Anaeroplasmataceae > Pelethenecus. The sequence continues at coordinate 6,034 of CAMWKG010000005.1, forward strand.
TTATGAGGGAAAGCTGTACTATAATTTAAATAGCTGGTATCATTTGACAAGTATTTTCCCTATGAAGTCTTCAGCCTCATATATGGAACAGATGATGGGCGTGGGAAGTGGAACAAAGTCATATAAGAAAGTGAAATTGAATTTACTGGATATGCTTAAAATCGGAGTTTGCTTTATCCATAGACTACATACTATGGACAAGGCATCGAATGCATTCATTGAGAAATTTAATCAAGTTGTTTTACCTTATTATGGGCATACATTAACTGGTACAAATGAAGAACTCATTTCCTTATATCATCAAATAGAAGCAGATATATTATCTGATTTTGCAACACCAATATTAAACGACTGTGCCGTTATGTTTTATAATGGTCGTTTAACCAAGAAAATAAAAAGAAAGTATAAGGAAAGATATACAGAAATATTTGCTTCCTGTATTCATTCTAATGGCACTATGGAAAGTGCTAAGGTATGCAAGGAATATGATGATATTTTAAAGTGTATTAAAGAAGATGAAGAAATATTTAAAGACTTTAATGATTTAACCCCTGATGAGCTTTTCAGAAAATACCATTCCAAAGATTTAGAAATATCTAGGAAAATAAGGGAGTATATCCTTCATTTCGGTTCAAGAGTGATGAATGAGCTTAAATTAGAAACTGTTACAATGATTGAAAATCCTGTGCTTCTTTATAAGCAAATTAAGGAAGGACTAGCCTTTGCTCAGGAAACAAAGGTGGAACAACCTTTTTTAGATATTCCAAAGAAGCTACGAAAGCTTGCAGATAAGACAAGATATTATATTGTGAATAGAGAACGTCTTCGATTAAAAAGAACATATATTTTTTCAGTGGTTCGAAATATCTTTTTGGCTATAGGCAGGAATTTGGAAAACGAAGGGAAGCTTGCATCTGCGAGAGATATTTTTTATCTGACGAAGGAAGAAGTATTCTCATTACCAGAACAGATTATAGAGCTTGTAAAATCCCGTAAGAAGGAAATGGAGTTTTATAACCAGCAACCCTATTATTATCGTATCAGTTTTTATCCTAAGCGTGTTTTACCTGTAAAGATAAGTGCTTCAAATGAAGAGCTTAAGGGATTAAGCAATGGTAAAACTGTAATTCAGGGTACAGTATCTGTAATGAATGAAGTGACTGATCCTTTTACTCCTGGAACCATTATAGTAGCCTCAAGAACAGATCCAGGATGGATATCTTTATTTCCTTTAGCTAGTGGCTTGATTGTAGAGCATGGAAGTTTATTATCTCATAGCTTTGTTGTTGCAAGAGAAATGGGACTTCCAGCTATAGTGGGTATCCCAAATATAACAACACTTTTGAAAACTGGGGATGTTGTAACCTTAGATAGTGTTAAAGGAGTGGTTCACATTGAAAAATAAGTATTTTAAAGAGCCAAACTACATCCACTACAGTAATTGTCATGAGGATGTTTTAAAGTTAAAAAAGTGTTTACCCCTTCATACAAAAAAGATTCTGTCTATTGCGAGTGCTTTAGATAACTCCTTAGCTTTTTTGGAAGATGATGAAGTAGAAGTTCTTGCGATTGATTCTAATCCAAGTCAATGCTATCTTTCTAAATTGAAAATTGCTGCCATTAAGCATTTATCTTACAATGAGTTTTTGATTTTTTTAGGCTTTAAAGAAGGAGATTCCTTAAAGCTGTATTCTACCTTGCAAGACCACATAGATGAAAAAACTAGAAAATATTTCGATGAACATTTGTATTTAATTGAAAACAAATTAATCCATGCTGGACGCTTTGAATATTATTTTCATTTATTTCAAAACAAGATCTTACCACTGGTGGTTTCTAAAAGGAAAATAGAAAGATTTATGAATATATGCTCACTAGAAGAACAAAGGAAATATTATAAAAAGCATATCAATACGATTCGCTTTAAGCTTTTATTTCGCATCTTTTTTTCTAAGCATATGATGGCTAAGCTAGGTAGAGATAAAGCATATTTTAATTATGCAAAGGGCTCCTTAGCTAAGATATTAAAAGAAAGAGTTGATTTAGGTGTTTATCATAACCCGAATGCTTCTAATCCTTATCTACAGTATGCAATGCTTGGAAAATTTATGGAACTGCCCTATTATGCCAAAGAAGAGGCATTTGTTAAGATTAAGAAAAATATAGATCATATTAAAGTACTATGTGAAACCTTTGAAACAGTTATTCAAAGTCAAGGAGATTTTGACTTTATGAATCTTTCTGATATATTTGAATATATGCCAGAGGATCTAACTCGTTATGAAAAGCTGATTCAAACCTCCTGTAACAACAATGCAAGAATTGCTTATTGGAATATGATGAATCCAAGGTATCTAAATGGATTTAAAAGAATCAATACTAAAGAAGATCTAAAAGAAGATCGTGCAATGTATTATCAAGATTTTCTTGTATACGAGGTGCATCATGATTGAACATTTTTTAAAAGAGATAAAGCCTGCAATAAAATATGTAAAACATCATAAAACCATATCTAGAAGCTTTAAAGAGTTTTATGTGGACATCTATAAAATGATAGGGCTATTTCAGAAAAAAGGTTTGAAACCAAAGGATAAGGTTGGATTATTTGTAATGCCTTATTCCTATGATTTTTATGTTGTTATGTTTGCCAGCTTTATATTTCAGTTAAACATAATTGTATTTGATTCTTATAGGAAGAAGCATATTCAAGAGCTAATGAATTTAGAAGAAGTTTCGTATTGCTTTGTGGATAAAAAAACGAAATGGATCAGTCATTTTATTCTTCCAAGGTGTAAAAGAGTTGATATAACACCTTTTGCTAGATATCAGCCTCAATATGATTCAAATATAGCCACCATCTCTAATACTATTATTTTGACAACCTTTACATCGGGATCTACAGGAACACCCAAAGCAATCCATAGAACTCTAGAGTTCTTGTTAGGTCAAGCTGAAGAAATTCAAAATGAGATGGATTTAAATCCTATTACCTCTATTTTTGGAGGATTACCTATTTATAATATTTTATCTTTATATTTATTGAAAACCACTTGTATTTCTAAGCATATTAAAGATATTTATAAGCTTCAGCCAGATTGCGTTTTAACAAATATACAAAAAATACTTTTAGAAAAAAGAAGCTATCCTATGATTCAAAATGTTATGCTAGGTGGTGCTATTTTATATTCTTGGGAAGTAAGTAAAATTAGAAATGTATTTCCCAATGCCAAGATAGCCTATGTTTATGGTGCAAGCGAAGGAGCTATAATTTATAAAACGAATCTTGATTTTTATCAAGAAAATTTGTTTAGTTTTGAAAGGCCGGCAAATGAAATCAATGTATCAATTTCTAGCCCAAATAAAGAGGGAATAGGAGAAATTGTAATTGAGGGGGATCGAGTCAATACTGAAAACCACATACATTACACAGGCGACTTAGGTAAGATGAATGATGGAACGTTAATTCTTTTTGGAAGAAGGAAGTATTCCTCATTAGATCAAGGTTTTTATAATTATGCTTTTGATGAACAGATACGCAAGGAAAATCATTGTGTTGCCTTTAGTTTCTTTTATAAAAATGAAATCTATGTGTTTCATAACAAAAAGCTAAAGAATAAAAGAGAAGGTGTAAAATATATTTTTATGCGAAAGCTTCCTATGGATTTAAAACACAAAACAAAGCTGAGCTATCAGGAATGTATTGATAGAATAGAAAAAAGAATGAAATAAAAATTTCAAGCATAGTATTAATAGGTGATACTATGCTTTTTTATTTGATTGGAATCAAAGGATCAGCTTTAAGTGCTCTTGCAAAAATACTTATAAAACAAGGACATATTGTAAGAGGAGTAGATGTAGAAGAGGAATTTTATACAATGAATTCTAAATACCCCATCCGTATAGAAAGCTTTTCTAATATGCAATTAAAAAATTGTTATTTCTATATTATAGGAAATGCATTTCTTAAACACAGTGTTACAAAATACATTCAAAATATGGGATATAAATCTATGACATATCCTCAATTTTTGAATTATCATTTCCAGAATAAAAAATGGATTGGTATTTCTGGGACATCTGGCAAGACCACAACGACTAAGATGATTTCCACGCTGCTTCCTAATGCGACAAGTCTAATTGGTGATGGTTCGTCTACTTGCGAAAATGGACAATACTTTATTTTAGAATCTTGTGAATATAGGAATACTTTTTTGAATTATCATCCTTATATATCATTAATTTTAAATGTAAATTATGATCATATTGATTTTTTCAAGACGAAGGAGGATTATGAAAAATCCTTTATTCAATTTGCAAAGCAAAGCAACATTTGTATCATCAACGGAGATGAATTTTCTTATCGTGCAGAAAATGTTATTACCTATGGTAGAAATGCTTTAAATGATATTGTCTTTACTTATGATAAGGGCAAGGTAACCATATTAAGAAAAATATTTGAATTACCTGTAATAGGATTAAAATATGCATATGATTTTGTTGGTGCATATCTTGCTGCAAAATTATGTAACGAAAGAGATCATATTATTCAAAGTAGAATTAAAAGCTTTGAAATGCCTAAACGAAGATTAGAAAAAACAGAAATAGGCAATCAATTGATTATCTCTGATTATGCACATCATCCTCAAGAAGTAGAAACTATTTATGAAACCTTAGTAGAACAATATGGATCTAGGAAGAAAATCTGTATATTTGAGCCACATACGATATCCAGGTTGCAATGCTTTATCAAGGATTATAAAAAAGTGTTAAGCTTATTTGATGAATGCTATTTATACAGCTTATTTAGTAGTGCTAGAGAAACACACAACGTAGTTTTAGAAAAAGAACTTTACAAGGAATTAGGCTTTTCTTCTTATGATTATCCTACAAAGCAAAGACTAATAAATAAAGAAGATTGCATTATTTGTTTTTTAGGTGCAGGAACAATAGATAGAGCTTGTGAAGAATACATAAAAGAATTGAATATAGCTAGGCGATAGTTTAGGAGTAGAACTATCGCTTTTCTTTTATTCCTTTAAGTGATATAATAAAAGAAAAGGAGAAGAGGTAGATGAAAAAAATCATTGGTATCTTTTGTTTTATTCTATTAGGACTTTGTTTGGTTTCTTGTATGGAAGAACCCCCTATAGATAAACCTGATCAAGGAAATACAGAACCACCAAGTGGAGGTAAGCTGCCAGACGATGGGAAGGATGATACACCAAGTGTGGATAAGCAGCCAGATGATGAAAAGGATGATTGGGAAAAGAAAATTGTCTTTTGGCACACGATGGGCGATAGTTTACAAAAAGTTTTACAAGATGCAATTGATAGCTTTGAAAAAGCAAATGAAGGTTGGGAGATTGAATCTGTTCAGTTTGGGAGTATGGATCATATTCTAGAGGAAACCATAAGTAATTCAAACAAGCCAGATTTGGTTTATGCCTTTCCAGAACAGGTTGCCAGGTATAAGGAAAAAGGTTTAATTGTTGACATGAATCATTATATTGAGGATGAAAATGTAGGCTTTAGTAAAGATGAAGTAGATGATTTTATAAAAGCATTTTATGAAGAAGGAAAATCTTATGGCGATGGAGCAATGTACTCTCTACCATTTTCCAAAGCTTCTGAGGTTTTGTATTATTATAAAAAAGAAGCATCAGATTATCCTAAAACATGGGAAGAACTAGAGGCTATAGAAGATTTAAATCATATAACACTTAGAGTGGAAAGTGAAGTATTGTTGTTTACAACGCTTGCTCATCAAAGTGGTGCAAATTATACTACTTTAGAAGATAATCATTATGTTTTTGATAATGAAATCAATAGAAAAAATGTTGAAATGCTGAAACGTTTGTATAATCAAAAAAAGCTGGTTACAGCAAATACATCTGCAAGCAGCACCTATAATAATAAATACCATTTAGCTTCTTCAGGAGCAGTTTATCGTTATATAACACTTAATACTTTTGATGAATTACAGGTGGCTCCTCTACCAACATTTCGGGGTAAGGCTCGTAGAGTGCCATTTCAAGGACCATCTCTTTGTATGGTAAAGAAGCAGAGTGAAAAGCAATTGAAGACATGGGAATTTATTAGAGATTATTTATTAGATAGTAAATTTCAAGCTAAGTTTTCTATGTACTCTCTATATAATCCTGTACGCAAATCTGCTTATGAGGATGAAGATTACCTAGAGTGGTTAAAAACAGAAGAGGCTATTGCAAGTATGATAAATATTTGTAAATCCTATGAGGATGATTATTACTTTAATCCACCTTTTATTGGGAGTGATAACGCAAGTAAGGAAGTAGGAAATATAATTGTTCAAGTTTTACTAGGGAAAAAGACAATAGATCAAGCCTTTAAGGATGCCTTAAAAAATTGTAATTCTTATAAGTAATTTTAAGAAAAGAGTAGAAACACGTTTTATTTAAATATGTGTTACATTAGGAAGGTAGGAGATTTATATGAAAAAAATTATCAGTTTCTTTTGTGTTCTTTTATTAGGACTTTGTTTGGTTTCTTGTAAGGATGAACCACCTGTAGATGATCCAAATCAGGGGAATACAGAACCACCAAGTGGAGATAAGCTGCCAGATGATGGAGAATATACAGGAACTAAAAAAATTGTTTTTTGGCATAATATGAATTTGGGTAGGGATATTCAAGAATTGCTTCAAGAGGCCATTCAGAAATTTGAACAGAATAATGATGGCTGGAAAATTGATTTAGTTTATTTTAATAATCTGGAAGAAATACTTGAAAAAACCTTAAAAGAAACCGATCAGCCGGACTATCTTGTTTCTGAAAAACCAGATTTAGTTTTTTCTACCTTGGAACATACAGCTAGGTATAAGGAAAAAGATATCATTGTGGATATGAACGTTTTTATTAAAGACTCTGAAATTGGTTTGAGTAATGAAAAAATCAATGACTTTATTAAACCATTTTATGAAGAGGGAATGGCCTTTGGAGATGGAGGGATGTATTGTCTTCCTTTTGCAAAGGCTGCAGATGTACTGTATTATTATCAAAATGATGGGGCTTCCTCTTATCCTAAAACATGGGAAGAATATGACCGATTGGATCAATACCAGGATTCCCTTTTGGAAGTTGAAAGTGAAGGAAGGTTGTTTTCAAACCTAGCAAGACAAAGTGGAGCTAAATATACATCTTTGGATCAGGAGCATTATGTCTTTGATAATGAAAAAAACCGTTCTAACGTAGAGATGCTTAAACGTTGGTATGACCAGGGAAAACTTTTTACTTGGCAAAACTCAACAAAGCCAACCAAGAATTCTCAATATATTATAGCTTCCTCTGGAGCTTTTGACTTTTATAGATACACTACTGCATCTATTGGCCAATTAATGGCTGCCCCAATTCCGACATTTCAAGGGAAAAAACGTCAGGTTACTTTTTATGGACCTTCATTATGTATGTTAAAACAGCATTCTGTTAAAATGAAACAGACATGGAAATTTATTAAGGATTATTTATTAGATGCTAAATTTCAAGCCGAATATTCTATGAGAGTGAGAGCCTTATATAATCCAGTATTAAAGTCTTCTTATGAACTTGATGCCTATAAAGAATGGTACAAGGAAGATGAACTACTTTCAAATGTGATTCAGATTTGTAAGCAGTATCTTAATGAATACATATATAATCCCCCATTTGTTGGCAGTGATAATGCTTTAATAGAAACAGGTAGAATTATTATCAATGTATTAGATGACAAAAAGACAATTGATGAGGCATTTCAGGATGCATTAAAGAATTGTAAAGCTTATAAATAATTTTTAAGGGATAAGGAGAAATACCTTATCTCTTTTCTTATATTTATGGTATAATAGGAATACTTGCTTTTAGGAGTTGGTAGTATGAAGCTAGAGGTTAAAGAAAACTATTTATATATGAACAACACCCCTTTCTTTTGGTTAGGAGATACTGCATGGCTTTTATTTGAAAAGTTAAATTTACATGAGGCAAAGCTCTATTTAGATAATCGTAAGAATTTGGGATTTAATGTGATTCAATGTGTATTACTTCATACCTATAAGGATGGCTTTTCTTGTGCAGGAAAATCTCCTCTTCAAAAAGGATATTGGGAAGAGGTTCAAAAGGTAGTAGAGTATGCAAAGCATTTAGGATTAGTTATGGGAATATTACCTGCTTGGGGCGCTATGGTAAAAAACGATATTTTAAATGAACAAAATATAGATTCTTATGCAGAATTTTTAAATCGTATTTTTAAGCCTTTTGATAATATAGTTTGGATTTTAGGTGGAGATATAAGAGGAGATGAGTATTTTCCTTTATATGATCATTTTGGTAAAAAATTAAAGGAATTGGATTCTACTCGTTTGATTACCTTTCATCCCTTTGGAAGGACAGGCTCTTACCAGTGGTTTAAGGATTGTAGCTGGATAGATTTCCATATGTTTCAATCTGGACATAGAAGATATGATCAGGTAAAGCTAAATGCTTGGGATGATAAATTAAATCAAGAGGATGTATTTGGTGAAGATAATTATAAATATGTAATAAAGAATAAAAGTATCATCCCTGTAAAGCCTTGCTTAGATGGTGAGCCTTCCTACGAGGGAATTTTGCAGGGCCTACATGATAACACCCAGCCTTATTGGCAGGATTATGATGTAAGGCGCTATGCCTACTGGTCCGTTTTAGAAGGAGCCTGTGGATTTACTTATGGAAATAATGCTATTATGCAGTTTTATAGAACAGGGGAAGAAGGCTCCTATGGAGTTCGTGAGGATTGGCTTGAGGCACTTGATATGCCTGGTGGAAAGCAGATGCAATATTTAAAGGATGTAATGCTTTCTATAGATTTTACAAAAGGTGCTGCTTGTCCTGAAATAGTTATAAATCAAAAGTCTCATTATGAACATATCAGTGTTTTTAAAAGTAAAGATTTTATTCTTTGTTATGATTATTTAGGAAAAGAATTTTCTTTAAATTTAAACGAATATAAAAAAACAAAGCTAACTGGATTTTGGATGAATCCAGAAAATGGAAAAAGGTATGATTTTGGAAAAATAGAAGGAAAGGATAAAATTACAGTGAAGCCACAAAGAAGAGAAGCTTCCAATGACTGGCTTTTATTGTTGGTGGCTGAATGATGAAAAATTTAACTCTTTGTAAAATTTTAACCTTTGTACGCTATTTTGCAGAAGCGTTGTTTTTTCCCTATATTAGTCTTTATTTTCATTCGAAGGGATTAGATGTATCACAAATAGGAATCTTAATTGCAGCTATTCCTATAACCTCTATTCTTTGTGCGCCTATCTATACTAAGCTATGTACTAATCCGAAAAAGACAAAGCTTGCCTTAATGATTATGTCTGGCATAGAAGCACTCTTTATCATTTTATTAATGCTAGCAAACAATTTTGTTTTATCCCTCATTGGAATTATATTAGTGAGCATTATTTCCTCTTCTAATTATGGAATGATAGATTCATTATTAACCTTAATTGCAGAAGAAGAGAATAAAAGATTTACCTCTATCCGCATATATGGGTCTACATCCTATATGCTAGGTGTATTGATTTCTGGTGTGATTACTAAATATACTTCTTATGTAGTATCTTTTTCTATTGCCTGCACCTTATTTGTTTTAGTTTCTGTGTTATATTTCTTTATTAAGGTGCCTCAGCATATAGAAGAAGAAAAAGAAAAGCCAAGACTAAAAGAAATTGGAACGAACAGGTTTTTTATTGGATATATTCTTTTCTATGTTCTTTTAATTGGTTCTATGCAGGTAGGAGATGATTTCTTTTCCTTATATATGGAGTCTAAGGGAGGAGGAGAGTATTATAATATTGTCAGCTTTGGATTTATAGGCATTGAAATTATTACAATGCTGTTGTTAAACAAGTTTGGAGAAAAGCTTGGGCTTAAGCTATTCTTTATTTCTGCCATCCTCTTAGTATTTAGAAATATAGCACATGGAATAGGAGGAACCTCATTATGGTTTATTGTAGGCTTTCAAATGCTTAGAGGAATCATATGGGCGATTGCATTATATCTGTCCAGTAGCTTTGTTAGTGAAATACTAGGATACAGATTGGCTTCACAGGGCATTATTGTAGTTATGCTAGGCATCCAGATTTTTAGCGCCATTTTCAAATTTAGTGGTGGATATATAATTGAAAGTATAGGCTACTCTAATTTTTATTTAATCTTATTAGGCTTTTCCATCTTGGCTTTTATTTATTTTTGTGGGTATTATTTTGCTTATAAAAAATATAAAAATAAGCAAAATAATAATCAATTATCTGTCGAAAATTAATTTATTGAAACGTTTTCATGAAAATGATTGAAAATTGATTTTCATTATGTTATAATTATACTGGATAGTGAGGTGGTTTTTGATGGCTAATACCACAATTTATGATGTTGCTGGAGCAGCAAAGGTTTCTTTAGCAACCGTGAGTAGAGTAATGAATAACCCTGAAAAAGTAAATCCAGAAACCAGAGAAAAAGTATTAAGAGTCATAAAAGAACTAGGATATCGTCCTAATGCTATTGCGCGTGGACTGGCTAGTAGAAAAACCACGACAATTGGTATTGTTTTGGCTGATGTTTCTAGATCTGCTACAGCTCAATTATTGGGTGGAATTCAGGATATTGCCAAGAAATATGAATATTCTATAAAAATCTTTTCTATAGGAAATGATGAAGATATTACAGAAGCAATGCGTACAGTTATTGCAGAACAAGTGGATGGTATCTTGTTCCTAAATGATGAATTAGAAAAGGAACAAATGAAGATTGCTATGGATGCAATTAAGGATGCTATGATTCCAGTAGTTTTATCTAATGTATTCTATGAGGATGAGGATATTCCTTGTGTTGCAATCAATTATGAAAATGCAACCTATGAGATAACAAAACAGATGCTAGAATATGGCAGAAAGAATGTTTATTTATTTACAACTGCTAGAAGATATTCAGTGAACATACAAAAGGAAGTCGGCTATTTAGATGCAATGGAGGAAGCAGGCCTTGAGCCTAAGATTTTTAGAACAAGTGGAGATGTATCCATTAATTCTCTCCATTTTAAAGAATTCTTCCAAAACAATAAAATTGATGGAGCTATCGCTGTACGTGACAGTATTGCCATCAGCTTTATGAATGTTGCACAGGATCATGGAGTAAAGATTCCAGATGATATTTCTGTTGTTGGCTTACAAAATACAAAATATGCAATTTTATCACGTCCAACCTTGACATGTGTGGATACTCCGGTGTATGATATAGGTGCTGTTTCTATGCGTCTTCTAACAAAATATATGAAGCAAGAAGAAGTTGCACATAACAGAGTTTTATTACCATATCGTTTTATTAGACGTAATACTACAAATTCATAGTTTTGATGATGAGACCTTAAGTAGAATAAATTGTTTTTGTTTTAGAGAGTCTGTGGTTGGTGAAAACAGATCAAGGCATTTATTTGAAATACACTCTTGGAGAAACAAGCATTGAAGTGTCATAGCTTAAAGCTATGGAACTAAGGTGGTACCGCGGAAACTTTTCGTCCTTAGGATTTTATTCTTAAGGACTTTTATTTTTGAAGAAGAAAGGAGAAAAAATTATGGGAATTTATGAGGAATTAGAATGGAGAGGTTTGATTAAGGATGTATCAGACCCATCTCTTAAAGAGAAATTGAATAAAGGAGGAATGACCTTTTATATTGGTACTGACCCTACAGGTGATAGTTTGCATATTGGTCATTTTTCAAGCTTTTTAATTTGTAAAAGATTAAAGGAAGCAGGGCATCACCCAATTGTACTTATTGGTGGAGCAACAGGTCTCATTGGAGATCCAAAGCCTGATAGTGAGCGTCCAATGATTACTAAGGAAACTGTTGATCATAATTTTAATTGTTTAAAGGCACAATTAACGGAGTTATTTGGCTGTGAGGTAGTCAATAATTATGATTGGAGCAAGGATATGAATTTTATCGATTTCTTAAGAGATTTTGGTAAATTCTTTAATGTGAATTATATGCTGAATAAGGATATCGTCTCTAGAAGATTAGATGCTGGTATTACCTATACAGAATTTTCATATATGATTATGCAGGCCTTAGATTTCTGGTGGTTGTATAAGAATAAGAATGTTACAATGCAGGTTGCAGGTCAAGACCAATGGGGAAATATTACGGCAGGTATAGAGCTTATTCGTAAAAAGGAACAAAAGGAGGCATATGCCTTTACTATGCCACTTTTAACAAAGAGCGATGGTTCTAAATTTGGTAAGACAAATGGTAAGGCTGTTTGGTTGGATGCTAATAAGACTTCTCCATATGAAATGTATCAGTTCTTTATTAATTCAGAGGATTCTAAGGTCATTGATTATTTGAAATTTTTAACTTTCCTTTCTAAAGAAGAAATTTTAGAACTAGAAAAGAAAAATAATGAGGCTCCACACTTAAGAGAAGCTCATACAGCTCTTGCAAGAGAAGTAATTACTTTCCTACATGGAAAGGAGGCATATGAGGAAGCATTGAAGATTTCTAAGGCTTTATTCAGCGGAAATATAAAAGAATTAACGGCTAAGGAAATTGAAATGGGCTTTAATGATCTACCAGCTATGGAAGGAAAAGATATATCTTTAGTAGATGGCTTAATTGAGCTTAAACTAGCTTCTTCAAAACGTGAAGCAAGAGAATTCATTAGAAATGGTGCAGTTTCAGTCAATGGAGATAAGATAACAGATGAAGGCTTTATTCTTTCTCAAGACATAGCAATTGAAGGTAAATTTATTGTAATCAGAAGAGGAAAAAAGCTTTACGCTTTAATTCGATACTAATATGGATTTTTTAGATGAATACAACACGATTGAAGGAGAGCTTTTAGAATTAGCTATAATAGAAAAGAATCCAGGAAATGACAAAGAAATTCCTTTCTATTGGTATAATATTTTGCTGAAAGAAACAAAAGAGATTATTGGACAAATCAGCTTGCGTGTAGGCAAAAACTATCACTCCTATTATAATGGAAATGTAGGGTACTATATTGAAGAAGAGTTTCGAGGACATAGCTATGCCTTTATGGCAACAAAAATGCTATTTCCACTAGCTTTAGCCCACCAGCAAACAGAACTCTATTTATGCTGTAATGAGGATAATGTACCCTCTTATAAAACAATAAAAAAATTAGGTGGTGTATTGGTAGAAACTGTACAGCCACCTAAGGATTATTTTGGATATTATGAGGGAATGCCTAAACAGGCTATCTTTGTTTTAAAGATTCAATACTATAAAGAAAAGGAGCTATAAGACAAAATCTTGTAGCCCCTTTTCTAATTTGGGAGAGATTATTTGAAAAGTTATTATTTATCACACACCTATATAATACCACTTATGAAAGCGCTTGTCAAATGTTTTTTTATTTTTTTGTCTTTATTAAAAATTGTAAAAAAAAAGCTTTAATGGTATAATGAAATAGAGGTGGAAAGCTTTATGAATCGTAAACAGATTATTATGCAATATAGAACAAGTAGATTACTGAAGGGACACCGTCCATGTGTAATTTATCTCAAACAAAATAAAGGGAAAATCTATACCCAAGGTACCGCTGATTTTATTATGACTATTGGGAAAGAAAATCTTTATTTTCAAAGATTATCTATGTTTACGAAAAGGCTTCTTCCAGATAAAGATTTTTCAGTTCATTTAGATAGAATAAAGTCCTATAATCTTCGTTTGGTAAATCCTGTTGTAAAATGCTTAACCTTATATACCTTTGAAAAATTTTACTTAGAGATTTTTTTCTATATTAAAACAGCTGATACTTATGAAACAGAAAGTAATATTGATGGTATCATAAAGATGCTAGAAGAACGTGGCGTAAAGGAGATGGCTCTATGAAACCATTGACGACTAAAGAAAAGGAATTAATCAAAAGAATAGAAAAACAATCTAAAAAAACAAGCTTTAATGATAAAAAGGAAATGTATTTAAAACAGACCGATAGAAATTATAAGGATGGGGATAGAAATTGATAAATATAGGAATGATGAATCATTTAAAGGTTCTTCGTAAAACAGATTTAGGATATATGGTTTCTGATGGAACAGAAGAGATTTTATTACATTACCGAGAAGCTATTTCAGAATTAGAAATAAACCAAATGGTTGATGTTTATGTCTATACAGATAAAGAAAATAGAAAAACAGGAACTATGGCCACTCCTAATTTATTGATGGGGCAGCCAAATTTTGTTCGTGTAGTAAATCGTATAGAGGGAGTGGGTGTATTTATTGACAATCATACTCCAAAGGATATTTTAATTTCTAGAGATTATTTACCCTATGATGAAAGACAGTGGCCTTTAGAAGGGGATCTTATTTTTTGTGAGCTGAAGGTAAAAAAGAATGCTTTGACTGCCAAGCCAGTAAATCGATTTGATATTTTAGAGCTATACCAAAATATCAAGTATGCAGAAAACGAACAGGTTTCTGCATATGTACTACGTATTGCAGATAAGGGGATTGGACTCATTACAAAGGATTTAGTTTATGTTTTTGTACCTCTTTCTCAGTTTAGAGGAAAATATCGTTTGGGAGAAGAGGTAATGGTCACCATTACGAAAATGCTAGATAAAGAAGCCTATGGTAGCTTAAATGAGCATAAGGAAGTATTGATGGATACAGACAAAGAAACCATTTTAAATTATTTGGAAAGACATAACGGTGTAATGCCTTTGACAGCAAAATCTAGTAGTGAAGCAGTTGAAAAGTTTTTTCAAATGTCTAGGAAGGCTTTTAAAAGAGCTTATGGGTCTTTATACAAGGAGCATTTAATTGATTTTGATGAAGAAAAGACATATTTAAGAAAGCTATAGAAATATAGCTTTTTTCCAAATTATACATAAATGATGTTGGTTTACATGATAGAATATGAAGTGAGGTGAGAATAATGGAATTAGCAGAGGGCTTTATAATATGTAATCCTTCTATGAAGGAAAAAATACTGAAGGAAGAAAATGTCATAAAGAATTATATTTTTTTGACACAAGAAGAATTAGAGAAGCGTTTGACTTTTTCTTTAAGACCAAATGCTATTTTTCAATTGATGAAGCATTATGGCTTTTCCTATTCTTTGGCTTTAGAATATGCAAATGCTGTTTCTAAACTAGAAGATAAAAGCTATTCTAATCCAAAGCTAGATAGTATTGTTTCTGTTTTTCGTTATTTAAAGGAGAATCATCTCGTGGAAGAGGATGCATTATTTTTGTTTCGCTTAAAGCAATTTCCAGTCACCTTTATTGATCCTCAACCTACTTTGGAATATCAGAGCTTAAAAAAATTGACAGAACAATATACAAAGGTATATGAAGTTTATCCGCAGGATAAAAATTATACACCGTTAGTTTATGAGTTTAAAACAATTTTAGAGGAATCTCTTTTTGTGATGAATCAAATTAAAGAGCTTTTAAGAAAAGGGATTTCCTTAAAGGATATTTATATTGTGAATGTGGATGAGGAATATAGCTTTTTATTGAAGCGTCTTTCTAAAAGCTATGGAATTCCACTAGAATTTGAAGGATATAGGAATCTTTTATCTGCTTCCTTTATCAAGCAATTTTTAGATAAATGTATGACAAATCATAGCTTTCAAAGTATTTTGGATCAGCTGGATTCTAAAAATATTTTATATCCTGTTCTTGTTGATGTTTTAAATGAAAACGAGCTTTTGAATGAAAGACCTTTAGATTGTATAGAGTTTTTAAAAGCAGTTTTAAAAAATAAGAAATATCCTCAAAAGAAATATATGGAAGCCGTTCGATTTGAAAAAGAAGCAGTTTTATTTGATGAAACGGATTATGTTTTTTATGTTGGTTTCAATTTGGTTAGTGCACCAAAAATCAGAAAAGAAGAGGGCTTCTTAAATGATAAGGAATTATCTCTTTTAAAAAAGTCTACTTCATATGATAAGAATGAAATAGAATATAAGCGTTTAAAGAATTGGATTTTATCCACGCCTCATTTAACCTTGACCTATAAGAGATTTGTGAAAACAGAAAGCTATTTTCCTTCTTTATTGATTGAGGATTTAAGGCTTGAGGTAATCAAAAACCCTAAGCTTCCTTTTGGGTATGCGAAATTAGAAGATGAGCTTAGACTGGTTGGTCTTTATGATTTATATTTGAAATATGGACAGTGGCACGAGGATTTAGAAGAATATGGCATTGCTGAAGCACAGTATAAGAGCTATGACCATAGCTATAAGCCTCTTTCTTTAGAAACTATGCAGAAGCATTTTGAAGACAAGCCGTTACGTCTTGCCTATTCTAATGTGAAGCTTTATTTTGCTTGCCCTTTTTCCTATTATGCGGATCGTATTTTAGGTTTAAATGAGTTCAAGCCACAAATGGCTGCAAGAATGGGAACATTTTCTCATGCAGTATTAGAGGATAGCTACACAACGGATTTCAATTTTTTAGAATCGGTAGCTAAGCATAAAGCAGAAAATGCTATAGAAAGCAAGGATGAATTCTTTTTTGAACAAATGACATCCGTTTTACGAAATCTTTTAGACTTTAATCAAAAGCATGAGCAGATGAGTCAATTAAAAACAATTGAGCGAGAGGCTCATATTGAAGTCATTAAAGATACATATACCTTTGAGGGCTATATAGATAAGCTTATGTATATGATACAAAATGATGAGGTTTTTGCAGCAATTGTTGATTATAAAACTGGGGCAGACATCGTCAGCTTAGATAACATTGAGGATGGCTTTCATCTTCAATTACCATCCTACATGTATCTTTTATCTAAATACCCTCCTTTTGCAGGACTAAAGCTTCACATCATAGGATTATATTTACAAAAGGTAAATATCGTTATTTTTGACCATAAATCAGATGTAGAAGCACAGATGGCAAAAAAGTTTATGCTGGAAGGCTATAGTGTTGCTAATCCAAGACTTTTATCTATGCTAGATCCAACCTATGAGAAAAGTACCTACATTAAGTCATTAGGAATAGGAAAGGATGGTTTCTTAAGATACTCCAAGGTTTTTTTAGAATCTCAACAAGAAGAAATCATCTCAATGGTAGAGGGACTTCTAGACCAAGCATCCGCCTCTATTCATGATGGAGTATTTCCGATTGAACCAAAGAAAATCAATGGCAAAAATGTTTCCTGTACCTTTTGTAAATATAAGGATATCTGTTTTTATGAGTATGAGGATTTAAAGGAATTATCTCATAAACCATTCGGAAAGGGAGGCGATGCAAATGGCATGGACTGAGATGCAAAATCAAGCCATACATAAACGAGGCGGAAACTGTATTGTTTCAGCAGGCGCTGGTTCTGGTAAGACTGCAGTATTATCTGAGCGTATATTAACCTACTGTCTAGATGGAAAGGATATTTGTAGTTTTCTTGTATTAACCTTTACGAATGCTGCAGCAGCAGAGATGAAGGAACGTATTAGAAAGAAGCTCAATGATCATAATTTAAAGGAACAGGCTAGCAGAATTGATAGTGCCTTTATCACAACCTTTGATGCGTATAGTTTGGCTTTGGTAAAGAAATACTATTTCTATTTAAATGTAGATAAAGATATCACAATTATGGATCAGGCTTTATTAGAGGTCAAGAAAAAGGAAATTGTAGATGCTTTATTTGAAGAGCTTTATACAAATAAGAATCCAAGGTTCTTTAGTCTTTTAAGTAAGTACACAAAACAAAATGATGAAACAGTCAAAAAGATGATTTTATCCATATTGGCTAAGCTAGAGCTCATTGTAGAGGAGGAAGAGTTTTGTAAGCAGTATGAAGAAAACTATTACAATGATTCCTTTATTGAAGCTTTAGTTGCTCAATATGAAAAGCTTGCTTTAGAGAAATGCAATGAACTTTATCAAGCTCTTTTGAAGCTGGCAAGTGATGCAGGCACTGATTCTGCAAGTGATAAGCTTTTTGAAGAGGTAAATCGTATTCTATCAACAACTCATTTGAAATCCTATGATGAGGCTGCCTCTTGGTTAAACACTGTTTCTTTACCTAGAATTCATCCTAAGGCTATGGATTATGTGAAATCTCAAAAAGCATATTGTGGTGAGCTCTTAAAAGAAATTAAATTAAAGTATTTTTCTAAATATGTTTTTTTAGAGGAGGCTAAAAGAGAACTATATGCAATAAAAGATGATGTGCTTTATCTTTTAGAGCTGGCTTTGGAAATCAAGCATAGATTAGATGACTATAAATGTGAGCTCATGGCTTTTGATTATATGGATATTGCTAAGATGGCCATTCGTCTTGTTAAAACAAATCCAACAGTATTAGAAGAAATTAAGAATAGTTTTACAGAAATACTGATTGATGAGTATCAGGACACATCAGATATACAAGAGGCATTTATAGCCTGTATTTCCAATCATAATTGTTATATGGTGGGAGATATCAAGCAATCTATCTATCGTTTTAGAAATGCGAATCCCTATATCTTTAAAGAAAAATATAGCAGATATTCTAACCTTGAGGATGGAATTAAAATTGATTTGACGCACAATTTTAGATCACGTAAAGAGGTTGTTGAGGATATCAATTTAATTTTTTCGAATTTAATGACTCTTGCATTCGGTGATGCAAATTATGCCTATGAGCATATGATGCGATTTGGACAGAAGGAGTATGAAAAGTCCTTGAATAAAGAGGATTATCATATGAATATTTTAACCTATGATGCACAAGAGGGTTTTAGTGATGAGGAGGTAGAAGCCTTCATTTGTGGAAGCAAAATTAAAGAGCTAATGAGTCAAAATCATTTGTGCTTAAAGAAGGATAAGTTTGAACCTCTAAAGTATTCTGATATAGCGATTCTAATGGATAAAACCAAAAGCTTTATTACCTTTAAGAAGGTATTTGAATATTTAGGGATACCCTTAGCTATTGAGGCAGATGTAGATTTGAATGATTCCATTTTACCAAAGCTATTTTCTAATATCTTTTTGTGTATTGTAAGCAAATATGAAAATATTGTGGATAAGCCTTATGAACACGCACTAGTGAGTGTAGGAAGAAGCTTCTTATTTGGCTTTGATGATTCAACACTTTACGCAATGATTAAAGAGCATCAGCAAAATGAACTTACAGCTTTAGTAGAGACATTGTCCAAAGAGATAAAGGATCTTGCGTTAGAAGAAATCTATTATAGAATTGTTGAAGATTTTAGGATTTATGAGAAGTTGTCTTTGATTGGTGAGGTCAATAGTTCTTGTTTAGTTTTAGAATATATTCATAATTTGTTTATGACTATGGCTTCAGCAGGTATGGGCATAAAGGAAGCATGTTCTTATTTTGCTAGCATCTTTGAAAATCAGATTGCTTTAAAATATAAAATGTCTGAGGATTCAAAAAATTGTGTTCATATGATGACTATTCATAAATCAAAGGGATTAGAGTTTCCCTATTGTATTTTTCCAATGCTGGGGAGTAAATTTAATCAAGCGGATATTAAGGAAAACTTTGGACTATCCAGCACCTATGGTCTTTATATTCCTTTTTCAGATGAGGCCAATAGTAATACTATAATTAAGTCTTTAGTAGATGAGGAAACGAAAAAGGCAGATCTTTCAGAAAAGATTCGTTTGTTTTATGTTGCCTTGACAAGAGCAAGAGAAAAGATCATTTTAATTTCTAAAAATCTTGATGTAGAAGAACCTATCTCATTAGAATGTGTTGCCTCCTTTAATCAGCTTTTATACACGAAACAGTTTTTTAAAGAATATCATTGTCCAGTAGATGCTTCAAAGCTGGGTTTAACCTTGAAATATCGTATGGTAAAGCATTCTTTAAAGGGACTTGTAGGAAAGCCTATCGCATACCAAGAGGACAGTTTCTTAAGTGAAATAAAGGAGAAGAAAGCTATATCCAAGGAATTAGTTGAACTTACAGATTCTAATTTGAAACGCGCTATTGAGCTTGGTAAGAGGTTCCATGAATGCTTAGAGGTTTTAGATTTTCAAAATATTCAGATTGATGCCTTACCCGTTGATGATTTTATGAAGCAGTCCCTACACAAGGTTTTAGCTACTCCTGTTTTTAAAAATATTAAAAATGCAAAAACTTATCATGAGCATGAATTCTATTTCGATTCCTATCATGGTATCATTGACTTATTATGTATTTATTCTGATCATATCGATATTATTGATTATAAGCTTTCTGGAACAGAAAGCGAAGAATACCTAAGACAGTTAAGCGTGTATAAGACATATGTAGAGGCTCATAGTTCTTTACCTGTTTCCTGTTATCTTTTATCTATATTAAAACAAGAAGTAAAGAAGGTTTTATAATTGAAAAAAATTCATCCTTTTTCTCCAGTGTATGATGGTAAGTCTGAGGTTTTAATTTTAGGATCCTTACCTTCTATAGTTTCTGTGGAACGTGGATTTTATTATATGCATCCTCAAAATAGGTTTTGGAAAGTACTATCTAAAATATTTGAAGAGGATATTTATAGTAAGGATATTGAAGCCAAGACAAGCTTCATTTTAAAGCATCATCTAGCACTCTATGATGTGGTTGCATCCTGTGATATCAAGAATTCTAGTGATGCAAGTATTGAAAATGTTACATGTACGGATATCAGAGAGATTTTATTACAGGCCCCTATCAAGAAAATTATCTTAAATGGGAATAAGGCCTACACTCTGTTTTGTAAGGCTTATCCTAATTTAAAGGATATGGCAATTTGTCTTCCCTCTACAAGCTCTGCCAACGCAAGAATTTCTTTAGAGGAGCTTACAAGAGTTTGGGAAGAGGCTTTACGCAATTCAAATATTTTGATATAATACCAAATAGTTTAGGAGGAGTATTATGGAGTACTATCGCTGTGGAAAGATTATGACAACTCATGGAATTAAAGGAGATCTTAAAGTTAAGGTTACCTCTGATTTTAATCGCTTTTTTAAGGGCAGTAAGCTTTATATCTATCATAATGAGGAATATATTCCTGTAGAAGTAGAAAAAGCTTCAGACTTTGGGAAATATCTATTAGTCAGCTTTAAGGGGCTTCAGGATATCAATCTTGTTTCTAAATATCATTTAGATGAAATATATGTGAGTGAAGAGGATAGAGAAGCGCTTGAAGAGGATGAATACTATTATAGTGATTTGGTTGGCTGTGAGGTCTATAATCAGGAGAATCTTTTCCGTGGGGTCGTAGAAGAAATCAAGGAAATGCCTCAATGCGATTACTTATATATTTCTTATAATAATATGCATTATTATGTTCCCTTTATCAATGAATTTGTTTTAGAGGTTACAGATAAAATTATCATTCAGGAAATTGAGGGCTTGATTCGTGAAAATTAAGATTCTAACATTATTTCCTAATATGCTTGAAGGCATACTAGGAGAATCCATTTTAAAAAGGGCAATTGAATCTGGTGTCTGTTCTGTTGAACTAATCGATATGAGAGACTATTCCTTAGATAAGCATCACCATGTAGATGATACACCTTATGGCGGTGGAGCAGGTATGGTTTTAGCCTGTGATGTTGTCGATCGTGCAATTCTAGCAAATACTACAGATATTTCCTATAAGGTTTTAATGACTCCTCAAGGCAGACCCTATAAGCAAGATATAGCCAAAGAGCTTGCCTCTAAAGAAGAATTAGTTCTTATTTGTGGACATTATGAAGGCTTTGATGAAAGAATCAGAGATTATGTGGATGATGAGATATCCATTGGCGATTATGTTCTTACAGGTGGAGAACTGGCTGCAGGAGTGGTTTGTGATAGTGTCATCCGTTTATTAGACCATGCCATCCGTAAGGAGAGCAGCGAGGATGATTCCTTTTCTGATGGATTGTTAGAATACCCACAATATACCCGTCCAGTCGAGTATAAGGGCAAATCTGTTCCAGAGGTATTGGTGAATGGGAATCACAAGCTTATCAGAGAGTACAGATTAAAGGAGTCTCTCAGAAAAACGTATTTAAGAAGACCAGACCTTTTAGAAGGAAGAGAACTTACTAAAGAAGAAGAAAAGCTATTAAAAGAAATTAAGGAAGAATCCAATTAGGGATTCTTTTTTTCATATAGCATATAAAAGTAACCCATACTATAGATGGGTGATTTAGAAAATGATTCAAAGAATTTATCATTTTATTATGGATAAAAAAATACCAACTCTTGCGAGTGCAATTGCCTTTACATTAATTATGAATGGAGGCTCTTTCCTGTTTTTATTTGTTATTATTTCGGGCTTTTTTTCTAATTCGTTTCAAGAGCTCATTTTAAATACAATAGAAGATGGAAGACTGAAGGATTTGATTTCCTATTTTTTTAACTATCAAAATAATATATCTTACTCCATATTGCTTGTTATAACAAGTATCTATTCTGCATCATCTCTATATTACCATTTAATAGGAATTGTTGAATTCATTACAGATACAAGCTATAAGATAAGTATCTCTAAAAGAGTTTTAGCCATAGGAGTTACTATTCTTTATCTTTTAGGTTTAAATATAATTACGCTTTTGGCAAGTGAAATTATTATGTATTTAAATTACTTTTATATGTTCTTATCCCTGGTATTATTGTTACTGATTTTTATTTTAACGGTATATGTGGTACAGGTGGTTAGCTTGAAAACCTATAATATAAAACGTCTATATAAAGGGATAATCTTTACAACGATTTATTTTATTGTTTTTACCTTTGGCTTTGTAATCTATTTAAAATTATTTTCTAATTTTAAGATAGTGTATGGGATTTTATCTTTCTTTATTATCGTATTTTTCTATATTTATATGCTGTCTATAGGGATACTCTTAGGAATTAATTTTAACCATTTAAACATAAATATTCGTTTTTTGTCGAAAAATAAGATAGAGGAGGTGAGAGAATGAAAAAAACATTTTTATGGATTCTTTTAGGTTTGTTCCTCTTTGTTGGCATAAAAGGAAATGCTTATGGCTTTGGTTTAGTGAATAAAGGAAATACAAGACCAGGGGCAGGAAAATATGCTACTATTTTAGAAGAAAATGGTGGAGTCTATCTAGGACCTGATACGAAAGAGATTTATTTGACCTTTGACTGTGGATATGAAAACGGGCATACAAAAATGATTCTAGAGGCGTTAAGAAAAACAGATACTAAGGCAATTTTCTTTATTACTGGACATTATTTGAATTCTGCCACGGATTTAGTTATGGAAATGATAAGAGATGGGCATATTATTGGAAATCATACGTATTCCCATAAGGATTTTACAAAATCCTCGAATGAAGAAATTCTTAAGGATATCGAAAAGCTAGAAGCTGCTTTTAAGGAAAAGACAGGCTATGAGATGTCTAAATATGTGCGTCCGCCTAGAGGAGAATTCGATGAGAGAAGTCTAAAGCTTTTAAAGGATCATGGGTATGCCTCTGTCTTTTGGTCTTTAGCCTATGTAGACTGGCATCAGGATGCATTCCATGGAGATCACTACAGCTATAAGCAGGTAATGAAGCGAATTCATAATGGTGCAATTTTACTTATGCATACCGTATCTAAGGATAATGCTGTGGATTTAGAGGATATCATTATTCAATTAAAAAATGATGGTTATATTTTCAAATCGATTGATAGTGTGATATAATAGTCTTATGAAGGCTTGAGGTGATTTGGAAAATGGCTGTGAATTTTATTATCCTTGCTGATGATTATTTGGCGGTAGAAAGTAAAATTGAAGAAATAAAAAAAGGCTTTGACCTTGAGGTTGAACCTACTGTATATAATGCAGAGGAGGAAGGAGCCTACGCAATTGTTGATGAGCTTACAACGGTTTCTTTATTCGATGAGATCAAATTTGTTATTGTAAGAAATGCAGAAAGCTTACTTTCAAAAAGTGACCGTGCTTTCTTAGAACTTTTAAAGGCTATGAATGATCAAAATAGTTCTAATATTTTAATCCTAGTTTTTATGGGTATAGTTGATATGGCAAATGAACAGTATCAAAAGCTGAAACGTTTTTCTTCTGTTTTTGAGGCCAAAACGAAAAATATCAATTTAGAAGAATATGCCATTCATCGATTTAAAGAAGAAGGATATCTTGTTGATGTGGATACAATCAAGCTTTTAGTCAGCTATGCAGATAGCTTTTCTAAGCTAAGAGGCTATATGGATCAGCTAGAGTGCTATAAGGCTTCTGAAAAGAAAATTACCAATGCTGATGTTACACTTTTAATTCCAGAGCCTTTAGATGATAATGTATATGCATTAATTGATGCGGTACTAACAAATAATAAAAGATTGATGCTGAAAGGCTACAAGGATATGAAGCTTAGAAGTATGCAAGCATCCAATTTGATTAGTCTGTTAATTAATAAATTTCAAGAGCTCTATAATGTAAATATATTAATTAAGGCAGGAATGAATCAGGCTTCTTTAGCTGAACTCTTTCATATTTCATCAGGAAGAGCCTATTATATGGTTAAGAATGCTAAAGAGCATTCCTTAGAAACTATAGAAAAGCATTTAGAACAGTTAAATACACTAGATTACCAGATTAAAACGGGGAAAATAGATGGGAATATAGGATTAGAATTATATTTCTTAAGATAATGGAGACAATTTGTCTCCTTTTTCTATTGACAAATCTATGCATTCGTTGTACTATTTAAGTAGAACAGAGGAGGCGATATTGTGGAATGGCGAAATGACAAGGCCATTTATTTACAGGTAATAGAGCTTTTTAAAAGAGAAATTATTTTGGGAAGGTATAAGCCAAAGGATAAAATTGCTTCAGTTAGGGAATATGCGATAAAGCTTGGGGTTAATCCTAATACGATAGTGAAGGTCTATGATTTTTTGGCTGAAGAAGGCTTAATCGAAGCACAAAGCACCAATGGGTATTTTATTACGGATAAAGAAGAAATACTGAATCAATTAAAGCCGGAGTTTGCAAAAGCCTATTGTCAGGAATTTTTGTCCCAGATGAAAAGTATTGGATATTTGAAGAAGGAAGCAATAGAGCTTTTAAAAAAGGAGGAAGAGTGAAATGGTTTTAGAATGTGTTGACGTAGTGAAGCGCTATGGTCAAAAGGAAGCCTTAAGTGGTGTTACACTAGAACTTGAGGCAGGTAAGATTGTTGGGCTTTTAGGACCTAATGGAAGTGGTAAAACCACTTTGATTAAAATAATCAATGGGATATTACAAAAAAATTCAGGTACAGTTAAGGTCTGTGGATATCCTGTTGGAGTAGAATCTAAGAAGCATATATCCTTTTTGCCTGAACGTACCTATTTGAATTTAGATATGAAAGTGAAAGAATGTATAAAAATGTTTGAGGAGTTCTATGAGGATTTTGATACTGCTAAGGCGCTTAGTCTTGTAGAAAAGCTTCATATTGACCCAAATGAAAAGATGAAGCATCTTTCAAAGGGGACAAAGGAAAAGGTCCAGTTGATTTTAGTGATGAGTAGAAATACAGATTTATATATTTTGGATGAGCCTATTGCTGGCGTAGATCCAGCAGCTAGAGATTTAATTTTAAATTTGATTGTGACAAATTTAAATCCAAATGCTTGCTTACTAATCTGTACACACTTGATTCATGATATTGAATCTATCTTAGATGATGTAATTTTTATCAATGAAGGAAAAGTAGTCTTACATCGTAATGCAGATGAGCTTAGAGCTGAAAATAACGGAAGTATAAATGATGCATTCAGGGAGGTATTTAAATGTTTTTAAAGGTTTTTAAATATGATTTTAAAGCAATCTTCTTTAAATTCTTACCAATACTTGCAATCTTTCCTGTGATAGCGGTTATCATTAGGATTATGAGCTTGATGAACATAGATGGTGTATTTGTTGGAATGATTTGGGGAGCACTCAATGGTTTATTTATTTTAGGCTTTGTATTGATTTCGTTTTATACCTTGGTGATTTGTATTATGCGTTATACAAAATCATTATTTAGAGATCAAGGCTATTTGACGCATACACTTCCAGTAAATAAGCATCAGCTTTTACTTTCACAGATTCTTGCAGATGTGCTTATGGAATTCATTTCTGTGCTTGTTGTGGTTTTGTGCTTCTTTATCGCTTACTATAGGCCATCTCTTCTTGCAAGTATTTTGACTTTCATTAATGAAATATTAGAAATATTTATTCCAGTAGAAAAATTCTATAATATTTTTGGTGGAACGATTGTATTGTTTGTTTTCTCTATTATTTTTTCTTTCCTTCAAAACTTATTTGTTATTTATACAGGAATAGCGATTGGACACTCTTTTCCTAAAAATAAGGGAATCCTTTCTGTAGTATTCTGTATTGCAATAAATTATGGACTTGGCTTTTTCACTGGTATTGCTAGCCTTATTGTTGGTGTGCTTGGCGATTTTGTAGTATTAAATCCTTCGGATTTTGCAAGACTGGCAAATCATTATTTATTGATAAATATTATTGAAAGTATATTGATTTGTGTAGGAGCATATTTCTTCGATATCTATTTAATGAAGAATAAGCTCAACTTAGAATAAAACAAAAAAAGACACTGCGGTGTCTTTTTTGTTTTTAGTATTTAGAAAAATTTATTACTTTAATGTATTTACTGCAGTAGCTAATTCTGACTTATGTCTAGCAACATAGTTCTTATGAACGATATGCTTAGCTTGAGCCTTATCTAATTTCTTATAAGCATAGGCTAATGCAGTTGTAGCCTTTTCTAAATCCTTAGCTTGAACAGCAGCTAGTACAGATTTCATAGCAGTTTTTAATGATGATTTGAAAGCCATATTTGCTTGTCTTGCTTTTTCATTTGTCTTTACACGTTTGATTTGTTGTTTAATGTTTGCCATACTTTCACCTCCGACAACCAAATGCATTAAACATTATACCATTTCAATTTATTGAATGCAAGAAAAAAATAAAAATATGCATAGTTAAATTTAAAAAAATAGATAATATGTATAGGTGAAAGTATGAAAAATAGAACAGATATGGCAGTAGAACAGATGCAAACGGATTTTAAATATGATGTGGACCGGATTATCCATGGAATGCATTTTAAGAAAATCAAGGTTGATGAGGCTTTAGCTAAAAGAATAAAAAAGAAGGAAGGAATCTATTATACTATTGATCATTTGGATTACCATTTTAAAGCAAAGGAAATCGTAAAGCTTTTAGAAACAACCTTATACGATTATTTGTTACAGTTAAACCTAAAGGAAAAAAGTGATATTTTAGTTGTGGGACTGGGAAATGATTTTGTTACCCCAGATGCCTTAGGCCCATTAGTCATCAATAAAATTGAAGTGAATAGGCATTTAGAGGATCATCCAGATCAGTATAATATTAGTGCGATATGCCCATCTGTTATGGGGAAGACAGGGATGGAAAGTAAGGATATTATTCAAGCTATAGTGGATGATTTTCATCCGAGTCTAGTTATTGTTATAGATGCCTTAGCTTGTAGGGATGCCAGTAGAATGTGTAATAGCATTCAAATCAGTACAGCAGGGATTAATCCTGGTTCTGGAATATATAATTTTAGAAGAGAAATCTCTAAAGAGACCTTAGGGGTAGATGTACTGGCCATTGGAATTCCAACAGTGAGTGATATTGATTCCTTTATTGATATGGAGGATAATTATTTTGTTACGCCTAAGGACATAGATCTGGCCATGGACATATTGTCTGGCATAGTTGCAGAAGGAATCAATAGGGCTTTAAGAAAAAAGTAATCCTTATTCGACACGTTTCATCAATCTTTTTATATACGGATTTATTATAATGTTTTAAAATTGTATAATTCTTTTGTGGAAAAATATTTCCTAATATGGTAAAATATTTCTATACACAAGTAGCAAAACAACAATATAGAGAGGTATAGTGAAATGAGTAAAGATATATGTTGTCCTTTATGTGGGAGTAGAGTACTTACTAAAAGTGAAGTTTCTATAAATGAAAAATATTTCTTATTTGATTTTGATAATAAATGGATTTGTAAAAACTGTGGATGTTTTTTTTCAGAGACAGAAGAATATTATGGTAAGCTTGCAGCAACTAAGATTTCTCAAAAAGAATTTTTTGGGATAATTTTTGAAGCGATTAAAGAAATTTTGGGTAGAAAATATTTAACCAAGGATAAACAAAAAGAAGTAATGGATCTTTATAAACTAAATATTAAGACCTACTATAAAGAGGTAGCAGAATTGCAGGCAAATCTTTTTTATGAAACGGACTGTAGACGTAAGGAGTATTGGCTGATGCAGCAGGTTCATCCGGTCCAAGAAAAAGGTTTTTTAAAGTAGACCTGAAACATTGTGCTTTTTCGACAGAAGAATAAGATATGATAGTAGTGGTGATTCTATGAAGAAAAAAAGAGTATTCTTATTTCTTGCGGTTGGATTATTAGCTATCATAGTATTAGGAAGCACACTAACTCAAGGGTCTACTGAGGTGAGTGGTGATGACTACGATACAGCCTTTTATGTGGATGGCAGTAAGAATGTTTTTATTATGACAGCTAAAATGTTGGATAAGTTTTGTTTTTATGTAATAGATGTTGTAATCTCTAGTGTGGGAAGTGTCTTTAGTTCTATTTTAAATAATTAGAGCATTTTAGAAAAAAGGTAAATTTCCTATTGGTATAAAGAAAAAAATGCCTAAAATCTAGGCTTTTTTTCTTTATACACTTTTTTTTGATACTTTTTTCTTTTTTCTTAAAAAGTTTATTGTTTTATGGTATAATAACAAATAGAGGTGTTTAGAAAATGAATTTACCAAACAAACTAACCATGGGTAGAATCCTTGCTATTCCTATTATGGTTGTTATTGCATATATACCTTATTTAAAAAATCCGTTTTTTCTTGAGGTAAGCTATGCTAATTTTATTAATTTTATATTATTTGCTTTAGCATCTTTTACAGATTTTTTGGATGGTTATATTGCTAGAAAAAAGAACCTAGTGACAACCTTCGGAAAATTTGCGGATCCTTTGGCTGACAAGATATTAGTTATGGTTACCTTCCTACTATTATGTATGCAAGGAAAAATGGTAACCATCGGAAATGTAAAGCTTGAGCTTATTCCTGTATGGGGATTAAGTATTATTGTATTTAGAGAATTTACTGTATCAGGTGTAAGATTAGTCGCTGCCCAAAAGGGCGAGGTGATTGCTGCTGGCTGGTCTGGGAAGGTAAAGACCTTTGAGACGATGATAGCAATTTGTGTATTATTCTTTTCTGGAATACATGCTGCAGTAGCAATTATTGGATTGGTACTTATGTATATATCTGTTACGTTGACATTATATTCTGGAATAGAATATTTGTGGAAAAATCGAAAAATTATTTTTGAATCAATTTAGGAGGAAATATGGCAGAATTAAGTCGTGAGCAAGCTTTAGAGGAAGCTTTAAAGAAAATAGAAAAAGAGTTTGGTAAGGGCTCTATAATGCGTTTGGGAGATGAAGCAGATCATAAAATAGAGGCTATTCCTAGTGGATCTATTGCCCTAGATAAGGCTTTAGGTGTTGGTGGTTATCCAAAAGGAAGAATCATTGAAATTTATGGTCCTGAATCTTCAGGTAAAACAACGTTTGCTTTACACGCCATTGCAAATGCACAAAAGAACGGTGGCTTTGCAGCATTTATTGATGCAGAGCACGCACTAGATCCTGTTTATGCAAAGGCACTTGGTGTAGACATTGAGAATTTAATTTTATCTCAGCCAGATAATGGAGAACAGGCACTAGATATTGCAGAGGCTTTAATTAAATCTGGAAGTGTTGATATTTTGGTTGTGGACTCTGTCGCAGCGTTAGTTCCAGAAGCTGAATTAAATGGAGATATGGGAGATTCTCATGTTGGTCTTCATGCAAGATTAATGTCACAGGCAATGCGTAAGCTTGCAGGTATTATTAATAAAACAAATTGTGTTGCAATCTTTATTAACCAAATTCGTGAAAAGGTTGGTGTAATGTTCGGAAATCCAGAAACAACAACAGGAGGACGTGCACTTAAGTTCTACGCTTCAGTTCGTTTAGATATTAGAAGAGGAGAAGCAATCAAGGATGGTACAAATGTATTAGGAAATAGAACAAATGTAAAGGTTGTAAAGAATAAGGTAGCACCTCCATTCAAATCAGCTGAGGTTGAAATTATTTATGGTCAAGGTATTTCTAGATTAGGTGAAATTGTAGATTTGGCTGTAAAGTATGAGATCATCAACAAAGCAGGTGCATGGTTTTCCTATAATGGTACAAAAATTGCCCAAGGTCGTGAAAATACGAAAGAGTATTTAAAGAATAATCCAGAAATTCTAAAAGAAGTAGAAGAGCAAGTTATTGCTGCAGAATAACAAAAATAAATTGACAAGCGCTTTATTTTACGATATAATGAAAAAGCGCTTGGTAGTTGGAGTAGTACTCAAGAGGCTCAAGAGGCTTCCCTGCTAAGGAAGTAGACCGGGTAACTGGTGCAAGGGTTCGAATCCCTTCTGCTCCGCCATCTTAAGAGTACACAGATAATACGTCGGTATTATCTGTTTTTTTATACCTAATTTCACTCAGATTTACCAAATCAAACCGAATTACGCAGAATTACACAAAAATATAATTCTAATAAAACTGGAGAAAAAGTGCATTTTATTGATATTTATGAAATTTTTTTTATCAACTTATATCACTGAGTGAAACTTCAAACCACTCCTTGAGTCAAGTAGGGGGTTCGAGCTTTCACTTGGTAAAAGAAAAGAGGTCGTTTAAGACCTCTTAATTTTTTTCTTATAGATTAATTTAAAAGTTTTTTAAGTTTTAATGGTTGTGCTTGAAATTCAAAAGATTCTAGTTTTTCTTTAGAATTATAAATTAATCCATATCGATATTCAGCAGGAAATTCGTTATATTTTATACCTTTCTTTTCTAATTCTTTTAATACTTTATTTGAAGTATGCAATTTATAATCTATGTTAAATTTTCCTTTTAATTGCATTATGAATTTATCAATTGCAAAAGCTTGTCTAGAAATAAAATATTCATAAATAGATGATGTTTGAATTATTCTAGCATCAAAGACATTATTTTTTGTTGTATTCAATCTATTGTTCTGTGCATTTTTAAAAAATAGAATAGACAACTCACCAGCATATAGAGATAGTATTTTTTCAATTCTAGCTTCTTCAATTGTACTATTTTTGGGACCTTTTATCAGAATTGATATTTCATCACTAAATGAATAAGCAAATATAATATTCTTTTTAGAAGAACAAAATGAGTAAAAAGTCTCTTTCATTGTTTTAAAGAATTCCTCATTTATTGGCTCTTTATTTATTTTATAATCCTTGGTCATATCTTTTCCATCGAATCGAACAATATAATATACATCTTTTTCAAGTTTTAAATTAAATTTTTCCTCCTCATATTTAAATGGCTTATACATTTCTAAGGCATAACCATAGCTATATTTTTCTTTTATTTTTGATTTTTGCTTTGTAGTGATTTTGGTCATATTTAATCTCCCTTATTATAATGAAACTAAATTAAGTATATATCATTTTTTGATAAATGAAAAGAACTTTTATTGACAAAGTTTTACAAGATAAAATTATTTAGTTGTTTAATGCTGTCATTTTTTTAATAATTATGTTAAAATAATATAAATAACTTAAAGAGATGATATATTAATGAAAGATTTTTTAGTTGATTTTAGAAAAGATAAAATTTTTATATACACTAATAATGGTAGCTGGAAGGATTCAACAAATGACATACGTTATTTTGATGATGTTGGCAATTGTTATAGAGTTACATTCAAGTCAGGGAAGAGATATCATTTTTCTTATTCAAATGTAAGAATATTGAGAAATGCTAGACAGGAAAATGTAGATCCTTTTTTACTTGGGAAATATATTGAAGTTAAAGAGGCTTATCTCTATTCTTCAGAAAACAATTATTATATTTTTGAAAAAAATTATGGAATAGAAAAAATATCAAAAGATAGAATTGAAGAATTTAATAAATATGCAATATCTCAACAATCTTTATATAATTATTTTTTATCTCTTGCTAGATTTTATGATAAACATACTAAAAATGTGAGTCAAAATGATAAAGATAGTCAAAATGACTTTCTTGGAAGTCAATATGAAAAAGTGAAGGAGTTATGGAATTTAGATAATGTATTAAATGATGTTTTAAATAAAAAAGTTAAAACGTATAATTGCAATAAAATTATTTATCCATTTTCTCATAATTTAAGTCAGATGAAAGCAATTTCTAATGGTATGTCAAAGAATATATCTGTTATTCAAGGCCCACCTGGCACAGGTAAAACGCAAACAATTTTAAATTTAATTTCCAATATTTTAATTCAAGATAAAACAGTGGCAATTATTTCAAATAATAATGGCGCGGTTTATAATGTTTACGAAAAAATGGAAGAGGCAGGCTATGGATTTTTATGTGCTAACTTAGGCAGTTTAAAAAATAGAAAAGAATTTTTTTCTAAAGAACATAATATTGAAAAATCAAATTTAAATAGAATATCTGGAAATTTAGCAGAGTTGATCCAAAAAGAAAAGAAAGTATTTGAATTTGAATCCACTCTGAGTTCTTTATATAACAAAAAAGAAGAATTAGAATTTGAGTACAAGAAGTATGCAAATAAAAATGATGTTTCGACTATCAATACTAAAAAAATTCTATCTTCAAAAGAAATGATGAATTTATCTGCAATTTTAGAATCTAAAGGGAAAGAAAGATTAGGTTTTTTTGCTCGTTTAAAATATAAACTCAAATATGGAATTTCTTCAGAATACACTAAGAATAACATTCCATATTTGACAGAATTATTAAAAAATACATCTGTAAAGAAAAGGATAGATGAATTAAGTTGTGATATTAAAAAAATGGAGAACTATATTGTAGAGTATAAGAAAGATGATGTGTCTAATCAAATAATAAATATTTCAAAGTATTTTTTAAATAAATATCTTTTTGAAAAAATGGAACAAGTTGCTGATATTGAATTTGATGCTGAAAATTTTAAATCATATTTTGATATATTTATTCAAAGATATCCTGTCATTCTTTCTTCAACATATAGTCTACCAACGACAGTTCCTAAAAGATTTGTATTTGACTATATTATTATTGATGAAGCAAGTCAAAGTACTATAACTACTGTTTTGCCATCTCTAGCAAAAGGAACAAACCTTATAGTTATTGGAGATGATAAACAGTTACCTCCTGTTATTTCTGAGGAAATACTTGATTTTGAAAAAAAGATATTCTTATCAAATAAAGTAAAAGAAGTTATGAGGGATAATGGGAAAAGTTTTTTATGTTTTATTCAAACATATTTTGATAAAAAAGTTCCAGTTACTTTACTTAAAGAACACTATAGATGTCCAAAACAAATTATCGGGTTCAGCAATACAAGAATTTATTCGAATCAGTTAGAAATTAAAAAGAATGAAGATGGAGATAAGCATCTTGAAATTATTAAGACTCTTCCAGGGAACCACGCTAGAAAAAATGATTTAGGTGAAGGTGGGCAATATAACCAACGAGAAATTGATGAGATTGTTGAATTACTTAAGGATTTACCTACAGATAAAACTATAGGGATTGTAACTCCATATAGAAGACAAGCAGAATTGCTAAAAGAGACTTTGCCTGAGAATATTGAAGTTGGTACAATTCATACTTTCCAAGGAAGAGAACAACAAATCATTATTTTTTCAACAGTTGCTAATAGTGCTGAAGATTATATAAAAGATGATGAAATCATTAAATCTTTTATTAATAACGAACAATTAATCAATGTAGCTATTACAAGAGCAAAAGAAAAATTCATTCTTGTAACAAGTGATAAAATAGCTCATTCAAACTATGGAATATTAGCAGACCTTGTAAAATATATTTGCTATCAAACCGATAACGACATAGTTGAAGGAAAGGTAAGTTCGGTTTTTGATATTCTTTATGATGAATATGCAGAAACAAGAAAAAGTATTTTAAAAACAAACGAAATTGCAACAGAAGAGATAATGGAAAATCTAATCAAAAAGATTCTTGAACAGCCAGAATACTCTTCAATATCCTATTCAATGCATGTTAGTTTAAAGACTATAATAGAACTCGATAAAGCCAATTATAGTATTGAAGAATATCAATACCTTAATCATCCTTGGACACATTTAGATTTTGTGTTGTTCAATAAGTATGATAAGAAACCGCTTCTTGCCATAGAAGTCGATGGGGTTTCTTATCATGAACAAAATAGTAAACAAGCAATGCATGATAGAATTAAGGATAAATGTTTAAATGATTCTATACTTCCTTTACTTCGACTAAAAACAAATGGATCTAATGAAAAACATATTATTACAGACAAATTGAACATAATATTGAAAATATAAAAAGGAATGGAAGAATGATTCATGAATCAAGATTTATTTGCAAAATATTTGGAACAAAGAGATAATGTATATATAAAGAGAGCGTTAACCGATACTTCATATAAGAATTATTTTTCACGTTTTGAAAAGAAAGAATTTGTTGGTGAAACTAATAAAGAACTTGCAACTTTAGGGGATGCCATATTAAAATCTATTTTGTGCATACTATTTTTAGATAAGGAAACACCATTATCAAACTATGTTCAAAACTTTTTAACAGATCAGGTGCTAGTAGAAGTTATTGCTAAAGAATATAAATTAATTGACATTATAAATTTTGATAGAGAGGATGATAAGATTCCTAAGGATTATAAATATAGTGAAAATAAAGAAACGCATAAATTTATAGCTACTGCTGTAGAGGCCCTTATTGGAGCAATATATTTTAGTACTAATTCACTAGTTGAATTACAAGAAATAATTAAAAAATGGATTAGCATTATTAATGTGGAAAAGATATAAATTTCTCTTCAATTTTATACCTAATTTCACTTGGATTTACCAAATTAAATCGAATTACGCAGAATTATGTAAATATAAATCTAAAAAAAGATTAAGAAAAAATGTGGTAAAATGTCAAAAAAAATGATATACTATTTGTATCGTCGCAAATTAAGATTTTAATTAAAGGATTGTAAAGTTTTATATTTTCTTATGAAAAAATTTATAAAAGGGAGATATGGTTATGAAGAATTCAAAAAAAATATTGCAAGATATATTTGATAAAAAACTAAATTATGAAAATGAGAAAATAGATTATAAAGAGATTTTTAATTTTACATCAGAAAGAGAAAAATTAGAAATTATCAAGGATATTGTTAGTTTTGCTAATACTAAAGGTGGTTATATTGTATACGGTGTAACTAATAATTTTGATTGGGTTGGCTTAGATGAAAGATCTTCTAAAATAAATGATATACAAATATTGGATTATGCCAAAAAATACATTAGCAAATTATTTGAAATAAAATGTGGTGAATATGAAATAAACGACAACATCTTTTATTTGTTATCTGTAGAGCAGAATAAAGGCTCATTAATAAGTTTTGTAAATGATGGTTTTTATTTGAAAAAGAAAATAAACGGACAAGAAGAAAGAAAAATAGTATTTAGAAAAAATGATCAATATGGTAGAATAGGCAGCAGTTCACGTCCCATAAACAATGATTTTCTTTTTATTAAAAGAAGAAATAATAATTATGGGATTGTGTCAAATTTGTCTAATATTGAGAGGCCATATGTAAGATATATTGAGAGACCAAATGATGAAGCTAGATTGACAGAAAAAATGAATATGCAAAATATACGTAACATTCAAATCAATGGCTTAGGTGGAATTGGAAAAACATCCTTTGTACGAGACTTTTGTGATAAAATATTAGATAATCGAGTAGTATTAAATGATAAAATTGATTTTATTGTTTGGATAACTGGTAAGATGACTTTGTTTTTACCATCAGGAGAAACAAAAATAATTCGCGATGTTGAAATATCTTATGAGGAGATTCTGCAAAAAATTGCAGAAGTGTTTGAAATTTCAGACTATGATTATTCAGAATTGGAAAATAAAATTATTGAAATTATGTCAATTTATGAAACCCTTATCGTTTTTGATAATATGGAAACTATTAATGACAAAAAGATTATTGACTTTTTAATAAAGGTTCCCCACAAATCTCGCTTGATTTTTACAACTAGAGAAAATATGGTGGATTTACAATATGCAAGAATTGATTTAGACGGATTTAGGAAAGAGCAATTTGTTGAATATTTTTCAATGCAAATTAAATACTTTGATTCAAAAAATATTTTTGATTTAAAAATGATTGATCCTTATATTAATACATTTTATTCTTTAGTGCAAGGATCGCCTATTATGACGAATATGATTGCCTATAAAATAGGTCAAGGAAGTGACATTAATTATTTAATAAGGCAATTAAGTAAAAAATGCAATGATAGTAGTCCTTATGATCATGCAATGGAATTTTGCTTTGAAGAAGTATTCAATACGTTGGATACCTTAGAAAAAAGAATACTTTTTATATTGTCTATTTCGGACTCAAACGAAGATACTTTTTCTATACCTGATTTAATCCATTGTACTGATTCAGATGAGAATGTAATCGCAGAAAAAATGCAAAAATTATATGGTTTATCTTTTTGTAACATGAAAAACGGGCAGTATTCAAGTCCTAATTTAGTGAAATTATTTGCAAATAAAAAACTAAGTGGTGATACTAATGTTGACATTAAAGAATTAAGAAATAAATATTATGAATTAGCAAAAGAAAAAGAGAGACTAGGAGTGATGTCCAATACTTTTTATTCTAAAGCAAAAGCCTATACTTATGAAGAAAAAAGTGCAGCGTTGCAAATAAAAGCTATAATTGATGATTTTTTTATAACTAATGATTTAGATGTAGCTTACAAAAAAATTGAAAAGTTAGAAAAAGATAATCCAACTTTTGCATACATATTTTTTAGACGTGCCTTATTTGAAAAGGATATCACTAGTCCTGCAGAAATTGTCAAAGAATATTTTTTGAAGGCTATTGAGTTAGACTCTAGTAATGATCATTATTGGACAGAATATGCATTTTATATTGAGAAAATAAACAAAGCGGAAGCTATTAAACTTTTTGAAAATGCCATTGCAATAAATGATGGTAATAGAAGTGCACATCATGGTCTAGCAG
The DNA here is from genome assembly GCA_947174785.1 of uncultured Mollicutes bacterium. GTDB lineage: Bacteria > Bacillota_I > Bacilli_A > Acholeplasmatales > Anaeroplasmataceae > Pelethenecus. Next base: position 43,188 of record CAMWKG010000005.1, read on the forward strand.
TATGTTTGACTAAATTATATAATCAAAAAGAAGAATATTTTCTTGAAAAGGATAAGATTATAGAAGAGTTTAGTAAAGGATATTCTGAAATTAATGATTTTTATTGGACAAAACATAATATCAATAATTTTCATGCACATGCTACATATTTAAAAAATATTAAATGTTTAGAAGAAGCTTTAAATGTGTGCCATTTGGGACTAGCTAAATATCCTAATGCAAAACAATTGTTATCTTTAGAAGGTAACATTAAATTAGCTATTGATCCCAATTATGTCAATCCTTTAAGAATAGAGGATATGAAGATGGGAATTTTTAAAAATGCTGATTCTGAAATTATAAAAAGCATAATTAAAACATCAGGTTATCGAAAGAAAATAAAATATTAAACTTGAGTAAAATAGAAGTAAAACTGGCAAGATAAGATGAAGTAATAAGATATTCTGAAACACTAAATGAAAGATATATCTAGCCCTAGAAGAGAGAAGAAACTGTTCAACTTTGAAGCTTTTAAAGAAGCTTGGGTTAATGCATGCGTTCATAATAAATGGACAGATGGACTCCCACCTGCTGTTTATTGGTTTGCAGCACTTACAGCGGCATTCCTAAAGAAATGACAAAGGAGGAATTCTTGACAGGAAAAATCAAACCAGTAAACGAAGAATTAATGAAGATTTTTTTACAGTGCAGTATTGTGGAGCATTTAGGACATGGCGTACCCATCATTGTAAGAGAATATGATGAGAAGGCTTATGAATTTTCTGAAAGCTTTATAACAGTTACCATTCCTTTCGATAGAACTGGCTTTGGAAGTCAAAATGTCGCTCAAAAAGACGAACAAATAAAAGCATTAATTCGAGCAAATAAATGAATTACTCGAAAGGAAATTGCAGCTAATTTGGGTGTTTCTGTTAAAACGATAGAAAGATTCTTAAAAGATATATTCATTATGTTGGATCATCAAAATCTGGTCACTGGGAAATAGAGGAGTAGAATCTAATTTTATATAAAATATGGGATGAATAATGTTTATTTTTATCCCATTTTTTAATGCTTCTAATTTATTGTGCATATTTTTACATAGTTTTTAAATGCATTTTTGCATATTTTTCGGCATGTTTCTATATTAAAATTGCATATTTTATATATATGTAGCAGAGTTCTTTTATTTGTGATATGCTTTTAAAACAACTAAGCTATTGACTGTGAAATGAAAACTTTTGAATTTTTTATAAAACTTTTCATTATTACTGAAAACTTTTGTTGACTTTTATAAAACTTTTCAGTATGATTATATTGGCAGGTGATTTCTAATGATAAAACGAGAACATTATATCAAGGAAGTAAGAGAGTTTTATGATTCAAATTTAATTAAAATTATAACTGGTATTCGTAGAAGTGGTAAATCTGTTATTTTGGGACAAATTAAGGCAGAGATTCAGCAAAAGAGTGATAATGTGATTTATTTGAATTTTGAGAATAAATCTACACAGTTAAGTATACCAAATGCAAATTCTATTATTGAATATGTGCGCCAAGAAAGAAAAGAAGGGCCTTGCTATGTATTTTTGGATGAATTACAAGTGATAGATGATTGGGCTGAGGCTTGTAAGACACTTCGATTAGAAAATTGTTCTTTATTTATAACTGGATCAAATTCAAAATTGTTATCAAGCGAATTTGCCAAGCAATTAAGTGGAAGATTTGTTGCATTCAGAGTTCGACCTTTTGTTTATAAAGAAATTATAGAGTATTCAAAAGAGTTGGGTATTGAGACGACTATAATGGACTATTTAATATATGGTGGGTTTCCCAACAGATTTGAATTTGGAACAAAAGAGGCACAGATTAAGTATTTAAATGATTTAGATGAAACAATTGTAATTAATGATTTAATCACAAGATACAAAATTAAGAAAACAGAATTATTTAAGCGATTGGTAAACTTTGTTTTGAAATCCAACAGTAGAATTTTCTCTGCTAAGTCTATTTATGATTATGTGAATAAGAATATTATGAATTGCTCAATTAACACAATTATGAAATATTTAGATCATTTAAAAGAAGCATATGTGATTGATACAATCAATCAATATTCAACGAAAGTAAAAAGAGAGTTAGAGTTTTATGTGAAAATTTATAATGCAGACGTTGCATTAAACTCTATACGTTGTTTAGATAATCGATTTGATTTAACACATAATCTAGAAAATATCATTTATAATGAGCTTCTTTATATGGGTTACAAGGTTAATGTCTTCGATAATAATGGCAAAGAAATCGACTTCATAGCTAGTAAAGGAAATATGAAATATTTGGTGCAGGTGGCATATAGTGTTGCTGAAGAAAAAGCATATAATAGAGAATTTGAGGCATTCCATAATTTAGATAATTCAATGCAAAAAATTCTCATAACAAATGATGAAATTGATTATTCTACAAGTATAGTAAGACATATCAAGTTAAAAGACTTTCTTTTAATGAATAGTTTATAATATTAATATATTCCTTTTTTGAAAATCATCGGTTGTTTGATCGGTGATTTTTTTATTCATTAAAGTATCTTTTCCTTACTTAATAACAATAAGTGGTCAATTCAAAATTAATACACATTTTATCAGCAGGCTAGTAGAATAGTAGGTTGTTCCTCTATGGAGGCTTAAAAGGATTTCTATATGGTGGTGTATCTGAAGATGCCAAAAGTCTAATTTATTACGTGTATGACTCCTCACAGGAAGTCTATATAAAGAAGCAAGCACTCATCAATTTTGATGGAATGCAGGACAATGTGATTGTCTTATTTTAGGAGGTTAGAAAATGGAAGCAACTATCGTATTATCTATTATCAGCGTTCTTGGAACAGTATCATCCATTGTCTTTGCATTCCTAGCTTATAAGAGAAATGCAAAGACAGACAACAAGCAGGAAGGCAAGAACGAAGGAGTCTTAATTAGTGATGTAGGATATATCAAATCTTCTATTGACCGTATTGAAAAGAATATGGACAAGCTGGAAGATAGATATAATCAATTATCAATGCAGCTGTCTAAGACAGAAGAAAGTGTGGCACAAGCTCACAAACGTATTACAGAACATATCAACGATAAAACAAAGCATAAAGGAGGCAACAATCGTGAATGATATTTTATTAAACGTGCTTAGTGTGGTATTTACGGTTTTCATTATTCCGTTAATCACTATGCTTGGAACAAAGGTAATTTCTTGGATAAATTCCAAGATTAAAAATGAGAAGATGGCAGGTCTTTTGACACAGGCCACAGAGGCGGTCATAAACGCCGTACGTTCGGTTTTTCAGACCTATGTTGAACAGTTAAAGGCTGATGGAACATTCGGCGAAGAAAAGCAAAGAAACGCCCTTTTAAAAGCTAAGGACTTAGCTTTAAGCCAAATGACAGATGAGGTCAAAACATTTATTCAAATCAATTATGGTGACCTACAGCAATGGCTTACCACCTCAATAGAAGCAACAATAAATAAACTTAAAAACTAGTAAAAACTCCACTTGTTAGAAATGATCTAATGAGTGGAGTTTTTTTTGTTTTTTGCCTCGATTTTATATTTAAAATGGTATCCTTTTACTAGGGCAGAGGGGATTTGAACTGCCCATTTTCAGTCGATTTTCATTATAATTGGTATTACTTCAGTACGCCTAACCTTTTTTGAAGGTATTATTTCAGTACGCTTAAGACATTAGGCAAGAGGGGATTTTGATTTACCTTCTTGTATTTTTTTGATACTCTAAATTAGTGCTATTTACTTGTAAATTTAATGTCATTTTTATTCCAAAAAAATTGTAATCCTTGACATTACAACGAGATTAGATTTATAATAATGCTAAAGTTAGGGTAGGTGATATTATGCAAATTACATCTAAATTTACAGTGGCCATTCACACTTTACTTGCAATACATACTTTTGGAAAAGAGTTCAAGACGACATCAGAATTTATCGCTTCGAGTGTAAACGTAAACCCTGTAGTAATCAGAAGAACGCTTCAAAGTTTAAAAAAAGCTGGATTAGTAGAAGTAAAATCAGGTAGTGGTGGGGCTATCATCACAAGAGACATAAAAGGTATTACACTATATGACATATATGTGGCTATGGAATGCTTAGAAGGTGGACTGTTCCATTTCCATGAAAATCCAAATCCTAAATGTCCTGTAGGGAAAAATATTCATTCTGTTTTAGATGTACATCTATTGAATGCCCAAACTGCTATGGAAAAGGAACTTGAGAAAGTAACACTTGCAGATATAGTAGATCATTTGAATGATTTAATATAAATTGCTCAGAAATGAGCATTTTTGTTTTTTTAAAAAAATACGTTGTAACTATTGACATTACAACTTGTTTGGTGTATATTATGGTTGTAATGATAAAGATTACAACAAAAAAGAAAAGAGAGGATTTTATATGACAAATTTTAGTAAATGTAATGTAAGCTTTGAAGGAAGAGTTGAACTTCATGACAAATTATCACTAACAGGAGCAGAGGTAAGCTTTAATGTGCTACCAGCAGGAACGAGTGTTCCATTCGTTCATGCACATAAGGAGAATGAGGAAATTTATATTGTTTTAGAAGGAAATGGCACTGCTGTAATTGATAATCAGTCTATCCTTCTAACTAAAGGAGATTGTTTACGTATATCTCCTTCAGCAAAGCGTCAATTTTTTGCTGGAAAAGAAAGTGCTATTACTTATATCTGTATCCAGGTAAAAGAGAATTCTTTAACTCAATTTACAATGACTGATGGTATTGTAGAATAATAGAAATACTGAAATAGTCAATTTTGAAGTGAAGGAGTAAAGGGGTGGTAAGAGATGAATCAAGAGGAAAGAAGAATAAAGCTAATAGAAGATTTATTATTTGAACAAAACCAAAAAGTGAATATTCCAAAAGATAAATCATCCCAAGAATTGCTTCTAAGAGGCTTAATGAATATTCGCATGCCTAGAAAGTTTAGCGAAATATTTATAAATACTCAAAACACCTATTTACAAGAACGCTTACAAGAAAAGGGAATTACGGATATAAACTGCTTAAATCCTATAAAGGATGATTTATATCTGTGGAGAGGCGATATCACAACTTTAAAATGTGATGCTATTGTGAATGCGGCAAACTCCCAAATGCTAGGATGTTTCATTCCAAATCATAGATGTATTGATAATGCTATACATACCTATGCTGGTATAGAATTAAGGGAAGAATGCTTCCAAATGATGAAGAAGCTAGGAAGAGAAGCTGAGGTAGGAGAAGCCTTTTTGACAAAGGCTTATAACTTACCTTCAAGGTATGTAATTCATACTGTAGGTCCTTTCGTATCATCATACCTAACAGAAGAGGACAAAAAGAATTTACAAAAATGCTATTTATCCTGTTTAAAGTTGGCAGAAGAGCATAGCTTAGATAGTATAGCATTTTGCTGCATCTCTACAGGAGAATTTCATTTTCCAAATGATGCTGCAGGTCAAATTGCAGTAGAAACGGTAAAGCAATACAAAGAAAAAACACAAAGCAAAATAAAAGTGATTTTTAATGTGTTTAAGGAGCTAGACTATGACATTTATAAAAGACTACTCAGCTGAGCTTGAAAAATTAAAAAAATCTATAGAGGAAGCAGAAGCCATCCTCATAGGTGCAGGGGCAGGACTTTCCACTTCTGCAGGCTTTACCTATTCAGGAAAGCGATTTGAGGAGAACTTTAAGGATTTTATCGATAAGTACCACTTTACAGATATGTATAGTGGAGGATTTTATCCCTTTCCCTCTTTAGAGGAATTGTGGGCATATTGGTCTAGATATATTTATATTAATCGATATCAAGACCCTTTATATCCTGTTTATGAAGACTTATATCAGCTTATAAAGGATAAAAATTATTTTGTTATTACTACGAATGTGGATCATTGTTTCCAAAAGGCAGGCTTTTCAAAAGAGCGTTTGTTTTATACACAAGGAGATTATGGCCTGTTCCAGTGTTCTACTCCATGTCATAATAAAACCTATGATAATGAAGCTATAATAAAAGAAATGGTAGAACAACAATCCTTTTTAAGAATCCCTACTCGTCTTATTCCAAAGTGTCCAATTTGTGGAAAGCCTATGACAACAAATTTACGCAAAGATGATGCATTTGTTCAGGATGATGGTTGGTATAAAGCACAGGAAAGATATCAATCCTTTTTAAAACAAAATAAAAATAAAAAAGTATTGTTTTTGGAATTAGGTGTTGGAGGCAATACCCCTATAATCATCAAATATCCATTCTGGAAATATACTATGGATAATCCAAAGGCAACCTATGCTTGTCTTAACCTAAATGAGGCAATAGCTCCCGATATGCTAAAAAGTCAATCTATTTGTATTAATGAAGATATAAAAAATGTATTATCTCAATTAAAAAAGTAGAATCAGCAGTTTATAAATTTATATTCTAAAAATAAAATCCCAGTGATTTTTCTTTATGAAAAAACTGGGATTTCTTTTTTAGTGACTATTTACTTTTTCAAGCTGATTTGTGATTAAGCTTTCTAAAATAGGAAGATTATTAACGAATTCAAAGGATGGAATTTTCTTTTTTGGAGAATAAATCAAGCCGAAGCGATATTCTGGTGGCTGTTTATAATAAAAGACATTTTTCTTTTCTAATTCACTAATAATTTCAAAGGATTGAATGATATTTCTATCAATATTATATTTATCGCGTAAAAGCTGTAAAAAATTACAGATTGCATAAGCTTGTCTTGAACAAAAATATTTGACAATTTTATCTTTTTCCACCTTCAATATTCTTGCATCAAATAAGCTATCTCGCTTTAATTCTAGATTATTTTCTTTTGCTGTTTTATAAAACAAAACAGATAACTCACTAGCGTAAAGAGATAAAATCTTTTCCACTCTTGCAGTAATCGAATTTTTACTTGAGGTTCCTTTAATGAGGATGGAGATTTCATCACTAAATGAATAAGCAAATATAATGTTGGGTTTCGTAGAACAAAAAGCTTTAAATATTGCCTTCATCGTTTTAAAAAAGATAGTATTGATAGAATGGTTTTCTTTTCTATAATCCTTTGTCATTCCTTTTCCATCAAAACGTACAATATAATAGGACTCTTCTTCGAGTAATAAATTGAATTCTTTTTCTAGTTTTTTATAGGTAGCATAACGCTTATCAGCAGAAGGATATGTATAATTGCTTATTTTTGGATACTTAATTTTTGACCTGAGCTTATTCATCTTTTATTCTCCCTTGAATAAATGTAGTGATACTAGAAGTATATACCATATTGAGTTAAAAGAAAATAAAATTCATACAAATAATTACAAAAAAATGCACAAAATGCATATCCATTCAACCTATAGTTGTAAAAAAAACAACCAATACTCTATAAAAACAACTTATAGTCGCTGTAAAATATGGTAAAATAGTTTTAGAATTAAAACAAAGAAGGAGGAAAACATATATGCAAGAAACATTTGGTACAAGATTTCAAAGACTTAGAAAGAAATATAATATGACTCAGGAGGAAGTTGCTCAAAAGGTTAACATCAGCGCCCAGGCAGTATCCAAATGGGAAAATGATTTATCCGCACCAGATATTTCCATTTTGCCTGATTTGGCAGATTTGTTCCATATCAGCTTAGATGAATTATTAGGTAGAGAAATAACAAAAACAGAGATATTACCAAAGGAACAAAGAAAAAACATTGATGATATGCTATTTAAAATTAATGTGGATTCAGCTGAGGGAGATAGAGTTAGAGTTAAGCTACCTGTGTCTATTATAAAAATATGTCTTGAAAGTGGAGTAGCTATGCCAAGCATCAATGGGAAAGACATTTTAAATCAAATTGATTTTGAAAAGATCTTTGTTTTAGTTGAACAGGGTGTAATAGGAGAACTTATATCTGTTGATTCTGCTGATGGAGATAAGATAAGAGTTGTTGTAGAATAATATGAAGGTATCTATTTCAAGACCGCACTTAAAATTATTTTTTTGGGTGCCGACATCAATGCTTCGTTGGAAATGGCTATGGAAAAAGATAGTCAGTTGTGCTGATTATATGGAATATGATGAAATTGTAGAGCTTTTACCATTTCTTTTGAAAGGATTGAAAGGCTATACGAGAAAACATGGACATTTTAATTTGGTTCAAGTAGAAGCAGCAGATGGAACAAAAGTGAAGATTAAAGTGTAATGGCTATGGATTATTTCTATAGCCATTTTCTCATTTTAAAAACCATTCTTTAAAAGTTGTGTTTTTTTCTTTATATTTTGTAGAAAAAATTGACTTGTTGACAATAATAATGATAAAATATCATTATATGAGTTTATTTTGTTTAGGAGGTTTTAACATGCCTAAAAGAGAATTAAAAAAATGGTGGAAAAGTAAAGCACTTAAATTTATGCTTGCAAGTATCATTTTAGGTGTGGCAACATCTATAGCTATGTTTACCATATTAGGTATTTATATGGGAAATAGTAGTGGAAACACAGTAGATAAAGTTGCTCAAATGTATATGCAAGGCATGGGAAAACAGGTTGCTAAACGATATGAAACAGCTATTCAGTTGCGTTTGGATATGGTTGAGGCTTTGGCAGAATCAGAACAACCTAATGGAAATTCACATTTATCTATAGAGGATAGAAAAAAAATAAATGAAGAATTAAAAAAAGATGCATTAGCTCGTGGCTTTGAATATTTAGCTTATTTAGATGCTGATGGCAATGTGGATATGGTATTAGGTCAATCTACTCAGCTAATTGACCCAGAGCCTTTTAAGGACTCTCTTATTTCAGGAGAAAAGAAGGTTGCTGCTGGCATTGGTATAGATATCAATGGGGTTGAGGATAATAATATTATATTTATGGGTATTCCTATAAAGGGCTATATTATGAATGATGGAGTCACTCCTTGTATAGCTTTAATCGCAGGTATGTCTAATGAAGACATAATAACGATGCTTGATATGGACCGTGATGATGCTACGATGGTATATTCACATATTATCCGAAAGGATGGAACATTCGTTATTCAGGGTGAAAAGGAAGTTCATGAATATGCTGACTATTTTGAACAAATTCGTGCAGTAAGTAAAGATGGAGAACGTCATATAAAAGAATTATCCGAAAAGATGGAGAAGCATGAAATTTATTCTAGCACGATCGTAACAAAAGACCAACATATTCATTTATATTGCGAAAAGCTTGCAATGTCCGAATGGTATTTGGTAACCATAATGGATTATGATACTTTAGATTCAGTAATCAGTAATTTAAACAGTCAGTGGATAGGCATTGTTGTAACTGCAAGTCTTTTAATGACAGTAGTACTGCTTTGTATTTTCTTAATTTATGTCTGGTTTAGTCGTCAAAATATTAAACAGCTTGCTGCTGCTCGTGAAGCTGCAATTAAAGCAAATAAAACAAAGAGTGAGTTTTTGTCGAATATGAGTCATGATATTCGTACCCCTATGAATGCTATAGTAGGTATGACAGCCATTGCTAGATCCAATATAGATAATCCAGAACAGGTACAGGATTGCTTAAAAAAGATTAGTCTATCTAGTAAGCATTTATTAGGTTTGATTAATGATGTTCTTGATATGTCAAAAATTGAAAGCGGTAAGATGAAGCTCAATATGGAACAGCTCTCCTTGCGTGAGGCTTTAAATGGTATTGCTACAATTGTTCAGCCTCAGCTTAAAATGAAACAGCAGAACTTTGATATCTATATTTCGGATATTATTACCGAAGAGGTTTATTGTGACAGTGTCAGATTGAATCAAGTATTTTTAAATCTTTTGTCTAATGCAATCAAATTTACTCCTGAGGCAGGTATGATTGAGGTATTCTTGAATCAAGAAGCTTCTCCTTTAGGAGACAACTTTGTGAGAAATCATATTCGTGTAAAGGATAACGGTATCGGAATGACGAAAGAATTTAAGGAGAAAATATTTGAATCCTTTACTCGTGAGGATAATGCTCGTGTAAATAAAACTGAGGGAACTGGTCTTGGTATGGCAATAACCAAGTATATTGTTGATGCTATGAATGGTAGTATTGAGGTAGATAGCGAAGTTGGCAAGGGCACATTATTCCACATTACCTTGGATTTGGAGAAGGCAGTAGAAAGAGAAGAGGAAATGAATCTTCCAAATTGGAAAATGCTTGTAGTAGATGATGATGAGATTTTATGTCAAACGACAATTGCCTCCTTAAATGAAATTGGTATTCAAGCGGATTGGACCTTATCTGGAGAAGCAGCTATTTCCAAAGTTATTAATGCATTTAAACAGGGGAATAAATATGATATCATTCTTATGGATTGGAAGCTTCCGGGAATAGATGGACTTGAAGCTTCTAAGCAGTTACGTAAAGAATTAGGTGATGCAATTCCTATAATGCTTATTTCAGCATATGACTGGAGTGAATTGGAGAATAAGGCACAAGAGTCTGGTATTACAGGCTTTATCAGTAAGCCTCTATTCAAATCTACTTTATATTATGGCTTAAGAGAATTTGCACATCAAATGCAGCAGGAAGCAACGCCTCAAATAGAAGACAAGCCTCCTGTAGAGCCTTTAAAGGATGTACATATTTTACTAGCAGAGGATAATGATTTAAACTGGGAAATTGCGCAGATGCTTTTATCAGGCTTGGGTGCAAGCTTAGACCATGCAGAAAATGGACAGATATGTGTAGATATGTTCTCTTCTTCAAAGCCAGGTACATATGATATAATTTTAATGGATATTCGTATGCCTTTAATGTCAGGACTTGAAGCTACAGAGGCCATAAGGAAGCTTGACCATCCAAATAAAGATATCCCTATTATTGCGATGACAGCTGATGCCTTTTCAGATGATATTAAAAAATGTTTAGATTGTGGTATGAATGCTCACATTTCTAAGCCTATTGATATTGATGCCGTACAGACAACAATTTTGAAATTTTTGAAAAAAAATAAATAAGAAAGGAAAAGTTGAATTATGAGTAAAACAGAAAAGTTAGAACATACCATACTGATTGCAGATGATTCTGAAATGAACCGTTCCTTGCTTACAGATATGCTTGGTAATGAATATAAAATTATAGAAGCAGAAGATGGAAGACAAGCTCTTGCTCATTTACAAAACGATGGAGTTAAAATAGATTTAGTTCTTTTAGATATTGTCATGCCAAATATGGATGGCTTTGAGGTTTTGGCCTATATGAATCGTAATGGTTGGATTAAGGATATTCCTGTTATAGTAATTTCTTCAGAAACCTCTCCATCCTGTATGGAACGTGCATATGAGCTTGGTGTTACAGATTTTATCAACCGTCCTTTTGATGTTTGGATTGTAAGACGTCGTGTTATGAATACACTTATGCTTGCAAGTAAACAGAAAATGCTCGTAGGTATGGTTACAGATCAAATCTATAAGCGTGAAAAAATGAGTAATATGATGATTACTATTCTAAGTCATATTGTTGAATTTAGAAATGGAGAGAGTGGATTACATGTATTACATATTCGTACCATTTCAGAAATACTATTAAAAAATCTTGTCATTATGACTAGTGAATATGGATTGACTCCTACGGATATATCCTTAATTAGTACTGCTTCCGCATTGCACGATATTGGTAAAATTGGTATTCCAGATGAAATCCTAAATAAACCTGGAAAATTTACCAACGAAGAATACGAAATAATGAAAAAGCATTCTGAGTTTGGTGCTGCAATGCTAGATGATTTGGATTTCTTACAGGATGAAAAGCTAGTGCAATATGCTAGACAAATTTGTCGCTGGCATCATGAAAGATATGATGGTAGAGGTTACCCAGATGGATTAAAGGGAAACGAAATTCCTATCGCAGCACAAATTGTATCCTTAGCAGATGTGTATGATGCATTAACTAGTCCTAGAGTTTATAAGGCAGCCTTTTCACATGAAACTGCAATTCAGATGATTGTTAACGGAGAATGTGGTGCGTTTAATCCCGTATTGATTCAATGCTTACTTGAAGTTGAAGAGACCTTAGCCAAGGAGCTAAAAGTAAACTCATTAACTCGTGATGACTATGATAAAATGAATCATGTGGCAGATGAGCTTTTACAGGATGAAGAATTGTCTACCTCAGCTAGAACTTTAACTTTACTAGAAAATGAACGAGTAAAGACTAGATTCTTTGCCGAGCTTTCTCACGAAATTCAGTTTGAATATGTTATGGAATCTTCCCTTTTAATGATTTATGATTTTGGAGTTAAGAAGCTTGGTCTTGATGAGCTTATTATGAATCCGCTAAAGGATGAAAACCTCAAGAAGATTTTTGGAGAAGAAAAATTAGATGAGTTTGTAAAGCTGGTTGAGAATACTACTCCAAAAAATTATGCCTTCAGTATGGAAATGATGATGCTGTTTGGCACAGAACCTCGTTGGGTACGCGTATCAGGGCGTTCCTTATTCAAGGGCGAGCCAGCAGTACGAACAGGTATAATCGGAAAGATTATTGACATAAATAATGAGCGAAAGGCATTAAAGGAATTACAGCATAAAGCAACGCATGACTCTTTAACACTTCTATATAATGCTGGTACATCAAAGGAAAAAATAATAGAAGCGTTAAGAGAGGATAAGGATTATGTAATGCTTATCATTGACTTAGATTATTTTAAGACACTTAATGATACCTATGGTCATAATTTTGGAAATCAAGCATTACAGCATATTTCCGAAAAATTAACTCATGCATTAAGAAAAAGCGATATTATTGCTCGTATTGGTGGAGATGAATTCTTAGCATTTTTCGAAGAACATCCAACACAGGATGCAACGATAAAACGAATTTTCTCATCTCTAACAGAGCCTTTTAATAACCTCCAATTATCTGTTAGTATAGGTGTTGCTAGAACAAAGGATTGTGGCAAGGTATATGATGATTTGTTTAATTGTGCAGATAGAGCCTTATATAATGCGAAGAATTGTGGAAAGCATTGCATTCGCTACTATGATGCAACCTTGACAGAAAATTCTTCAACGATGACAATCATTGATCATCCAGATACTTTGGAAGCTTCATTTATATCTTTACATTCCGAAACAGACCTTAAAGAATTTTTGAAAAATTTATATAGTGTACATGACCGTGTAAGGATATTTAATTTAGAAAACTCTAAGGTTTACCATACCGATACAGAGGGTAATCTTATTGAGACATCAAAGGTGGATAAATTTATTCATGCTGGTAGAGTAGGTGCCTATGATAGAGCATTAATGACTAGAGGTAGAGCGAGTGAGATAGCTTATTGCGGAAATCAATTATTCTGCCTTAATGCCATTTATCTTGAATGTGGAGTTGTTTCTTATATTCTAGAAATTGCAATGCCACTTAAAGATGAAGCGATTATAGACAGCCATTACACGAAAGCAGAAATCATTGCGAAAATTGATAGCTATGGTGAAAGAAAATATATAGATCCTTCTTTAAATATTTTTAACAAAGCATTCTTTGAGGAGCAATTGATGGGAACAACAGGATTATATTCGATTGCCAAATTTGAGGTTGAAGCGGATGAGAAGGATCTTTTACAGGTGGTTTCAGCCTTTAGAAGACATATTCGTTCAACAGATGTTTTAATGTGTTTTGGTAAAAATGAATTCTTCATTTTACTTGAAAAGATGAAAGAAGAGCATTTTCAGGCTTTAGTAAAATCTACCTATGAGGATATTTCTAAAACGAATAAGATTCATGTTGGTGCGTGCCATACCTTAGGTAGAATTGAGGATCTGGTAAAGCTTGCAAATCAGAATTTGATTCAAGCGAAAAAACAGAAGTGCGGATATGTATTTAATAATGGAATAAAGGAGTAAAAGATTATGAATTTAAAAGAGTTTTATAATAGTATAAATGTTAATCCAGAGGAAGTATTTCATCGTTTTGCCAATAATGAGGCAATGCTAGCTAAATTCTTGAAAAAGTTTTTAGAGGATCAAACCTATTTAGAATTAACACAGGCTGTAGAAAATAAGGATTGGGAAGCTACATTTCGTGCAGCACATACTTTAAAGGGATTATCTGGGAACTTTGGATTTCAGGAATTATTTGACTTATCTTCTAAAATCGTTGAAAGATACAGAGCAGGAGATTATGAAGTGATCCCAGATTGGTTTGAAAAATTGGCGATTTGTTATCATATAACTGTTGACAATCTTGTAATGTATTTGGAGTAAGAAATATATGGCAACCTCCAAAGAGTTTAGAGATTTTGTTTTGGAACAATTGAGTGGCTTAAAAGAAATTACTTGCCGTCCAATGATGGGAGAATATTTGTTATATTATAATGGTCTTTTGTTTGGCGGAATTTATGATGACAGACTTTTAATCAAGAAGACACCTACTAATCAAAAATTTGAATTAGAAGATCAAATTCCTTATAACGGAGCTAAGCCTATGGCTTGTGTCCAGAATTTGGATCATCAAGAATATTTGCAAGAGGTAATACTTGAGACCTGCCAAGGATTACCAACAAAAAAGAAATAAGTTCATTTTGTAAACATTTTCTTTTAAAGAACGTAAAACATAGTTGACATTTATGTAATAATTTGATATAAATTGTAGGAAAGGTTTAAATTTTAACCTAATATAAAAACTACAATGTGAGGGATTGAAAATGAAAGTAGCAATCGTATCAGATAGTAATAGTGGTATAACGCAAAAGGAAGCAAAAGAAATAGGAATTAAAATTGTACCTATGCCCTTTACTATTGAAGGAGAAGAATACTTTGAAGATATTAATTTAACACAAGAAGAATTTTACGAAAAGCTTTTAGGAGATGTTTTAGTATCTACATCTCAACCATCTATCGGCTTTGTTATGTCCATTTGGGATGAGCTTTTAAAAGAAAATGATCAGATTGTTTATATTCCAATGTCTAGTGGATTATCTGAATCCTGTGCTAGTGCGTTACGTGTTGCAGAGGCAGAATATAAGGGACGTGTCTTTGTAGTTGATAATCAAAGAATATCTGTTACACAAAGACAATCTGTAATGGATGCCATAGAGCTTGCAAAGAAGGGCTATAGCGGTCAGGAAATTCATGATATTTTAATGAAGGTTAAGATGCATTCAGACATTTATATTATGGTAGATACATTAAAATACTTACGTAAGGGTGGAAGAATCACTCCTGCAGCTGCAGCAGTAGGTAATTTATTAAAAATCAAACCCGTTTTAAGAATTTTTGGTGAGAAGCTAGATAAGCATCGTATGATGAATCGTACTTTAGAAAATGCTAAACGTATTATGATAGATTCAGCAAAAGCTAGTATAGAAGGCTTTTTGAAGGAGATAGATGGTAGAACAGATAATGTTCACTTATCTGTGGCTTATAGCGGAACAGATAGAACTAATGCAGAAGAATTTGTAGAAATTGTAAAAAAAGAATTTGGTGTTAAGGATGTTGTTTGTAACCCATTATCCTTATCTGTTTCCTGTCATATTGGAGATGGAGCCTTAGCGATTGCCGTATCTAAAGCTTTACCAGAAGAATTATAGAGCCGAAAAATTCGGCTTTTTTCTTTTCTCTATTTGTTTTTATTGTTAAAATTACCAAAATATAGTATAATTAGTCAAGTGAGGGATTATATGATAAAGAAAAGAAAAATTAAGATACATCCATATGTATTTATCATTTTAACATTTTTATCGGTAATTTTGCTTGGTACTATCTGTTTTATGCTTCCGTGGGCAGTACGTGGAGATCGCTTAAGCTTTATTGATGCTTTATTTATGTCCACCTCTAGTGTATGTGTAACAGGTTTATCTGTTGTTTCTCCAGCAACAAAATTCAGTTTGTTTGGCAAGATTGTTATGGCTATCCTAATGGAGGTCGGAGGACTTTCCTTTTTGACGATTGCGGTATGCTTTTTTGCCATATTGGGTGGAAAGATTGGTATCAGCAACAGATATCTTTTAAGAGAAGCCTTAAATCAAAATTCCATTGCAGGAATTGTACAGCTTGTTAAAAGAATTATATTAATTTCTTTAATTATTCAGGTGATTGGTGTTCTTTTGAATTATATCGCATTGATGTCTTACTATCATTATGACTTTTTGAAAACTTTAGGAGCTGCTATATTTCATTCTGTTGCCTCCTTTAATAACGCAGGTTTTGATATTTTTGGAGAACAAAGCTTAATTCCTTTTAAGGATAATATTCTTTTAAATATTTCAACGATATTTTTAATTTTATGTGGTGGCCTAGGTTTTATTGTAATAGAGGAAATCGTTTCTAAGCATAGCTTAAAGAAATTATCTATCCATAGTAAAATAGTATTGCTGATGACATTTATCTTAACTATAGTAGGAATGCTTATTCTTAAGCTGTCTATGTTTGATCAGATAAGCTGGCTTCAGGCCCTGTTTACTGCAGTAACCTGTAGAACAGCTGGATTTACTGTAATGCCACTAGATCAAATTCCTCCTAGTGCTTATGTTACATGCATTGTATTAATGTTTATCGGAGCTTCCTCCTGTTCAACAGGTGGAGGTATTAAAACAACCACAATATTTGTTATATTTTTAACATTATTCTATTATGCGCAAGGGAAGAAGCCAAGAATATTTCACAGAAGAATTTCAGATGGGTCTATATTTAAGGCATTCGTATTATTTGGAATTGCAGTAATGATGATTATGCTTGGTACTTTAATGATTGGATTTAGCCAGCCTTCCTTAGGATTGGAGAAGATATTGTTTGAGGTAATCTCTGGTTTTTCTACAACTGGATTAACTATGGGAATCACAACTTCGCTTAATGTCTTTAGTAAGGTTGTTTTATGTTTTATGATGTTCTTTGGTAGACTAGGACCACTTACAATTATTGGAGTGGTAAACCATAACTGGATGACAGAGTCTAAAGAGAAGATTCAATATGTAGAAGAAAGGATAATTGTAGGATGAAAAAGAGTTTTATTGTTATTGGTTTAGGACGTTTTGGTTCCTTTGTTGCAAAATCCTTAGCGAATTTAAATTGTGATATATTGGCTATGGATATATCAGAGGATTGTGTTACTGAGATTGCAAGAGACATTGAGCATTGTGTCATTGCCGACTCAACAAAAATCTCAACTCTGAAGGAGTTGGGAGTTGCCTCTATAGATCATGCAGTAGTAGCCATAGGAAATAATTTAGAGGCTTCTATATTGACTACAATGAATTTAAAGGCTTTAGGTGTAAAGAATATAACTGTAAGAAGTGATTCAGAAGGATACCGTGAAATTTATGAACGCTTAGGGGCTACAGAAGTCATTATACCAGAAGAAGCATCTGCCACTTCCTTGGCAAACCAGATTGCAAGTGATGCAATTCTAGATTATTATGCAATTGATAGAGATTATGCGATTGTACAAATTCAGGTAGGACCAAAGTTCCCTTCTCAAACCTTAATCGACTTGAATTTGCGTAATAAGTTTGATGTAAATATCGTAGGTATTATTCATGAGGATAAGTTCTACATTCCTCGTGGTACAGACTATTTAGTTCCATCCGATATTATGGTGCTTGTAGGTACTAAACAAAAGATTAGAAAAGTAGATGCGTTTATCAATCAAGAAACAAAATAGGTGATTATTATGCAGGCTTTAGTTGTTTACAACATATATTCAGGCAAAAGTAAAATTGTTAAAAATATTGATTACATTTGCCAAAAACTAAAAAGTAAATATGAAATTGTAGAAACTTTTGCCTCTACTGGTCCAAATTCCATTCGTGATTATGTACTGCAAAATGCTGGCAATTATGATTTGGTGGTTGCTGCTGGTGGCGATGGTTCTATCAATGAAGTGGTAAATGGGCTAATGATGATTAAAAATCGTCCTACTTTAGCTTACGTTCCAACTGGGACCTGTAATGATACAGGAAAGACATTGGGACTTAAAAAAAGCTTACGCAAGACAATGAAAATCATTTTAAATGAGAACAAGACCTTTTTAGATGTAAACCAAATTAATGGTCAGTATTTCATTTATGGACTAGCAGCCGGAAATTTAACTGATGTCAGCTATGCAGCAAACTATAAGGTTAAAAAGAGATTTGGAAAGTTTGCATATTATTTTGAAACTGTAAAATCCTTTAGTAAGGATAGAACAATTCATATTGATATCCAAACCAATGGAAAAACTATTTCAGGTAAATTCTTTTTATTTCTTGCTACAAACTCAAGATATTTAGCTTCCTTCAAGCTTCATCGTAAGAAAAGAATTTATCTGAATGAAGGAAAACTTTATGTGACATTAATACGAAAAACAAATCGATTTATTAATGCCATTGATTTTGCATTGTTTATGCTGTTAGGTGAACGCTACAAGCATAACATTGAGCATTTTGAAACAAGTAATATGATTATAACCTCTAAAAATGCAATCCCATATAATACGGATGGAGAAAGCTTACCTAAGCTTAGTCGTATAGAAGTTACAGTTTTATCTGAGCAAATTGAAATGATTGTTTCAAAAAGAGTATTAAAAAGACATTTTAATTAAATAAATTCAGCTTATTTTAGACATACTATAGTTGGTGATGCATATGACCAAGCTGTCTAGAATAAGCTTTTTTTTATTTGTAAGTGTCTATAATTATCTTTGGTTAAGGATTATAATGTTTCCTTATTTTTATAATACCTATGGAAATATGGGAATTTATTATACTGCTATTGTAGCGATAGCGATTGTATTAGGAATTGCATTTCTTCCTAAGAAGCTTGTCCTCTATCAGTATGATGATGCCTTTAAAAATTCCAATTTCAAATATTTTTATAGTGTTATACTCCTGTTAGAGAATATATTTGGAGTATCTTTTTGTATATATTTATTATCTAAGATATTTATTCCTACAGGAAACTTTTACATTATGCTCGGATTTATAGCAGTTGTATTAGTGGCTTTATCTTATTATCAACCAAAAGATATTATGGAAATCTCTACGTTGTTTATTATACTGGGATATTCTATACTGGCCTTAACATTGTTTTTTTATCCGAATTTAGATATCTCCTTACTTTTCCCAATAAAAGAGATGAGCTTAATTTCATTGCCTATTTTTGCAGTAATGTTTTTTGGGAATAATCTAACGTTTCTCATCAATAAGAAGGATATAAAGTTTTCTAAAGCAAACTTTATTATAGCTATATTTAGTTCCTTTTTCTTATTTGGAATAGAATATTTTATTTTAATTACGAATGCAGGAGATACATTATTTAAAGGATTAAATGGAGTAGGCTTTATAAGCTGGTCCATTGAGCCTATTACAAAGTACATCGGAAATTTTGAATTTGCTTATGTCTTTTATATATTAATAAGCTGCATTTTTAAATACTCCTATAATATGAGTATAGTAAGAAGCTCAATAGGGATTCATAAGCATTTGATGAGTGGAACATTATTTTTGATGTTCGTTATCTTATGTTCTGTATGCTATATGTTTATTCCTATGGAAGGATTATTTATGAAGGTAGTTGCAGGAATTTTGCTATGTAATGTTTTGATTTTGTTTTGGTTTATAAAGGAGTGCTACCATGCTAGAAAAACTGAAGAATAATAAAGATGTAATCTATAAGGAGACAAAGGCAAATTGTACAATTATATATCAAGAGCATCTTTGTAATATCATTGAATTTATGAAGGATTTATATCCTAGATTACTAGAGGATAGATATAGTGAGCTAGATGAAATCATACCAGGAATCTGTAAGAAGCTAGATGGCGATGAGGATGAAATCATACAGCTTATTTTCTGCGGGCTTCTAATTTGTGAAAGAAATAAGCAATATTATGTTTTGGATTTATCTAAGGCTCCTTCAAGGCAAACAGGAGATTCCATTGCCGAGCCTGATAATGTATTTGGCCCAAGAGATGGATTTGTTGAAAATTTCAAGGAAAACATTGCTCTTATTAGAACTCGCGTTAAGGATGATAAACTCAATATTGATACGGTTACTGTAGGAAGAAGAAGCAAGACGATACTTTCTTTACTATCCATTCAGGATATTCATAATGATGAGATGCGTCAAAGCATTCTTAAGCAGCTACAGGAAATTGATATAGATGCTATCATATGTATTGAAGACATTATGTCTTATTTCCAGAAGCACCATCTTTTCCCAACCTTTCACTATGTAGGAACGCCAGATACAGCCTGTAGACGTTTATACAATGGAGAATTTGTATTAGTGATTGAAAGAAACTGTATTGTTATTTGTCTTCCAACTACACTTGCCTATTCTTCAAGATTAAAAATTGATGCCTTAAACATTCCATTATTTTCTTTTTTTGAACGATGGTTTGTGATTCTTTCTGCTATATTTTCTATCTTTTTTTGTGGAATACTATCTGCCTTTAGTGGAATACAAATGGACAGCCTATCTCTTACGGTACTGTCTACCTTAAAGGTATCGCAAACAGGGATATATCTTCCCATTTTTGTCGAGATATTGATTGTACTGGGAATGTTTGAACTGTATTATTTGATTGGCTTTAGGCAGAATAAAGTCACAGTTTCCTCTACAATTGTTCTTATTGGTGGTATCATTGTTGGTCAAAACCTAATCTCCTCAGGAATTGCCGGTGTGTTTATAATGACTGCAACAGCGATTTGCTTTATGTTATCCTTTGTGGTTAGCTCTAATGTTACAAACATTATAGCGATAAGCTTAGCAAGATTATGTATTTTATTTTCTTCTTTAATCTATGGTCTTTTTGGTGTTGTTATAGCTAGTATTTTCTTAGCCTGTTTCTTATATAATCAAAAGACTTTAGGCGTAAGATATTTTTATCCATTCTTACCTTTTGATATTCGAGGAATTCACAAATTCTTTTTATCATCTTCCAATCTTAAACTTGATGAAAGAGATCAGCCTTTAAGGGTAAATAATAAAATAAGGAGGCGTATGGAATGAAAAAAGCTTTATGTATTTTTCTTGTTTTTGTCAATATGCTTTTACTTGTAGGCTGTAATAGCTATGATATTTCAAAGATTCTTTTTATTGCAAGCATTGGAATAGAAAAGAAGGAGGATGAATATCAAGGATATTTCTATTTGCCCTTAAGTAGTGATATAGGTAAAACAGAAACCACAGAAAATAAAGGTAAGGGAGAATTTGCAAAAACCTCTGGAAAAAGTATACCTGATTTATTTTATAATCTTCAGAATTCTACATCCTTTGTTATGAATTTGAAGCATGTTTCTAGTATTGTGTTAAATAAAGAGCTTTTAAATGAAGAGTTTATTCTTGAGTTTATAGATTATATAAAGTATTCTTTAGAAATTGATTTTAATTGTTATATATTTATTACAACTGAAAAAATGGATGATTTATTTGATTTTCAAAATCCTAATCAGGAAAGTGTTTTAAACTCACTCCTTGTATCTACAAGTGATGTTGATGATTCCTTTTTAGTTGTTCCACCTCTCCATTTTTTAAAGTTTGCTAGAGAATTTTATAAGGATAGAAGCATTTTATTTCCTATGCTTGTTTTAGAAGAAATTTGGACAATTGATAGTAAGCCTGTAAAAAACTTTCATGCACAAAGTGCAATTTATTATTATAAGGGTGTTTTAAAAGAGGTCGTCAAAAATCCGAGTAGTCCTTATTTTAGCTCAGCTAAAGAATTTATAGACGAAATAGAGAAAACCTCTATTTTATTCCAAGACTATAAGCATGGCTTGGATTTTAAAGAGGTTTTACATCTAAATGTCGAATTCAGTTATAAGATATATAAGACAGAGACTCAATTGCAAGAAGAGGAAATTAAGGCTTTTGTCCACAATAGAATTAAAACATATATATTAGAGTATCAGGAAATGGATCCTTTAAATATAGAATATTATAATAGTGTCTATGGTACAGCTTGTTCCTATGATTCGATAGATATTCAGATTAAAGTTCTTAAAAACTAGCGACGTTTCCTATAGATGAAAACTCCTATACATCCTAGCAATAGAATACAGCTTAAAGAAATATAGATGATTTTATCATCTTTTTTCTTTTCTATTGTTAAAGTATTAATGATTTTGCACTGATAGATTTGTTGTGTTCCATCCGCATAATTAAAAGTAAATTCAGCCTGATAAATCCCTTGCTTTAATGGAGTATCCAAATAGGAGCTTTGAATCTGTACTTCCTGATAGGCAGTGTCAATCGTATTGTTTTGTAAAAATAAAGCCAAAAGTTCATTAGAGGACAAGGCTTTATTCTCAATAAGAATAGGAGCTGATGCAATGTGTCTTTGAATGGTTTCAAAGCAATGCAAAATAAGGATGACCTCATTAGAAGAATTTCCTGAGCTATCCATAGTACTACAACGGATAGAATAAGTACCTGCCCCTTGTTCTATATCTTCTAATCCTTCAAAAATAAAATGTTCAAAGACTGTATCATAGTTATCCGATATGATGAGATAGGAAACAAGAGTTTCTTGAGGGTTCTCTTTAGATAAATCTATGTAGATTTCCTTTTCCTTAGTACTTAATAGAGGTGCTGTAAAATCCCTTACAGATATTTCATCTTCCCACTCTATAGTTTTATTTTTTGAATTTGTTACAGAAACAAAAAGAGAATAGGATTTGATGGATAATCTATTTTCAAGATAATCCTGTTCATAATCAGAATGAAAGATGAGACGATCTGTCAAATTTCCCTCAACTGCATCATAAGAGGTATATCGTGCCTTGATTTCGTTAAAGGATAATGGATTGTCATAATCGACGATATGAACATGAGTATATATTTCCTCCTCTGCGTGAGCCTGAATCATAAGAAGTGGGAATAGGAAGAAGAGCCAAAAGCAGTATTTAATCCTTTTCATATTTTTTCTTTTTTAAAACGATGAGTATGACTGCAACCATAACAGGAAGAATTAGGAGTAAATAATACCATGAGCTTGGATTTTGTGTAGAAGCATCAGAAGAAGCTGCAACAGGAGAAAACACATTTAAAAGAACTGTTCCTTCTTTTTTAGAGCCATCCTGTAAAGTTTCTATATAAGTGATTTGATAGGAACCCTCATTCTTTGCATCTATAGTCTCCTCTATAATAAGAGAAACATCTGCACTTTGGCTGCTAATAAGTCCAGCTTCCTTAAGCATTTGGATAATCTGTTCATTCGTATAGGTTGCCCCTAAAGGGATATACAGTGTTTTTTCAACCATAATAATTGGAGATTCAGTGTCAGTTAAATAGTATTTAAATATCTGTTCTCCAACATTATTACTGCCATCTGTAATAGATACCTTTAATTTATATTCCTTCCCTTGTACACCTGTACAGGTGTTTTCTAGGATTTGTATTTTAGAATTAGAAAGAGAGTAATAATTATCTGTTACTTTTAACAAAGCTCTTATTTCATCATCCGCAAGTACATGATCAGCATATATGGTATCTCCGCCTGCAAGTAAGGAAATGTTGGGCTTGGTTGTATCTACTACATGAATCGTTAATATGGCAGAGGAAGAGTTATAATCATTATCCCTTACCGTTCCTGTGATTGTATAGGTACCCAGTTTATTATATTGAGAATTATATTCATCCTTGTATTCCCAACGCAGGTATTTTTGAGATGTTTGATTATCTGTTGCCGTAAAGAATTTTTTTGCATCTGCAGAAGTAAAGACAGTATTCACTTCAACTGTATGCTCCTTTTTAGTTAATTGAATGGAAGGAGGAGTTAAATCCTTTACACGGATAACATCTGCTGCATATGTAATATGACCAGCATGATCGGAAACGTGAAGTAGAATATAATAGGCGCCAATTTCTGCATGCTCCGGATCATAATTCGTTTCAAAGACAATTCTGCTTGTGATATTCCCATCCACATTATCAGTTGCACTATAGCGGGACTTGATTTCAGAAAGAGAAGAAGGATGATCATAATCTACAAAATGGGTCATATTCCCGGCTATTGAGGTATTTGTGTTAGGTGCATGCTCTTGTATACCAAAACAGGTTAAATTGACTACTTCACCATCTGTAAAAAAGACAGCATAGGATTTTACATGAACGATACGTATTCCATTATAATAAATATTCATACTGCCAAAGGAATCACAGAAGGCTTCTCCTAAAACAGTTAAATCAATGGAATCGGGAATGTTAAAGTATTCATCAATCATTTGATAATCCACCTGATATGATTTTTCGGGTTGGTACAAATAATCATAATCCCCTTTAATGCTACTTTCATCAATTTGTGTTCCAGCACAGCCAAAGAAATAGTATCCACAATTCAAAACGACTGCAGAATGAACATCTAAATCTTCATCCTCATAAATCTGAATGAGTTCGCCAGCTGCATCTGCTTGAAATGATGCTTTCATTCCATAACAGAAGAAGAAAATCAGAGTTACAACTAAAAATTTCATTTTTTTCATATTTTTTCCTTTCTTTTTGAAGCTACCTTTTTTGTGCTTCGTATAAATAATTACCAAAATGTGTCAGTTTTTATATTAAAATTTTGAAAAAAATAAATTTTTTGTAATTTTTTGGGATTAAATCCTTTGATTAGATTTATTGAAATCATTTGTTTTGTCGAATTACGGTATGGATTTGATTGTTTTTTAACTGATAAATTGATATAATAAATATAAAGATTAAAAGAAAAAAGAGATGATGTATTATGTCAACTGAAAACAAATTTATGCAGATGGCAATTAAAGAAGCCCAAAATGGAATAAGACGTGGACATGGCGGACCTTTTGGAGCTGTCATAGTTAAGAACGGAGTCGTAATTGGAAAAGGTCATAATCAGGTTGTGAAAAACAATGATCCAACCTGTCATGGAGAAATTATGGCTATCCACAAAGCATGTAAAACCATTCAAAGCTTTGATTTGAGCGGATGTGAGTTATATACAACAGGAGAACCTTGTCCAATGTGTTTGGCTGCAATTTTATGGGCAAACATTTCAAAGGTTTATTTTGGCTGTACCATAGAAGATACAGAAAAAATAGGATTTAGAGATTCTATCTTTTATCAATTTCAAAAGGATGATAAAGCTAGAAATGCCTTTCAAAATATGTTAGACAGAGAAGCTTGTTTAAAACTCTATGACGAGTATATGAGTATAGAGAGTAAAACCAACTACTAAGAAAAGGAGAAAGACTATGATAAAATTGAATAAAATAAAGATTTTAATTATGAGCATTGTTTTTATTGCTTGTTTATTCTTTCTCTTATATAAGCCTATATTAGCTCATGCGGAGGAAGAGTGCATATTTGATAGTAGCTGGAAATCTAAAATCACAGAAAGTTATACAAATCTTACGCAAATTGATTTTTTGAAAACAGCACCTACAGATTATGAGGATACAAATCAAACCATAAGTACAGATATAAAAGTTTTTCGTAGCTCATCTAATTCAACTAAAATAGCATTTGTATATGATGGAGTCATTAAAGCGCCAGTGAATAGTGGATATCTATTCTCTATGTGTTCTAACTTAACAACGATAAATTTTGATAATTTCATTACAACTGATGTAACACAAATGCAATTTATGTTTAATAAGTGTGAGAATCTAACCTCTTTAGATTTAGATTGTTTTGATACATCTAAGGTTATTACAATGCAATCTATGTTTTCTATGTGTACCAGTCTTACTAGCTTAGATTTGACTGGATTTAGTACACCTGAGTTACAAGTGACAAGTAGTATGTTTGATAGTTGTAGCAAATTAACCTTCATAGATATTAGCAGCTTTGATACATCTAAAGTTGTAAATATGCTACAGATGTTTAATAATTGTTCTAATTTGAGTGGATCTTTTGGAAAAGAAGGTACTGCAATCAAAATTGGAGAAGGGTTTAATACAGCTAAGGTTTTTACAATCAATAATATGTTTAACAATTGTTCTAAATTAATTTCACTTGATTTGAGTGGCTTTGATTTTTCTTGTTTAAATACAAATCCTTATATGCCTAACGGAACAAGTGGTGTATTCACAAAATGTGCATTTAATGTATTTATCGCCCCAAGTGTTATACCGGAAGGTATTGAAATAAATCTGGGTGGCGGAAAATACTACGATAGAATAACAGATGCACAATATACTATATTAGATAGCAGCTTAGCTGGAAGAAGATTGATAAAGCATAATGTACATACACCAGTAGATTGTGTATGTACAACCTGTGGTTTTATTAACCATAATTATGGTGACTGGATAGAAGAAAAGCCAGCCTATTGTGGTATGATTGGAGCGAAGGCACATTATCATTGTGATAAGTGTAATAAAAATTTTGATGCCGAGTTTAAGGAAATCGATGATATTACTATTATTGCTACAGAGCATAAGTATTCGGAGGATTGGAGTAAGGATGAGGCAAATCACTGGCATGAATGCTTATGTGGCTTGAAAAAGGATGAGGGAGTTCATACTTTTGGAGATTGGAAAATCGCACGACCTGCAACTGTGCAAACACCAGGCGAAAGAAAACGCAGCTGTACTGTGTGTGAATATGAGCAAACAGAAGTAATATACCATACGCATACTTATCCAGACACATGGTCTAAGGATGAGGTAAACCACTGGCATGAATGTGAATGTGGAGA